>CAZFMY010000023.1:25048-69973 GCA_964520345.1 uncultured Gemmatimonadaceae bacterium | reverse complement strand
GAGTTGATGAAATAGGCGAAGCCAAACATCAGGAAATTGATGCGCAGACTGAGTGTGGCGGTGCGGTTGAAGATTTCGATGCTGGTTTGGGGGACTATGGGGGCGATGAAGTTAAAGTAGTGGTGCAGGGCATTGACGCTGTTGATGAAGAATGGCAGCATCAGACCGCACCACATGACGGGATTGCGGAAAAAGGGTTTGAGGAGCTTCTTGTCGCTATCGGCTTCGTCTTGAATCATCGCTAAAGGGACCTGGGCCAGGGGAAAGACCAGGCGCTCGTTGTCAACCCACTGACGGCGGAGAATCGATATCGCAGAGATGATGGCGGCGTAGAATGCCGCGTAGAACATCAGCCAGCGCAGCAATGGTTGAAGCCAGACTTGCCATGGGATGGCGGACGAGCCTTCGGTGCCTTCGTAGAAGGCCTTGACCGCTACCGGGTCAAAGACCACCATCCACTCCGATAGGAAGGGGTGGACGAGGTCGGCCCACTGATTTTCGGGTGTGGCGTAGTAGAATGTGCCAGTCATCATCGGCAAGAGCATGCCGACTACGCCGCGGGTGGGAATCGCGGTAGCGACGGCCATCATAACGAAAATGGTCACTAACTCGCCGCGACTAAAAGCCCAGGCGCGGTTGAGTGCACCGAGGGCGATCTGCAGGGTCAGGAGCAGGACAAAGAGCAGGAAGAAGGCAGCTGGTGTCGCCGAACTCAAGCCCATTCGCGAACCCTGGATAACCATGCTGCCGTAGGGGACGCCGATGGCGATAATCAGGCTGAGGACGGAGCCGACTAGGAAACCTCGTGCGCTTATGGTCGTACTCTCTTTGGTATTTGGAATGATTCCACCCATGGTTTTATCTAAAGCATTATAGCCAAAAGAAATAAAGCAAAAATGGTTCAAGGTGCAAAAAGGGTACGGGAGCGATGTTAGGCCGGTTTATAGCTCTATTGGCGGGGTTGGTATTCCTGGGGCTCTTAGAATTCGGTTTACGGATTTTGGACATCGGCCCTGAGGATGGCTTATTTATCGCCGAGGGCAATGACTATCGGCTCAATCCACATGCGGCGCGGCGTTTCTTTCCGCACCAATATGTGCGATTAGCTGCCGGACAGGATCGCTTTGCCCGCGAGAAAGATGCGAATGCATTCCGCGTTTTCGCGCTCGGGGCCTCGACCTTGCTCGGGTTTCCCAATCCAGCCCACACTTCGTTTCCCAATTTTTTGCAGATGATGCTTCAGGACGCGTATCCCGAACGCGAAATCGAAGTCGTAAACTGTGGCATCACTGCGATCAATTCCTTCGTTTTACTCGATTTTGTCGAAGAGATCGCCGACCGCAGTCCCGACCTGGTTATCGTCTATGCGGGCCATAACGAGTTCGTCGGACCCTATGGAGCGGCAACGCCCTTTGTCCGCCTCGGAGGCAATGGTTCTTTTATTCGGCTGCAAATGCTTGTACAGCGCTCGAAAATATACTATGTCCTGGGGGAGATTCTGCACGGTATCGGGGAGTGGCTCAGCAGGGACGAGGAACCGGCTTCTTTTGGTCTGCATCTGGTCCAGCGCGAAGTCAATCTAGGAGATGAGGCACACCGGCGGACAGAGGCGAACTTTCGCCGCAATTTAGCGCAGATCCTGAGCGTCTTGCACGAGCGGGATATACCGGTGGCTCTCTCTACGTTGGTCGCTAATCTGGAGGGTTTTTATCCCCTTCGCTCGGAAGGTCCCCAACCACCCATTGGTCAAGTATCCCAGAGTATGGTGGACGACTATCCTCGCCATGCGGCGTTGCATTTTGAAGCTGGTTTATCCCGGTTGGCGTCTGGGGATTCGTCCGCAGCACTGGCTTCTTTTGTACAAGCGCGCGACCTGGATACGATTCATCTGCGGGCCTGCAGCCCCTTCAATCAGATTATACGCGAATTAGCTGCAGATCCGGATGTGCTATTGGTGGATGTAGAGCGGGCGTTTTCCGCCCATGCACCTCGGGGATTGATTGGTGACGAACTGATTACGGAGTATCTGCATCCCACGGTCTTGGGTCACTACCTGATCGCGCATAGCGCGTTTTCGGTAATAGCCGCGTACGAAGAAAAAGTGGGATTGGATGGGGTAAACTTGGCTGGCCTGGCACTTTTTAACGAGTACACGCGGCGCCTGGGTTATGGGACTCGCGACCAGATTCTGGCTCGCAACGATCTGATTCTGCTATTGCGCAACATGCCCTACGCCGAGTCGCCACCAATCCTGGAGCGGAGACTGGCGGAACTGATCGGTGTGCAACTGCGGGAGCTGCCGAGTCTGAGCTATGCTCAGATCGCGAACTTTGCCCGTCGCGGTGGATTCGCTTTTTTGGCAGAGGTGATCGCAGGGTTGAATGATTCTCAGCATCTGGCCGACGAACTCGAAAAGTTGGCCGGGCCTTTGGGATTTGCTCCCTAGATGCTGCTAAACGAGGAGCTCGTCTCCATAGGCAAAAAGCAGTGGTGTACCGCCGGTGTGGACGAAGACAATATCCTCGCTATCGGCGAAGCGCCCCTGGCGCAGCTGATCGACAAGGCAGGCGAAGCCTTTGCCCGAATAGGTGGGATCGACCAGAATCCCCTCGCTGCCGGCCAGCAGGCGGATCGTGTCCAGCGTAGCCTGGTCGGGATAACCAAAGCCGGCGCCGACATACGCATCGGTTACGGTAATCCGCGCGGGGTCGGGGTTGGATTCGAGGCCGATATGCGCAGCGGCCTCGGCAGCAGCTGCTGCGATCCGCGCGGAACTGCCCTCGGCTTGGCCCATCTTGCTCTGGGGAGTACCCAGGAAGTGAGTTGAGTGGCCAAGGAGAGTAAGGCCGGCGACCAGGCCCGCCAGACTATTGCCGCCGGATCCGACTACTAGATGGCCTAATTCGATGCCCTCGGTCTGACACTGGGCCGCAATCTCTAGCGCACACTGTATATAGGCTACGCGCGAGAGCATGCCGGAGAGTCCAGTGAAGGGTTTATAGCCTTCTGCCTCGAGGCGATCCACCTCCTCGGCGATAACGGTTGAAAGCTGGTCTGCAGCTGCCACGCGAACCCGAGTGCCGAAGAGTCGATCGAGCAGATAGTTGCCCTGGGCCGGTTCGCTGCGTCCCATTGTCGAATCGTCTTGGCGCAGGACTACTACTCCTTTGAGCCCGAGGCGGGCACAGGCAGCGGCGAATTGGCGGCAGTGGTTCGATTGGACGACCGCGCTCAGTACCGCGGCATCGCAACCCTGAGCGGTAGCCTCGGCGAGGGTGAATTCGAGATAGCGGGACTTGTTGCCTCCAAAGGCCAGGCCCGTCAGGTCATCTCGCTTGATCCAGATCCGAGGTCCTCCGAGTTCGGCGCTGAGTTGGGGGCAGAGTTCAAGCGGTGTCGGCAAGCTGGTAAAGCGGTGTCGGGGCAGCGCATCGATCGCGCGTTGAATCGTTTGCAAGTCCACGGGCTCGTCTCCTTGATATGGGATCCTAAACTTAGTAAACGGGCAGGCGGTTGCCCACTGTCCCGCTAAAACCGTCGATGAGCAGCCAGCAGCCACTAACGACGATTTGGCCGAGGGCGATGCCGAGGAAGAAGGGTATGGTTTTGCGGTAGAGCGCAGCGCCTCCGAATCTGAGTATGGCGACTTTGACCAGCCAGGCAACGAAAATCGAACACCAGATATTATCCATGACCCACCCCATACTCGCGGCAAATCCGATCGGGTGCAACGGCCACCAGGCCCAGTAGTTGCGGACAAATATCAGCGCGCCCATCAAAAAAGCCCCGCAGCCTGTCCAGGCCCAGCCGATAAAGTCGGGGCCAGTGGGGTGGAGTAGCTTCTGGGCTGCAAATTTGGAAGGGTTGGCGGCAAAGCCAATGAAATATTGCGAGTGGAGATTGGCGGCGCCGTGGGTATAGGCTAGATGCAGCGTGTACCAGGTAGATAGGGAAAGACTGATTAGCATAGCCGCAGCCATACCCCAGAGCAGGAGTCGGCGGTTGCCGCTCAGTTCGCTGCCCAGACGCAGACCATTGGCCAGGGGCGCGGTCATAAAGACCAGCAGGTCGCCGATCCAGACAAAGGTATAACCCAGGGAGACCATGCCCTGTGCACCCAGGATCGGCGTACCGAGAGTGCTGACGGTGAATCCGGCCGGGATCATGCCGGGCGTAATGGTCGGTGTTCCGGCCTCGGCGACAATCCGCGCCAATGCCACCAGTATACACAAGGCTAAGGCCACGACCAGCACCGCGATCCAGGCCGAGAGGCCGCTTCGCCACAACCACCAGACCATACAGGACGCGCCGGCAACGAAGCCGAGGACACAGAAGCGGTAGGACGCAATCTCGGCGTTATCTTTTTCCGGGCGTAGACATTGACGGCCGACTGCTCTTAGGTGATCGCGGGCAGTCCATATACCGTAGCCGACAAATACGGCGAAGGCACCTATCATCTGGTGTCCTATCCCCGCTTCAGACCATTGGCCAAGCTCTTCGACGTGGTTCAGATGCAGGCTGCGCATCAGGCCGTCTTGTAGAGCGTGAAGCAGGTAGAAGACCCAGAGGCTGAGGGAGAGTTGGGTGCCGATTAGGTAGGCAAAGCCGAGCATCAGAAAATTGATACCGATGCGCAAGGTGACGCTGTCGCGCAGGAGCGAAAGATGGGTTTGCAGACTTGGAGAGGGGATGGTAGGAGAGTAATGGTGCAGGGCTTCGAAGCTACCGATGACGAAAGGAATGGCTAAACCTAACCACATGATGCGGTTGCGGAAAAAAGGTTTGAGCAACCGCCCGCCTTGGTCCTGGATCATCGCCAGTGGTACCTGGGCCAGCGGATAGGCCAGGCGTTCGTTATCGATCCACTGGCGGCGCAGAATATTCATCAGCGAGATCAAAGTCAGGTAGAATGCCGCGTAGAAGAGCAGCCAACTCCCCAGCGGTGCGATCCAGGCGGACCAGGGAATCTCCGCGCCGCGACCCTGGCCTTCGTAGAACTGGGTGATAGCTTCTGGATCGGAAACGACCAGCCAAGCCCTAAGGTGGGGGTGGATCAGGTCGGCCCATTGGTTTTCGGGCGTGGCGTAGTAGAATGCGCCAGTCATCATGGGCAGCAGCATGCCTACTACACCGCGAGTGGGGATGGCGGTGGCTACCATCATCATGACGAAGATGGTCAGCAGTTCTCCCCGCCCGAAGGCCCAGGCCCGGTTGAGGGCACCGAGTCCGAGGTGAAGGGTCAGCAAGAGAACGAAGAACAGGAAGAATGCTGCTGGGGTAGCTGAACTCAAGCCCAGACGAGTACCCTGGATGACCATGCTGCCATAGGGGACGCCGATGGCGATTAATGCTGCCAATATGCAGCCGCAGAGGACTGCGCGCAGGGTTACACCCGAGTTGCGGTCTTGGTGGAGAGGTGCCGTGCGGCGATTCAGATGTTGGCGATAGGCGGAGGGAAGTTGTCGGAGCAAGGGTTACCAGCTGAATATGCGGTTGTCGGTCATGCCAGTACCGGCGTCTATAACCAGCCAGATTCCAGCGCTGGTGAATTGGCCGAGGATGGCACCTAAGAAAAAGGGTCGGGCAGCCTGGAAGCCGCGGGGTCCCCAGTACTTCAGGGCGATCGATTTGCAGACCCAGGCCAGGAATATAGAGAACCAGGAGTGACTCATCAGCCAGAGCCCGGCGATGGGGAAGCCGATGGGGTGCAGCGGCCACCAGGCCAGATAGTGTCGGGCCATCATCAAGCCGCCCATGATCGCAGCTCCGATGCTGGTGGAGAACCAACCATCCCAACTGGGGCCGACGGGGTTGAGCAGACGGCGGGCGACAAAACTTTCAAAGGGGGATCGGGCGCCGCCGCCGAAGAACCAGCGGTTGAGGTTGATGCCGCCGTAGCGGTAGGATAGATCCAGGATCGTCCACAGCGAACTGAGCATACTGACGAGCACTGCCAGCATCAAGGCCCAGAAGAAGAGGCGATGCCTGCGCCCCTCCTGTCCGTCGAGCAGCTTGAGAGCATGGGCGACCGAACTCATCACTACAATCCGCAACTCGGTGGCCCAGGTGAAAGTGAAGCCGAGGGCGGTGATGCCGGTTTCGCCGATGGCAGGTGTGCCGATACTGGTGGTGACGAAACTCTGAGGCATCATCGGAGTTCGCGCTTCCGGTACTCCGCTTTCGGCAACGATACGCGTCATGGCGACGAAGATCGCGAAGGCACTAATCAAGAAAAACAGGGCGACCAGGGGCGGTATGCCGCTCAGCCAGAGCCAGACCCCGGCAAAAAACAGGCTTGAGATTCCGCCCCAGACGGCTACGCGGTAGGGGAGAATCTCGGTAGAGTCGTCGATTTCAGGCGCATTGAAAAACGCCTTGCGAAATACGTCTTTGAGGTGGCTACGTCCTACCCAGAGTGTAAAAACAACCAGGACGATCAGCGCGCCCATCTCTTGATGAGCGATCGCCGGTGGATTGACGCTGAAGGTATCGAGGGCCTCGCCAGTGGTGACCCCTAATAGGCCATAGAGGCCTTTTTGTATGTTGACCAGGACGTTGAAGAACCACAGGCTGAAGGCGATATCGAGATTGATAAGGTAGGCGAATCCCAGCACCGGGAAGCTGAGATTGATGGGCAGGTGCAAGGTGTTGCGAAAGAGATCTATACTCGAAGAGAGCTGAATTTGGGGAAAGATATGGAAGTAGTTGTGGAAAGCGTTCGTTGTCGAGATGATGCAGGGGAGGGCGAAGCCGATCCACATCGTCGGATTTTTGAAGAACGGCGGCAGTCGATTCTCGTCGCTCTGGTGAACCATGTCAAGGGGTAGTTGCGCGAGGGGGTAGAGCAGTTTTTCGCGCTCAACCCACTGACGGCGGAGTATCACCGCGACACAGATCATCGCAAAGTAGACCGCGACTACCAGGGTGCTCCACGCCAGGATCGGAGAAAGCCAGACACCCCAGGGGATGGCTTCACCAGCGGGCAGCCCCTCGTAGAAGTGCTTGATGGCCAGTGCATCGCTAGGAACCAGAAAATCTCGGATATAGGAGTGGAAGAGGTCATCCCATCTGTTTTCCGGCGTGGCGAAGTAGAGCCAGGAACTCATGATTGGCAACAGATATTCAGATAGCCCACAGGTCGTGATTGCCGAAGCGATGAGCATCATGCTGTAGATCAAAAGCATTTCGGCTCGGGCAAGGCCGCCATTGGGAAAGACGCATTTGTAGAGGGCGTTGAATACCCCGACCAACACAAAAAAGAGAAATAGGGCACCGGGAGTGGAGAAGTCCTGAGTCATATACGAGCCGCGCAGGACCATATTTCCGTAGGGGGCGCCGGCAGCCAGGACAGCGGCAAAGATCGAGCCTAAGAAAAAAGCTCTGAACGTGTAGCCCGACCGGGGAGAGCCCATCGAGTCCTAGTCGGTGGAGGGGAGGACTACCCGGTCCACGAAGTGTGCGAAACCGAAGCGCCGAGGTACATGGAATTGTGGTTTAGGCGTCTGGGTTTCCGACCAGGTGATGTACTGGAGATTTATTTGGCCACCGGTGCGATAGAGATTGAGTCGCCATAGATCGCCCGGCTGGGGGGGCAGTTGCGGTGCGTAACCCTTAAACGCGGTGAAGGGGATGGCGATTTCGGTGGTCCATAGACTATCGATATCGGTTTCGTCGTTGAGACTACCGTCAATTTCGACCGCCACCAGGATCCCATCGGCATTCCATGTGCCGCTGCGATTCAGTTTGGGCGAGCGATCGAGGATGGTGCCGAGAGCGTTGAATTCGAAATTGTAGTAGTGGTCTATGGCGCTGGTGTCGGGAGCGATGAAGACTTCGACGCAGTCATCGCGTGAGACCGGGCTATCGCGATCGGTCAGCACGGCGGAGATATGGGGGTCGTAGGCGGTGAAGGCGACGTAGAGGTATTGATTGTCCCAGAGCAGTCGGGCCTCGGTGCGGTCCTTGGCTCCAGCGGTCCACCAGGGGAAGCTGAACTGGTCGAGGATCGGGGTTGTGGCCCAGCTGGGCTCTGCCAGACGACCGTCAATAGCGATGGTGTCAGTCGTGAACGGGATATAACACTCCGGCAGATCCTGTGAATGGGCGCAGATCGGCAGGGAGCAAAGCAGGAAAAGGAGGAAAAGTCTAAGTCCAGACATCGCGATGGGCTCCGATCCATTCGAGATGAGCCTGGCGAACCAGCCCGTAGTTGTAGAAGGCGAAGCCGTCGATGCCACCCTGATCCAGTGCATTGAGATGGGTGCCTAGAGCGACCTGATCGGCGAAACTCCCGGGATGGATGATGGCGCTCAGCCCGGTGTTGGCGGGTAATTCGTTGCGGGTGGCGGCGATCTGTGCAGGCAGGTCGCCTGCCGCTCCACCGATGCCGGAATTGAGCATAGAGACGTCGCGCAGGATGCGGTTAGAGTCGAGCCCATTGCTCACCGGATCGCGGCCGCCGAAGAAGGAGACACGTGCTCCAGACCGTCGAGCAATTTCTACAGCTTCTTCTACCAGTGAGGTCGCTGTTTCGACGCGGACATCTAGATAGGATTGCAGACGTCCGGAAAAGGCGGTAGAGAAGTCTGTGGTGCTGGACTCCATATCTGGTTGTCGGGCGAGTTCACGAGTTAGAAATTCGCTGACTTCGCTGCGAAATCGATCCGCGTCCAGGCCCGTGCTCTCTGCCCGTTGCAAACAGTGGCGACAGTAGCAGAGTCCTAAGAGCATTTCGCAGAACGGAGAGATCTGTACTGCGACCTTGGGATTGCGAAATCCGTAGTTGAAATGCAGAAAACCCAGTGATTCGAGGTGGAATTCGTCCGGTTGGAACTGGGTGGCGATATCGCGGCAGAGGGCGAGGGCGTAGTCGCGCGTAAGCGGGCTGGCCGGACAGAGCTGGGCTAGGTTGATATGGCCGAAGGGGTCTTTTTTGGCTGCGTCGGGAAAGCGCTGCGGCAGGTAGTGGTTGTAGTTGAAGACTAGCCAGCTCGTAAAGCCCAGGCCCCGCGCTTTAATCGCATCGACCATTGTGCGCATGTACTCGGGCCCGCTAACCGTCTCGCTGATCAGGGGATTTATCGGACTCTCCTTGTAAAACGCCTCCGAAGGTTGGAAGTAGAGTGCGCCCTCTTCACCCCAGTAAAGCGGTCGTTGCGGATTGCGGGGCAGAAAGTAGGTCGATACGTGGTAGCTTTGGGCCAGGTTGATGCTCTTGAGACCTGCGGTATCGGCGATGGTGCCGAGCGACTGGTCTAGACCTTCGTCCGATAGATCCCACGGATAAGTATAGATCGTTGCGGATTTAGACATCCGGGGCGGTTTCCTCCCACGGTGGCAGGCTGTGCCCGTTGAGATCCCAGACTATTTCGCCCTCGCGCAAGGTCATCTGGCATTCGAACTGGCGGTCGGCTTTGAGCACCGAGCGGGTGGCATCGACAAAACCGAATTGGCCTTCGCGCAGGGAAAAGACCGCCACATCGGCGATCGCCCCTTCGCTCAAGTGTCCCAGTTCTGGGCGGCGGATGACCTCTGCAGCGCGCCAGGTCGAGCGGTAGATGATCTCTGCGAGGGGCATGCCCAGGGCTAAGAACTTGGACATGGTGATATTCATGGTGGCGTTGGGGAGCATACGGCTGCGCTGGTGCAGGTCGGTACTGATCGTATCGGGGGGGAAGCCCTGTTCCAATGCGGGCACCGCAATATGAAAACGGAAACTGGCGTTGCCGTGGCCGGTGTCGAAGACGATGCCGCGATCTCGTGCGGCCCAGACGTATTGCTGTACCTGGTTATCATCGTCGATCAACGGTGTGCGCGTCGAGTAGCAGTGGGTATGGATATCGCCGGGGCTCAGGCGCGCGAGAAGCTCTTCATAAGTGCGGGTCGGCCTGGGGGAGAAATCCATCATAGTGATGGTATCGCTCAGGCGGGCCGCCTCTATCGCTCCGCCGGCTGATTCCCAGCCCGGACCGCCGAAATGGGCCGATTTGGAGCCAACCAGATATTCGGGATAGCGGCGGATCATCTCGCTGCATTTTTGCGGGTCCATGTCAGTGGTGTCCTGTTCGGGGGGGCCGATCATTCCCGCCCCGACGATATTGAGCAAAGCCAGTACCCGGGTTTTAGCCTTGGAGATGATGGTATCCTTAAAGTGTTCGAAGTCCTTGTACCCGGCGCCGCCGGTGTCCATACAGGTAGTGACTCCCTGGGGCAGGCAGTGAGGGTCGGGGAAGAGCCAGGCGTCGAAGCCGCCGTAGACATGGAGGTGAATATCTAGCAGTCCGGGGGTAATATAAAGACCGGTGATGTCGACAGTTTTTTCCGCTGTGGCTGGCAGGTCCGGAGCGACAGCAGCGACTTTGCCGTCTTTTACCGCGAGGTCCATGACGCCGTCGTGGCCATTTTTGGGATCGATCAGGTGTCCGCCTTTAAGCAGTATATCAGCAACCATTTGCGTATTGTTCTCCTAGGTTTAATCCAGACCGCTAAGGTAGGAAAAAGAGTACAAGGATGGCAAATTTTCAATGAGTAAGATATCTATCGCCAATTTTTCATGCTGAAACATAGTAGGGAATGGGCGAAGTGCTGCGCTTTGGTTGAGTGCGGGCTCTGTTGCCGATATTTTCCGTTGAGCGGACAGATAGCTCTACTCTTTTACAGCTCCAGAGGTCAGACCCTGGGTGAAGAAACGCTGGGTAAAGAGGAAGAAGAGCACGGTCGGAACCAGGGCGATGATCGAAGCGGCTGAGATATAGCGCCAGTTGACTCCGAACACACCCTGTAGACTGGCCAGGCCGAGTTGAAGGGTGTAGAGCTCGCGGCTTTTGAGTACTACCAGCGGCCAGAGGAAATCGTTCCATTGCGCGACGAAAGTGAAGGCTGCCTGGGTGGCGAGTGCCGGTTTGATCAAGGGGATCATCACTCTGGCGTAGATGGTGAATTCTCGACAGCCGTCAATACGGGCGGCATCCTCTATATCCTTGGGAATCGTGCTAAAGGCTTGGCGCAGGAGGAAGATGCCGAAGGCATTGACCGCCAGAGGCAGGATGACGCCGGCGTAGGAGTCGACCAGGCCGAGTTTAAGGGTGACGATGAAGAGCGGGATCAGCAGGACCTGGAAGGGCACCATGGTTGTCGCCAGTACGCAGTAGAAGATGGCTTGCCGGCCGCGGAAGTGCATCCGGGCCAAAGCGTAGCCGGTTAGCGAGCAGAAGAACAGATTGAGCAGGACAGTGGCGATGGCGATGTAGAAGGTATTGAAGATATAGCGCCAGAAAGGCAGAATATCCCAGGCTTTGACGAAGTTGCCCCAGACAATGGGGTCAGGTATCCACTGTGGTGGGTAGGCAAAAAGGTCGGCTGATTCCGCTTTGAGCGCGGTGGAGAGCAGCCAGGCAAAGGGTAGCAATAGTACGATGCCGACACTCGAGAGGAGCGCGTAGAGCAGGATTCGTTGCCAGGTGGAAGTCGAAATTTCAGGTGCCTCCATCGGTATTATCGCTCCCGGCCAGACGAAAATTCAGTATGGCGAAGACCAGGATAACGATGAGTAGGAAAAGCGAGACGGCGGCGGCGTAGCCTACTTCGAGGTATTTAAAGCCCAGAGTGTATATATAGTAGGCCAGCAAATTGGTGCGGTGGAAGGGGCCGCCGCTGGTCATGACGTAGACTTCGCCGAAGGTGCGCAGGGCGGCAATGGTGGCGATGATCGAGACGACCAGCGTATAGGGCTTGATCGTAGGGATGATAATATGGCGAATGGTCTGCCACCAGTTGGCCCCATCGACACGGGCAGCCTCTTTGAGTGGTGTGGGGATTCCCTGGAGTCCAGCCAGATAGATGATCATGTAGTAGGGGGTGGCTTTCCAGATCGTGACCAGAGCGACAGAAAAAAGCGCAATAGCTGGTTCGCTAAACCAGGCCGATTCGGTTTCAATACCGAAGAGGTTGAGGAAGGCTTCGGGTATCCCACGGGTGTCGGCCAGCCACGACGGGCCTATGATACCAAAGCCCTTCAGTAGTGCGTTGAGTAGGCCATCTGAGTTATAGAGCCACTTCCAGATGATGCCGGCGACGACAATCGAGGTGACGACCGGTATATAATAAAGAGTGCGGAAGATCTTGATCAGCCGGATCGAATTGTCGAGCAGGAGCGCCATAAAAAAGGAGAATACTACCAGCGAGGGTACGACCATTGCCGCATAGAGCAGTGTATTGGCCAGGACGCGCCAGAATAGCTCATCGCCCCAGGCGCGGTAGAAATTATCGAGGCCGACGAAAGTCGGGGCGGTGAAGATATTGTAGCGGTGCAGGCTGAGCCAGAGCGTGTCGAGGAGCGGATAGGCGAAGAATATGCCCAGGAGCAGGAGACCGGGGCCAATGAAAAGGTAGGGAGTATAGCGTCCGTGCACGATTTTTTCTCACTGAAAACGGAGTAGGTGGTTCCACTTCTCTTCGATGCGGTTTAAGGATTCTTCGACGCCCTGTTGGTTGGCCAGGGCTTTGGAGAATTCCTCGTGCAGAATATCCTCCATGCGGCTCCAGCCCACTACATCAGGTGGGGCCATCACGAAGGAGTTGGGGATATCGGCGGCCGAGAGTTGGTTGGCGGCATCGGCCAGCGTTGCAGGCGGCCGGCGGAAATATGGATCGGCAGCAGCGGCTACGGTCGAGGGCAGAATCGCTACCTGGCGGCAGAATTCGAGCTGATTTTCGTCGTTGGTGATGAAGAGGCCGAAGTCGACGGCTATTGCAGCGTGGGGTGAGGCTTTGGGGACCACCAGGACCTGATTGGTGGCTGGAATTTTTCCTAGTTGACCTCGTGGCATGGGGGCGAGGCCGACTTTTTCTGTGAAAGAATCATCGAAATAACGCGTGATCCAGCCGCCGGAGAAAGGCAGCATCGCGGCGCGGCCCTCGATAAACCAGTTGACCTCGTCGCGGTGCGCAGCGGCAATGGCTTCAGGAGGCACCACGCCGTGTCGGTAGGCATCGACCCATTTTTCGAAGATGGCTCTTGCGTCGGGATGATTGATGCGGGTGCGGCGGAAGTCCTCATCGAAGAGCGGCCAGAATCCGTCCATCCGCAAAAGCGCCCAGGGCGGGGCAATGAGCGAGGGGTGCAATCGCCATGAGACGCCGTACTTACCGGTGCGTTCGTGGATCTGGCGGCCCATTGCCAGCATTTCGTCGATGGTCTGAGGAGGGTGGTCGGGGTCGAGTCCGGCCTGGGCGAAGAGTTCCTTGTTGTACCAGAACATGGTGACGCCGACATACCAGGGAATAACGTAATTAGTGCCCTGGAAGTAGCCTACTCCATTCCAGAAGTTGGGCAGGCGTTTGGCTTTTTCTTGGCTGGAAACCGCTTCGTCCATATTCACCAGGATATCGTATTGCAAGAAGCGGGGCAGATCGTAGATATTGGCCAGATCCGGAGGCGTATCACCAACCAGGGCAGCGAGAAATTTTTCGGCCACCTCGCCGCCGCTGACATCGACCCATTTGATCTTTACTCCGGGATGGGCCTGCTCGTAAGTGGAGATCATGCCCAGGATATAATCGGCGAAGGCATCGCCGAGAGCAATGGTCCAGAATTCGATGGTAGGAGCACTCGTTTTTTCCTCCGCTTGGGGGCTACAGGAGGAAAAAATGAGCAGGAGAAGGATAACTGATTTGAACATTGATTTAGATAGGAGATAATTGTGGCCAGGCGAGAACTGCAGGTTGCTCTCGTGAGTTTCAAGACCTGCGATGGCAATCATGCTCTACAAAATCTATGGCGGTAAAAGCGCCAAGGCAATTCACAGCTTGGTATTTTTGTCTCTCCGCTACGCGTCGGCCTACTGGGGACCAGGCGTGGTAGGGTGGCAGAAAGCTTGTTCGAGACCGATTGTCGGACCTATCTTAGTCGGCCCGTAATGAGGAGAGATTATGGAAGAGAAACGACTCAAAGATCAGGTGGCCTGGGTCAGCGGCGCGGCCTCCGGGATGGGGGCGGCGATTGCCAGGCGTTTTGCCTCCGCAGGGGCCAAAATTCTGGCGGTGGATGTGCAGCAAGAACTTGGCGAGGAAGTTGTCGCACAGATTCACAGCGCCGGAGGAGAAGCAATTTTTGCTTCGTGTGATGTGGCGCGTGGCGCTGATGTTGCTAACTCAGTCGAAGCCGCGGTTGCAGCCTTCGGTGGCTTGAATATTGTCGTCAACTGTGCTGGGATAGTTCATCTGGGGCGGTTGCACGAGTACGATGAAGAAGATTGGGACTACTTGATGGGGGTCAATGCCAAGTCGATTTTTCTCTCGGTAAAATACGCCGTTCCACACTTGACGCAGAACGCACGTAGCTACGTGGTCAATATCGCCTCGGTCAGTAGCTTTATCGGTCAGGGATCGACACCGGCCTATACTGCTTCCAAGCACGCGGCGCTGGGGCTGACTCGTTCGATTGCACTCGATTATGCGGCGGAGGGCCTGCGCTGCAACTGCATCTGTCCGGGAATCACAGACACGCCGATGCTGCGCTATCATTTGCAGAGCATGCCCGATCCCGAAGATGCACTCGAGAGGCGTTTGCAGCGGGTGCCGATGGGGGTGGCCGTTCAGCCTGAGGAGATCGCCCGGGCCGCGCTCTATTTCAGTTCGGAAGACTCGGCGGGGATTACCGGGACTTCGCTGGTCGTCGACGGGGGTTGGACTGCCTGTGCCGAGTGGGAAACGGACGGGCCGACTCGTTTCGCCGAGTGAGATGCCGAAGTGTAATCAGGTTTCTAAGCCGAGGCGTTTGGCCGAACGCGGTTCCCAGCCGAGCAGGGCTTTGGCTTTGGACATATTCATTTCCTGGTGCGCGGCATCACCGGCAATGAAGAAGGCGTCGAAGCGACCATGGCTTTTATCGGCAAAGTCGAGCGCGGCTAGATAGGCGTTGGCGAGGTCCTCCTCGTCGGTGAGGTAAATCGGGGCGCCCCAGGAACGGCGGGGTGGGTCCGAATACTGGGCGAGGAACTGTTCCCTGTTGCGGGGACCGGAGATCCGCAGTGCCACCAGGCTCATGTCGAATTCGCGGGCAAAGTAGCGGCAAATCTGTTCGGCGAAGCCCTTGGTCAGCCCATAGACATTCGGACCATCCAGGGGGACTTCTTCCTCGGAAGGATAATAGCGCCGGTTGCGGTTGTGGGCACTCATGGTCGAGGTATGAACCCCTGTTTTGATGCCTCGTTCAAAGGCATTGAGTAAGAGCAGGTGCAGACCCAGGCAGTTGACTTGGTAGTTGTCCTGTGCCTGCTCTATGCTGTGCTCTCGGTCGAGGCCGTCCTGGCCGCCCTTCATGACCATGGTGATAAAGCTGTCTACACCGTCGAGCGCCAGATTCAGTGCCTCGAGGTCGGTCATCGATCCTTGGACGTATTCGACATCGTGTTTGGGAGGGTTGAGGTCGAGGACCCGGATTTCGTGTCGGGTGCGCAGGTAGGGGATGACGGCGGTGCCGACGCCTCCGGAGCCTCCGGCAAGCAGAATTTTCAATCTATTCCTCCATCAGTGATTGGGTTTGTAGAGGCGGAAATTCGATTGGCCTATGGCGCTCAAGACTAGGATAAGAATAGATTGTCGTCAATAGCTCTGCTGCTGGTCTTAACCAGGCCCGGTGTTGAGCTTTTAAAAGTGCACTGAAGCGCCGAATTTAATATTCATTGCTTTGTCGCGGGTGACCGCAGCCCGGTCTTTGAGACAAAAACTGAATATCCTGCAAAAGTCAGCCGGTGTACTGGCATCGCGATTTGACGATGAGATAGTTAATGGTCTATATACAGGTTCACCAATTGCCGGAATGTGAGATCCGTAAATGCCGAAATTTGAGCCCGAGTATCTCGTAGATTTGGCGGCGAGGCTCTTTGTGCAGAGTGGTGCGCCCGCCCCGTCGGCCCGCCTCGTAGCCGAGGCGCTGGTGCGCGCCGATATGATGGGAATGCCTTCCCATGGCGTGGCTCGGATTATTCAATACATCAAAGATGTAGAGCAGGGCTCAATCGTTCCAGAAGCAGAGCTTGTGGTCACGGAGTTGAGTCCGACCGTTTCGCTCGTCGATGCGCAATGGAATTTTGGTCAGGTTGCAGCCCTGCGGGCGGTCGAGTCGGCGCTGGCGACGGCACGGGTCCATGGTATGGGCAGTGCGCTGGTGCGTCGGTGTCGTCATGTCGGGCGCCTCGGAGCTTATACCGAAGCGGCAGCTCGAGCTGGCCTGGTGGCGCTGGCCACTTGCAGTACCGCGGGCGAGGGCCATTGGGTAGCGCCTTTTGGCGGACGCGCAGGTCGTCTGGGCACGAACCCGATTTCCTTTGCCGCTCCGACCGATGGCGATCCGGTGCTTCTGGATTTTTCGACGGCATCCTTGCCCGAGGGACGGGTGCGCCTCTTTCAAGATACCGGACGGACTCTGCCGGATGGGACGCTGGTGGATCGGCGCGGGGAGCCGAGTAGCGATCCGGCCGATCTCTATGCAGAGGATGGTTCACCGGCGGGGGCGATCACTCCTTTCGGTGGTGAGCAGGGCTACAAGAGCTACGGTCTGGGATTAATGGCGGCGGTTCTCTCGTCGATTTTAGGGGTGCCGACTTGGCGCGAAGAGGGGATTGAATCGCACGCCAATACCATGTGGCTCTTGGTCATCGACGTGGGACAATTGATGGGGGAGGAGCGATTCATCGGCGAACTCGGCGAGCTACTGGACTACGTATCTTCGGCCGAGCCGATGGTTGGGAGTGAGGGTGTGCTGGTACCGGGTCAGCGCGAATTTCAGGCATTGGCACGAAGTGAAGAGCAGGGTATTGTTGTCGATGAAGGCATCTGGCGACAGATCGTAGCGTTGGCGGCAAGATTGGAGGTAGAAGTAGAATGAGCGAGGAATTAAGTGCGGAATTAAGTGCGGCGATTGCCCATCTCGAGGTCTATGGATACTGTTTGTTGCCGGAGCGCATACCTCGGGAGGAGGCGTTGAATCTCGGCGCCCGCTG
Organism: uncultured Gemmatimonadaceae bacterium; assembly: GCA_964520345.1. GTDB lineage: Bacteria > Latescibacterota > UBA2968 > UBA8231 > UBA8231. The sequence goes on along the minus strand of CAZFMY010000023.1, from coordinate 52,970 downwards.
TCTGGAATTGCACGCCGACTCCGCAAATGCGGATTTTATCCACGGTGACGAGTACTATCAGACGCTCTTCGGGATGATCAACCTCGATGAGCGGGTTTGGCAATGCGCATTTCACGAAGATACGCTGAGCATAGCCCGCCATTTCCTCGGACCTCGCTGTCGGGTCGTCGAAGCCTGTTCTAAACCGACCTGGCCAGGGGCGCCGCCACAGCATCTACACGTCGATTCGGCAGGTAACTTTGACAAGGTTCCAGATGTTCCCTGGATGATCAATACGATTTGGATGCTGAGCGATTTCACCGCTGAAAACGGCGGGACCGGGGTGGTGCCAATGAGTCATCGCTCGCGGTTGAAGAGTCCGCCGCCCGAAGTGGGGCCGGAGAGTTCGCTGATCCATCCGGTCGAAGGCCGTGCGGGTTCGGTAATGCTGTGGCACGGGGGGGCATGGCACCAGGCACGAGCCAATTCGAGCCAGGAAATCCGCATCGGGCTCAATATCGCCTACTACCCGCGCTGGTTCAATAATTGGGTCGAAAACGGTCACCAGCCAATATGGCCGGAGACCTATGCCCGGATGCCTGAGCAATATCGCAGCCTCGTTCCGGGCCGGCAGGGACGAGGCCGCGAAGAGGCCTACGAAGGATAGACGTTCCCCGTCTCTTTTATTATTTCTTTTCCGCCCTCAGTCCATTTTGCCATCGGCTTGTAAGACCTGGATGTTCAGTCCAGCGAACTTGGATGGTCCAGTTTGCGGAGATGCCTCGGGGGTAATGCGGCTTTCCAGGTCGTGAATGGGGTTTTTTCGGGATGGCAATCTAGAGGTGAATACGCGAGAGCTGAGGGGCAAACTCTCGTATTGGCGAGGTGAAATAGCGATAGAGGTCGAAAAAGTAGTTATATGCCGGGGGGCTATACAGAGGTTGAATATCTTGTATGTGATTGTTTATATGGATGTTTAAATTGTAAAAAATAAATTTTGAAAGCTTGGCATAGATATTGTTTTTAATTGTCTGCTGGTTTTTTAGCTTTTAGGCAAGATCGATTTGTACACGTGGCTGATGGTAGCAAATAATTATGGGAAATTCACTTGAGACGACCGATCCGTCCCCCAAACGTATTCTAGTAATCGAAGATCGACCCCAGCTGAATCACTTCCTGGCTCAGTTACTCGAGCATCTGGGCTACAGCGTGGTAACGGCAGCCAACGGTCTCGAAGGTATCAAGTGCTTGCACGCGCTTAGCTTCGATTTGGTCATTACAGATATCTTTATGCCTGGTAAAAATGGCCTGGAGGTCATCTGCGAGATCGTCGAAGAATTTCCCAAGACTCGTTTTATCGCGATGTCTGGAGCGGAAGACCCCAGTGCTCTCTTGGCAGAGGCCCGTCAACTCGGGGCTCAATATACTTTTAACAAGCCCTTCAATACCGAAGATCTGCTCCAGGCTATTCAGGCAGAAATCGGGAAGCCTTAGCTGTCGAAGCTGGCCATTAGTGCGGTCGTCTGTTCGACGATCTGTTCTTCGACTGTTGGTTTGAAGGGTGCGGGTCGCAAGAATAAGTGATAGGAACCGTCTACCTCATAACCACCTAGATCGTAGGTTTCGGCCCCGGGGACATAAGCGATTAAGCCATTGGCGTAGGCCACGGTCGAGGTCAAACCGGGGTGGAGAACTGATTTGAGGTGCAGGCCGATTTCGCTCAGTACCTCGCCCCCTAGGAACACGGTGCGAAGATCGGGGTTGAATTGTACGATCTGTATTTCGTGCGGACATTTCGTTGCCAGAGGACCGTTGTCGGCAATGGCCAGCATGGCGGCTGCCCAGTCGCGGCGGCGCGGGTCTTGGTCGTTGTGGATTTCCTGCAACGCTTCGATCGTCGGCAATTCGGTGTAGGGTAATTGGTGAAAGGTATCGGCGACCTGCAGCAGAGCTGCGTCGACCGGAGCGGCATTGCTATGGGACTCCAGAGCTGTTGCGGCCAATTCGCGTCCAGCTGCGGCCAATTCTGAGAAGCTTGGTCGTGGGAATTGGCCTTCTTCACGACCGTACCAGGGCCGGATATTGCCCGCGCACCCGGTGGCAAAGAGTGCTGGGGCATCGATTTCCTCCTCGATAGCACGGCAGAAATAGCCGGGATAATCACCGCCGATAAGGTATCCGCCGAGGCTGGTGGGATGGCAGCCGAAGATGCTTAAGCTGCCGAGGGGGCGACCTTGCTGATCCTGAAAAAAGAAGGTGTCGAGGTCGCGGTCAATCGGCCCGTCCGGGTTGGGGGCGAATAGGATCCCGCCTTGGCCGTCGGGCAGGCGGCGGTTGACACCGAATTCCGAAGTGGTTCGCGCGAAGGATAGCGTCCCTGGGACCTGGGATGCTCGGGCGCGGACGACGACTTCGATCAATTGCTGATGCAGGAAAGCCGCATAGCTTGGTTCGACGGCTCCGGGCATGTTCCAGGGATAAAAGAAGGGTGCGCAGTGGGTGTGGGTGGCGGTGAGAACAATCTGTCGCGGCAGGAGCCCGGTAAGGTCGGCGATATGTGCTTTGGCTGCGGCTGCATAGGCCAGATCGTAGCCGATTAAGTCGGCAGTGATGATGACCAACTCCTCGGTTGGCGTGGCGATAGATACCGCCCCGGCCCGGAGGGCCTGGTAAACCCCTTCGGACTTGTGGTCGCGATCTCCATAGCCGACGAGCCACACTGGAACGTTGGGAGTTATATCGACTTGAGCGATTCCAATACGAGTCATAGTTGTTTACCCGCGAATTATTTGTGTAGGGGGTCTACCTGCTAAGCAGGTATGTGTTGTACTGGGCGCCGTACTCGGTTGACTGGTTCGATCGATCGGATTTCGGTACAATGCGGATCGTCTGTTAATGGTTCGCATCGTTGCTCAGAAATTGAAGATCATATTGCCCTGTACGTCGAAGTAGCCGTCGATAAAAACCCAGAGCGAAGCGGTGAAGAATTCACCCAGCACCAACCCTAGGAAGAAGGGGGTTAGTTGCCGGTAGAGGCGGATACCACCGTAGCGCAGGACGCAAAATTTAGCCAGCCAGGCCATGAAGATCGCCAACCAGCCATAGTAGACTATAGTGAAGGTCGAAGCGATGGGAAAGCCCAAAGGATGAAGTGGCCACCAGACGAAGCGCTGGCGCAGGAGAAGCAGAAGACCCATCACCCCCGAGCCACTCAGGGTAAACCACAGTCTGGGGAGAAAAGAGGGTTCGGGCTGGTTGGCCACCGAGGCCATGTAGCGAAAGGGCCAACGTGGGGCGCCGCTATAGTACCAACTATGGAGATTGATACCGCCATACGTGTAGGCCATCTCCATGGTGATCCAGATCGAGCCGGCCAATCCTACGGCGATGGCGGCGAAGATGCAGTAGGGGAGTATACGGGAGGGTCGTGAAGAACTTGAGCTGAGTTTGAGACTGTGAATTACGGCGTTCATCATATTGGCCGCGGTCTCGCCCATCCACACCGTACTGAAGGCCAAACCGGTCATGTTGTGCAGCCCGAGGGTTTCGGGTCCGAAGCCGCGGGCGATAAAGGTCTGGGGCGCCATCGGGGTCTGGCAGCCGGGCAGGCCCGCTTCGCAGACGATGCGTGAAAGGCCGATAAAGACAGCTAATGCGCCCAGGACTAGCAGGAGTGCTACGTAGAGGTCGAGGCCGGTCAAGGTCAGCCAGGTCACCAGGAAGACGATGCCGAGCAAGAGCCCGCAAAAGGCGGTGCGCGGGGAGAGAAATTCGCGTGGCGCTCGTTCGCCTCGGAGTGCTAATACCCACAGGCGGTGCAAATGGCCGCGGGCGGTCCAGAGTACGAAGAGGGTCAATGCCAGCAAGCCGCCAGCCTGCTGGTGGGCGATGGGAGTAGTGGCTCCACCAGAAGTCCAGATATCGCCCCCGCCTAGTTGCAGGCCGATACGGGCGAAGATCAGTTTCTCGATGGTGTAGACGATAAAGAAGAACCAGATGCTGAAGGAGACGTTGAGTGGCATCAGGTAGGCCAGGCCCAATACGGGGAGATTGAGGCGAACGGGTACACTGACCAGACCCTGATGCAAGACCAAATTACCGTTGATGAGAATCTTCTGGAAGGCTTCGTGATAGTAATTGAGCGAATTCCAGGAGTGCAGAAGCAATGGGATCAAAAAGCCGATCCACATCAGATGGCTCAAAAAGAGCCGGCTCAGGCGCGCTCCCTTATCGGGGTCAGCGAGCATGTCCAGAGGTAGCCGGGTCAGCGGAAAGACCAGTCGCTCGTTTTCGACCCATTGCCCTCTGAGCAGGACGCCAAGGCAGAGCGTCACCCAGTAGAAGACCATAATAAACGAAATCCAGGCCACCAGCGGCTTGATCCAGGCGGACCAGGGTATGGGTAGGCCCTGGGGCAGTCCCTCGAAAAAAAGGCGTATTACTTCGGGGTCTTCAGGGGCTAGCCAGGAGTGGATATAGGGTCCGAAGAGCGTGCCCCATTCGTTTTCGGGGGTGGCATAGTACATCGCGCCGCTGATGACCGAGAGGAAAGAGCCGGTAAAGCCAGTTGTCACCACCACCGAGCCGACGAGCATCATGATATAGATGGCGATCAATTCGTGGCGAGAAAAGATCCAGGTCGGACCGAGGATCCGCAGCAGAGGCAGCAATCCGGCGGTGAGCAAAAAGAAAAAAAGCACCGCGACGATGGGGATAGCATTGCTGGTTAGTTGCGATCCTTTGACCATCAGGATCGCCCATGGGCTGAGCAGACTGATTGCAAAGACCAGTGCTAGACCGGTAAAAATAGCGCGCGGGCGGATATGGTAGTTGGGCGAAGTCAATGAATTTCGTGCTTATTTGAGTTTCGTTGTCGAGTTCTTTTTTCCTGCGTGGAGAAGAGGCTTTTGCGGCCTATTCTGCTGCAGAGAGGGCAGTCTGCGGGCTGGTGGCCGCGGGCCGGGCAGTGTTCGCGGCCGAAATAGATGATTTGCAGATGCAGGTCGTTCCAGCGCTCCTGGGGAAAGAGGCGTTTACAATCTTTTTCGGTCTGTTCGACGTTTTTGCCATTGGACAGACCCCAGCGGTGGATCAGCCGATGGATATGGGTGTCGACGGGAAAAGTCGCTATGCCGAAGTTCTGCGCCAGCACGACCTGGGCGGTTTTATGGCCGACACCGGGCAGTCTTTCTAGCGCTTCAATATCGGGTGGGACTGCACCGTCGTGCTCTCTGAGTAGGATTTGCGAAAGGTCCCAGATGGCCTGAGACTTGCGCGGGGCTAGTCCACAGGGGCGGATAATTTTCTCTATCGTTTCCACCTTCAATTTGACCATTTTCTCGGGTCGATTCGCGTGATTGAAGAGCGTGGGCGTGACCTGGTTGACGCGCGCATCGGTGCACTGGGCCGAAAGTAGCACGGCGATAAGGTGGGTATAGGGATCGTGGCTTTTGAGTGGAATCGATGGATCGGGATAAAGTCCTTCGAGGGTTTCGAGGACTATCCGGATTTTATCGGCTTTGTTCATAGAATATGGTGTTTTTTGAGATAATCGTCGATGAGTTGTCGCGCGATGCTGATCGGCATGGGCAGATCGGGCAATTCGCCGGGTGCATACCAGTTGGCTTCGGCCAATTCGCTTTGCTCGATCTCGATCTCGCCGCTTTTGTAGCGAGCGGTAAAACCTAGCATCAGCGAATTGGGGAAGGGCCAGGGTTGGCTGGCGAAGTAGCGGATTTCTTCGACCTCTATTCCGACTTCCTCTCGCACTTCGCGGATTACGCATTCTTCCAGGTTTTCGCCGGGTTCGACGAAGCCGGCCAGCACGCTGTGGAGTCCGGGAGGAAAGCGGTGATTGCGTGCCAGCAGAATCTGGTCGCCGCGCTCGACGCGAACGATGATCGCCGGCGAGAGTCGGGGAAAGCAGGTCAGACCGCACTCCGGGCAGACCTGGGCGCGCTCGTTTGCGGCGTGTTCGGTTGCAGTGCCGCAGCGACCGCAGTAGCGATGGGTTTGTCCCCAGGCGACGACCTGTACGGCGCGCCCTCCGATCCGGAAGAGGGTTGGGCCGAGTCGCGCTGCTATATCGCGTAGACCGTGAAAGGCCAGGCCGGTGGGGGCCGCAGCGTCGTCGGGGAGCTCGAGGGCGTAGCAGGGACCGTATTGGGAGCAGCGTCCGAGGTAATGCTGGTTGATATGGGCGAGTTCGCCGAGTTCGCCGAAGGTGGGGATCGGGGCATTGGGCGACTGGAGATCGGCGAGGAGCCGGTCTTTTTGGAAGGCGAAAACCAGGGCATTGGGGGAAGGGGTGTCTGGGCTGGTGACAGCAGGTACGAACTCGTTGGTCATGGTCTTTCTGGGTGCGTTCTCGGTTGAGAGGATTGCGGGAAATTACCGATCCGGGAGTCGTCCGCTAGATCGGTGATGAAAATCAGGTGTGATTTTTCTTCCACCGTGCCTTCATCCGCTTCATCTCTTGATTCGGGCGGATATTGCGCGGGGTGGTTTGGTTTTTGGGGTCGTGAAGCCAGCGCCCCTGGTTGTCGCGCAGAACCGGCATGCGCTGGGTGACCCGTGGTGGTTTGGCGACGCGAGTGGGTTTGGCGGCGTACCAGTAGGCAACGCTGCTCATCTCGTTGCAGAGGTGGTTGCCATGACCGTGTTCGATAGTGACTTTGATCTCCTTTTGAAAGTGGACCGGGTTTTCCAAATGGTGGACATAGGAGGTCTGATAACCAGCGGTGTTATCCTCGTGGATCGAGGTGCCGTTGCGCAAGAAGGCGTTGTCTTGCATGCCCCAGGCCTGGTTGAGGTAGTCCTCGCTGCCAGTACCGTGGAGTTCAGGTGGCCATTTATATCCATCGACCCATATCATATCGTCACCTTCACCCCACCAGGTGCCCTGGAAATTGGTAACGCTGATATTGCAGCCTATATAATGGCCGTGCCCCTTGGTCTCCAGGATCACGTAGTTATTATCCCAGGCGTTGCGACCTTTGTTGGCGATATTGGCCTCGGGGGCGTTGACCCGGATCTCGTGGCCCCAGCCGCCGAAGGGGTTCTGGCGACGAAATTCGGCGTGAAAGTAGCCGGCCTCGTCGGCTAGGGCTCCGGTTTCGTAATCGATATAAAAGTACTGGCGATGGCGTTCGCGGCTTTCGTTGACCAACTCGATCCGGGCTCGTTTGCGGAAGGGCATCTGCACATAGGCGTTGAGTGCGCAGCCGGTCTCGAAGCGATTGTTGTTGCCGGTTGAAGCCGAAAATAGCAGCGATTGGTAGGAGTTGACGATGCCGTGGCCGAGACCGAAGAAGTCGCCCAGAGGGCAGATGACACTGGGCGCGCGGGCGTCGTCCCAGGTAAATTTGAGCAAACATTCCCGGTAGTGGTTCGGCTGGGTCATCCAGATATGGGTGATGCGGCCGGGACCTTCGATCTCAGCCAGGATCTGCGATTGGCCGGGTTCGATCCACCAGGCGTCGCTGTTGCGGCCATTGTGTTCCCAGGACGAGGCCCGGCCGGTACTGGCGTTGCGGATATGGGTGAGTTGGTCCAGCATGGCGTATCTCTTTCAGGTTCGGATGGATGCGGATACCAGGGTTGGCTGCAGGAGGTCGATCAGGGTCTGGGGAGCTAGGCCGATCAGGAAACCCAATTTGCCGCCGTTGATATAGATTCGCGTCAGTTCGAGTATCGATGCTTCAGCGCAGATAGGCAAGTTTTTGCGGGTGCCAAAGGGCGAGATACCCCCGACCTGATAGCCGGTTTGCTTGTGTGCGATCTCCGGGGTACAGGGGACGAGGCTTTTGCTGCCTAGTTGTCGCGCCAGGTTTTTAGCGGAGACTTCCAGATCGCCGTGCATCAGGACCAGCCAAGCTTGGGCGGACTCATCGGCAAAGACCAGTGTTTTGATCACGCTGTGCAGGTTCAGTCCCAACTCGCTGGCCGCATGTGGAGCGCCGCCGTGTTGCCGGTACTCGTAGCGGTGCTCGCTGAACTCAATTCGCGCCTGGCGCAACTGGCGGATAGCCGGGGTGAGAGCGGTTTTGGTTTTAGCCATTCAGTTGGGCGGCGCGTTGCTGGCGCAATTGGTAGAAATCCTTGTCGAAAACCGGTTGTGCCGATAGATCCCAGGCGGCAAGCGGGAGCAGACCCTCAGTCGCTAGTGTCTGGTGCAGGAGCGCCTCGTCGGCCGGGGTGCGCGAAAAATCAAAGGGATTGCGCCATTCGCCGGGCGAGAGGGGCGGATATTTGCGGTCGCCGCGGGCGATGAGCGCCAGCAGTTCGGTGCCGCGCAGGTGCAAATAGTGGAGGAATTCTGCATCGAAAGGTCCGACGCTAGAGCGCCGATCCGGGTCTTTGCGAACCCAGCGGGCCCAGTCGAAGCCATAGAGAAAGTCGTGGACGTAGCGGAAGCCGATGGCAGAACGGCACCCGTAGAGCTGGATCAGAGCGGTGATGCGGTCGAAGAGCTCGGCCAGGTCGCACGCTGATCGGCGGCTGGTTATCTCGCGATCATCGATTTTGGTATGGCATCGGGTTTGGGCCAGCAGTGCCGCAGCGAGGAAATCGATATCGGCAAATATATTATCGGGGAAATGTGCGGCCAGTGCCTGTGCGGTCTGGGCCATGCCTTGCGCAAAGACTCGAGCCAGACTAGAATCAATGGTCTCGTCGATCAGTTGCGAGCAAAGCTGGTCCAGTGGAGTTGCGTGGTCTCGGTATGGAGCCAGAGAGTAGCACGGCCCCAGTCGTTGTTGCAAGAGGCCCAATTCTGCATAGTGCGATACGGATAGTGACATAGCCGATGGATCGAGTATGGTTTCCACTAAGTTGGGCCCCTGGTGGCTCGCCGTCAAACCGGGTTCTTTGCCCAAGATTATAGCACCGACCGCCGTGGGGTTGTGTATGGGCATCGGAGTGGTGGGAGCAGCTCCGCTTACCCTCTTTGTATTGGCCTTCATTCTGGCTCTCTGTGCCCAGTGGAGTATCGTTCTACTCAACGACTACGCCGATCGCGAGGCGGATGCCGCGCACCAGCAGCGTTTCCCCGAACTCATCGATCCCCGGGTGCTGGTCGAAGGTCTGCTAGCACCGGGGCAGGTTCTTGGAGCGGGGTTGCTCGCAGCACTGGGCGCGTTGGCAGCCGGAGCGGCGTTGGTCGTGTTGTACGAACGATTTTTTGCGTTGTATCTGGTGGGTATAGGGCTGGTTTTTTTATGGGCTTACAGTTTTGCCCCGTTGCGGATCAACTACCGCGGCGGCGGCGAGATTTTGGAGACGATCGGGGTCGGCGCGTTGCTGCCAGTGACTGGATATTATATCTGTGTCGGAACGCTTCCCCTTGCAGACGGGCACCTTTTGGTGCCGCTTTTACTCTATGCACTGGTCGGGGCTCTGGCCAGCGGGCTTAAGCACGAACCGGCCGATCGCGCCAATGGCAAGTACACGTTCTGCGTCTTTTTCGGGGCTCAGGTGACTCGGAAGTGGATCTGGATTGCACAGATGGCTGCGCGAGCCTGGTGTGGGGTATTTTTCCTCACCGGGGAATACGGGCACTTTGCCCTGGTCTTGGGGGCGTTGTTACCGGCGGCCCCGATGTTTGTAACCCGGCGTTTTGATAAAGAAGCCGATTACCGCAACCTGGCAGCGCTGGCGCGCTACAAGCAGAGTTTGATTCAGGCAGGTTATCTCAATAGTGTGGCATTGGCGTTGGATTTTGCCTTTTGAGCAACCAGGGAGGTCGCTAGTGCGCGTAGAACAAATAGATCAGTATCCGGAGATAGCTTCGACGCAGATCATCCTGCATTCGGGCGAGGAGGCCGTGCTTAGGCCACTGAGTAAAGACGATGCACTAATGCTCGGAGCCTATTTCCTAGGTCTCTCAGAGGCGACTACCCGCGTCTACGGTCCGCATCTCTTCGACCAGCCGACTGCCGATCGGCTCTGTGCCGAACGGGACAGTGCCGACACATTGCGGATGCTGGGCATTGTAGAACGGGAGGGGCAGGAGCGGATCATTGCCTATTTCATCGTCCATTTCGGTGTTTACGAGTCGGACGCGAAGCGCTATCGGGATCGCAATATGCTGCTCTCCAGCACCTCTGACTGCGAATTGGCCCCTTCTGTTGCCGATGCGGACCAGGATACCGGTGTTGGCAGCCTGGTCATGGAGCACCTGATTCCGCTTTTGCGCCGATTGGGACGCAAGCGGTTAGTACTGGTCGGTGGGGTCCGGGCCGAGAACCTGCGCGCGATCCACTTTTATGAAAAGTTTGGTTTCGAAAAAGTGGGGGCGTTCAAAACCCGTGGTAACACCGACAACTTCGATATGATCGTCTCATTATAAGAGGCAATCATATCGAAGTTGTCGGTGGCTCGTCGGTTAGCCTGTTGGTGCGCCTTCTGTTTTTACCTTGCCCGTTCTTTGTACTTCTGAGTATATCTGCTCGAATTCTTTCGAACCGTCATCGTTCCAGACTCTACTGTGTATGCCGCGGATATTGCCTTCGGCAAAACCCGTCATATGGGGTAGATTATTTCCATGCTGATCGACGGAGGAGATATTTGAGGTGTAATAGGTCGTACCGCCTGGAAGGGATAAGACATTGAGGTGGCGCGGGAGTTCGGACTTTGGCCGGGTCGATAGTTCGGCGAGTATTTTTTCGTCGACTTCCACGCCCAGTCCCGGCCCTTCGGGCACCGGGGTGCTGCCCTCGCTTATTTCCAGCCGGCCGCCGGTTATGTCTTCGGCGTACTGGTCGTCGAGGTTGGTCGAGTGCGAAACATTGGGGATCACTGCTGCGAGATGCATCGCTAATGCTTTGCTGAGAGTGCCTCCGGTGAGCTGGACGACGGTCGAGAGCCCGGCTGCCGCAGCGGCTAACCCGCGGCGGATCGAGTCGCCAATTCCGACCTCACCGATCATATAGAGGTCGGCGACGTCGCGCTGGATTTCGGGACCACCGCCCAGCTGTGGTACATGCATCAAGAGCGGCAGCGAAGTTTTGGCACGCAGAATTCTCCAGCCTTCGATATCATAGGGATAGAGCGGATCTTCGAGGAAGCCGACTACCGGTAATTGTTCCAGCTCGTCGATGATGCGCAGGACTGAAGTGGAGGGGCGGTTATGGTTGAAATCCCAGTGGACTTTAAAGCCTAATGGGGCGACTTCTTGAGCGGCACGGGTCTGTTCGATGACGTCGTGTTGTGCCGCAGAATGCATCTTGAAGATGGTGTAGCCTTCTGCCGCAGCGCGTTGGATTTCGCTGGCGAAGTCGGTAGGGGCTGCGGGCCTGGTCCAGGCTGCTACCGGGATTCGATCGCGGACTTTCTGTCCAAAAAGCTTGTAGGCTGGTTCTTCAATAGATTTGCCCATCGCATCGTAGAGTGCGCCCATCAGGCCGGTACTAAGAGTACCGGCCAGGTAGTTAAAAGGCGACTGGTCGACAAGGGCTTCGATTTGCATTTCGGAAAGGGAGGAGTGGCCGCGTTCATCGCCATAGCCTTTGATTCCATTGTCGAGTGTGACGCAGAATGCGGTTTGGGTGTCGATGCCGCCCATGCGGACTTCGTGCCCTTGATAGCGATCGCAAAGGCGTGGATTGAGGTGGAAGAATTCGACATTGGTGATTTTCATGCGTTTGCCCTCTGTACGGAGATGGGTTGAGAGAGATCGGTTGTGGGTAAGGCTGCGGTCAGTGCAGCTTGTAATTGGGCTGTGGTGTGGGAATCTATCGAGGTTCCGGGATGGCGAACTTGGCTGGATGAGATCAGGCCGCGCAGCCGAAAAATCTCTTTGCGAATTGCCACGCCGGGCTGCTGCTCGAAGACGATTAATGGCAGAAAATGCTGATAGATCTCGCGGACTCGCTGATGCTGGCCGGCATTGTGTGCCTGAATCAGGGCCTGGAGTACTTCGGGAAAGGCGAAGCCGGTCATAAAACCGTCGGCTCCGCTATCGAGGTCATAATGCCCGTAGAGTGCGCCCAAGCCAGTGAGGATAGTGGCTCGACGATCTTTCATCTCAGAGCAGAGTGCGCGGGTTTTTGGTGGTGTAGGAGTTGCTTCGGCTTTGATGCAGGCGATCTGGGGAATTTCTTGTACCAGTCGCAGGAGCAGTGGAATGGGCATGTGTACCTGGGTTGAAGCCGGATGGTCTTGAGCGACGATGGGGATCGAGATCGATTCGGCGATGCGCTGAAAGTACTCGAAGATCCGCTCCTGATTCGGCACGGGTTCGCGCGAAGGACTCACCATCACTCCACTGGCGCCCAGTGCTTCGGCCATCTGGCTCAAATCGCATGTCGCATGAGTGCCTGGATGACTGGTGCCGACGACGACCGGTATTTCGGCCGCGGCTTCTATCGCAGTGCGGATCAGTATTTCGCGCTCCGTGTCGGTCAGGCGATTGGATTCGCCGAGTACGCCGAGGATGGTGATGCCATCGACGCCCAGGCCGACCATAAAGCGGACGATCCGGTCGAACGATTCAAGGTCGATATTCTCCGCATCATCGAAGGGAGTAATGAGAATGGGAAAGACGCCTTTGAATACGACGGGGGCCATGGGATTCCTTTGCAATTAAACGCGTAGGACTTTGCCGGGATTCATCAGGTTGTCGGGATCGAGAGCTTGCTTGATGTGGCGCATGATCTGCACGCCGGCACCGGATTCGGCTTCGAGTGCAGCGATTTTTCCCAGGCCGATCCCGTGTTCGCCGCTGCAGGTGCCACCTGCTTCGAGTGCCAGTTCGACAATCGTTTCGCCGAGGCGCTGGACCTGGGCGAGTTCGCTGGCACTGCCGGGCTCAATCAGGCAGACGACGTGGAAATTCCCGTCGCCAACGTGACCAAAAAGTGGTGCTGGGAAGGGCAGATCCTGGAGTGCTGCCCTGGTTTGCCGTATGCAGGGTGCTAAGGCTGAGATCGGCACGCATACATCGGTTACGTAGCCGGCCGAGCCGGGGCGGCGTGCACGCGAGGCATGGTAGGCGTCGTAGCGGGCTTGCCAGAGACGGTCTCGCTCACCCGGGGCGGTGGCCCAGCGGAAGGGACCACCGCCCCGGGTGGCGACGATCCGGCCGGCTGATTCGGCTTTCTCGATGACGTCGGCATCTGAGCCGTGGAACTCGAAAAAGAGTGTTGGGGCGACCGGGTAGTCTAGGTCCGAATACTGGTTGCTGGCCTGCATTTGTACCTCGTCGAGGAATTCCAGACGGGCTACGGCAATGCCCTGGCTCAATACCTCAATGGCGGTTTCGACCGCACTGTCTATATCGGCGGTGCTGGTGCGGAGGATGCGATTCATCTGCGAGAGATCGATGCAGAGTCCGCCGTGCACGGCGACGATTCCGCCTTCGACGGCAGTACCCGTGCCGAAAGGTACGATGGGTACCCGATGCGCGGTGCAGACCCGGGCGATACGCGCTAGTTCGTCAACACTCTGGGGAAAGGCCACCGCCTGGGGTGCATGGGGTGGGTGGTAAGAGGCGTCAGACGCGTGCGCTGCGCGGATTGTCTCACTCGAACTCAGGCGTTGGCCGAGAAATCCCTCGAGTTCGTTTATCGCTTGGGGGTCGATTGGGTGCATGGGCGGGTAATATGTCTAAGGACAGCAGGTTCGTCAAAAACCCAGCCGGTCAACGAGGAAAGACCTTCTGGATCTGGTCTCGGGCCGCAGGGTGTGTTGGTTGGACTCTTTGCCTGCCCGACGGTACACCGACGAGCCGAGTTAACTCAGGTTTTCCGGATTTAGTGCGAGTAATTCGGGAATTGTGAAAAGTCCGTCTTTGCGCACTAATTGGCGATCGAAATAGATTTCGCCACCGCCAAATTCGGGTGTTTGGATCATCACCATGTCCCAGTGTACCGCCGAGCGGTTGCCGTTATCGGCCTCTTCGTAGGCCTGGCCCGGGGTCAGGTGGAAGGATCCGGCGATTTTTTCGTCGAAGAGGATATCGAGCATCGGTGTGGTGATATGGGGGTTGAAGCCGATGGCGAACTCTCCGATGTAGCGCGCGCCCTCATCGGTATCGAGAATGGCGGCTAGTCGCTGGTCGTCGCTGGCTGAAGCCTCGACGATACGCCCTTTTGCAAAACGCAGTTGAATATGGTCGAAGGTCGTACCGTGATAGAGTGTCGGGGTGTTGAAGCGGATGGTACCTTCGACCGAATCGCGCACCGGGGCGGTGAAGCACTCGCCGTCGGGGATATTGCGCTCGCCGGAACAGGGGACGGCGGGGATCTCTTTGATGCTGAAGCTCAGTTCGGTGCCCGGGCCTTTGATCTGGACCTCGTCGGTGCGTTCCAGCAGATCGGCGAGCGGCTTTTGCGCTTCGGCCATCTTGTTGTAGTTGAGGGTACAGACCTCGAAGTAGAAATCCTCGAAGGCCTCGGTGCTCATCCCCGCTTGCTGGGCCATCGAGGCCGAGGGCCAGCGCAGCACCACCCACTTGGTTTTAGGTACCCGAACCTGGTAGTGTACCGGTTGGAGCCAGTGTTGCTCGTAGAGCGCCATGGCGGCGGCCGGCACGTCGGAGAGTTCGGCGATATTCCGGCTGCCGCGCAGGCCGATATAGGCATCGACGCGTTCCATGCGGTAGGTTTCGTACTCGCCGATCGCTTGCATCGCCTCTTGCTGACCCGCTTCGATCAATGCGCGCTGGATGCGGTTGTGTTTGTAGGATACCAGCGGTACTCCGCCAGCCTGGCGTGCGGAGCGGATCAGGGCAATGACCATATCTTCGGGGATATCGAAGCTTTCGATGAGGATCTTTTCGCCTGCTTTTAGGTCGGTCGAGTGATGAATGAGCAGGTCGGCAAGGGCATCGAGACGTGGATCGTACATGGGCTACTCCCTATCGTGGCTCAGATGCACATCCGCAGGATCGGTCGACCAAAGGATACGCCGAGCAATTCGCCGCTATGGGCCGAGCGCGTGCCTGGTGGCATGAAGTGGATGACGAAGGCACGGCGCTGGCGTCCGGTGTGGTTGGGTGGAGTGTGGTGCAGGGTCTGGCAGTGGTGGAAGAGGGCACCGCCGGCGGGCAGATCGATGATTTCGGCCTGGTCCTGATCGATCCGGTCGCCGATGTCGAGGAGGGCACTGGTTTGTGCGGAGCGGTCGTGGTCCAGAGGATTGAGATGGGATCCGGGTATCAGGTGCATTGCACCGTTTGTCGCGTCTACATCATCCAGAGTCAGCCAGCAACTGACCAACTTGGCCGGCACGCATTTCCAATAGGCATTGTCCTGATGCCAGAAGACTGCACCGCCGTGTCGAGCCGGCTTGAATAGGGCTTGGTCGTGGAAGAGCTGAATATTGGGTCCGATGAGATCTTCGGCGATATCGAGAATTCGGGCATCGTAGAGCAGTTGGCGAAAGTGAATACTGCGCTCGCAGACCTGCATGATCTGCAGCATCTGCTCATCGGCTTCATTTTTCTCGGCGAGGTCCTCGGTGTCGGAAATCGAGAGGTTGCGGAAGCGGCCGTTTTGGCGCGCTTCGGCAAAGAGCCGATCGTATTCGTTGCGCAATTCCTCGATGAGCGGAGCATCGAGAATTGAGCCGATAGCGACGAAGCCACGACGAGCAAATTCGTCGATTTGCTCCTGGGTCAGGGCTCGGTACAACGGGGTGGGGGCGACGGCGGTTGACATGGGGGAACTCCTTGCATTGGACTGCGTAAAAAATTAATCAGTGGTGTGGTGATTTACAAGCTCAACCGCCGACTTGCCGGACCTTGACGAAGCGACCTTTGAGCGTCGATTCGCGGGCGGCGAGACAGGCATAGGCGCTTTGGATACCTGTCTCAATCGGGGTTCTGGAATGGGTATTACCTTCGATCAAGCCGATGAAGTCGTAGGCCAACTGCACGTCACCGCCGAAGTGACTGGCCCCGCCGCTGGCCGTTTCTACCGCACTGAACGGGGCGTGGTGGCGGATGCGGTGTAGCTGGTCGGTCAGCCAGTCGAAGCGGACTGTGCCCATATAGCCGCTGATGGTGGCGCCGCGAGTACCGGCATCGCGGCGGGCGTAGAAGACCTGGGTATAGATGCCGTGAGCGCCGGAGGAAAATTCGATAACTGCGCTTGAGCAGTCTTCGTTGAGGCTGCCGTCTGCAGCCTCGCCGCAGTCACGGCCAAAGACGCAGAGATGATCTGCGTGTTTGCCAGTCGTGCCGTTGCGAAGGCGATTTTCGGGACTTTCGAGGCAGGTCCCGCGCTCGTTGCATTGCGTGCAGTAGAGCTTGGCTTTTTTTGTGCCGCCGAAGACGTGGCCGCGGGTGGCCATGGCGCCGATGCGGACGATGGACTCGCCCATCAGATAGCTCATATAGTCGAAGTCGTGAGTGGCTTTTTGCAGAAAGAGCCCACCGGTGATTTGATAGTCGCGATAGGGGGTTTCCCAATAGCCGGTTCCATAGGGCACGTAGTTGGTAGCTGCGATATGAACCGGTGCGCCGATCGCGTCGTCCTCTACGTACTGTCGGGCTAGTTCGCAGAGGGGGGAAACTCGCAGCGGAAAGCTGACGACGACCGGACAGCGAGTGCTGGCAAAGGCCTTTTCCAGAGCAGTGGCCTGGCGCATGGTGATCGCGACGGGTTTTTCCAAAAAGAGCGGCAGGTCGTAGCGGGCGGCCTGGACGGCGTAGCGGCTGTGGAGGTTGCAGCGAGTGCCGATCGCCAGCGCATCGAGTTTGGCGCGGCGGACCATGGTTGCGAGGTCTTTGTAGAATAGTGCGTCGCGGTCGCAGTCTGCGAGGCGAGTGCGGACCCCTTGCTCGTCGGGATCAAGTACGCCGACTACCCGCAGGTCGGGTGCTATTTTGCGGAAGTTGTGGTCGATCATGCCATGGATGCGGCTACCGTAGCCTATAACGCCGAGGCGAATCATGATTTTACTCCGTATCCTTGGTGGGAATTAGCATTGATGAATAGTGCACAGTCGCTTGGCGATCTCGGTCCTTGTGCGGGACCCATTGCAGGGGCTTAAGTTAAGGATAAGAGTTGGGCCGGTCCATTGGCGGGTGCCGAGTGCGTCGAGATTGGGGAGATCGGAGTGTGTGGCGACTGTGCGGGTGCCCCAGTGCGTGTCGGCGGCTGGTCGGGTATGGAAACCTGGTGCTGCGAACCGTCGCTGCGAGGTACCCGATGGCAGGGCGGAGCGCTTTGTCGAGTTGCGCACCTGGTGCGGAAATCATTCAAACAGGGATAATACACATGAAGAGGGCCGCGTTTCTATGTGGGAGTTCGGATAATATCGAGCGGGTGTATGGTCGGGGACGGCGAGAGCAACTCGCCGAGGTAGTCGATCTTTATCCCGCAATAATCACCGGTGCAGATTTCGCCGATCACGCCGCGGTTCTTCCGCAATTGGAAGTGGTGTTTTCGACCTGGGGAATGCCGAGACTGGAGGCCGGACAATTGCAGCAGATGCCCGCACTTCAGGCCGCTTTCTACGCCGCAGGATCGGTCAAGAGTTTCGCGGCCCCATTTTTGCAACACGGGATTGTCCTCTGTAGTGGCTGGGGCGCCAACGCAGTTCCGGTGGCCGAGTTTGCCCTGGCACAGATCCTGCTTTCCTGCAAGGGCTACTTTCGCAATACGCGAGATTGTGGTTCGTCGTCACGGCGCCGGGCCAGGCAAGTTTTCAGCGGACCCGGCGTTTTTGGTGAGACGATTGGACTGATCGGAGTGGGGATGGTGGGTCGTACTCTGGCGCGGCGCTTGCAGGGCTACGCGCTGAATGTGCTGGGCTATGATCCGTATCTCGATGCTGCTAACGCGGGTGAATTAGGGGTGGAACCAGTTGACTTAGAAGAGCTTTTTACCCGCTCGCTGGTCGTTAGCAATCATCTGCCGAATATACCCGAGACGCAGGGGTTGCTCGACGCTCGGCTTTTTGCCCGGATGCGGCCGAATGCCACCTTTATCAATACTGCCCGTGGCGCTCAGGTGGACGAGGGTGCGCTGATTGCCACGTTGGAGCGTCGTCCCGATTTGACCGCACTGCTCGATGTGACCTCTCCGGAGCCGCCCGAGTCGGACTCCGGATTTTATGCCTTGCCCAATGTGCAACTCAGTTCGCATATCGCGGGATCGATAAATGACGAGGTGGTGCGGATGGCCGATTATATGATCGAGGAATTCAAACGTTGGGAACGGGGTGAGGCTCTGCACTACCAGGTAAGTGCAGCGATGCTGGAGACGATGGCCTAGACGATGATGCCCCCGCCGAGGCAGATCTCGCCGTCGTAGAACACCGCGTGCTGGCCCGGGGCTATGCCGGGATCGGGCGCGGCGAGTACGATATGGGCGCGGGCTGCATCGAGGAGTTCGACCCGGCAGGGGAGCACGGTGGGCCCGTGGCGCAGCTTGACGCCGAGTGCGCCTGTTGCAGGTGTGCCGGCGATCCAGTTGATCTGCGCGGCTTCAAGCTCGCTCCGTCCTGTGCGTTCGGGGGCCTCGCCGTGGGTGATATAGACGATATTCTCTTCGATGTTCTTTTCGACGACGTACCATGGCCCGCCGCCCAGTTGCAAACCGTGGCGTTGTCCGATGGTGTAAAACCAATACCCTCGATGCTCGCCTTTAATGGCTCCACTCTTTTTTTCTACGATCTCGCCCCGTTTTTCGCCTAAGTGGAAGCGGACGAAATCCCTGTAGTTGATTTTACCCAGAAAACAGATCCCTTGGCTGTCTTTGCGGTCCTTGGCTGGTAGGTCGAATTCGGCGGATAGGGCGCGGACCTCGGTTTTGTGCAGGTGGCCGATGGGTAAGAGGATCCGGGCTAGTTGCGCCTGATCCAGGTTGGAGAGAAAATAGGTCTGGTCCTTGATTGGGTCGGGGGCGCGGCGGAGACTGTGCCTCTGCGAATTCTTGTCGATGCGGGCGTAGTGGCCCGAGGCGATCTTATCGCACTGGTCCGCAATTCGGTGGCAGAAGGCCCCGAATTTGATGCGCTGGTTGCAGAAGATATCCGGGCTGGGCGTGCGCCCGGCGCGCAATTCGGCGAGGGCGTATTCGACAATCTGCTCGCGGTATTCGCTCTGCAGCGGGACGATTTCGAGGGGGACGCCGAGTTTTTCACAGGTTGCGCGCGCGTAGGCGAGGTCGGTTTCCCAGGGGCACTCGCCCAAAAAGGCCAGTTCCTCTTCGAGCCATATCTTGAGGTAGTAGGCTTTGAGCGAGATGTCCTGCTCGCGGCTGAGCAGCGCCAGGGCCAGCGAGCTGTCGACGCCACCGGAGAGTAAGACGGCGACGTTCACGAAGCGGTTTTGAGTCCGGCTTCGATATGGGGGCGATAGTGTTCCAGGGGCGGTGTTGTCATCTGTGGATTTTTGCCGAGGTCGTCCCAGCGGCGCAGGCGGATGGCGTCCTCCCAGTACGGCAAGGTTTCGAATTGAGCGACTTCCATTTCGTTGAAGGGGCCGCCCTGAAGGGCGAGACTCTGCACCGAAGATGGGGATAGGCCGGAAAAATAGGTGGGATCGGTGGCGCATAGGTAGCGCTTGGCCAGGACGTGCAGTCGACCCGGTTCGACTAATGCCGCGACGAAGTACTGCGCGAGAAACTCTGCGCCCAATTCTTCGTGTACTGCGTCGATGCCCTTATCTGCGGCATCCTCGTCGTGGAGCAGGTGGCCGAAGTCGTGCAGCAGGGTTGCGGCGACTAGCCGTATGTCGGCGCCCTCGCGCTCGGCGAGGCAGGCCGTCTGCAGAGCGTGTTGTTCCTGAGTGACCGATTCGCCGTATTCGCGGTCGCCGTAGCGGGCGAAGCGGACGAATATTTCTTCGACGATATTTGCGATCTTGGTTGTGTCCATAATGTGTTTGCGTACCCCTCCAGCCTGGTAAGAGTTGTGGTTGTCACCGGTATCCAGTAGTACTGGGAACCCGGCGATACAGTCTGTCTGGCATCACGTACTTGCGCCGCTCGTGGATTGACGCAGAGTGTTTTTTCATCTTTATGAGCTCTCTGCGCGTGCCGATCGGTACGCGCTTATATAATAATCGGCAATTCCACTCCAGTGCAAAAGAGTTGTGCAAGCTGGGTCATACCGCCACCGGCAACTCGTCCCAGCGCGTAGTATAGCGCTGTGAACGCCGTATTTGCCGCATATGCCAACTCTGCTCCAGGCCCTCGCGCGCGTGGCGTAGCGCGCCGCGCCCCCATTCGGCATTGAGCTGGTCGACTGTGCGCATCAGCGCGCGTTTCTGCTGATCGTAGTACTCGTCGGTGAAGAGGCTGGTTTGCAGCGTACTATCGGGTGCGATTTCGCTCAGTAGTACGCCGCAGCGGCGATAGGCGTAGTCGGGTTGGTAGATCTGCGCTAGGCTTTTGCAGGCCGATCGGATTAGTTCGCCGGTGGCGGCTGTGGGCCAGGGCAATAGCCGATGGATGGTGTTTTGATAGGGGCAGTCGTCGCGTGGGCTAGTCGCGATATGAACCTGGATTGCGCCGGTCACGCAGCGCTGACGACGCAATTCGCTGGCAGCCGAGGCCACGTAGGTGGCCAGTGGCTGGCACAACGCTTCGAAATCGACGATGGATCGTCCGAATTGCCGAGAGCGATGGATGGTCTTTTTTGCGGTGGGCTCAGTACCCAGGGTAAAGCAAGAGATACCGCGCAATTCGAGGACGGTGCGTTGGGCCATGACCGTCATTGTGCGCCGGACCCACTTGTCGTCTGCCTGGGCGAGTTGGTAGGCATTGTTGATTCGATGGGTTGCTAAGCATTTGTGGTACTGCGGGCCGATGCCCCAAATGTCCTCGACGGCGGTTTTCTTCAGCGCACTGGTGCGGCTAGACGAGTCGAAAAGGCAGCAGTGACCAGTGTTCTTTTTGGCGATTTTATTGGCTACTTTGGCCAGGGTCTTCGTCGGGCTGATACCAATGGAGACCGGTAGGCCGGTCCACTTTTTTACCAGGCGTTGGATCTCCTGGGCCAGATTCGGTAGCGCGTGGGGTTGATCGGAGAGTCCTAAGAAGGCCTCGTCTATGGAGTAGACCTCGACCTGGTCGGTGAACTGGCGCAGGGTCTCCATCACTCGGTTCGAGAGGTCGCCATAGAGCGCGTAGTTCGCCGAGCGAGCCAGACCGCCGGCCCGTTCGTAGGCGCGGCGTATTTTGAAGTACGGTTGGCCCATGGCCACACCAAGTTTCTTGGCTTCGGGAGAGCGGGCTACGACGATGCCGTCGTTGTTGCCCAGGACTACCACCGGGCGCTTGCGGAGTCGGGGTTGGAAGACCTGCTCGCAGCTGGCATAGAAGTTGTTGCAGTCGACCAGGGCGAAGCTAGAGCACTTCATTCGACCGGGTGCACAGACCAGGTTACAACGCCGCGGATCTCGACTTCCATCTCGTCGCCAAGCGGCAAGGGGGGGATCTCTGGATCTTCGGCTTTGAGAAAATATGCTCCATCGCGCGCGATCAGTCGTTTGACGGTGAAAGCCCCATCGACGATTGCCAGTACCACCCGGCCAACGATGTTTTCTACGGCCTGGTCGACGATCAGGATATCGCCCGAACAAATCCCGGCTCCCTTCATACTATTGCCGTGGACGCGGACGAAATAGGTGGCAGCCGGATGGTCGATGCAGAGCTCGTTGAGGTCGAGGGTGCTTTCCGTCCAGTCGGTGGCTGGAGAGGGAAAGCCGGCCGGTATCCAACCTTTGAAATGGGGCAGCGGCATGGCTTTCGCTGCTTTGTAGGGGACAATAAAGGCCAATGCGTGATCGGAGTCGAGGAAGGGGGTTGAAGTGTGTAAAGTTTTCATTAACAGTATTTTGCCTGTTTTTATGTGCTTGTTAAAATGGAATCATATACTATACATATGTATAGATATAATTTAAAAATTGTCAATAGGGTTTTTGTTTTGGCTGCTGGCGTGCAGTATTATTCTATCTACACTTCAGAATAAGGAGCAGAGCACTCGATGAAATTCGAACACTTCGCCGCTAATATAGAAGACCCGCCGGCTGTTGCTGCATGGTACGCAGAGCATCTGCAAATGAAGATCGTGCGTCATGTCGGCGAGCCGACCCATATGCACTTTCTCGCCGATGCCACTGGCCGGGTAGTGATGGAATTGTACAACAATCCGCCGGATCTGGTTCCCGATTACGCCGCTCAGGATCCCCAGGTGCTGCACATAGCCTTTGCTGTTGAGGATATGGACGATGCGATTTCCAGGTTGCAGGCGGCGGGCGCAACCAAAGTTGGAGGCCCCGGGCGGACGCCTTTCGGCGATCTGCTGGCGATGTTGCGCGATCCCTGGGGTTTCGCGATTCAACTCACTCAACGCGCTGAACCGATGGTCTGAAGGAGATCGCGATGCTGTACAGAGCTTTTGGCAAGACGGGATGGCAGGTCGGGGCGGTGGGGCTGGGGACCTGGAATATCGGTAACCAGTGGGGTGCGATCGATGACGCGACAGCCTGGGGCACGGTGCGCGCTGCTTTCGAAGAGGGGATGAACCTCTTTGATACTGCTGAGTCCTACGGCTCGCCCAACGGGCTTTCCGAGGAGCGTTTGGGGCAGGCCCTGGCCGGGATTCGGCATCGGGTCTATCTGGTCAGCAAAATCGGCAACTGGGGCAAACGCACCGGAGCCGGCGTGCCCAAGGATACCGTGGATCTGATACGCCTCTGTGCCCATGCTTCGCTGCACCGGCTCCAGACCGATTGGCACGATGTTCTCTTGTGTCACGAGGGTGATATCGAAGATCCCACGGTATATCTCGAGGCCTTCGAAGCGCTGGTTGCCGAGGGGCGATTGCGCTATTATGGCATCTCGACCAATAGCCTCAAGGTACTCGAAACTTTCAATCGCCACGGGACCTGTGCTGTGGTGCAGATCGATTATTCGCTGCTGAATCGAGAACCGGAGCAGGCTCTATTACCCTATTGTCAGCAGCACGGGATTGCGGTGATGGTGCGCGGGCCGCTGGCCAAGGGATTGCTCTCGGGCCGTTATGACCTCGAATCGGTATTCGACGATGAAGTGCGGTCTCCTTTCAATCGGGGGGGAGAACAGCGGGCGGCTTTTGAGGACCGGGTCGCCCAGGTCGAGGAGTTGGCCCGGGTTGTTGCCCCGGGTTCGGCAATGGTCCATAAGGCATTGCAATACGCCTTTTCGCACCCTGCCCATCCGGTGGTTATCCCCGGAGCCAAATCACCGGACCAAGCCAGGGCCAATGCGGCAGCGGGCGGTGCTGAACTGGCGGTGGCTGAACGCGCAGCGCTGCAGATTTGAAAAAAAGCGGTAGCTAGGAGCCAAGCCAGTGGATGCGGGTTTGCTCGATCTATGGACTGGCGGATCAGATTGCTGACTAAATGCGCTAGTGTAGGAGGCTCTATGTGGATCGACCGATGCGGTCGGTTGGGATGAGCCGCCGAGAATCCGATGCTCTAGTCGTGACTGCGGAGTGCGTCGGCGCTCTATTGCCCGGACCGAAGGCATCGCCTATTTTCGTCGCCGTAGCTCCAATTTATCAGCGAAAGGACCTGTACTGCCTGCCTCATCCAGTACGGCTGGACACCTGATACGCACAGTGTACCTGCCGACGCTGATCATGGCCTGTTGCAGCGGCCTGATCATTCCAATCCTGCCTGTCTATGCGCGCTCTTTTGAGGTTTCCTATGGTATAGTCGGTTGGGTCTTGGCCGCCCAGGGTTTGGGGACGCTGATCTTCGATGTGCCGGCCGGTGTCTTAGTGCGCCGAATGGGGCACAAGCGCGCAATGCTTGCTGGCATTTCTTTTAATATCGGAGGAATTCTGGCGCTGTATTGGGCACAAAGCCTGGCTGAGGTCATCGTCTATTGTCTGCTGGCAGGAGCGGGCAGTGCATTGTGGACCATCTCGCGACACGCTTATATTGCCGACTTGATCCAGGTTGGTCACCGCGGTCGTTCGATTGCGATTCTGGGTGGCCTGGGGCGTATCGGAACATTCGTCGGTCCGGCCTTGGGTGGGTTTGTCGGGGCGGTGTTGGGGCTACGGATACCCTTCCTATTTTTTGCCGGACTCGGTGTCTTGTGTCTGATCTCGGTCCTGGCCTGGGTCAAGGATGACGGCGGCAGCGTAGCCAGGGGGCGGACCGCATATCCTTTGGCTTCGGTCTTCCGGGCGCATTACCGCTCATTGATTACCGCCGGTTCGGGGCAGCTCTGCGCTCAGTTGATCCGCGCGGCTCGCCATGCTGTCATTCCACTGTACGGGGCCGAAACGCTGGGTCTGGAGTTGGATGAAGTCGGCTTGATCGTCAGTCTGTCTTCGGCGATAGATATGTTGATGTTTTATCCCGCAGGTCAGATCATGGATCGCTGGGGTCGCAAACATGCCTACGTGCCCAGTTTTATTATCCAATCTGCCGGAATGGCCCTGATTCCGTTGGCTGGAGGTTTTAGTGGATTGCTGGGTGTCTCGCTTTTGATCGGTCTCGGCAATGGTCTGGGATCGGGAACGATGATGACGCTGGGCGCCGACTTGGCACCTGCCGAAGCCCGGGGTGAATTTCTCGGCTTGTGGCGTTTTATCGGCGATATAGGCAATGCTGGTGGGCCGATGGTGGTTGGGCATATTGCCGATCTGGCGGGTTTGGCTACGGCGCCGCTGATCGTTGCTGGTATCGGCTTGGCGGGGGCGGCGATCCTAGGTGGTTTGGTGCCGGAGACACTGGTGCGTCGGGCCAGTGGATAGATTTTTCATTCGCTCTTAGAAAGGTGTGGTTATGGCGCCGAAAAAAGTTCTTATTACCGGAATTTCCGGCCTTGTCGGCAGTGCTGCCTATTTGTATTTAAGTCAGTGGCCCGAGCGCTATGAACTCTATGGTCTGGGGCGTCGGCGGGCGCTTTCCGAACGCGTCTTTGATCAGCGGGCAATCGACTTGCCCGAGGAGCGATTCACGGTCTGTGATATTGCCGATATTGAAGGGGTGCGACAAGCCGTAACCGGGATGGATATAGTGGTGCACATGGCTGCTGATCCGGCCGGTCGGGGCTGGGAGAGTGTGCGCGACAATAACTTGATCGGTGCTTATAATATCTTCGAAGCCTGCCGCGAAGCCGAGGTTGGGCGGATCGTCGCTGCGAGTACGATCCAGGTATCCAGCGGCGATAGCGAAGAGGAGCCCTATCGAGCCTTGATCGAGGGAGGCGAAGCCGAGATGCCTGCCGATTTTGTCCGAGTCGGTGCTCGAACGCCGGCCCAACCGAGGAATCTCTATGCAGCCAGCAAGGTCTGGAGCGAGTCGCTGGCTCGCGTCTATGCCCATAGTTGCGATATGTCGTGTTTGTGCATTCGGATTGGTTGGGTCACGGGTGAGGATCATGCGCGCAACGGGCGTGGCGATATCTGGTGCAGCCAGCGCGATATCGCCGAATTGATCAAGTGCTGTATCGATGCCGGTGACGAGGTGCGTTGCGAGATCTTCTACGGGATGTCGGATAACCGGCGACGCTGGGTCGAAATCGAAACGGCGAGGGAGAAGGTGGGGTATATTCCGCGCGACCGGGCCGAAGACTAGCGCTGAGAATATCCAATGCAACCGGTTATCCTCGATGTCGATATGGGAGTGGACGATGCCCTGGCTATTATAATGGCTCTGCGGTCTCCTGAGATCGAATTGTTGGGTATATCGACTGTCTTCGGCAATGTGTCCCTCAATCAGGCAACGCGAAATGCCTTGCAGGTGCTTGAACTGATGGAGCGCGGCGAGGTTCCGGTCTACGTCGGTGCTAGTGAGCCTTTGGAGCGCGTCCGGGTTCATGCCGAAGCCGTCCATGGTAAGAGCGGTCTTGGAGATGCGATCTTGCCTGATCCGGAGATGCCGCCAGTGGGTAATGCACTCGATTTCCTCATCGCAGAAGTCGAAGCCAGGCCCGGTGAGGTGGTTGTTGTAGCCACTGGACCGCTTACAAATCTGGCTCTGGTCGAAAAGAAGCATCCGGGGATTCTCGGTCAGGTCCGACGGATCGTGGTGATGGGAGGTGCCCTGGCGGAAGCGGGCAATATGACTCCGGTTAGCGAATTCAATAGCTTTGCCGATCCGCACGCCTTGCGTCGGTTGATCGAAGCCGAAACCAGTATGACGCTGGTTCCACTCGATTTGACGCATCAGTTGGGGGTATCAGCCGAGCAGGTCGGGGCGCGATTGAAGGGACGCGACGACCCCATCGCCCGTTTTTTGCTGACGGCGATGCGTGCGGTGATCGCTTTCGAGAAGGAGCACTACAATTATGCGGGTATGCACCTTCACGATCCGGCTGCTGTTGCTATGGCTATCGATCCTTCGCTATGTCAGGTCGAGACTTTTTCACTGGATGTGGAAACCAGCGGAGAGCTGACGACCGGGCAGGTGGTGGTTGATCGCCGTCCTTTGTGCCGCGCCGAGGAACGTGAGGGATATCGAGTAGATTGTGCTATGGAGATAGATGTGGAACGCTTTATGCAGATTTTTTTTCACAGGGTGTTAGGGGTATGAAGGCACGCTCTCTGCACTGCACCGACAAGGCGCGGATTGAGGTCGTCGAAGTTGAACTCGAGCCTCCTGGCGAGGGACAGATTCTGGTTGCCAACGCTCGCACTGCGCTCAGTGTCGGCACTGAACTCCACGTTTGGCTACACGGTGCCGAGCCGGGGCGCACTCCTTTTTTTCCACATACTACAGGGTATTGCAGTGCCGGGACCGTGATCGATAAAGGGCCCAACGTCGTCGGTATCGAGGTTGGGGATCGGGTTGCGGCTCAGGGATATCACGCCAGTCACCAACTTCTCGATAAAAACTATCATCGAATTCCCGAAGGCGTCGATTGGGAAGATGCGGTATACCTGGTAATGGCGGCGATTGCAATTCGCTCGGTGCGCAGAAGTCGGATTGAGTTGGGAGAATCCCTGGTAGTATTGGGAGCGGGTATTGTCGGGCAGTTGGCACTCTCGCTTTGTCGGTTGAGTGGGGCCATGCCCGCAATTTCAGTCGATCTAGATAGAGGGCGGTTGGCGCATGCGCTTCGGCGCGGTGCGGATCTGGCGGTGAGCCCGGATACGACTGAGGATCTCGCCGCGCTGGTGCGCGATCATTGCCCCGATAACGGCGCCCGGGTTGTGATCGAGGCGACCGGTAAACCGGCGGTCTATCCGCTTGCGGTGCAACTGGCCTGTACCGGCGGACGAGTTGTCGCGTTGGGGTCACCGCGCGGTGTGGTGGAGATGGATTTTATGCGCGATGTGCACTTGCGCGAGGTTAGTCTCCTTGGTGCCTTCCAGCCGTTGACGCCTGAGCAGGACCACGTCTATTATCCTTGGACTAAGGACCGCGATCGCCGGTTCTTGTTGGAGTTGATGGCGGCGGAGAAGCTCTCAGTGCGCGATCTGATCACGCATCGATTGGCACCTGAGCAGTGCCAGGGAGGGTATGAGATGCTGGCGCAACGTCCTCACGAGGCCTTGGGGGTGGTATTTGAGTGGTGAAATCAGGCCGGGTGTTTGGGGGTGGTTTCCGCTTGGTGCTACAGGTGTTTTGTGGTTTAGATGGGCGAATCTGTTTTATTGTATGAGGAGTTCGCGATTCGTTGGTTTTGGCTTAGGTCGATCTGCCACAAAAAATTGGATCGGTTGTTTTTGGGCAAGCTCTAATAGGAAAAATAATTTTTATAAGATATATTAAAAATTTGTACTTAGGTGTATATTTTTAATGAATTTTAGTGGTCTTTGTACCGCGGGTTCGATTTTGCTCGAATCAGCGGTTTTTTTATGACCGATCTACTGTTACGGTCGTTAAATGGCTCAAAAAAGACAATTTTATGCAAAAAAATGCACAAAGTATTGGTGGTCGAGGATAAATTCAGTATATATATTGCAGTTTGAGGCATACGGTGTGTGGTCAGATGAGCATTTATGGTCAGAGTCGGAAGTAGGGATTGCAGGACGATCCTGAGGA
>CAZFMY010000023.1:0-24948 GCA_964520345.1 uncultured Gemmatimonadaceae bacterium | reverse complement strand
AGGACGATCCTGAGGATGATCCTGAGGATCATATAGAAAGGATCTGGCCAGGAGGGTCTATCGATGGCTTTGCAGCGGTTCGTACCCTCCCGATTTCGAAACCTGTCTGGCTCCAAGTGAGAAAGAAGCCCTGATCATGTCTCGAATTCTAGTAGCAGATGGCGACAGATACTCTTGTGGTTTCATATACAGGATTCTACTGAAAAGACGTATCGGGGAGTCGGTTGAGGTCGCCAATGACGGCTGCTGTGCTTATGGCCGCCTTCGTTCTAACGATTGCGATTTGGCGATCTTGGATCTCTCGTTACCCAGACTCTCTGGATTGGATCTTGTCCGTAAGTTAAGGGCGCAGAAAGTCAAAACAAAAGTGATACTACTATGTGATAGAGCGAGTCCCGAATTGGCAAAGGAGGTAGTGCTCAGTGGAGCACAAGATTTACTGGAGAAACCGATTTTATTAGATAGCCTGGTTTACAGCTTAAGAAGATGCCTGCAAAGAGAGAAGCTGAATAAGTACGAATGGGCCCAAATGGCCGATTTGTCTATGGCAAGGGTTTCCTATTTCTACCGTTAAGTATAGCTGCAGAAGCCTTAGTACTGCGTTCTGCTGTGAGGGCTATATGTGTACGGCCTTACCAAGAACAAATTGGTATCGAGCCTCGAATAAGCAGTGGTCTGCGCGACAGGTATTGCTAGGGATTGCTTCATTAGGATGAGTTTGGATATGCACGCTCAATTCATGAAACTTGTCCCGTTCGCCTAAGTTTTTGCTGGCGAGGTCCGGCAAGAAAGGGGATAGACCCTATGTCCAACGATATGGGCGGCGGTACGTCCGAGGGACGCGATCTGCTGCGGGACTTACGGCTTGCGGTTTGGCGGATGGAGGATCGCGACTGCGAGTTCGGTATGCTGATGCGAATTCGCAAGACGCTGGACCAGGCGAGGGTGCGCTATGATGATTGCAGATTATTCCGCGTAGACGATGAAGCCGGTGGGCTCAAGCTGAGCGTCCATACATTGGATCCAGATGAGTTTTGGTGTCAGGTGCAGGAAGGGCGGAGGTGGGTGTTGGAGAGATGGGAGTCGGCCGAGACTGCTTGCCGTAAGCCTTCTGACCTGCGTGAACGGGAGTGGTTGGTGCAGTATTTGGGAGCGGAGGTCGGATTTTTGCTCGAAACGGTTTTTGACCAGGGGGTTCTGGCTGTTTATCGTCGGGACGCGATTGCTTTTACCGCTGCAGAAATTGAACTATTAGAGGGATTAGGCGAGGTGCTGAGCGGGTTTTATTATCGCTGGGAAGACCTGAAGCGGTTGGCGGCCAAAGAAGTGCAGTTGCGCCAGTTGAAGAAGTTGCAGACGGTGGGCCAGTTGACAGCTGAGGTTGCCTCCGAGATCAACAATCCCCTGACGGTGATTGTCGGCGAGAGCCGTCTACTTCTCGAAGGCGATCAGGATCCCATGGTTGAAGAGGGCGTGAAAGCCGTCTACAGAGCCGGGCTAGTGGCTTGCGAGATCAATCAGCGGTTGCTCAAATCCGTGCGGGGTCAAAAAGCCAACAAAGAATGGCTCAATTTCAATCGTTTGGTGCAGGAGGCCGCCGTGCTGGTACGTCGGACTTTGCAAAGTGAAGAAATAGAGATTGACGAGGATTTGGAGCCGAACCTACCCTGGGTTAAAGTGCATGCGGGGCAGGTAGAGCAGGTTGTCCTCTCTTTGATCCAGAACAGTAGGGAGGCGGTACGGCTGGTGAGTGCGACTGGTCGGATTGAGTTGCGGACCTCGATCCGACAAGGCTGGGTTGCGCTTGAGGTCAGGGACAACGGCCCGGGTATTCCCGAGGAGATCCGAGCCGATATTTTCGAGCCGTTCTTTACGACTAAGGAGCCGGGTCAGGGCATGGGTTTAGGATTGAGTGTGTGTACGGGTATCGCTGTGGATCACGATGGCCGCCTTTTGCTCGAAGAGAGTGTCAAGGGAGCTTGCTTTACTTTGGAATTGCCTATAGAGCGGGAAGCTGCACTGGTGGTAAATTAGATGGTGGACTTAAGCCGATCGAACCTCGAGTCACAGAGGTTCGCTGATATCGGCAAGTCGAGATCCAGTCTGATGGTGCGCCGATCTTTGCTCTGGATATGGATTGCCCTCCGGTAGATCACTGGACAGTAGAAACGCTCCGCTCTATATTCGCCACGTTTTGGATCAACCCCAAAGAGAGGAGTATGCTTTGAGCAATATTGCCCTGCTTTCAGCGGCGCACACCCATACGCGCGGTTTTCTGGAGGAGATCTCTCGTCGAGACGATTGCCAATTGGTAGCACTCTGGGACGATATGTCCGATCGCGGGCAGCGATACGCAGCAGAGTACGGCGGTGAATTTAGCGATGATCTTGCGGCAGTGGTCAATCGCGATGATATAGACGGTTTTATCGTCTGTGCTGAGAATACTCGGCATCTGCCACTTTTGGAGATGGCTATTCCAATAGGCAAGCCGATCTTTTGCGAAAAACCTTTTACGGCTTGTGCCGCAGATGCTAAGCGGGCAATGGAACTGGTACGCGAGTACGGGACCAAAGTGCATATGGGCTACTTTCAGCCCTTTACGGATGTGATGCAGGGGGTGAAGAAGGTTATTGAGGATGGTGTGCTGGGCCAGATCACGCATGCCCGTTATCGCAATGCCCACGATGCGGCGTACGGGCGGTGGTTCGATTCGGAGGATCTGGCCTGGTTTCACAATCTGGAGCTTGCAGGTGGGGGAGCTTTTATGGATATGGGGACTCATGCGGTGCATCTGATGCGCACTTTTCTGGGACCAGTGGACCAGGTTTGTGCTAAGATCGGCAATGCCGCGGGGATCTATCCGGATGTCGATGATAACGGTACGGCTCTCTTTAGTTTCGCAAGCGGTGCCTTGGGTGTGGTCGAGGCCTCCTGGATTCAGACTGGTGGTCATGGGGGGTTGGAGGTTACCGGTAGCGAGGGCACGATTTTCGACCATCCGGAACTGGGCTATGTTGTTGGTGCTAGGGGTAAGGAGCCGGTGCCGGTAGCCAAAGGGGAAGAGAAGCCGACTCGCGTCGAGCGATTCTTGCGAGCGATTCGCAATGAGATTTCAGCGCAAGAGTTGGCTGAGGATCTGCAATGTGCTGCCGATGCAGTCGCGATCATCGAGGCGTGCTATGTCTCGAGTGAGCAGGGGGCCTGGGTAGAAGTCGCCGGGTTGGACTAGCGCAGTATATACCGCTCTTGACCGTATGCAAGGCTCCGGGTTGTCTCGGGGCCTTGCTTTGTCTTGGAGGTTCGTGGTCCTTGTTGGGAGTGGTACCGGCTCCTATGTTTGGGGCCTATTTAACATGGATGATGGAAAGGATGGCAGTCTAAGGCACATGGTTATTATACTGATGGGCGTGACGGGTAGTGGCAAGACCACGGTTGGGGAGCAACTGGCAGCAGATTTGGGTTGGACGTACCGCGATGCGGATGATTTTCATCCGGAGGCCAATGTGCAAAAGATGGCTCAGGGTACTCCTTTGACTGACGAGGACCGCTGGCCCTGGTTGGAGATTTTGGCATTGGAGATTGGCCAGTGGCTCAATGCAGATCAAGGGGCAATACTCGGTTGTTCCGCGCTCAAACAGAGTTATCGCGACGTATTGATTGGTGGACGAAACGGAGTGCAGATGGTTTATCTCAGTGGTAGCAAAGAACTCATTGCCCAGCGGCTCGAGACGCGGGTGCATCGCTATATGCCTGCCAGTTTGCTCGATAGTCAGTTCGAGACTCTCGAAGAGCCGCGCGATGCGTTGCGCGTCGATATTGCTCCTACGCCGATGGTTATAGCTGCATCTATCCGCATGGCATTAGGTCTTTGAACTGTACTTTGGGCGTTGCCCGTATGCCTGCCGGAGTGCGGGGAGTATGGCGTGACGGAATTACTCGCCAGAGAGTTAGAGGACGAGATACTATGGTCGAGGGCTGGGACAAGGTACGGCAGGAGCTCTTAGCGGATTATCGGATCTTGCGCGTCCGAGAGGATCGTTCACGCTCGCCGCGGACGGGGGTAGAACACGATTTTATCGTGCTGGAGATGGCCGATTGGATCAATGTCGTACCGGTGACGCTGGAAGGCAGGGTGGTGATGATTCGCCAGTATCGACACGGAGCGGGAGAAGTGGGGTTGGAGATTCCGGGCGGAGTGGTCGAAGTAGGGGAAACCCCGCTGGATGCGGCGCGAAGGGAGTTGCAGGAGGAGACCGGCTACGCGGCCGATGATATTACGCCCATAGGTCAAGTTGCGCCGAATCCGGCTATCCAGGATAATCGCTGTTATAGCTTCTTGGCCAAGGGGGCTTATGGAGCGGGTGAACAAACCCTGGATGAAGGAGAGGATATCGAAGTTGTGGAGATCGAGCCTGCACGCATCGCACGGCTGATTGAGACCGGTGAGATCAGCCATGGATTGGTTGTCGTGGCGCTGCGCTTTGCCGGTTTTTTTTAAGCGCTAGACGGTTCTCTTGGCTTTGGGCGAGCCGACGACGTAGTTGCCTCCGCTGGCTTTGGCCTGGTAGAGGCGGTCGCAGAGTTCGTTATAGAGTTGGTCCAGCACTTCCTCGATTTCCGTCTGTTCCTCATTATTGGTCACTTCGGCGGTTCCCACGCTGCAGGTTATATTAGCGAATTCAGTCCCCTCGACTTTGAACCTCGCCTCCCTGAACGCATCTTTGATTGTGACCGCCCTTCGTTTAGCATAGCCCTCGGTCTTGTCTGCCATGACAATGGCGAAGTTAGCGCCGTCGCAGTGGAAGATGCGTTCTCCGGACTGGATCTGTTCTTTGAGTAATTGGCTCATTTGCAGGATGAGTTGGTCGCAGATGAGTCGGCCGTGTTCCTGGTTGATATCGCCGAGTTTGTCGGGGCAGATCAGAGCGCAGGAGAGGGAGAAGGATTGACTCGAGGCGTTCGCGAGTTCGTTGGGGAGGATAACTTGGAAGAGCATTAGCTTATTGGGTAACGCGGTCAGGCGATTGATGCCGGCTAGACGCATCCACTTGCGGTTCTCGGCAGTTAGTTTTTGCACCTGGGCTTTGAGCCCTTCGATTTGGTTTTCGGTCATAAGGACCTCGGGAACGGCAAATAGACTGTTTTTGGGATCCTAATGCAGATCGTAATCCTGGGTTCAGAGAAAAGGCTTGGTATCAATGACTTCTCCTAAAATGACTTGTCCTAAACAGTGTTTTGAATTTGCTTTGATAGGGCGTTAGGAGGCGATGTTGTGCCAAGTAAGTAGAGTCGGCCCAGGGATAAAGGCAAGCAGCGATAGAAGCCTGGTAAATGAAGCTGGGATAGCTGTAAGATGACGAAGAAGTCGGTGGTTCTTCGTCATCAAGTCTATTCGCTCCTTATTTTTTACTGAGTGACGCGCTCATAATCTGTACAATTTGGCAGCGCATCGCAAGAAAAAATGCTTGTAAATTTCCTGCTTAAATGGAGATAGATTATATCGGTCACCGATGTTTCGGCGAGTTTATACTGGGATCTAAGGCGTTTATGACACCTGACGGTTTTATAAAGGGCTGGCTGAAATTGTCTGTTGGAGGTGCCATCGAGTACGGAGTTGGTACCGTTTTTTCCTCTGGTCGTGCCAGTCGTAAAGACGGTTTGGGAGAGCGTAGTGATCCGTTATTTGGGCCGTGGATTTCGGGAGTATCGCGCCCTGAGACTTTTCGCTATAGGTCGACCAGACGTTTTGAGGCGGAATTGCGCTCGTCTGTGCTCGAGGCGAGTCGCTTCCTGCTATTGAGGTCTTAGCGATGGAGGAGATGCTGTCCACCTATCTGCTTGATGCTGAAGATCTGCTTGCAGTCCGGCGTGCCGTCTATGCGGGAGATGAGGGTCTACAAGCTGCTGATGAACGCTTGCTCATGGAGGCAGATCAAGCACTTTATTTAGGTCCCTTCAGCGTTGTTGACAAAGAGGTCATTCCCCCCTCGGGCGATAAGCGGGACTATATGAGCCAGGCTCCGTACTGGTGGCCTGATTCGGAGAGGGAGGATGGTTTGCCCTATCTCCAGCGCGACGGGGAAGTCAATCCCGAAAGCAATTCCTCCGATATGAACCGTCTGGCGGCTCTCTGCTCGGCCTTGAGTACGCTGGCGTCGGCTTATTTCTTCAGCGACCACGAGGATTTTGCCGAACGCGCGGGTCTGCTTTTGCGCACCTGGTTTCTCGATGAGACCACGGCGATGAATCCCCATCTTGAATACGGACAGGCCATTCCGGGTCGCTGTGAGGGCAGGGGCAGCGGGATTATCGACACCAGCGGACTTGGTTGGCTGATGGAAATGGTCGGGTTGTTGGGTGCCTCACCTGCGTGGAATCTGGACGACCAAAAGGGCTTGCAAAGCTGGTGCGCAACGTATCTGGATTGGTTGCTGGAAAGCAGCCACGGCCGTGCAGAGGCGATGCGGGAGAATCACCACGGAACATGGTACGATGTGCAGTTGGTGAGCTTGGCTCTCTTTGTCGGTCGCGACGAATTGGCTCGGAAGATCGCAGAAGAAAGCGTACCTCGGCGGATCGAAACGCAGCTTGCTCCGGACGGGGGTCAACCGCAGGAAATTTCGCGCACGCGTTCGCTGAGTTATTGTGCGATGAATATATCGGCTTTCTTCGACCTGGCGGATCTGGGTCGCCGGGTAGGAGTCGATTTATGGAGCTACGAGGGTAGAGAGGGTCGCAGTATCCGCCGGTCTTTCAATTGGCTTGTCGAGCATGCCGTCGATGCGGAAGAATGGGCCTTTACCCAGGTCTCCGAGTTCGATTGGGCGCAGATGATGGCATTGCTCAGACGAGGCGGTAGGCGTTTTGGTGATCTGTCTTACGAGGAGCGTATCGCCTCGCTCGATAAGGTCGATATCGCATCCGAGCGGACCAACTTGATCTATCCCGCAATAGGACCTGTCGCTGGTAGCTGAGACCGTCTCAGGATGGGGTCCATTCGAGATCTATAGAGAGGGGAAATAGCTATGGATGCCGAACAGAAATACATCTTCGATCTGCAGGGTTATATCGTGTGTAAAGGCGTGGTGCCTGGCGAAGTTGTCAAGGCGTGCAACGAAGTGCTCGATCGTTTTGAAACGATGAACGAGAATGACTATCCACCACCGCTTTGCCTGGGAGATCAACGCACGGAGCAAAACCTCTATATATCCAATATCCTCGAAGGCGACGAGGTCTTTCGTAAGCTGATCGATATCCCCGAGGTCATCGATATCGTCTCCGAGGTTACCGGTGGTCCCTATCGATTGAACCATACCTACGCTATATACCGCTGGGGGGGCGGCTACACCGGTCTGCATATGCACGGTACGCCGATCATCCCCAAATGCCAGTATCACTGTCGAAACGGACAGATGGTCTCGACCCTGACCAAAGCAGTTTTTCCAATGCTCGATTGCGCGGAGGAAGATGGTTGTTTTGCGGTAATTCCCGGCGCCCACAAGAGCAATTTTCCTCGGCCCTGGGGCAATCATCCGGACGAAAATGATCGGTTGCACGGCGTTGCCGCGGAGGCAGGGGACGCAATTATCTTTACCGAGGCTTTGACCCACGGATCGCTGGTCAATCTTTCCGGGCGAGCTCGCCGGTCCCTATATTACTGTTATAGTATCGGATATATGCCGGATTGGGGTGGTCAGCACCTGCGTTTCAGCGATGAAATTTACCACCAGTTGCCTCAAGACCAGTGCGATGTACTAAGGCTAAAATGAAGGAGAGCAAGCCATGTTGAGTGAGGAACAAGTCGCTAGTTATCACCATAGGGGCTATCTCGGTATCGAAGGGGTTCTAGGCACTGAAGAGATTGCCGAGTTACGCCGGGTCAGCGAAGAGTTCGTCGAAAAATCACGCGGCGTTGCAGACAGCGATATCGTGTTCGATCTGGAGCCCGATCACTCTGCAGAGAATCCCAAACTACGCCGGTTAAAGAGCCCCAGCGCCCAGCATCGGATCTACAACGAGATGCTGCATCATCAGCGAATCCTGGATATTGTTTCCCAATTGATTGGTCCGGCGATCCGCACCAATGGCGACAAACTCAACATGAAGTCGGGTAGTTTCGGCAGTCCGGTCGAATGGCACCAGGATTGGGCTTTTTATCCGCATACCAACGACGACTTGCTCGCAGTAGGAGTGTGCATCGACGATATGAATGAGCAAAATGGTTGTTTGTTGGTGATTCCGGAATCGCATAAAGGCTCCATCCACGATCACCATCTCGACGGACATTTCGCCGGTGCGGTAACCGCAGCGGATTTTGACGATTCGCTGGCGGAAAAAGTGGAACTCAAGGCCGGTGGGATTTCGATCCACCACGTCCGTGCCCTGCATGCCTCGCTACCCAATACCTCGCCGAATCCGCGCCGCTTATTGCTCCTGCAGTACTGTGCGGGTGATTCCTGGCCATTGGCGCAGGCGATGGATTGGGATCAGTATGGCAAAAGTTTTGTGCGCGGGGAGCCGAGTTCTGAGATTCGAGCCGAGAGTGCGCCGGTGCGTCTACCGTTGCCCGGGCCCAAGTTTGGCGGGTCGATTTATGCCAATCAGACCGTATTGCGCCACTCGACTTTTAGATCGGTGGCGGCCGATTGATGGCTGATTTTAGCTGGGATTTTCCCTATACTTCGCAGCGAATGCCGCTACTGGCTGCCAATGTGGTGGCTACCTCGCAGCCGCTGGCGGCGCAGGCGGGGCTGAGGATGCTCGATCGAGGTGGTAATGCGGTCGATGCCGCGCTGGCTGCTGCTATAGCATTGGCTATCGTTGAACCGGTATCTAATGGTATTGGCTCGGATGCCTTCTGCATCCTCTGGGATGGTGCGCGATTGCACGGGCTCAATGCCTCCGGGCGTTCGCCAGCGGGATGGACGCCTGAATATTTTTCCGGATGCGCCCAGATGCCGGACCGGGGCTGGGATGCAGTGACAGTACCCGGTTGCGTCTCAGCCTGGGTGGAGCTTTCGCGCCGCTTTGGCCGCTTGCCTTTCGGGACGCTTTTTGAGTCGGCGGTGCGTTATGCGCGCGACGGTTATCTAGTGGGGCCAGTAACGGCCCGGTCCTGGGCGGACCAGGCGCAAACTCTGGGCCAGTTTCAGGATTTTTCCACGGCGTTTATGCCCGGTGGACGGACGCCGTATACGGGTGAAAAATTTGCCTGCCCCGACCAGGCTCGAACGCTGGAACGGATAGCAGAGACCGAGGGTGAGGCATTCTATCGCGGTGCCTTAGCCGAGCAGATCGCCGCTGATGCGGCGGCGCATGGCGGTCAGTTGCGGGTTGCAGATCTCGCTGCTCATCAGTGTGATTGGGTGGGCACTGCAAGCCAGAATTATCGCGGCTATACGCTGCACGAAATTCCACCTAATGGGCAGGGTCTGGCGGCGCTTATTGCCCTGGGAATTTTGCAGCACAAGGATCTGGGAGCATTGAGGGTTGACTCGGCCGATGCGTTACACCTGCAGATCGAAGGAGTGAAGCTGGCGCTTGCAGATGCCTATCGCTTTATCGCCGATCCCGAGACGATGGACGTGGCTGTTGAGCACTTACTCGACCCTGGCTATCTCGCTGCCCGAGCCGATCTGATCGATATGGATTCGGCAGCTGATCCAGGTCACGGCGCCCCGGGACCTGGTGGTACGGTCTACCTGACAGCAGCCGATGCAGAGGGGATGATGGTCTCTTTCATCCAGTCCAATTATATGGGATTCGGCTCCGGAGTAGTGGTGCCGGAGACGGGCATCAGCTTGCAGAACAGGGGTGCGGGTTTTGTTCTCAGGGATGGGCATCCCAATCAAGTGGGTCCATCGAAACGTCCTTTCCACACGATCATTCCCGCTTTTCTGACTCGGGGTGCCGAGCCGGTGATGAGCTTTGGGCTGATGGGAGGACCGATGCAGGCGCAGGGTCATGTGCAGATGGTGGTGCGCCTGGCCGATTATGGTCAAAACCCCCAGGCGGCGGCTGATGCGCCGCGATTTCGAGTCCTCAAAGAGCGGGAAGTGGCGATCGAAAAAGATCTGCCCGCTGCAGTGCTCGATGAACTCGAGCGCCGAGGTCACCAACTCAAGCGTACGCCGCGCAACCCGAGTTTTGGTGGTGCGCAGCTCATTTATCGCCTGGAAGATGGTTATTGCGCGGCCTCTGAACCGCGTAAGGAGGGCCAGGCCGTAGGTTTTTGAGCATGGATAGCCAAGAGCAAATAGCGGCTTTTCTCGATGGCGCACCGCACGCGGTGGTCGGCGCTTCGCGCGCCCGGGCAAAATACGGCAATAAGGTCCTGCGTTGTTATATGCAGCACGAGCGTCGGGTTTATCCGGTGAATCCGCATGCTGAAACGGTCGAAGGATTGCCTTCATTTGCCACCCTGGCTTCCCTGCCGGAACCGGTGCACGGAATCTCTCTAATCACTCCACCGCATATAAGTGTAACCATTGTCGAAGAGGCAGCTCTTATGGGTATCGGACACCTGTGGGCACAGCCCGGGGCTGAAAGCCCAGAGCTACTCACTCGGGCGGCAGAGCTTGGGCTATCGGTGATCGCTGATGGATCCTGTATTCTAGTCGTTTTGGGGTATATTGAACGAAACTAGGGTAGTGGGATGGTGCGTGATGTTTTTCTGCTACCAGGTCTGTGCCGACCAAAGTAATCTCGGTCTTGGGCTTCTCGACCGAACAATCCGAATCAGCGGGTCCAGTTCATGATTGTGCGGTGGGTACTCTTCAGAGCTCCCTGGTTGCTCTCGCTGACGGTGGGGGTCTATCTGGTCCATCTCGGTGGGCCGTTCATATACGATGATATCCCTTATATAGTAGAGAACGAAGATCTGCGCCAACTCTGGCCACCACATTGGTTGGAACCTGGCGGTGGAGAGCACTCACAGGTTAACGGTCGCCCTGTCCTGGGTTTTACCCTGGCACTCAATTATGCCTTCGGCGGCCTGGTCGTCTGGAAATATCGCCTGGTCAATGCCGTTTTACACCTGGTTTGTACTCTGGTCCTCTACGGGGTGTTGCGCCGATTACTGGGGATGGTGGATGAGGTCGCCTGTCGCGCTGGAGAACTTGCTTTCTGCAGTGCGCTCTTGTGGTCCGTACACCCGCTCAATAGCGAAGTCGTCTATTACATAGCTCAGCGCAGTGTGGCGCTGATGGGGATCTGTTATCTAGCGACCTGCTACTTTTTTTTACGTGGCATTAACGGTGGATCGCATTGGTTGACGGCAGCGGTTTTATGCTGTGCGACCGGGATGATGGCCAAAGAGACCATGGTCAGCGCACCGCTGGTGATCTTGTTCTGTGACCGTGCATTTGCGGGAGGATCGTTGGGGGCGGTGTTGCGCCGTCGCACCTGGTTCTATCTAGGTCTGGCGGCGAGTTGGTTGGTATTGATTCGTGGTTTGTGGTATCGACCGCATAAGGAGACTATCGTTTTCGACTCAGCAGTGGAAAGCTGGAACTATCTGCTCAACCAATGTCAAATGATTTCGACGTATATCGTGCGGGCGTTCTGGCCGCACCCCCTGGTGCTGGACTACGGCATACCTGTTCCTTTGATGGTCGGCGACGTATGGGGACCAGGGATATTGGTCATCGGCTCTGTGTTGCTGGTGGGCTGGGCATTGGTTCGTCGGCCGCTCTGGGGTTGGGCTGGTCTGAGTTTCTTTCTCCTTTTGGCTCCGACCTCGAGTGTAGTGCCGATAATTACCGAGGTCGGAGCCGAAAGGCGGATGTATCTGCCTCTGGCATTAATCATCAGCTCGCTGTTTGTAGCATCCTATATAGTTTTAGACCGTAGCATTCGTTTTGCTATACCTGTATGGATCCCCACAGGCGCGGTTGTGTGCGCTGTCGTGCTCTTGGGTGGTCTCACGGTTCGACGCGGTTTTGATTATCGCAGTGAAGTGGCGATCTGGCAAAGCGTGGTAGCGGTGGATCCGAGCAATTTTCGCGCCCAGATCAACCTCGCAAGATCGTTACAGGATCAAGGTGATTTGACCGGTGCGCTGGGTTCTTATCGCCAGGCTTTGGAACTGGA
Source organism: uncultured Gemmatimonadaceae bacterium (assembly GCA_964520345.1). Taxonomy (GTDB): domain Bacteria; phylum Latescibacterota; class UBA2968; order UBA8231; family UBA8231. The sequence continues at coordinate 12,858 of CAZFMY010000023.1, read as the reverse complement.
TCAAAAAGCGGAGATAGCGCATTTAGGGGTCGGATCGGTTTTGCAGATGCTGGGCGATAATCAGGCGGCGGTGCATTCTTATCGCCGGGCTTTGGAGTTGAAACCCGATTATGCCAGAGCGTATCTCAACCTGGGTCAGATCAAAAGAGTAGAGGGAGATTTCGCGGCAGCGGAAGAGCTCTATCGCCGAGCCTTGTCGCTCGAGCCTGTCTCGAGCGGGATCCATGCTAGCCTGGGGAAGCTGTTCTTCGCGCGTGATCGCCACGATTCGGCCGCGGTTTACTTTCGTCGGGCGATCGGACTAGATCCAGAGCATGCTGAAAGCCATAATAGCCTGGGTACAGTATTGGCAGTACAGGGAAAATATGCAGCTGCTCTGGTCGAATATCGCCGCGCGCTCGAACTCGATCCCGGATATGATCTGGCGCGAGACAATATGAACAACGCCCGCCGCGCACTCGCCGAACCTTAGGATTGTGATCGAGCGTACAGCGGAGTTCGGGGGGATTGGTGAATTTATTTTATTGGATTCCGAAGTCAGAGGTAAAAGGCGAAGGGCAGTTGTGCATTCGGTCGAGCGTTGTAGGAGCGTTTTCTGGGAGAGGATGAACAGATGGATCCCATAAGTATGAGCACCGAGCGATTGCGTCACTTCTTGCGGATCATTGTGGAGCAAAAGCCGGGTTATCGGATTTGTAGTGCCAAAGATGTAATCGGTCCAGGTGGTGGCGTCTATATCGCCGCTAAGACCGATATCGAGGAACGCCACCTCGACTGGATCGAGCGGCGCAGCCCCGTGGTAAAGGGATCTACGTATATGGATGTGCTGATCTTGTATGATGAGGGCCGGGGTGAAGAGGAGGTCGATCTCGACTTGGCGGTCGAGGAAGGTCGGCCGAGGGAAGGTCAGCAGCAGCGGGCCGAGCACCATGCGCGGCAGGTTGTCGATAATGCCCGGGTGGTAGCCAAGAAGGCCGAAGAAGTCTACAAGGTCGTAGGCAAGCTGGATTTCAAACAGGTCGACTTGCAGCAGGGCAGTTCGGCGGCGGGGTTGCGGGAATTCGAACATAGCTTCAAGGGTTTTCAGGGAGTGGTGAAAAAGGCGATTGAGGAATATCTCAGCGGTAATACGCTCTTGATGGATCTGATCCTCAAATTCGACCTCGATAAGGTCACGGTGCGCCACGCGCTCAACGTCGCGGCTTTTGCCACTGAGTTGGCCACGCAGTTGGCTTTGCGGTCGGAGGAAGGGTTGGAGAGTTATTTCGGCGATTTAGAAGACGACGAGCTCTTGGCGCTGTTGGAGCAGGATCGGGACGAGGCTGATGATGCCGAGGAAGAAGAGCAGAAGGATACGCAGTCCGTTTTGCGCAGGCGTTTCGAGCGGGAGCTGGTGGAGATTTTTCTCGGTGGCTTTATGCATGATTGTGGGATGTGGAACGATCCGTACTTCCTCCAAGAAGGTCATGAGATCAAAGGCTCGCGGCTGATCTGGGAATTGGAAGACGTGCGCAAATTCGCTCCCTCGCTGGTCAAGATGGTACTTTTCCACTCGGATTTTGCCCGACTTGCCGACCGCTATGGGGTGGTAAAGGTCATCGAGGATCCTGAGGACTCCGCAAGAATGACCTTTAAAAGAGAATTCTACAAGACCGAAGAGGATGCCCGGGTCGCTTTAGATATGCGTCCTGGAAATTTCGAGAGCCAGGTTCTTTCGCGGGCCGATCTACGCAAGGTGGTCCCGGTGGCTTTGGCTGAGCGCTATATCACCCAGACCCAGAATGTCAACCCCAAAACGCGGGCCGAGGTCATTGACGATCTATCTTGCTACGTAGTCGATGGACTTTTTCTGCGTTATATGGTGACTCTCTGTAATTCTCAGGTCGAGATCATTGCTCCCAGACGCGCCTATGTGAAGATGATGGGGTCGTTGACGGTCTCGGTAGAGGATCACAGGCAGGGTCGGCAGTTGCTGCGGCTGGTTGTAGATGAGTTCGAAGCCGGCAGCCTGCACCACGGAAGGGATCGCAACTCGCCGCATCTGATCTCACTTTTTTTACGCCATCCGGATGGGAGTCGGAACCGGGCTGAATACGTGCCGGCCCAGAGTTCGAATCTGTGGGATCGCAAAGCCGGCGTGGACAGACGGATGTATATTCCGGCGGGCCGTTTCAAAAACAACCTGAGTATCCAGGTGACGGGTTTTATCAGCGAAGAAGTCTATGCGAAAATATTAGAGGAGTACGAGCGGGAGTTGATGCGGCGTCTGGGGGCGTAGCGATGAACTTCGCGTCGGATGGATAGATTAACCCTGGCTGATTTTGGAACTGAGCAGTAGAATGATGGAGGGGTTTGAAAAGGATTTTTTAACCACAACGTCTGTCGGTGTATATTGGGCCATATATTGAAGGGCAAAAAAATACACCTCGTCGAGAACTTGCGCACTCGACGAGGTGTGCCCCAAGGATTTGGACCGAAGTCCATCTATTAATAAAGATCGGCGGCCAAGGCCCAAACTTTAGAAAAAATTAAATCGTTTTGAGCAGGGCTAAGAATTCGTCGTAGTCGGCAAAGACCAGATCGGCCCCTGCCGCACGCAAGATGGCTGCGGAATGACTCGAGCTAAAGCCGATGGCTCGCATCCCGGCCCGTCGTGCAGCCTCGAGTCCAAAGACCGAATCTTCGACCACAGCGCAGTCTTCCGGTGCGGCGCCCAGGCGTTCGGCGGCGAGAAGGAAGAGATCGGGTGCGGGTTTGCCACGGTCAACTTCGACGGCACTGCAGATGATGTCGAAATGAGCATCGAGACCGACCCGTTTAAGGGAGAAACGGATTTTGTCGGGATGTCCGGATGAGGCTACGGCCGATGCGATGTCTCTTTGAGCCAAGACATCAAGTGTTTGGGGGAGCCCTGGAAAGGTTTGCAGTTCAGTACGGGCCTGGCGGAAGTACTCCTCTTGGCGTTCGCTGAGGATCGAGGCAGGAAATTGGATACCTGTTTTATCGGTGAAATGGTCGAGCACCGATTGATCGGATTTACCAATCATTGTTTCGATCTCGCTAAGTTCGGCCTGGACGCCGTAGCGGGCGAGTACGGGTAACCAGGCGCCGCAACTGATCGACTCGCTATCGACCAGGACGCCATCGCAATCGAAGATTAAGTACATAAGAGAAAATATAGCGCTTAGTGCTCTGGTGGCCAGTTTCGCGAAAAGGCCTGGGGCAAAGAGAGCGAAGCGAGAATGAGTGGGTACTAGTAGATTTTTAAGTTTTTATCGCTAATAGGGCCGTATTTGAGTGAAATTCAGGAGGGGATCGGGATGCTGGAGCTTGACTTCACCACGGCGGTTTGGCGCCGGTATGGGATCGAAGCGAGTTTTCCCTCTAGAGAGTTGAGTGATAGCCGAAGAGAGACGAGATCTTGGCAATACACCATTTGTACCATTCTAAGCACAGCTACTGAGTTATGAATTTGCAACATTTGCGCTATTTCTTGGCCGTAGCGCGCACTGGCGGTTTTACCCAGGCGGCGCGAGAGATGTACGTGACTCAACCAACGGTTTCGAGCGGAATTTCGGAGCTCGAACGCGCTTTGGGAATCCAGCTTTTTAATCGCGATAGTCGACACGTCGCTCTGACTACCGAGGGGCACTTATTGCTGAGCTATGCGATTCAGGTCGAAGATTTGCTGGAGGAGGCTAGTGAGCGGCTCGAGCGACGCGATCTGGAACCGGGAGCGAGCTTTCAATTCGGGGCGATCGATGCGGCGGTTATATACCTATTGCCAGAGATACTCAAAGAGTATATGCGCAGCTATCCCGATGTGGCGTTGAAGACCCAGGTCGCACCCTCTCGTTACCTGGTCGAAGATCTCTTGATGAATCGCTCCGAGTTTGCGTTGATCCATCTGCCTTATATCCATCCGAAGATTGAAGCGGTGCCGATCTACCGCGATGATATGCCGCTGGTCGTAGGTCCCGATCACCGTTTTGCCCGGAGTGGTACGGTCGAGTTGAGTGAGGTGGTAGAGGAGCCGCTGATCCTTTTTCACGCCGACTCGGTATCGCGCAAGGTCGTTGATGAGAAACTGGCCGAAGCAGGGCTTGAACTGGGAGCGGTCATGGAATTGCGCAGTCCTGAGGCAATGCGCAAGCTGGTGGAAGCCGGGCTGGGGGTATCGTTCCTGCCGCGATTGACAGTACAGGAGGCTCTGCAAAGTGGTGCGCTCCTGAGGGTGGAAGTCCGCGGTGTGGCTTTCGAACGAGAAATTGGCATTGCCTGGCGCAGAGGTCGCTACTTCGGGCAGGCAGTGCGGCTATTACTCGAAGCGGTATTTGCAGTCTATGGAGGACGGGAAGAGTGGTTGAGCAAAATAACCGTGAAACGTTAAAAGCGACGGATAGGTAAACTCCTTAAGGAGAACTCGTCCAAACCCTGGATCTGTGCCGAGGTAGTTTTATTGCTCTGTCCTCGCCAGAGTTCTAGGAGCCTGGCGATACGGGGATGGCGAGGTATTGCCATAATTCATCCCAACTGCGACTTTATCTCAGCAATGTGCCGCGTGGGTGATTCAAGGAAAGTTCTTCCTGAGTCCATGAACGCTATTAGTCGCAGAGCAGCGTTTTGTTTACCCGGATTTTACCGGGTGTTGAGAACGAGTAGCGGGAATTTTTTCGATCGTTCCCCGGGTGTCCCTGATAGATGGAGTTGGGAATTGATAGCCTGGGAATTTACCTAAAACTGAGAGTGATAGTTATGATCGACGCCAAGGTCCTTCGCGCCAATACCGACGCTATGCGTGAGGCGATAAAGGTGAGAAAGGTGGATCCCGAGAAAGCGAATATCGACCGTTGGTTGGAGCTGGATGAAGCACGGCGGGAGCTACAGAAGGATATAGACGCGCTGAATGGGGAGAAGAAGGAGCTGGCCAAATTGGGCAAGTCCGATCCGGATGCAGCGCGACAGAAGGGTCAGGAGCTGCGCGAACGGGGTCGGGCCATGGAACAGGATTTGGCAGCGTTGAGTGCGGGATGGCAGGAGATCATGGACTGGTTGCCGAACTGGCCGCATCCGGATATGCCGGTTGGTGCTGGTGAGGAGGACAATGTTGAGGAGAAGGCCTGGGTGCCCGGGGAGGGATATCTGGCTGCGGCTCAGCTGGGTCTCGGCGAGGCCAGTGGCCAACATATGCCCAAGCGGCCGCTGCACGTAGAGGATGAGGAGTTCGAGCCGCTGCACCACTCCGAACTTGGCGTGGTGTTAGGAGGTATCGACACCTTGCAGGGTGGCCAGGTCGCTGGTTCGCGCTTCGCCTATTTGCGCGGCGATGTAGCGTTGATGCAATACGCTCTGAGCCAGCTGCTCATCGACGAGTTGCTTGAGCGGGGATATGAAATGTTCGTGCCGCCCTTACTGGTGCGCGAACGCTCTCTTTACGGTACTTCGCATTTTCCCGAGGGCCGCGACCAGGTCTACGGAATCAAGACCGATAATGTAGAGGAGGGGACGGAGCTTTTCCTGGTCGGGTCTTCGGAGCCAACGAATTTCAGCTATTTTATGGACCGTACTCTGGACTCGGCTGAGTTGCCGGTTAAAATCTTCGCGTATACGGCCTGTTTTCGTTCCGAGGCCGGATCCTGGGGCAAGGATGTCAAAGGTATCAAGCGCGTCCATCAATTCGATAAGATCGAGATGAATGCCGTGTGCCTGCCCGACCAGTCCGAGGCCGTGTACGAGGAATTCGGCGAGATTAATGAGTGGCTCTTGCAAACGCTGGAACTGCCTTATCGGGTCGTCGACAAATGCCACGGCGATGCTGGCTATCTGGCCAGTCACCGCCAGCGGGATATGGAGGTCTGGATGTCGGGGTCGGGGGAGTTTATGGAGGTTATGACGGACACCAATGCCACCGACTATCAGGCTCGTCGCCTCAATATCCGCTACAAAGGCAAGGCCGGTCGGGGTTTTTGCCATCTGGTCAACGATACGGGATGTGCGATGGGTCGGCTCTTGATCTCGATTTTGGACAACTACCAGCAAGCCGGAGGGGTGGTGAAGGTGCCCGAGGCGTTGAAGCGGGTAGTGAAAAAAGATTTTTTGCAACCCAGTGGAGGTCGTTAGTGGGGAAGAGACTGGATGGTCGGGAGATCTCGCTCGAGATTCGCGCTGAAATAAAGGCGGATATCGAGCGCTTGAAGCAGGAGCAGAATCTGGTCCCGGGACTGGCTGTAGTGCTGGTGGGAGATAATCCCGCTTCGCTCTCTTATGTGCGTTCCAAGGGCAAGGCTTGCGAGGAGTTGGGGATGTATTCACTGCAAGTGGATCTGCCGGCTGATGCGAGTACTGCAGAGGTAGTGGAAGCAGTCGAGCGGCTCAATCGGGACGATTCGGTCCACGGCATACTGGTGCAACTTCCGCTGCCAGGGCAAGATGAAGAGCAAGTGCTCAACGCGATCGATCCAAACAAGGATGTCGATGGACTGCACCCGGTCAATCTTGGTCGCCTGGTGCGGCAGGAAGAATGCTTCTGGCCGTGTACCCCCCACGGGATTGTGCAGATTCTAAGCCGTAGCGGGATCGAAACCGCAGGTAAACATGTTGTAGTTGTTGGGAGAAGCACGTTGGTTGGGCGGCCGATAGCTCTATTGCTGGGCTATAAGGCCGAAGGAGCTAATGCTACGGTCACGCTCTGCCATACCGGTACTCACGACCTTGGTTATTTTACGCGTCAGGCGGATATAGTAATAGCTGCAGCGGGTTTTCCTCAGGGTATCAAGGCCGATATGGTCAGAGAGGGCGCGGTGGTGATCGATGTCGGAATCAACCAGATCGATGCTCCAGAACGCGAGCGCGGCTGGCGCCTAGTCGGTGATGTCGATTACAAAGAGGTGCGCAAAAAGGCCAGCGCCATCACGCCGGTGCCCAATGGGGTAGGGCCGATGACCATTGCGCTGCTCTTGTACAATACGGTCTGGTCAGCAAAGAGAAGATACGGTTTCTCATAGATTGGGATTAAAGGGTCGATCGCGGCACCGGATCTCGTCGCTGGGTGCGATGGCGAGATTTGTGCAGGAGAGGGCCGCTCTTCGTCGACCGCTGAGAGCCCTTAGATAGTTTGCTGCGTCGTTTCGCTGATCTATTCTACAAATGCCTGGTTATCCTATTCCCGCTATCGCTGCAGAAGTCGAGTTGCGCTTCAAAAATTCGCGCTTCATCGGCACGGCAGCTCCCGCCACCAGCATCGAGGCGGCCAAGGCCTATATCGGTTCAATGCGTCAGCGTTTTCCCGATGCATCGCATCATTGCTATGCTTTTGCGGTTGGTTACGGGGCAACGGTGATTCACGGTATGAGCGATGATGGAGAGCCTTCGGGGACGGCGGGTCGACCGATGTTGGCGGTAGTGCAGGGAGCGGCCCTGGGAGATGTGGTGGTCGTGGCGACGCGTTATTTCGGTGGAACCAAATTGGGGACCGGTGGCCTGGTCCGGGCCTATACCGAGACGGCTCAGGCGGCTCTCGCTGCGGTCGAACGAGTAGACAAGATCGAGACCATCGGTGTTGAGGTGCAACTAGGCTATGCTGCGTACGACCAATGTAAAAGACACGTTGAAGTACTCGGTGCCCGGATAGCAGCCGAAGACTTCGGCGCTGATGTGAAATGGATTTTGCAGTTGGACGAGGAGCTTTTCGACGAGTTGTGCACGATCCTCCGAGACGCGACCTCGGGTCAGGTGCAGATAGAACGGATGTCCTGAGTTGCTCTTCGCACTCGGAGGGACATATACAGCAGGTTCTTGCGAGTTGAAGATGAGGTTGGTGGACGCTTGCCAGGACATCCTGATATTGCGATAAATTTTTTCAACTATACTCAGATAAATTTTCCAGGAGGTTGCTATGCGTGGTAAACCCCGGGTACTCATCAGCGGCTTTGCCGACGAAGGGCCGGCGGACAAAAAGGCGGAAGCACAGTTGACCATGCTGACGGCGTTGGGCATGTCCTACTATAGCTTGCGTTTTGTCGATGTGGGGCAGGGCACCAAGAATCTCATGCAGTTGACGCGGCGCGAGGTGGCTCGTCTGCGCAAGTTGCATCGCGAATTTGGGGTCGAGGTCTCTTCGATCGGCTCGCCGATCGGCAAGGTAAAGCTTCTGGATATCGAAGACGGTTCGGCCAATGCGTTTATTCCCTTCGACAAGTATTTAAAAAGGGATGTGCAGCGAGCGGTCGATCTGGCGGGGGAATTCGAGACGCGGCTTATCCGCGGTTTTTCATTTTACCACCCCAGGGGGGAGAATCCCGAGGATTATATAGACCTGGCTGCCGAGCGGTTGGAAAAAATAGCCGAAGTCTGCCGTAGAGGTGAAGCGATATTCGGATTGGAAGTCGAGGCCAATCTCATCGGCCAAAATGGCCGGATATTGCAAAAGCTCTACAAGATGGTTGATCATCCGAATCTCTGTCTGATTTTCGATGGTGGCAATTTGTCGAGTCAGAACTTTAGTTCGGTCGAGACGATCGCTGAATATAGGGCGATGCGGTCGGGTATTGGCTGGATGCACATCAAGGATTACAAGATCGACCCCGCCCTTAAGTGGCAGGGATTTGTCGATGAGGAGCGACTTAAGAATTTTGTACCTGCTGATCAGGGAGATTCGGGGCACGAGGAGATTTTGCGCGATTTTCGCACCGTGATTCCGCGCTTGGAACGCAGACTGAAGCGGCAGGGCATTCCGGGTGTATTCCTCGATTTGGAGCCGCACCTGAAGGGGGGAGGGCAGTTTGGCGGCTTCAGCGGCGTCGATGGGTTCGGTGTGGCATTAAGGGCCTTGCTCAATCTGCTGGACTACGCGGATATTGGCTACGACCTGACCCAGTACGGGGATATTGCCCGGCAGCAGCAGGATTGATTGATGCCTGTATTGAATTCGCGGGAGTGCCCATCAACTAGCTGATGGTGTGTTGGTATCCCAGCTGCCGGGTCGGATTGTGTTACCCGCGCAGGCTGAAGAGATAGAGACTAGAACCGAGCGGCGGATCCGCCTAGATAGGCGCAGACCCGCCGCTGGGAAGAATTGAATCTAACGCCCCTGGTCCAGAAGCTGTCGGTGGCGCTTTCTAAAGGCTGCGCTTTTGTCGTCTTCGATGACCTCTAAGTCAACACCGGGCTCGAAACCGGGTATATTGCCGGCGTAGAAAGAAGTCTGGTACTTGGCTTCATCAGTGAATTCCCAGACCCGCTTCTTGCGTCCGCCGGCGGGCCATTGGATCCGCAGGATTCGCTTGCGTGCCAGGTAGCGCTGCTTGGGGGTCGGTTCGTCGGGGTCGACGGTATAGCGAGCGATGGCTTTCTCGTCGACCGCAGCGCCCAGACCGGGGCGATCCGGTACCGGCATATAGCCGTCCTGAACCTCGATCGGTTTCTTGAGCAGGTCGTCGACCCAGAGTTCGTGGCAGGTGATTGCGGGTAATTGCGCGTGCGAGAGTACGGAACCGAGGTGGGCGGCATAGGTTGTGGTGAGCCCGGAACCGACCAACTGCAGCCAGAAAGGTTTGTTGTGAGCCGCAGCCAGGGTAGCTGTGCGCCGGGTTTCGGTGGCACCGCTACCGATAACAAAACCGTCTGAGCACTCGTTGCGCAGATACTGGTCCTGGTAGTGTTCGACGATGGGTTTGCGCACTCGTTCGCGCAATAGACGCGCATCACCAGGGTTGGTGTGCATATAGAAGGGGCTTTCATAAATGCCGACATTGCGATTTTCGTCGAGTTGCTGCAGGATGATTTCGGCCTTGGCCTGGTTGAGCAGGAAGCCGTTGAAGTCGACATCGAATTTATAGTCGGCGGGTACGACCTTAGCGACGGCATTGGTTTGAGCGACGATATCGCGCCAGGGGCGGGCTTTCATCTTGAAGGTGGTATAGCCGCGCTTGAGAGATTCTTTAGCCTCGGCGACCCAGTCCTGGGCTGGCATGTCGATATCCCACCAGGATATGGGGCAGCGGTCGCGGATCTTGACACCGAGGAGTGCATGGATGGGGACGCCATTGTCCTGACCGACCAGGTCATAGCAGGCGACCTGAGGTCCAAAACCGATTTCGTCACGGTGCATGATGGCGGCTGGATTTTGCCCGACTAGTCCGTCAATCTCCGGTCGGCTGTGGCTGTCGACCCAGCTAACGAGTCCATTGTCGGTTTCGAGGCGCACGACCCAGACGCGTTCGTCGTGGGTCGAGGCGCGTTGCATGGCACGGGTGACACGTCTTGCATAAAAAGGGATATTGAGAGCGATAGATTCAGCATGGGTTATTTTCATGAGTTTCGGTCTCCGCGGTGAGTAACGTTGGCTAATTACGGTCGCAAAGTGTACGGATTATCGCAATTTGCAACAACCATTTTTCGAGGGGAAAGCTGAGACGATGAACAAAGCGTACGAGATGTTTATGACTCATATTGCCGAATTGGCCGATATCGGTCACGCCCAGAGTTTGATCGGCTGGGATCAGGAGACGTATATGCCGCCCAGAGGTGTGGCGATGCGAGCCAGGGCTCTGGGGACACTGGCTGGACTTTATCACCAGCGGCTCACTGCACCCGAACTGGTTGCCCTGGTCGAGGATCTGCAAGGGGTGGAATTGGAGGGCGATGCGGCGGTCAATGTGCGTGAGGTCAGCCGCGAGCAAGGACGGGCGCTCAAGATCCCGAGGGAACTCGTCGTCGAATTGAGTCGCACCGAGTCGATGGCGCATGAGGCCTGGGTCGAGGCGCGAGAGAACTCGGATTTTGCGCTCTTCGAGCCCCTGCTGGCGAAAATCGTCGAGCTTAAGAAAGAAGTCGCGGACCGGGTTGGCTATGAAGGTGAAATCTACAACGCGCTACTCGACGAGTACGAACCCTATGCCCGAACCGAAGAGATCGTTCCGCTCTTCGAGCAATTACGCGAGAGATTGGTGCCGTTGGTCGAACGGATTGCGGAGATCGGTATCTTTCCTGCACAGGGGATTCTCGACCAGGAGTACCCCATTGCAGCGCAGGAGACCTTGGGCCTCCAGGTGATGGAGGACATGGGTTTCGATCTGGAGGCGGGGCGGCTCGATCGGGCGGTGCACCCTTTCTGTTCGGGGATCTCCCGCGATGACGTGCGGCTAACCACCCGCTACAGCGCCGACTGGTTGCCCGGCTCGCTTTTTGGCACCATCCACGAGGCTGGCCATGGACTGTACGAACAGGGGCTGCCAGAAGATGCGGTCGGCACTCCGGCCGGTGCTAGTGTTTCGCTCGGGATACACGAGTCGCAGTCGCGGCTCTGGGAGAATATGATTGGGCGCAGCAGGGCCTTCTGGACCCACTATCTGCCGCGACTCAAGGCGCTTTTTCCCGGGCAACTGGAGTCGGTCGATATCGATGCCTTCTACGCGGCGGTCAACCAGGTCGAATCTTCGTTGATCCGGGTCGAGGCCGACGAGGTGACCTATAATCTGCACATCATCCTGCGCTTCGAACTGGAACGCGATCTCTTCGCCGGCCGGGTCTCGGTGGGTGATTTACCGGCGGTGTGGAACGAGCGGATGGAGCAGTATCTGGGTCTGCGGCCGCCCGACGATGCTCAGGGCGTGCTGCAGGACATCCACTGGTCGATGGGCGGGATGGGATATTTCCCGACCTATACCCTCGGCAATCTCTATGCGGCGCAGTTTTTTAATCAGGCACAAAAAGATCTCTCCGACCTCGAGGGACAGATCGAGCGCGGCGAGTTGGGGCATCTCAAGACCTGGCTCAACGAGAAAATCCATCAGCGCGGCAGTCGGCTGAGGGCTGGCGAATTGGTGGTGGAGGTAACGGGAGAGAAGCTGAACGCCGACTATTTCACCGATTATCTGGAGGCGAAATTCTCGACACTCTATGGGGTCTGATTCGCCTCGCGTCGATTAGCCGATCACCTGCTGCAGGAGTCGGAACTGATTCAGGCCGAGGATTTTGCGGATATCGTCTTCGCTGTAGCCTCGTGTGGCCAGACCGATGGTAATATCCGGCACTCGGGTCGCATCCTCAAGGAGGTCGCCGCCGCCATCGAAGTCGGAGCCGAGGCCAACGTGGTCGATGCCGGCGGTGTTGACTGCGTGGTCGATATGGTCGAGCAGTCGCTCGAGGGTGGGCTCGGTCGCATCGATAAAGGAGGGGACGAAGGTGATGCCTAGGACTCCGCCTTTTTCGGCCAGGGCCCGGAGTTGCTCGTCGCGAAGATTGCGGGGATGGTCGCAGAGGGCGTGGCAGCAACTATGGGTGGCCATAAAGGGGGCCTGGGTCTTTTCAACCACATCCCAGAAGCCCGGCTCGTTGAGGTGGGACACATCGACGACAACTCCCAACTCGTTCATCTGGTCTAAGAGCCGGTGGCCAAAGCCGGTGAGTCCCGACCCGCCTATGACTTCGCAGCCATCTCCGGCCCAGGAACGGGTGCTGTGGGTCAGCGTCATAACGCGGATGCCTAGGCGGTAGAGCAGGGGCAGGACATAGGGACTCTGCTCCAATGCATCGCTGTTTTCCACTGCCAGAATTGCGACTCGTTTGCCCTCGCGGCGGGCGTGTTCAATCTCTACGGCTCGGCGTGCAATGGTGATATCGGCAGCGTGTTCATCCACTTCGCTGATGAAATAGCCCAGCGCGTCCATTAGATAGAGCAGATGGTTGCCACGGGGTCGGGTGCAGTCGACGGCGAATATCGCCACATCTAGGCCTCCCTGGCGCATCTTGGGGATATCGAGCTGGATAGGGTTGGCCGGTGGTTGGAAGTACTGGCGCAGGTAGGCTACAGCGCCCTCGCGTTCCGAGGAGTCGGAACTCCGCGAGCCGTCTATGGCC
>CAZFMY010000022.1:47836-70181 GCA_964520345.1 uncultured Gemmatimonadaceae bacterium | reverse complement strand
TTGTCGTAGTCGGCAAAGGCCGCGGCCGAGCTGTTCCGCTTATCATCGACACCAGCTTCGACCGCGAGATCGGTAAAGGTCCCATCGCCATCGTTATGATAGAGCGCGTTGGTCGGGGGCGTAGCCTGATTGGTAGACCAGTTCGTAACGTAGAGGTCGAGCGCCCCATCGCCATCGTAATCGCCCCAGGTCAGACCAGTAGCATATAGACCGAGATTCGCAGCCCCCGAAACATTGCTCAGATCCTGGAAACTCTGAGCCGCCGCCACAGCGGCACTCATAACGACCAAGAGTATCGCGCGCTTCATTGGACCACCGCCACGACTTTTTCGCTGCGTTGACCACCGGCATCGACAGCGATGATATAGAGCCCACTGCCAACGATCTTCTGGTCCTCGTCCTGACCGTCCCACTTGAGGGTCACTCGTCCCGGAGCCATCGGCTCTTCGCGGACCATAACTCGCTCGAGCCGACCAGAAGCATTGTAGATCCGCACCGTCACATCGGCTGGCCCCGTGAGGGTGAAAGAAATATCTGTTTGGTCGCGAATCCCCCCGCCACGCGGCGCAAACGCTCGCGGCTGACAGTCGAGGTCGCGAACAGCGAGACTGCCCACGAGCACCGAGCGATCCTCAAAAATGGCGAAGGTTCCCCAATCCTCGATCGTGGTGAGCAGCCCGCGCGTCTCCTTATCGCGAGTACCGCCGAGCCTAAACCATTGATCGCCAACTCGATGAAAAATGCCGAGCTTGGCCGGATCACTGGCCCCGAGTTGGTCGTCGCTATAGTACATAGTCAACGTCGCGCGCTTGCTCAAGGTACCCAGCGCACGGATCGAATAGGCGTCGCTGATCTGAGTCAACTCGACGTCCTGGACTCGTTTACCCGCACCGGTCACAATCCGGCTGATCGTAACTTCGTTGGTTCCGGGCGGCAGCGCATTGGGCGGCAGATAGAGCTCAACCTGGCCGCTGCCATCGCGAATAGTGCCGCCCAAACGCGCATCGGCCAGGCTGGCAGCAGTGCGGAAAGTCCAGCTAAAACCGCTCAGCGCCAGGTCGCCCAGGACCGATCGATCCATGGAGACCTGGTATTCGGTGAATGGCTTCAGGCCGCCCTCGGGGGCAAAGTTGATCACCGTACCGCTCGCGTTGGCACCGAAACCCGTTATACTCACCAGTTCGACCGGGGCTTCGGGATCATCCAGCGATCGGGCCGACATCTGAAAATCGGCCTTGTCCTGGCGCGCAGTCGACTCGGTGAATGAGATCTGCAGCGTGGCGTCGCTGATCGAAACACCATCACTACCATCTGCCGGCCTGCTCTCGAGAACCTGAGGTATTTCAGTGGTGAAAGACCAGTGACGATCAGGCAAGCGGATCTGGCGGGCAAGCGGCCCGCTGACCCGTGCGTTAACACTGGCCTCGTAAGCCGAACCCGAACGCAACTCCACAACTGGGAAGCGTACCGTAAAGGTCTCAGGATCGTAGCTGAACTCGTCGTCAGCTAGGACGATCGGTTCGCCGAGACGACTAAGTGTGAATGAGCGCGAATCTACCAGATTCGGATCGACGGGGCCCGAAAAAACAACCTCGAGCCGCTCTGGGCCGGATTCGGTATTGCCTTCATCCACTGGACTGGTTGCGATCACCGAGGGAATGCGGGTACTGAAGTTCCAGGTGAAAGCATCGGGTTGTTTCAACAATTCCCCCCCCACGGCCGAAGCGATCCGCACCTTGTAGGCAGTGCCAGGCTTCAACTGATCCTCCGGAGTAAAACTGACCACCCCGGACTCCGAATCGTACGAGGGCGTCGAAATAGCAACCCGCTCACCCGATACCAGCAACTCGACATTGCCCCGCAGTGCAGGCTCGTTGATCAGTCCATCGAAACGGGCTTCTATCGCACTACTCAGATCGACCAGCGCAGTATCTCCGTCAGCCGGTGTTCTACCGACTAGCACCGGCACCGCCGTGCTGAAACCGAGCTTCTCCGTCTTACCCGAGCCCAATGGACCACTGACCACCGGAGAAATCTGTAATTGATAACGCGTACCCACCTGAAAACCGCTGGCCGGAGCCAAACCATAGGTGTTATCACCGCGGGGGACCGGATCACCGGAGCGCAACTCGACCGGCCGACCTTCACGGCTGAGCAAAAAGGGATTCGGCCTCAACTTAGCCTCATCGATAGGCGCGCTGAATATCAGCCGCACTTCCTCCAGCCCCACATCAACGGCCTCGGTCTGGTCCGCTGGATTCGCAGCAATCAGCTCTGGCACTGCGGTGCTGAACTCCCAGACATAGTCGCCCTCGCGCCGCGGACCACCTACCGCCGCCGCGATCCGGACCTGATAGGCAGAGCCCGCCTCCAGACCCGACGCCAGCGAAAAACGAGCAGTGCGATTCGGGTTCAGGTATTCGAGGCCGTCGGTCTCGACCTCAACACCTCCCTTGAAGACGGTGACATTGCCCTCCGTAAACAGGACTCCGGAATCGATCGGATGATCGAAAAGAGCCTCGATCACATTGTCGGCCGTCGCGACATCGCTGAGCTGATGGTCCGGCGTCGAATCCACCAGCTGCGGCACCGGGGTCTGAAACTGCCAACTGAAATCGCCCTCGCCCACCGCGCGCAACGGACCGGCCAATAGACCATCGAGGACCACCGCATAAAGAGCACCCGGTTTAAAACCGTCCGCCAACTCGATACTGAGCTCACGGGTCGCAGGGTCGAAATCCACCCCCCCATCCGCCAGCACCTCTCCCTCCCCTTCCCGGGTCACCTCTATCGTCTGGGCAATTTTATCGGGAGCGAGCAAACTCTCATCAATCGCAGCAGAAAACTCCGCCTTAATACGATCCCCAACCTCTTCAACAGCACCCAAAGGACTCTGGCTCACCAACTCCGGCACCGGCGTCTGGAAGTGCCAGCTGAAATCGCCGGACGCCGCAGCGTGCAGCGGACCCGCAACGAGACCATCGATGACCACGGTATAACGAGCACCGGGTTTGAAACCAGCCACCGGGGCAAATCTGACCACCCCGGACTCCTGATCGTACGAGGGCGTCGAAATCGCAATCGCTTCACCGGACTCCAGCAGCGCGACATTGCCATCAGCCACCAGTACCGCCTGATCGATCGGCGCATCGAAACTAGCTTCGATCAAGCCACTCAGATCTGCCAGCGCGGCATCCCCGTCAGCCGGTGTCGTAGCGATCAGCGCCGGTACCCTGGTGCTGAAACTCACCGTCTCGGCCTCCCCCGAACCCAGTGGACCACTGACCGCCGGGGCGATCTGCAGGTCGTAGCGCGTACCCACCGCAAAACCCCCATCCGGAGCCAAAGCATAGATATTACCACCGCGATCGATCGGATCGCCAGACCGCAACTCAACCGACTGACCGCCGCGACTGAGCACAAAGTGAGTCGGCGTCAACTGGATCGTATCGATCGGCGCACTGAATGTCAGCTGCACTTCCTCCAGCCCTACTTCAACGGCCTCGGCGTTAGCCACCGGATTCGTATCGACCAGCTCCGGAACCGCCGTGCTGAACTCCCAGACATAGTCGCCCTCGCGCCGCGGACCACCTACTGCCGCCGCGATCCGGATCTGGTAGGCAAAGCCCGCCTCCAGACCCGACGCCAGCGAAAAACGTGCGGTACGATCATCGTCAAGTAATTCAATATCATTATCGTCGATCTCGACCTTGGCACCGCCCTTGAAGACGGCGACATTCCCCTCTATCCTCATCGTCTCTTCATCGATCGGATGATCGAAAAGAGCCTCGATCACATTGTCGGCCGTCGCGACATCGCTGAGCTGATGGTCCGGCGTCGAATCCACCAGCTGCGGCACCGGGGTCTGAAACTGCCAACTGAAATCGCCCTCGCCCACCGCGCGCAACGGACCGGCCAATAGACCATCGAGGACCACCGCATAAAGAGCACCCGGTTTAAAACCGTCCGCCAACTCGATACTGAGCTCACGGGTCGCAGGGTCGAAATCCACCCCCCCATCCGCCAGCACCTCTCCCTCCCCTTCCCGGGTCACCTCTATCGTCTGGGCAATTTTATCGGGAGCGAGCAAACTCTCATCAATCGCAGCAGAAAACTCCGCCTTAATACGATCCCCAACCTCTTCAACAGCACCCAAAGGACTCTGGCTCACCAACTCCGGCACCGGCGTCTGGAAGTGCCAGCTAAAATCGCCAGACGCCGCAGCGTGCAGCGGACCTGCAACGAGACCATCGATGATCACGGTATAACGAGCACCGGGTTTGAAACCATCTACCGGGAAAAAACTGACCACGTCCGCATTGTAAGACGGCGTCGAAATCGCAATCGCTTCGCCCGACTCCAGCAGTGCGACATTGCCGTCGGCCACCAGTACCGCCTGATCGATCGGCGCATCGAAACTAGCCTCGATCACACCACTCAGATCTGCCAGCGCAGTATCCCCATCAGCCGGTGTCGTAGCGGTCAGCGCCGGTACCCTGGTGCTGAAACTCACCGTCTCGGCCTCCCCCGAACCCAGTGGACCACTGACCGCCGGGGCGATCTGCAGGTCGTAGCGCGTACCCACCGCAAAACCCCCATCCGGAGCCAAAGCATAGATATTACCACCGCGATCGATCGGATCGCCAGACCGCAACTCAACCGACTGACCGCCGCGACTGAGCACAAAGTGAGTCGGCGTCAACTGGATCGTATCGATCGGCGCACTGAATGTCAGCTGCACTTCCTCCAGCCCTACTTCAACGGCCTCGGCGTTAGCCACCGGATTCGTATCGACCAGCTCCGGAACCGCCGTGCTGAACTCCCAGACATAGTCGCCCTCGCGCAGAGGGCCACCCACTGCCGCCGCGACTCGGACCTGATAGGCACTACCCGCTTCCAGGCCCGAAGCCAGCGAAAAACGAGCTCTAAGACCATCGTCAAGTAATTCGATACTACTATCGTCGATCTCGACCTCAGCACCGCTCTTGAAGACCGTGACATTCCCCCCCAGCGCCTCTGTATCGATCGGATGATCGAAAAGAGCCTCGATCACATTGTCGGCCGTCGCTACGGTTGAATCGCCCGCAACCGGAGTCAGCTGGGCAATTTGCGGCACCCTGGTGCTGAATGACCAGCTGATCGCATCGTCTGGCCGGTTGCCAGCTAGATCCTGAATCGCCGCCGACACTTCGACGGTATATTCCGAACCGGGTGATAAACCGGCCACCGGCTCTATACTAACTGTATTGGTGGTCTCGTCGTAATCCGGTTTTTCACCGCTATGAACCAGAACGGTACTACCCCGCCGGATCTTGAAATGATCATTGCTGATCGAGGCAGGATCGATCGACTCGGAAAAACGAATCGTGATTTCCTCGGTCTCGACTCCTACCTCGCTAGCCCCAATCTCGGGAAAAGCCTCCGTAACTGTCGGCAGCGTAGTATCCAGCACAAGGACATCGACGGTATCGAAGACCGTCATGACATTGCCCTTCTGATCGAGCGCACCCGATACCCGAATCGCGGCGCTGCCCGAGGGCATTTCGGCCGCGACAGTCAGTCGACCACTCCACGAATCCCCGGTAAATTGCACCGGCTCAAAGTCGAATACCTCGTCACCGACGACGACCTGGACCGTCGGCGCAGTCTCGACGACCAGTCCCGAGTGGAGATCGAAAAAGCTCAGGGCCAGCGTCGCGGTCTGATTGATGCCCAAGCGGGTCGGCCCCAGGCTTTCGAATTTCACCTCGGGGGCAACAGTATCGATGATAAAAGACTGGGAATTGCTCCACTCCGAGCGGGCAAAACCGTCGTCGACAGCCTGCACCGACCAGAAGTAGGTACCGCTTTCGAGATCGAGGAGCTGGTGCTGGAGCTTTTGACCGATATTGCCGGAGCCATGGGCGACATTGCCCGAAAGCACCTCATGACCCTCTTCCGAAGTGCCCACGCGCAGGTTATAACTCAAACTGAGCGGGGTATCTTCACCGTCATCGAACGCTTCCTGCCAGTTGAAGATGATCGCATTTCCCTCATCAACGGTCCCTTGCACCAGCGGCGTCTCAGGAGGCAGATTGCGATTGAACTTAGCGGTGAGATTCTCGTTAACGATCGTCTTAACGATGGGGCTGGTCCCTGCCGTACTACCCGCTGAGATCAAATCGAGATCGCCGTCGGAGTCGATATCGACCAGAGCCACCGCGCTGAATTGCAAACCACCCTGCTGCTTCAGAAGATCGATCTCCTCCTCTACGAAGGTCGACTCCGAGCCAGTGCGATTGAGCGCATTTTCATAGACTTGCAAAATGGCCTGGTCGCCTTCGCCTCGACCTATAATTACCAGATCGAGGTCGCGATCGTTGTCGTAGTCACCCCAGACCAGATCACCTGCCTGGATTCCGGGAAAATTGCCATCGGCGAGCGGAACCAAGCCCCCCTCTCCATCATTCACATAGAGGTCGGTCCGCACTCCCCCATCCGAGGTGCCACCCGCTGCGAGGTCGAAATCGCCGTCGCCATCGTAGTCACCCCAGGCCAGATCGCTGAAACCCAGTCCGGGCAGATCCAAACCAGCATCGGCGAACTGAGCACCCTCATTTTCATAAATCCTGAATTCCGGAGTATCCTCGGCATTGAACCCGGCAGCCGCCAGATCGAGGTCGCCATCCTGGTCGTAATCGCCCCAGAGTACTTCGCCATTATAGAGTCCGATGAACTCGTTTTCGATCACTTCGAAGCTACCGAGCCCATCATTGGCAAAGACCAGAGTATAGGGTTGCAGTGAACCTTCGGTCTCGCTCTGCCCCATGATCGCCAGGTCGAGATCACCATCGTGGTCGTAGTCACCCCAATCGGCAGCGCTTTTAGAAACCGAGGGTAGAAAACGAGCCGATAATACGAGACGTTCGCCGTCCGTCTCGTACAAGGTGGCGGAGCGGTTTTCGTTGGTATCCTCACCAGTGAGCAGTAGATCGAGGTCGCCGTCGTTGTCGTAGTCGCCCCAGTCGACATCGCCATTGCGCAACGGCTCGAGATTCGATCCCGATTCGACGACGAGATTTCCGTCGCGATTGACGTAGAGCGAGCTCTGCGCCTCGCCAGCGCGATTCAGACCGGTTATAACCAGATCGAAATCGCCATCCTGATCGTAGTCGCCCCAGTCCATAGCTGCTTGATCGAGCGAGCGAATCCGCTGATTCGAGGAGACAAATTCATCGATTCTGAATTCTTGCTCTTGAGACCAGGCGGACCGGGCCAACCCTCCATCGACCGCCTGTACGCTCCAGTAGTATTTATCGGGAGCCATACTGCGGCGCAAAATCTGCTGGTTTTTAAAACCGACATTACCCGGTCCAATCGTCGAGGGCCCGCCGAAAATATCGCCGCTTTCAGGCTCGCTGCCGACCCGCAGATTATAAGTCAGTTCGGTGCTTTCAGTATCCTCGCCCGAAGACCAACTGAAGAAGATCTGACTGCTGGTGACCTTGGGCTGATTGAGCACCTGGGGCGGAGTTGGAGCGCTGTTGGGCAGAACCGTGCTCTGATTGTTATAGAGGATCGACCTGCGCTGACCGCTCGCATCGCTACCGGTGAGCAGCAGATCAGCCCGTCCATCCTCGTCGAAATCAACCCAGGTGGCCGAGCCCCCGGCCAGTCCCTCGAGCAGAGATTCGGCAGGCGCTCCACCGACCCGTCCATCCTCGCTGGTGAAAACGAAAGCCTGGTACTCAGAGAGGATCGAGCGACCCGTGGCAGCCAGGTCCAGATCGCCATCGTTATCGTAATCGATCCAGGCCAGCGAACTAGCAACGCGGCGCGTACTAGTAATGTTGAAGGTCTCATCGTTTGTCAGAACGCCCGAGGGCCTATTCCGATAAAGGCGTAGAACCGTATCCCAATAATAATTGCGACCGGCAATAGCCAAGTCGACACTGCCATCCTGATCGTAATCGCCCCAGGCTAGATCGCCGCCCCTGATCTTGCTGAAGTATTCATCGAATTGTACACCGGACAAAACGGATGTAGTCTCATTCAGAGACAGGGTACCAGATGGATCATTGAGGTAAAACTCCGTAACCGGCGCGATCTCGCCCGCCGTGACGGTCGCGTTCTCACCCGATACGGCCAGATCGAGGTCGCCGTCCGAGTCATAGTCAGCCCAGGCCACATTGCCGTGGTGCACATTGACGATGCCCTCGCTGTTGATTTCGTCGATCTCTAATACACCACCATCGTTCTCGTACAACACAGTCAGGGAGGTACCCATAGGATCCATCCCCGATACGATCAGGTCGAGATCGCCATCGCTATCGTAGTCGCCCCAGTCCAGAGCGGCATAACGCACGCCCTTCAGCACAGATTGCCCTGCGTCATCTATTTGCAGAAGATCCTGTGCAAAAGTCCGTTCGGCCCCGTTTTCGCCATTTATATATAGGCGCAGACTCTCTTCGTTATCCTCGTCCCAGCCGACAACAGCTAGGTCGGGATCCCCATCCGAATCGTAATCAGCCCAGGCCAGATCGCCGTGATAGGCCCCGATCAACGCCTGCCCCGGAGTCTGAGCTTCGGCAAGCAACGATCCGAGATTATCGTAAATACGGACGATGCGCAGACATTGGCCGTCCTCTCCCGTCTCACCCATCAGCGCCAGATCTTGGTCGCCGTCCAGGTCGTAATCGGCCCAGGCTGCAGCCCCAGCCCACACACCGGGCAGATCTTGGCCTGACTCAACTAGAGTCTGGGCTTTGAGCGGAGTATGCAGGGCCAGAAGGCCGAAGATGAGCGGAGCGTATCTGAACATGAATTGCGAACGAAAGTCGAAGGGTCACCGTTGTACAAACCACGGCTGCTCATTCCAAAATAGCACCTGCTCCGATTTTCGCCAAGCAGGTTTTTAGCGAGTCGGGCTAAATGATTTCTACATCGTCCATATCCACTTCAGCGGCTACTGCTGTACCGAGAAGGGATATATTGAGCACCAGGCGAAAAACGTCCTTGCGCGCCGATATTTTGCCCGCCACGCCACGCAGGGGACCGCGTATAACGCGGACCGCCCGACCCCGTTTGAGCTGGGGGTAGATGGTCAGATCGGTGGGGCCGGAACTGGCCATATAGATCTGGCGCAGCTCGTTGAGCAGCAAGGTTTGATCGACAACCTCGATAGTCTGCACCAGATAGCCGCTACTCAGCAGGGCCTGCCGCTCGGCCACATCGCAACAGGCGAAGAGGTAGCCAGGCAAGAGCGGCACATCGAAACTGTAGCGCCGCTGCCCTTTACGCGGTTTGGGGGTACTTCGGCGCAAGGGGAGGTAGTGTCGGATTTGGCGATCGGAACAAGCGCTGGCCGCTTTTTTCTCACAACGCGGTTTGGCATGAACCCCGTACCAGCGACTTCCTTGCCCTCCGGGTTGGAAGAGCCGCTCGACCTGCTCGATGAGCGTTGGATCTGCTGCAGTCTCACTCATCGGGCAAGGCCCTTATTCGCCGCACCAGTTCGGAGCTGGAAAGTCCCCGCCACAAAGGCAGAGCCTGCACCCGACCGCCATTTTCTTCGACCAGCGCACGACCGACGATCTCGGCATGCGTATAGTCACCGCCCTTGACCAGCACATCGGGCAGCAGGTCGGCTACCAGGCTTTCGACGCTCTGCTCAGGGAAGATACAAACGTGGGAAACGCATTCCAGCGCCGCCAGCAGGACAGCCCGATCTTCCTGAGGCAGCAGCGGCCTGCCTGCGCCTTTCAGCGCATGCACGCCCGCATCGTCGTTGAGACCCACGACCAGACAATCGCCGATTGCCCGCGCCCGGCACAGATATTCGGCGTGACCGCGGTGCATAAGATCGAAACAGCCGTTGGTAAAAACGAAAGTCTTGTTCGCATCTTTGTACAGTCGGCGGAGGGTGATCAGTTCGGCGCGGGATACGATCTTGGCAGACCCGGTTGTGGGCACTGGGATCTCATCCGTTTCAGATCGCGGATAGCCGTCGATTGGCAGGGTGAAGACAGCACTGGCAGGGGACGAAGATTGGGTGGGTAGATCGCAATCTCGATCGTTCATGGCTGGCCCATATAGTGAACGGCCTTTCGCGGCACATCGCGAAAGGCCGTAACGAAAATGGGGTGGATGACGGGAATTGAACCCGCGGCCTCCAGGGCCACAACCTGGCGCTCTAACCAACTGAGCTACACCCACCACGCGATTCTATGAATCCAAATACCACAATTCAGAGTTGGCGAAACCAGCGGGATTCGAAAGGGCGAACAACAGCTTCGCTCGATCGACGCAAGTGACATATTTAAAGTTGCTTACAGATGTTTTTCCAACTGATATCTGTACTCGAAACCGCTGGGCACATAGCTTGAAATCTATTCCCCCAACGAGCCCAGACAATATATAACAGGCCTCGAGTATTGGCAAGGATCGCCCGAGAGCCCAAAACGCGCTGAAAAAACGGTTATGCAATTCCCAAATAGGGTTGGCGCAGAACGCGTAAATCTCTATACTTTATTGGTATTATCACAGAACCCAGGTGCAAACCATAGCTCTAACAAATTTCGCCACACCCTATAAAGTAAGCTCTTTGTTCTAACGTACTTCGGCGTCCTTCACCCCAGCTAAGGGGATTTTAAATCGAGACGAAGTCGAATGTGCAATCCACGCGCGCTGTTTTTTAACATATTCCTCTTGCTCACTGCGGGACCACTCGGAGCTGAAGTATCCACCTGGCAACTGGGTGGCAGCGGCCTAGCCTGGAGTGAAAACGACACGGTACAGGTTTTTGTCGACTTTGAGACCACGCCTGGAGCGATTCAGCCGCGCTACCTCACTAAAGAGCAGAATCTCTTTGCCCAACTCGAGAACTGGAGCCCTATAAAGGAGCCGCGTGAACTGGGCTACATCGACGGAACGCGGCCGCGGATATGGATCGCCGCCGACGGTTTCTTCTGGTTTCAGCGCGCCGGCCTTCTAGTCAACCTCTGGGTCGACGGCGATAGTACGACCTATGTACCACCGGGGTCGCTCTCATCCAATTCGGAGTGGTACACCATCGACATCGGCGTGCCAGTCCCGGCAGACGAGTTCGGTTTTTTCACCCCCCCGCGCGGACTGACCAGCGATGGGCGCTTGCTCAGCGAAGACATCTACGATGCCTTCGAAGTATCGATCTCCGAGGAAACCGACCCGGTGATGGCCAGCGAAAAACTCGACCGCGACTACCACCGGCTCGAAACGCTGATCGACCGCCGACCGCAAAACTTCGACGCTCACGTGCGCACCAGTTTTCCGAAACAATACGTGCGCTACTTGCGCTTCAAACGCATCATCACCGAACGAACACGCGGTTCTGGGGTACGCCTGGGTACCATCGGCGATTTCGAATTGTGGGCCGAAGGCGTACCAAAACGGGCGCTCTACTCCAGCAAAATCATAGAGCTTGAACAAGAGGTCAACTTCGGTCGGATCTTCTGGCATGCGACACCGATGCGCATGATCGACGGCCAGGCAGAGCCAGCCCCCGATGCCGCGGTCTCCGTCCAAATCGAAATGCGCAGCGGACGCGACGCCGACCCCAATATCTACCACGAATTCACCGACTCGGGAGAAGAGGTCGTCGTGACTCGCCAGCACTTCGAAAACCAGCTCAAACCCCCCGACAGCGATAGAAACAGTTCGATCCAGGAGGGCAAACCCGGCCTCAGAGCATCCATCGTATACGACGACGACAACTGGACCTATTGGTCGTTTCCAATCACCGAGTCAGGGACTCAAACCCCGCTGGAGCGGAGCCGTTATCTACAGCTGAAGATGATACTGGGAAGCAACTCCTTCGCCGATTTCGTACGCCTGGACTCGCTGTGGATCGAAACTTCTTCCCCACTGGTACAGCAGGTAAGAGGCGAGGTCGCGCGCTTAAACCAGCCTACCCCCCCCGGCGGATTAACCCGCGTCGAATTGGGTGTGACAACCGAGTTCTCCTGCGATATCAAAGCCGATTTCGATGCTGAGGTCCAAGGAGGGTTCGACGCAGTGCGCATCCGGACCAGAAGCCGTACACACTTTTCCAGCCTCGAAGTCGGAGTTCCACTCCAACCTGTCGAACCCGCTCGTATCACTGAGGACGAGGAGGGATTGACCATATACTTGCCCGAGAAAATAACCCAGAATAGCAATGCCCCCCTGCGCGTGGTTTTTGCCACCGAAGTCTTTGTGTTCGCCAACACCTTCGACACCGAAATCTTCGACAGCACGAGCAACGACCTGCCGCAAAAGGTCGAACACGGCGACGCCAGTGAGAACGTGGGCACCAACTCGCTGCAGGTCTGGGGTACCGACGGCACAGTGGAAGAAATCATCGAGGCCGTACGCCTCTCGACCGGTGCCATAACGCCCAACGACGACGGAATCAACGACGAGCTAACCATCGAATACGACCTCTTTCGACTGCCACAGGCAGTGCCGGTAGAACTGAGTATCTACCGGTTGGACGGCGCACGTGCAGCTCGGATCGATATGGGGTTGCAACGGGCCGGTTCTCAAAGAATAGAGTGGGACGGTCGCGACGGCGATGGGAATCGACTCCCACCCGGCCTCTATTTGCTGGAGCTGCGTCTGCGGACGGAATGGGCGACAGTTCTTAAACTCCAACCGATAGGTATCGCTTACTAGGTACGGCATGAAGCACTCTTACCACCGCTATGGCGGCATTGGTCTGGCACTGCTACTGGGACTTTCGATCCCGGCAAACGCCGAGTTCTTTGTGATCGACAGCCCGGAGAAATGGCAGAGCTGGAAAATACCGGCAGGACTGGTCGCACTAAGCGATGAAGGGCATCTGGAACTGGTCGAATTCCGCAAGGAGATCAACGCCGTACTCGACGCCGACCAATTCGTGCATCCGACACAGAAACGCGGTGAAGTCAGCGGGGGCATCTGGCGCGTGGACAGTGGTCGGGAGACGGCTCAAAATATCATCGACGGAGATCGCGAAACTTTCTGGCAGCCCGATCCGGAAGATCCGCTGCCGTACTGGCAGATCGAAATTGATCTTGGTCGACCCGTTCTGGCCAAGGAGATACGACTGAGATTCCCCGACCGGGATGGAGCACGACCCTTCCGCCAGTTCCGCGTCCTGACCGCCACCGGCGCGCGGATCCAGGTATCGGACGACGTATTCAAGTTCGACCTGGCCTACGCCGCCACCCAACCCAACCAGGATACGGATCTCGTCTTTTCAATCGATGGCAACAAAGATACTACTCGAGTCGATGCAGAGACTAAAGTCGATCTGGAATCGGAGAAGGGATTTCGCATCGTCCAGTACATCCGCTTCGCCGCCAACGAGAAAAGCCCCGATGCGGCACTGGCCGAGATCGAAGTTATCGGTGTCGGCGACAACGTATCTCTCGATATTCTCACCCGCGGCGGATCTTTCACCAATGGCCTGCTGGCGCGCGATCCACAAAACCAGTTCGACGGGCAAATGGATACCTTCGGCAATATCTTTACCGTCTTTCAAGAAGGCGACTGGAAAGAGGAGGGCTTGTGGTGGCAGGTCGACCTCGGCGCACTCTTCTGGCTCGACGGAGCATTCTTCTACTGGCAGGACAGGGGCGAGGCCCTGTCGAGTTTCCTCTACGACGGTTTTCACGCCGGTGCCGGCTATGCCATGCTATCGTCCGAAGGACGGCGCACCACGACGGGAGCAATCGATTTCGACCCGCTCTTCTTAGAGCCCAAGTGGCAAAACAGTCGCGAGCGCAGTCTGCGGCATTTTCGCTATATCTTCAAACCGCGCAAAGTTCGCTACCTGCTTTGGCACGGCCTCACCGTCGGGGGCCACGCCTGGTACTCGCACCCGATGGAGATCATGCTCTTTTCGCCCGGATATCCGGCTCAAGTCACCTTGTATTCGGACTTCATCGATTTATCGCAGGCCGGCGGAAACAATCGACCCAAAGCGATCAAGAGCCTTTCCTGGGACGCGCTCGAGCCTCCCAACACTCGTCTTCAGTTGCGCTCGCGCTCAGGCAATAGACTCGACGAGATCTACACCTTCTACGACAAAAAATGCGACCTGGTCAGCGAAGAGAAATGGCTGGGCCTGCCCAAAGTAATCCGCGGTCTGGTCGACACCTCGATCGTCATCGGCGCCGGTTGGGGAGAATGGAGCAATTTCTACCAGATCTCGGGCGAAAGCTTCCAATCGGAATCGCCGCGACGGTACATACAACTCGAGCTGATCATGTCCACCGACGATCCGACCGTCGCGCCTACCATGCGTTCGCTCGCGATCGAGTTCGACAACGCCCTGGTGCAGGGCGCACAAGGGCGTATCCTGCCGCGCAATGCCGACCCCAATACCGATACTCGCTTCACCTACACGCTCTGGCCCAGTACCGCTACTTCCGATTCGGGATTCGACCGGCTGCGCCTATCGATCCCCAGCGCGGCCTCCGAGGTCGCCCTGCGCGTCGGCACGCGCACGGTCGAAATCAGCGCTCTGCGCAGCGAAGGCGATTCCCTGCTTTTCATCGACCTGCCCGAGCTTATCACCAACGATTCAGTCGCAGTCGAGTTTACCACCAAAGTCCTGCGCAACGCCACGCTCTTCACTGCCGAACTGGGCGCAGTGCAGCAGCCCGGACTCTGGCAGTCGGTCGAAGCCATCGAACGCAGAGCCAACACCGTATTCCTACCACAGTTGGCAAGAACCGAGAACCTGATCGGCGACTTGCAGATCACCCCTGCAGCCTTTACACCCGACGGCGATGGGATCAACGACTCGGTCTATATCCGCTTTGCGCTCTTCAAGGTTGAGGGGACCGAACCGCAGGTGCGAATCTATGACCTCTCCGGCCGTCTGGTAGCCGAAGCCACCCCATCGTCGGAGAACAGGGGGATCAAGGCCTTCTCGTGGACGGGCGTAGATCTGACGGGCCAACGAGTGCGTCCGGGCATCTACCTCTGCCGCATCGACACCCGCTCCGATGCCGGCGTCGAAGCCGCGGTTCGCTCAATCGCAGTTGCTTATTAAGCCGGCGAGATCCCAACTCGCCCCCCAGATATAACAACGAGGTCCGCCCCGCTGTACCTGGCATCTATTCCTCAATCCAGTACGAATAGAAGTGTGCATTGCGCAACGTGAAACGCAGGTGTACAGATTCCCCTCTCCTCCCGTCGAACGCACCTACCGACCACTCCATTCTGCCACTCGGGATATCACCACTCAGCGGCTCCGAGACAGCCAGCACCTCGTTGTTGGCGCCCAGCAATTCGGCGCGCAACTCTCCACCGCGCGCGTCTACATTGACCCAGAGTACGCGTCCGGTGAGGGTAAATGCCCTGGTGACCACCATCCCTTCGCTATCGCCGGCCTCGAGCGACGCGAACCCGTCCCGCCGCAGCACCGCCAAATGGATGGCACCAGCATCAGCGGTATAGTCGTCGTAGCCCTTGATCGATCCGGAATGGACAAAGGCGTAATGCTTGATACCGGTGTAGTAAAACCACAACTCGTCGCCGCGCAACACCGCGTTCGAAGGGCCGATCAGGCTCTGTAAATCGTAAGCGCCCGAACCCAGAGCCGAGGTCTCAATAAAGGATCTGCGCTCGCAAACACGCGTCCAAGTTCTCAGATCCCGGCTGCAGGCCACCTGAATAGTGTAAAAACCGGTATAGTCGCCGTGCTGAGCGGTCGCCTCCGCAATCTCGGGAGAAAGGCGCATCTTTTTGAAACCCTCCCAGGTCGGCGGCACTTTTCCGGTGTGGTGATACATGGACGGCAAGCCGACATAGAGCGATTCGTAGCGAAATACACCCATATTGTAGATCTGGACGCTGTAGTGTTCGGGCGTATCGTATTCGGTTTGTTGCAATCCGGGATTGGCGCGGCGCGCGGCAATTGTTTCGCGACCCATCTGCTGATCGATATCGTCAGCGTGAAAGACGACGCCGTAGTCATCCCAATGCGCAAAATCCGCACTCGTCGCAATCGCCAAGGAGCGCCCGTGTGGCCCAGTGCGTTTCACCGTATGAATGAACCGACCCTCGTTGGGATCAAAGGAGAAATTGCCCTCGTCAAAGCTCGCGACAGCCGGTACATCGAGTTTTCTCCACTGCACTCCATCGGGCGAAACGGCAAAACCCGCATTCAATCTCGCAGCCTTATAACGCCGCTCGGGATCGGGGTCAGTACCGTCATATACCACCATGGACTCTGCCCCGGTAGCAGATAGAGACCTCGTTCCTTCGATCCAGTGAAGACCATCAGCGCTCTGACGGACGGGATTGTCGACACCAATCACCCAGAGTTTATAAATCCCCATTTCCGAATCCCAGAGCGGCGCGCTGCGCGTTTGAATGGTCTTGTTGGGATCGGCACTGCGAATTAGAGCACCCTTTTTTTCTGGCTGGTGCAGGATTCTCTGTAAATTAGTCGTCTGGACACAATCAACACCATCCAGGAAGAGCTGGCGCTCACCAGGTGGAACGAGAAACGGAGGGCTATTGCTCATAGTTATCATGGTCTTGTTAGTGCAATTAATTTGAGCGGGGTCAGATCGTAGACGAATCGCGATCCGAACAACGTACAATCTCCTCTCACCACAAACAATATCCTATCCGTTTTCGGCTTCGCATAAATACATTGAACCGAAGGCGATCAAGCCCTATACTCTTGCTGATCAACGACAACCACTCAGTCGATATACGGAAAAACAGTTGCTATGCCCGACTCCACTCACCTCGATGAAAAGGCGCTTCATTTAGAAGTACTCAATAAATTCGCCGAAGCGCTGCTGCAAAGCTCCTCGCTGGTCGATATCTTATGGCTCGTCGCTCATAACGCCATCGCCAATCTGGGTTTTCTCGACTGCGTCATTTATCTAAAGGACGAGCACGACGCACACTTAGTACAAAAAGCAGCCTACGGCCCCAAGAATCCCGAAGCGTACTCAATTAAAGACCCCATTATCATTCCGATAGGCAAAGGTATTGTCGGCAGTGTCGCTGCTCATGCTAGACCCGAGCGGGTACACGATACGCGTAAAGACCCGCGCTATATCCTCGACGATGAAATGCGGCTTTCCGAACTCGCCGTTCCCATCATGTTCGAAGGGGAATGTATTGGCGTTATCGACTCCGAGCATCCAGAGGTTGGTTTTTATACCGCAGATCACCAGGAGATACTAACGACCATTGCCTCCATGGCGGCCGTCAAGATCGCCGACGCTCTTCATACCGAACAACTACAAAGTACTATTATCGAACTGAGAACGACCCAACACCAGTTAGAGATACGCACCGAGGAACTGGAGCGGGCCAAAGTAGCAGCCGAGGCAGCCTCTCTAGCCAAATCCGCGTTTTTAGCCACGATGAGTCACGAGATTCGCACGCCTATGAATGCGGTGATCGGTATGTCCACCTTGCTTAACCATATGGATCTCAACGACGACGCGAGCGAGGCAGTGCAGATCATACGCGAATCGGGCCAGCATCTATTGGGGCTTATTTCGGAGGTATTGGACCTCGCCGCCATTGAATCTGGTGAAGTCGAGCTTTCGCTGAATTGGGTCGATCTCAGGAAGCTGCTCAACTCGGTAGTCCGCCTGACCGGTTCGAGCAAAATCGAAAGCAGGGTGCCGATCCACTTAGAAATCGAACCTCAAGTGCCCTCCTACGCGCGCATGGACGAAACCAGGGTCAGGCAGATCGTAGTCAACCTGATCGGCAATGCAGTCAAGTTTACCAAAGAGGGCAAGATCACGGTGCGCGCCCACCTGCGCACGGATAACGACCAGGATGCGAGACTGGCCATCGAAGTTGCGGATACGGGTATAGGAATTTCCCCGCAACAGATGGAAAAGATCTTCCAACCCTTCTCTCAGGCAGATTCATCGCATGCACGTGAGTACGGGGGCAGCGGTCTCGGACTCAGCATCGCCAAGAAATTGGCCGAGCGCATGCAGGGCGACCTCCGCGCTACCAGCCAACTGGGCGTGGGCTCGAGTTTCGAGTTCTCCCTGCCAATCACCGTATCGACTCCTGCAAAGTCAGCCTCGGATTCTTCCCCCACGACCAAAGAGTCAATCGCTCCAGTCGATCAAGGATCTAAAATACTGCTGGTCGAAGACGATATATACAACCAGCGCGTGGCCCTCAGTCTACTCAAATTCGCAGGCTATGAAGCCGATGTAGCCGAGAATGGATCAGAGGCGATCGAGGCCGTGCAAAAGAATGCATATAAACTGGTTTTGATGGATTTGCAACTGCCGCTGGTCGACGGATTTGAAGCGACTCGGCGCATCAGAGCGCTACCGGAAGCGCACCAACCGATCATCATCGCCCTGACCGCCAATGTACAGCCGAGCGACCGGACCGCTTCGCTGGAAGCGGGTATGGACGAGTTCTTGCCCAAACCCCTCGATTTCGAGGAACTGCAGAATACGATTGCAAAACTCGTCCGCACCCCTGAGGCCTAGCAGCCACAGCCTGAGACTCTGGCCCAGGCACGCCACTGCGCAATTCGCACTTCCGCTCCAAAAAATTCAGATACCCCTCTGGCACGCAGCAAAAACATCAACCCTCGTCCAATATGCAAGAAAATTCCCTTTCACCCCTTCTAGCGCATCAGCAATAATTTGCGACTCAGGACTTCTGTACCCGACCGCAAACGATAGACGTACAGGCCGCTGGCAGCGGGACGCCCGTCCTGCATCCGGCCATCCCAGCGAACCTGATGGGATCCGGCCGCCAGATCGTCCCGTACCAACAGATAGCGCACAGCCTGGCCAACCAGATTGAAGAGGGTCAACTCCACCGGACCGGATTGGCCCAGCGAAAAGAGGATTGTCGTGCTGCTATTGAAGGGATTGGGGAAATTAGGAGCCAGAATTGTCTGCTCAGGTTGCAGCGAAGCCGCCGGCACGGAGGTGGCTATATCTCGGCCCAACAAGAGGCGGTCCGCCATCTCGCGGCTGGCCAGGTACAGATCGAGTCGGCCATCGAGATCAAAATCAGCCACTTCCACATCAAAACCCTGTCCGATCAGATCGGGCGAAAAAACCGCCCGGGTAGTCTCCAAGAAGCGGCCGCCACCGTCGTTGAAATAGACGCGGTAAGGTCCGGCGGGCAGGGCGTTGGCCGTGATGATATCCAGGTCGCCGTCACCGTCGAGATCGGCGAAATCACCGTCGAAACTATTGTCCTGGTCGATGGGCAGAGTCGCGGCCGTGAGATCGGTGAATCCCCCCTGGCCATCGTTGTACAAAAGGCGGTTCTGCGGCGTAGTGACGCCACGGTGGTTAAAGAGGACTACATTGGCGCATAAGATGTCGAGATCGCCGTCGCCATCGACATCGCCTAGATCAACCTCCCGCGTCTCCTCGGTCTGGGACCGCAGTGGCAATGGGGCTCGGACGAAGACTCCACTGCCATCGTTGCGCAACAGGTAGTTGGGCCCTTCGTTACCCACCAGCAGATCGCCATCACCATCGCCGTCGATATCGCCCCACTCCAGATCCTGGGTCACATCGACCACCGCGGGCAGCCGCCCGGCGGTTGCGTCGAGAAAGCGGCCACTCCCGTTATTGCGCAGCAGGAGGTTCTGCTCCCCCTGGGGACCGCCATTGCCCACCAGCAGATCGACCCAGCCATCGCCATCGACATCGCGCGCCAGCACCGCGTTGGAGATGCCCTCCCGCTCCAGACTGCCCGGCGCGGCAGCGAAAAAACCCTCGCCATCGTTCAGGTACACTTCGTCGGTGCGATCGTCCTCGCTCACCACGACCGCGTCGAGATCGCCGTCGTGGTCAAAGTCAGCTACGCCGATGTCTTCGCTGTCATGCAGGGTTCGCGGAACTCGGTCAGCCGAGTGGTCGGTAAAGCTACCCTCGCCATCGTTCAACAACAGGATATTGGCTGCGAATTCGCTGGCCACCAGCAGGTCGAGATCGCCGTCGCCGTCGAAGTCGGCCGGCCGGGCATCCATGCTCGGTCCGTCTAGCGTAGCTGGCAGGTGGGTGAGCGTCACATCGGCGAAGTAGACCGTTTCCGGCGCCGGCGCCAATCCAGCGATCCAGCGACGCACAGCGTCCACTCCATCGACGTCTATTTGCTGGGTAGCCAGAGGCGGCATCCGATTCTCATCGAGAGTCGTCATACGCCGGTACAGCACTGAACGCTCCGGCGCCCCAGGCGCCACCAGGCGAGCATCGAGCACACCCAGATCACCCAGGACAGGCGCAACCCCCAGACCCAGAGCCTCTAGCGGGGCAGCGAAACGCAGGTCCATAGCCGAGCGACTCGTACCGCCGGGCCGGTGGCATGACGCGCAGTTGGCGTCGAGATAGGAGCGGGCACGGCGCTCCACATTCTCGGTCAGGTCGGTTGGATCGGACAGGCGCGGCAGGCCCGCCAGCGAAGCCGGCAGCGGCGCGGAGAAAACGGCCAGGCGCTCCAGGGTGCGCAGGAGATTCTCTCCCTCTTCGAGACGGTTGAGTTGGGCCGTGTGCAGCCCCAGAACGTGCCCGGCCGCAGCAGTGTGACAAGCCTGACAATCAGCTCGCGAAGGAAAGTAGTACGGACGACGGCGTTCTCCCCCGGGTGCCAGCGGATCGGCCACAATCAGCGTATCAGTGCGGCTTTCCTGCAGCAGGGTCGCATTGGTTCCAGCCTCATTCCAGCGATAGCTGAAACCCGACCATCCAGCGTTCTGGCGATTCTTGACCAGTAGACGCGTCTCGATCATACGGTGGCTTTCGGGTCGGCCCACCGCCATTTCAATATAGAAATTCTTCACCAGGACCGTATTGGGCGGAAAAGTCCAAGGCGCCTCGGCTCCAAAGTCGATATAGCCGCTCTCGGGCAGGGCCAGAAAACGAGTTTTGAACGCTCCATCCGACCACAATTGGGCATTGACCGAATATGGGATCAAGCCGGGTGCCGGACTCTGGGTCGCACTATCGGCGAAAAGCCCGACGGCCTTCAACTCACTTGGCAGCAGATCGGAAACCACCTCATCCTGGGCCAGGACGTAGAGGGCACCATCGAAGCCGACGACATAAATCTCGCCGGCCTCATCCAGACCGAAGCTGGCGATAGGAGAGGGACTGACGGCCAGCAGAGTATTGTCGGGCGCACCCTCGGCATCGAGGCGCAGACCCCAGATCTGGCCGGTGACGAAATCTCCATACACATAAACGCCCTGCAGCTGGATCAGGGTATTGCCCCGGTACACATATCCACCAGTCACCGAACGGCCACCCTCATGAGCATAGGCCCATACCGGTGCAATAGAGTCGGTCCCACCGCAGCCACCCCCGGCAATACATTGCGGACCCTCTTGATCCGGCCAACCGTAATTACCGGCTGGCTCGATCTGGTCGATCTCTTCCCATAGACTGCCTCCCACATCGCCGGCCCAGAGCATACCGCTGAGCGGATCGAAACTGAAACGCCAAGGGTTGCGCAGACCCCAGGCCCAGATCTCGGGACGCCATCCGCGGGCGTTGCCGATCAGGGGGTTGTCCGCGGGCACGGCATAGGGCCGATCCGCCCTTTGTCCGTCGGGATCAAGACGCAGGATCGAGCCGTGCAACAAACTCAGGTCCTGCGCCCGCTCTCTCTGCCCCCCATCCCCCAGGCCAATATAGAGGAAACCGTCGGGACCGAAGGCCACTTGGCCACCAAAGTGGTAGTCACCCGACTGGGGCACTTCTAGTAGGATGCGTTCACTACCGGGATCTGCCCGATCGGGATGGTCTGAAAGGCGAAATTCGGAGACGCGCGAGAGCGGTCCGGGCGCCGTATAGTAGACGAAGAAGCGACCGTTGTGAGCAAAGTCCGGATGGAAAGCCAGAGACAAGAGACCCGCTTCCAGAACATCGGCATAGACCCGATCGGTAATCGCCAAGAAGATATCGGCATGGGCGACGCGGTCTCCATCGGGATATAAGACCTGCACAACGCCGTTCTTTTGCCCGACAAAGAGGCGACCCGTGCCGTCGCCGGCATGGGTGAGGAAGGAGGGACTGCGCAATGAGCGATCGGCAAAGACTCGATGCACTTGCACGGCACCCTGGGAGCCGGATATATCGATAGCCAGCCCGGGTCGAGGCGGCATGTCCTCTGCAGCTGCATTCCCCAGGAACAGAACCAGGAAAACGGCCAGACCGAGTCGCATAGGAACCATTCAATCGAGAGCTTTGCTGAAAATTTTGAATAAACCTTTCTCGTTAGAGGGAAATTAGAAAGGCTCTGTAGGAACTGCAAGGGGCCCATCCGCATACCGCGTTGGCGATTTCGACGATCCAACCACTAACCTTGCCGTAGCGATAATCAGATA
>CAZFMY010000022.1:0-47736 GCA_964520345.1 uncultured Gemmatimonadaceae bacterium | reverse complement strand
ATTCCCTTGCCATGACCTACCCTAATTTGACCCATGGATTCCGAAACGATTTCTATCTAGCTTCAGACAGGCTTTATCGCCAACCAAAAAGTCTCGCTTTAAATGGATCGGATACGCAATCCGGTCCCCCTCTGTAAAACAAAAAACCCCCTGAAAAACAAGGGGGTTTCAAGATGGCGTGCCCAGCAGGATTCGAACCTGCGACCGTCTGCTTAGAAGGCAGATGCTCTATCCAGCTGAGCTATGGGCACGCAAAACTCTGGATTCGCTCTCTGCGGACCAACCTGCGCCTGTATACCGAAATAAAGGCATAGACGATATCCAGACAAGAGGCGCGACCGAAGCGAGATGGTCTGGAGTCGACCAGGTACTAGACCGGACCGCCGCTCTCATTGTTGGCTGCCTGCACCAACGCTCTCATATAGGCGATCGAATAGGCGACCCCGGCACGGCTGCCCCCCAGGAGTTCGGGGATGTGATCGGGGATGATCGCGCCATCGAAATTGACCGCCCGCAGCGCCTGCATCACCCGGTGCATATCCTGGTAGCCGTCGTCCATCAGGGTTTCGGTCCAGGGCTCGGGCATCGGGTTTGAAACATTGCGAAAGTGGATCTTGAAAAGTTTGTTGCGCTTGCCGAAGTAGTCGATCGCCTCCTCCACCGAGGCGCCCATCCCCTGCTTGCCACCTTCCAGCCAGCATCCCACGCAGAGGCACACGCCGATATTCGGACTCTGCGCAATATCCATCGCCCGCTTATAACCGGCAAAGTTGCCGAAGATGCAGCGCGGAATCCCACCCAGCGCGTAGACCGGCGGGTCGTCCGGGTGAATGCCGATGTAGACGCCGGCTTCCTCGGCAACGGGAGCAACCCTGCGGATCATGTATTCGTAGTTGTCCCAGAGTTCGTCCTCGGAATATTCGCGGCCATGGGTCAGCTGGCCCTCGTAGGTCTCATCGCCCCAACGCCCCGTGGCGTTTTTGATGTCGAGCGTCCGCGCGCTCATGCCCCCGCGCCGAGTAGTACGGCCGCTGCTCCAGATGCCGTTGCCCATATGAGCGTAGGTGTGGTAGTGGATCCCAGCAGCGCCGATATTGCGGATAAACTGACAAAATTCTTCGATCTTCTCGTCGCGGCCGGGCAGATTGAGGGTGATTTCGGGGACGTTGTGGACCGCGCGGTTTGAGATGCGGTAGATTTGGATGCCATAAGCGGCGAAGCGCTCGACGAAGCCCTTGTAGTGCTCAACGGTCTGCAGGGCCAGATCTTCGACTCCGAGCATGATCCACTCGATGCCGAGTTGCTGGAAGAATTGCAGGTCTTCGTCGCTGGCGGTATGGGAAGTCTGAGCAGCGAGTTGGATTCCGGGTTCGTTTGAGTAGAAGCCGGGGACGGCGCGCAAGGCATAAGGTCTATTTGTCATGGGAGTCTTCCTATCAGAAAAAAGGATATCAAGTACTTAACAACTCAGAGACGCGCTGCGATTTCTCCCAGCGCAGATGGACTTCCTGGTCGGCCCCACAGAGCCAATTCCAGGTCCGGATACGGCGCACCCGGTCGCGGTAGGATTCAACCTCAGTGACATAATCCAACCGCGGCCGATCGCGATAGGCTGGACGCTCCGAAGAATCGCAAAGCCAATCGCGACGAGGTGCGGCACTGCGATGGTAGGAAAACTTAATCATGCTACGAGGGCGATCGTTGGTCTTGGCCCCCGCCTTATGCCAGATACCGTAGCGGGTCAGCACCACAGTACCGGCCGGTACCGTCAGCGAGACCTGACCGCAGATATCGCCATAGTGAGCGATGGCTTCGCGATCGACCGCGCGGCAATGCGAACCGGGCAACACCATCGTCGGCCCGTCCTCAATCGCGACGCTATGGGGATAGTAGTAGCACTGGAGTTCGGTAACGTCGTAGCCGCTGCCCGAAAGCCCGTCCGAATGCCAGGTCTGGCCCAGATGTGGTTCGGCGAAGTAGTGGTGATGCCCGCCTCGGGGCACCAGAAAATCCTCGCCCAAGAGCGAGCGCACGACCCCGGCGACCTCGGGATGCAGGAGTACCTGGCGCGTGAACTCGGCCGAGGCAATGAAGGCATCGCAATTGCCGCGCTCGAGTTCGTCGCAACGACGGTTGAACTCATCGCCGATCACCCCTTCGAGGACGACCAGACCGGAGGCGACAAAATCCATTACTCCATCATCGTCGAGCGTCGGTCGGATCTGAATCATGCTCCCCCTCCTCGATTATTGCAGTGTTTGTCATCCGAGCACGGTGGATCGACACCGGCGCAAATCTCAAGACGGTTCTCAAGCGAATTTTTCGAGTACGAACTCAAAACCCAGATAGTCGTTATCCTGCCCTTCGTAATCGTAGAGCTTGGCAATGGGAAACTGTACTACGCGCCAGCCATCGGCCACCGCGGCCAAAACCGACTCATAAGGTGGTTCGGCACTGGGCAGGACCGGCTGCTGTGGCCGAGTCGGATCGTAGAGCGCCCAACTGGCCACAGGCGAACGCATATTGGTCGACTTGGAATAGAGATAGAGCACCTGCTGGCGGGGCGTTTCTGCGAGCAAGGTCTCGAGGCGGTCCAGATCGGCTGTGGAAAGCGCCTCACTACGAGATTTCTCCCGACACTCCGCCAGCCAATCCCTTACGATTTCGCGCATATCAATCTCCCGAAGACCTAGCAGGACCTGGAAAATACCGGCTTTGCAGCAGGGAATGCACCGGACGAGCGATCGCCGCTAAACCTGGCGCAGCAGCCAGCGAACCGCATTTTGCTGCATTTTCGCGTATTCGGGGTTCCACAATGCCGGAATCGTATGTCCCGGAGCCAGGTAGCAGACCCGCCCACGCCCGTACTCATAGGCCCAGGCCGCCTCGCAGCGAACCCCCAACTCCTTGAAGGTGTGTCCATCTTCGTTGATACTGACGGCGAGGACATGTTCGGGATCTTTATCGTAGTGCATGTAGTGCTGCTCATCGGTGAGTACGAAATCCTGTACATCGCGGGTAATCGGATGATCTCTATCGACGATTTGCACTTTGTAGGGTCGCACAGGCGGATGACCCTCGGTGATCGATCCCTGCACATGGCGAAAATCCTCGCTGCCCGGCGATATATAGGTCGAATTGTGATAGAAGAGCGCCGCGCCGCCCTCCTCGACGAACGCGCGCACCGCTCGTCCTTGCTCGGCCTTGATCCACTGGACCGCATTCGACTCCAATTCGGGTGTCGGAGGATCGCTGAGGGTTCCTTGGGCATTGGGATCGTAACCGGGATAGGGCGCACCCAACCCATAGCCATCGGGCCAGATCATACCGTCGCGAAAGACAATGAGCAATGGATAACGCGTCAGGGTTTCGCCGCTGAGCAAATGGATATCATCGCTGAAATCGATATCGAGTTCCAACCCCTCACACAAGGTTTTGCTCAACCCGGTGCGTATATAGTCGGAATTGTGATAGCGATCGCCGATCAGCGCAAAAGCCTTGGCTGTTTTTGGACTAGTCAAAATCGTCTATCCTTGAATGGAGAATAAAACAGAGAATTCAGAATCCGATTGAG
Source organism: uncultured Gemmatimonadaceae bacterium (assembly GCA_964520345.1). GTDB lineage: Bacteria > Latescibacterota > UBA2968 > UBA8231 > UBA8231. The sequence goes on along the minus strand of CAZFMY010000022.1, from coordinate 44,162 downwards.
GCGCCACCATCGACAGGGATACAGGTCCCGGTAATAAACTTGGCCGCTGGAGAAGCTAAAAAGGCCGCGGTCCAGCCTATATCTTCAGGATCGCCCAGCTTCTGCATCGGCGTGCGCCCGAGGACTTTGGCCTTGCGATCGGGATTGTACTCGAAGGCCGTTCGGCTCATCTCGGTCACGATCCACCCCGGAGCAATCGCGTTGACCCGCACACCGCGACCCGACCACTCGGTCGTCAGGGTGCGAACCAGCCCCAGATGCGCGGTTTTGGCTGCGGCATAGGCGGAAACGTAGGGGATCCCGAAAAGCGAGGCCATCGAGGCGATATAGAGGATGCTGCCCTGGCCCCGCTCCATCATCCGACGTGCCGCATGTCGGCTCAGGGAAAAAGCACCGAGCAGGTGGACTTCGAGGACCTGCTGCATCTCATCCTCGGTGAGATCTTCCGCCTCGCGGCGGATCTGGTTGCCGGCGTTGTTGACCAGATCGGTCAGCGGACCATATTCCTCCTCGATCGATTCGATCAGCGGCTCCGAGGTTTCGTATTGGGTCACGTCGTGGACTCGGTAATCGGCCATCGGGCCAAGATCCTCGACGGCCTCTATCAACAATTCGCGGCGACGGCCAGCAATGACTACCCGCGCTCCCTGGGCGATGAAAGCGCGGGCGACACCGAGACCAATACCGGTGCCGCCACCGGTGATCAGGGCAACATGTCCGGCAAGGCTAAAAGGGTTTGCATTATTTTCCGACATATGATTTGCTCAGTAGTCGATTACGACTTTAATGGATTGTGGTTGGAGAGCGATATCGAAACCCGCGATGAGATCGGGAAAGTCGACGCAGGCGGAGATCAGCGGAGCGAGATCCAATTGCCGACGCGCCAACAAGTCGAGTGCCCGACCAAAGACATGAGCGAAGCGGAAGGAGCCGCGAATCGTCAATTCCTTATGCATGAGCAGGTTGACTGGTAATTCAACCGGACCGCTCTGGACCCCCAACTGGACGATGGTGCCCCCGGCTCTGGTGTGCTGGTAGGCGGTCTGCAGGGCGGCTGGAGCACCGGACGCCTCGATGACTGTGTCGAACCCGGCACCCGCCGCTCTGGCGATTGCAGCAGGCTCGTCGGCGCGCAGGCCCAGGTCTGCCCAGAGTGAAGTGGCCAAGTCGAGTGCCTCCTGGCGAATATCGCTGACGGCGAGGTGCGCGGCGCCATAGTGTCGGGCCACCAGACCGATGAGCTGACCGATCGGACCACCGCCGGTTACCAGCACGTTTTTGCCGGCAATGGTACCAGCCTGACCAACGCCGTGGACCGCTATAGAGAGGGGTTCGAGCAGAGCGGCTTCGCGGTAATCAACTGCCTCGGGAATAAGGTGGCAATTCTCGGCGCGAACCTGGACGTATTCGCGGAACGAGCCATCCTGGGGCGGACTGCAGGCAGCGGACCCGAAATAGCGCATATGCGGGCAGAGGTTGTACGTGCCTGCAAGACAGTGGGCGCAATTGCGACAAGGATGAGATGGATCGATCGCTACGCGGCTACCCAGGGGAAGCGTGGCGGAAAAGGATCCTGATTCGACGATTTCTCCAGCCGACTCATGCCCCAGGATAAAGGGACGCTCAGGTACGAAATCGCCGTTTTTGCCGTGCGTATAGTAGTGCAAATCCGAACCGCATATACCGGTCGCGCGGACCTGTATAAGCACCTCGTCGGGGCCGGGTCGCGGTTGGTCGATTTCCGCCGGGCGCATATCGCAGGCGCCGTGTAGATAGAATGCTTGCATCGCTTCTCTTTGGGGTTCGGAGCGGGATAATAGAAGTTCAGAGCATCTGCGTTGTCAAGGGGATTTTTGTTGCGCGATGGACCTGGTATTGCTAAGAATTATGTCCGACACCAATCCGCTACAGACTCGTTAAGGAGGAAACCGGACTTGGATCCCATCGAAGCTTTAGTCGAATTCGACCGCGAAACCCTTGCCCAAGCTAAAACAGTGGAACAACGGATTCAACAAGAGGGCCTGGACGCCGGCCACACCATCCGCGACGTACGCGTCTTCCGAGTGCTGATGCCCTGGATCGGCACCAAGCGCTGGGATGGCTCGGCCGAGGGATTTACCTTCGCCGAATTCGAAACCGACAAGGGACTGATCGGCATCGCCGAGGGCGCCAACTCAGAACTCCCGGAGTTGAAGGCCAGGGTGCTGGGCAAAAATCCTTTTGACCCAAAGATCCGCGCCGAGCTGGGTTTGGCGTATTGGGATCTGAGCGGCAAGATCGCCGACAAACCGCTGGGCCGATATCTGCACGAGCTTTTTGCACTGGAGACAACGCTTGCCGAACGCGTACCCATCTCGGCCTACACCTGGTACAGTTTTCCCGATATCAACGGCGAAAATGCGGTCACCTTCGAGAGCTACCCAGAATATGTGCAGGCGATTATCCGCCAGCACGGCTTCCACAATATCAAGCTCTCGCTCTGCGATTTCGAGCCACACCGCTGCGTGGAACTGGTGCACAATATCCGCGCGGCAGTGGGCCCAGAGGTCGATATCCGTGTCGATCCGCACGCTTCGTGGGGCGAGGCACAGGCCCTGCGCTTCATGCGCGGAGTCGAAGACGCCCAGATTGAATGGATCGAAGAACCGGTAGGTGGACGCTTCGATCACATTTTTCGCGCCGGCCATCGGCTGCGCCTTTTGAGCACCATACCGATTTCGTCACACGCTTGGTTGCCTCCAATTGTCAAACAACCTGATGACCGGGGTCGCTACGGCGATGGCACCCTGGATGCGGCACTCGACGTGGACGCGTTGCGGCGCTGGCAACCAGCCGATATTTCCGCTCCCGATGCCTATGCAGGCCCCCTGGCCCTGAAGCGCTACTACGACGCAGCGCGATTTATTGGCATGGGAATCGGCATGCACAGTGCTTATGAATTGGGACCAGCGATGGCGATCCGCCTGCATATCGCCGCTTTCACCTTTCCCTACGAGATGCCCTACCACATCGTCTGGGGGCGGGATCGGGCGTTCCCCCCCTTCTCAGCGCACGCAATCGATGCGCATTACAACCAGTGGGAGGGCGATGTGATCCAGGGCGGAAAAATGGCCTACGACCAGGGATTCCTCACCGTGCCCAAAGGGCCAGGCCTGGGCGTCGAGCTGGATCACGAACGCCTGGCCCACTACGCCTTCACCCCGGAGAAGGCGGCGGCCCATACTCAGCATATCGAGGCGATCCGCGCAACGCACCTCGATGCACTCGATTGGAAAGTTGAACGCAGCGGATGGCGGCGCTACCAGACGCGATAAACCAAACCACCTATTCTCGGAGTAACACCATGAAACTCGGCCTCAAATTCTTTTTCGAAGCGCTGACCAAAGATAATTTGCGCTTCGCGCAGCAAATGGGCGTGACTCATATCGTCGTCCACAGTCCCCGCCTTGGAGACCAGGGCGTACTCGATTATTTCGAGCTCTTGCGAATGAAGAAATTTGTCGACTCATTCGATCTGGAACTCTGTGCAATTGAAAATTTACCCGGCGATCACATGCAACCGATCACCCACGCCACTGCCGAACGCGACGCACAGATCGAAAAGGTTATCACTTCGATCGAAAATATGGGCAAAGTCGGTATCCCGATCCTCGGTTATTACTTCAGCCTGGCCGGTGTATCGGGCCATTGGCGCACTTACGAAAGCGGGGGTGGCCGCGGCGATGCCGGGCTCAAGAGCTTCGATTACGACCTGGTCAAAGATGCTCCTCCCATCGTTGCAGAACCCGTCTCGGTCGAGGAAATGTGGGAGCGATTGGGCTATTTTCTCGAACGAGTGGTACCGGTCGCCGAGAACGCTGGAGTCAAGCTCGCCGCACACCAGGACGACCCTCCGGCCAGCAGCCTCTTCGGCACCGGAAGGCTGCTGACCAATCACGATGCGATGCAGCGACTAATCGACCTAGTGCCGAGCGAGAGCAATGGCTTGGAGTTTTGCCAGGGCACGGTGGCCGAGATGGGCCCGGAGAAAACGATCGCGGCGGTGAGCCGCTTTGCCTCCCAGGACAAGATCTTCTACGTCCACTTTCGCAATGTGCGCGGCGGCTTCCCCAAATTCGACGAAGTTTTTATCGACGAAGGCGATGTCAATATGATCGCCGCACTCAAGGCCTATAGGGATGCCGGCTATGATGGAGTAATCACCCCGGATCACACACCGCGGGTCATCGGTGACGAGCCCTATGGACATCGGGGGCGAGCTTTCGCACTGGGGTATATCCGCGCCGGAATGCAGGCCCTGGAACTCCTCGACTGAGCGAGAGCAGATCCACAGGACTCGGTAAGAAACGCGACCGTATTGACCACGTCAATTCAGCGAAGCGCTATAGTACCGTCCCTGGCTGTAGGATGAGAAAAAAGAGTTCAGCAGAGGATGCCGAACCGGGTCCCTGATTGCGGATAGCTCCAGGTTTTCTTCAGCCACATAGGTCGTCGTCTCCGAGCCATCGACCAGCACGTGGTACCAAGGTTGCTCCCGTGCCGGTTGTGTTCGGTTGCCGTGATACCACTGATCGTCGGCCCGGCAAAAGGGGTCGAAGGAGAAGATAACACCACGATAATCGTATTTTTTATGATGGATTATCACACCAATGGACCATTTGACCTTCATAACATCAAATCTTTCGGCCAGCAAAAGGATCTTCGCAATAAGACGAATTTCGCCAATTCTTCCGAAAGATACATAAAAGAACAAACCGACCCAACTTTTCTGCAATTGCGCAGATGACCCGAATCGCCGCAGGTCGCACCTGCAATTCGAGAAATTGTTCGAGATAAAGCACCCCGAGACCAGCGGGTGCTTTCGCGTTTAGTACCTTAATCAATAAGCGACAGAGAAAGAGCGTATTGCGGAATCCTCGCCCGCGTCAGCTCCCAGATCGATGCGCAGAAGATAGAGGCCAGGTTCGATCTGTGCGCCTTTATCATTGCGGCCCGTCCACGTATAACGTTGCTGCGATCCCGTCCGGCTCGGAACCAGCGAGGCCTGGTGACGACCAGCGAGGTCGTAGACGGATACATCCGGAACAGTATCGGCAACCTTAAGGATCGCGAAGCTCACCTCGAATAGGTCGTTTACCCCATCGCCATTGGGGGTGAACGCCTCGGGCACTTGCAAATTGCCGATCAGTCGGTCGTTGCGGGTCAATTCGGGCATCATGACGATATTGGAACGGCGTGTCTTCGGCTCGACCGACTGCCAGATTCCGGGCCGCTCAGTCAAACCGAGATCCAGAGCGAAGACGGTGGCATTCTCGATTACGCGGGTGGTGAACGAGATAGATACCGAATCGCTGCGGACGGGGCTGGGCAAGTCGATCAGCAGCGAATCGGCTTGGATCTGTACGGATGTAGGCACAACCGCCTGGCCGCCGATCTCTATTTCGACACTGCCAGTTTCGGCTGACTCGGAGAGGACGAACCGCAACCGATCGAAACCGCTATCCAACTCTTCAGCCTCGGACTGGAGCGTATAGGTAAAGCGGGTGTCCTCATCGGGCAAAGCCTCGAGTGGCAAAATACTACCCTTGGCTTCTTTGATTAAAGCGTCTTCGAACTCTATCGACAACGAGTTGACACTGGGGCCGACAGATGGGTCGTTGGTGGAGAGGATCATCTCCAATTGCAAGAAGCGGCGCGGGCTCTGCGATTTGAAAGCCTCAGCTGGTACTTTGTAGTGCTCACTCCAGGTATCCCAGTCCTCTCCAACGATGATGGTAGTATCGATCCGACCCTTCAGGACTTTGGGGATACTATTATACTTCTCCTCCGTAATTAGATCGCCCTTTTTGTCGTAAAAGTCGTATACGTTGCCGAGTGTATTCCCAGAGCGCGAACGCAATTGCAGGCTGGCACCGGGGGGCAGGTCGGCGTCCCAGTACAGGCTTTTGATGACTTTGGGACGCCCATCGCCGGCTTCTTCCCCCAGGTCGATAAAGCTGGAGTGCATGATCAGTTCGGCCGGATGCCCCGGCGAGAACAACATCAGTTCGGCCCACTTGGAATTCCAGCCACTGGCCCGGTGAACATGCCAGAGCAAATAGCGCACCCGTCGCGGCTGGAACTGGTAGCGCAGGTAGTGCAGACAGTCGGGGCAGCCGTCGGGCTGAATGAGCAGCTCGTCGTAATCGAAAGGTTCGGGCACGGGCAAGTTAGTACCAATGGAGCGAGTGCCGTCGGAAACGAGAATATTGAATCCTCGGGCAGGGCCGGCGATAAAGCCGGCGGTGCCCTCCTGTTCCTTGAGAACGTAGACGAAGGCCCCGTCGAGCCAAAAAATCGCCCCGAGGTCGGCGTAGAACCAGGTACCCTGCTCCAGCCAACTGCGCTCGCGACCGGCGAAGGCAACGGGAGCGATGGCGTTGTTGGTATTCACATTGGCGTCGAAGAGACTGAGATTGGACACCGAGGTCAGACCGTCGAGGACCAAGCCGCGGTGCTCGACGCCGATCGAGACATTGTCGCCGACGCCGACTACCTCGATCTCGGCGAGCGCGCCCTGCGGATCGACGGCCTCGACCGTAAAATTGATGTACTGTAGGAGCCGATGCTGGTATTTTTCCTTCGGGTCCACATCGGAGTCGGGGCCGAGGATCCGCGAGACACTCTTGGAGAGAAATGAAAGTGGTATGACAATTTCGGAATCCTCGTTGGGGCGGGTGGTGCGGTAGACCGGGTCGAAGATGAACAAGTCGTCCAAGGGGTCGGAAGTCACACCAGTGGCGATGAAGACGGTAAATTGCCGGAAAGGCCGCGCGCCCTCCTGGTCGGGAAATTTCAGGCGGATCTCCTTGGCCAGCACCGCGCGACCCAGGTCGACCTGCACAAACCACTCGCCTACGACGTCACTGGTATCGGGTTTCCAGAAAGTCGCCGGATCACCATCAATGACGCGTCCAGCCGTAGCCTGGCCGCTGCCGGCTTCCCAGATACCGCCCGAGACCTCGCCACGGGTCCTCGTCGCGTGGCGAAAGAGAGACGCATCGGCAACAACATTGGTATTCTTGTGGTACTTGACCAGTTGCAACTGGCCCGAATCGCCGACTTCTACCAAGCCGTACGGAACTTGCCAGCTTTCCCAGTCGGCCGCGCGATCGAAGGTCAGGCGCTCGGCCTGGCTTGCTCGGGTACAGAGCAGTAAAATCAGGCTACAAAGCAAGAAACCCGTTCTCATAGCAAGATCTCTCCCTTAGTAGGCGATACCCAACGGCCGTACGTGGGATACCTGGCTGAATTCCGTATCGAGCGCGACGGACAAAAGATAGAGACCCGGGGCCAGAGCCTGCCCGCGTTCGTCACGACCATCCCAAGCGATCTCTTGCGGTCCCGACTCCTGAACCCCCATATCCAGGCGGGCAACCCGTTGGCCATCGAGCGCGTAAACCTCGACGGCCACCGGTACTGCTTCGGGCAAACGGAAGAGCGAATAGACTACGCGCAATTCATCGTGGACCCCGTCGCCATTAGGAGTCAGCACCGGGGTCGAAAAAACCAGATCCTGCACAGAACCGGAGGATCCATCCGGAGCCCCAATTACCCGCAGGCTATTCGTGGAGACCGCATCGCCGGCATCGCCCGGCACGATCGGCTGAGGCAAGTTCTCGCTATTGACGGAGAAGACTTCGCCCTCAAAGGTCGCAGCGAGATCAAAAACCTCGGTGCCAAATACAACTCGGATTGGCGGGTTGCGAGTAGAGCTTATCTGCTCGGGCAGACGCACGACCAGAGCGCCGGCCTCCCTGGTTACTTCGGCCGGATCGACCGCGGAAAGCGGCGTCCCCATTTCTAAACGACGGAATTGGGTCCGACCTCCGGTGTAGATGCGCAAGGCATCAAAACCCGAAGCCTGATCCCCAGTGAAGACCGCCTGTATGTCGTAGGCGAAATCAATCATTGTACCCAGTTCGACCTCGGTGAAACCTCGCTGCGGTTGGAGGTCATCGGCTCGAGCCACCTCGCCGAGAACATCGTCGGCCAATAGCGGTGCAGTCTCAATCCACAGCGAGTCGAGACGAACCCACGCATCGAAGTCTTGGCTCTCAAGAGTGATGGTAAGCTGGAGGTGCGATCCAGAGCGCAGGCGCAGGAGTTGGCCCGGCTCGGTGAAGGGCTCCGACCAGAAAGTCCAATTGTCGCTGTCGTAGGCAATCGAGGCACGGACCCCGGGTTTGGGCACGCGAAACCGGAAACTGCCAGCGTCGGCGCTGGTTCGGACCCATCGGGCTTTGAGTTCATTCTCATAGCGTTTGCGAGAAACTTCCTTTTCAAGGCCCGTATTGGTATACTCGTGATATATATCGGGGATACCATCGCGACCTGAGCGCACCTCAACTTTGACCGACACCTGGGCATCCGGATCCTCGACCGGTACCCCGTCTCGCATGCGCATCGGGATAGCCGTCCAGTGCAAACGACCAAAGTTCATAATCGGACCGAACTCTACGATTTTGGTCACGTAGACCACCCGCTGTGGCACTCCCCGGGCAAAAAGCTCGAAATCGGCGATATTGCCTTTGATGGCTCGAGCCTGGTTCCCTTGTGCACCGCAGTCGTGACACCCACCCAGAGCTTCTTCATCGAGTAGCGAAAGTTGACGCCGCCAACGCATGAAACGCACGTATTGCCGGGGGAAATCAATATGGACGGTGGGGTCGAAATTCTCGCCGACATCAGCGACGACCCTTTCCAGCAGGTCGTTGTCACCCAGGGGGATCGCCGGGTCGCCATCGGTGCCTATAGAAACGTCGAAAGCGGGTGGAGCATCGATTGCGGTGGGTGTGCCTTCGATTCGAAAGCCCACTGGTGAGGTGAAGAATCCGAACTGGATAGCCGGCACCGGCACGGCTACATCAATGGTGAAGTACTCAGCGGAGATCCCACCCTGGGCAATGGGAATATTGTACGAGGTGCTGTCGCCATCGATCAGCCAGGAACCGTTTTCAGAAGGGTCGGGGATCCCGTCTTTGTACTTCCAGACTCGAGGCATCTGGCCATCGATATAGCCAAGCCCCTTGTCGCCGGGATCGCGCCAGAACTGCCAATTATCTAAAAAGGAAAATACAGTACGACCTGGCCACAGATAAACCGGCTGGATCGCACCCGGCGTTCGCTCAAAGTCAATAAGGACTTCGACCGAGTCTACTTCGCTCCATACCAAGCCGCTGCCACCCAATTGCCAGGCACCTCGCTGAGCAGCAGCGGTCCCCGTTACTAGCAGAATCAAAGCTCCGCACATCCATAGAGTACGCATAGAGCGATCTCCAGTTCCCAATGAGAAAACTGCCCTATTATTACGTAATACGAACGCTCTTAACAAGGTTAAAAATGAAGCCTATAGACAAGAGAGAATTTTTCGGAACCGCAGCCCGTCAGTAGACAACCGAAATCACCCGACTCACGCGCTGAGCACGAGCATCACCGCCGATATGGAGTTCGAGCAGGTAGAGACCGGGCGCTACCAGCCTACCGTTTTGATCACGACCGTCCCAGGCGAGGTGTTGGGCTCCTGCTTTGACGGCCTGAGTCTGTTCGGCAAGGAGAGAACCGGCCAAATCGTAAAGGCGCAGGCGCAAAACCCGGAGCTCGATAATATTGATCACATCGGCGAAGACGGTGATCAAATCGTTAACTCCATCGCCATTGGGGGTCAGCACTGCAGTGTTGAAATCGACGTTGAGCAGCAGGTCTCGCTCTACCGGTAGGCTGACGATATTGGTGTTGCTAGCAACCTGGTCGTTGGCATCGCCGGGATCGATCCGCTGGCGGGTATCACCGCTGGTGCGGGTGTCCTGGATGAAGAGAGCGAAGGGAGTGGACTGCTGAAAAACCCGCGCGGCTAAGCGCAACTCAATCAGGTCGCCGTCGCCAAGCGCCTGGGGAAAGGTCACCTGGAAACCCTTGGCGGTCTCCTCACTCTCGACCGCAATAGCGACGCCGTTGAGCTGAACTGCGAGAAAGCGCATCCGAGTCGGCGCCTCGACGACGAGGCGATCGAACCCCGTGGCTACGGTCGCGAGCGGACGCAGGAAGAGACTGAACTCGCTTTCGGCACCCGGAGTAACCTGGGTTGGAAAAATTTCGCTGACCGCGCGCTGCGAAATCGGATCGCTGAATCCGATCTTCAGCTCGTCCAACTCGGGCGCGACCAGCGGGTCATCGGTGACCATCCGCACCTGCAACTGGGCATAACGGCGCGGTGAAGGCGACTGGAACTCCTGGCCCGAGAAGGCGTAAATCTTGCTCCATGCACTCCAGTCGCCACCAATGACCTGGAGGGTATCGATCGGACCTTTGAAACTGGGTATCAGCTTATCGTATTTCCGCTCGGTGACTTCTTTGCCATTCTTGTCGTAATACGTAAACTGGCTTTCGACCTGATTGCCCGAGCGGCTGCGGATTTCGAGTCGAGTGCCCGCTGGGATCTCGGCGCTCCACGACAATCCATCAACGCTCTTTGCACTTTGCAGGTCGATGATCTGGGAACTGAATTCCAAGCTCTGCGGAAAACCCTCGCCAAAGACCTGGAGTTCCTCGGCAAAGCCGCGAAAGCCCCGGCGAGTACTCGCCTCCCAGCTCTTCCACAAGACCCGGATAAAACGAGTGGGCACCAAACCGAATTCATGGGTAGCAGCTCCGAGCACTCGCTTGGTGTAATCGGTAGCGGTGTCGGAATAGTGTTTGCGCCAGATCAACGTGCCATCGGGAGCCAGTGAGCCGTCGGAACTGAGCACCTCGTAAAAATTGAACCCGAAGGAACGCAAGGCCACAAAGAAATCGACGGTCTGCCCGCTGCCGCGGGTAATACCACCGCCGGGTCTGGCGACCACGCCGCCGACGATTTTGACCGCATTAATGAAATAGGTGGCGCCCAGATCGAGGACGATATGAGAAAAGACATCGCGCTCGGCCTGGATAGTGCGTCGCACGAACCAGCGGGTCGAGAGATCGCCATCGATCAAGACCTGGGTATTGCCCAGAGGAATGAGATCCTGGGATACAAAGGCATCGAGGACCACTTCGAGGTTGCCGCCGCGCTCGAGAATCCCCAACGCCATATTATCTCCCAGCGCTTCGACCTCGACCTCGAGCAGACGGGTCTGCGGGGCAAGGGTCAGCAGATCGAGGCGCACATATTGGATCGGCGTATGGAAAGGCTGATCGAGTTCGTAGATTATCTCGTGGCGCTTGTTTTCCTTGAAGCGCTGGCGCTTGCGGTAGATAACCGTACCTTCGATGGGAATATCGACCTCGTCGACGGCGTGTTCGCCGGTAGAGAGCAAGAGGGCAAAGAGCTCGGGAGCAGGGCCCTGCGGGTCGAAGACGAGCTTGATCCGGCGCGCGGATACGCCGCGGCCCAAATCGACCTCCAGGGTCCAGTCCTCGGCAGGATCCTCCGGATCTGGACTCCAGCCGGTCGCGAGATCTCCGTCCATGACCAGGAGCGCATCACGCGGATTGGAGCCCGCGCGGCGGATCCCACCGCCGAAGTCCTGGGCATTCAGAACAGCGTTGATCTCGCGACGGACCGCGATGGGCCTGAGCACACCCTGCGGGCTCAACTCTACGGTCCCGGGCAATTCCCAAGCCTCCCAGTCTCGGCGGGTATCGAAGCGGATCTCATCAGCTCCGAGTGCGGAACAGTAGAGGACGGTATAGAGGAAAGCACAGGCACCTGTCCGGCAATACTTGAGATAGCTCATAGGATTAACCATCCGAGGCCAGCCCTTTAAAAGCAGCCGGCACAAAGTCCGAGACCCTAACCTAGATATACAGCATACGGCGACGGCGATCCCGTGCAGCAAACTCTCAAAAGACCAAGTCGCTAAAATCCTCATAGCGGTGAAAATTGGGCGAGGTCAAATTCGCCGTAGACGAGTGTTCCGGATCGTCGAGTCCACCATTGTAGTTGTAGCGACAAACCGCGAATTGCCAGATGGTGCCATTAGCAGGTACGCCTTCCATACCAAAAGCCGACCACGGGATGCAGACTTCAACCGACCACAGACCGTCAACAGCCTCTACGCGCTTGCGGCTAGCACTCTGATGAGCAACAACCTCGTCCCAGGTGATTTCACCGGCCTGGAATTTACTCCGGTCCGGAATGTAGATATCCATAATGAAGTCGTTGGGAGTAATGTGCAATTCCCAGTAGTCCGAGCGCTCGATACCGGGTTTGACGAAGAATTCAGCGACGTCGCCCAGCGTCCACATCTTCTGGTTGTCCCCCGTGGCGGTGGAGAATATATCGCTGTCCTGGAATTGGACATAGAAAGAGAGACCTAACTCCTCGGCACCGACCAGAGCCAGTCCAGCCTCGTTCGGCATCGCGGCGGACCCATCCCAATAGCGTCGGAGTGGGAGCCGGGTACAAGAGCGGTATTTTGCCGGATGCTCAACCCCGAAATCCGTATTTTCGCTCGTTATGCGCGGGCAGGAAATAATCATGGCATCTTCCCTTTTCAGTTCCAGGAATCGACGCCGACCAATCGGCGCCCCAACGACGTCAATTCGGCCGGTTGATCGGCCAGGTGTTCGCCTTCTTCCGCATAGCGCCCCAGACCAGAGAGGCGGTCACGCCAAAAGCGTATATGCCGCTCGCGCGCCTCGGCACTGGCCTCGTTGGCCGGACCCATATTGATGTACTGAGCCACGCGGGGCCGCTGCCCGCGGTTGAGACTGGCCGTATGGGGCAGCGTATTGAGCCAGATGATCATATCGCCGGCTTCAGCTCCGATCCGCTCCGCACCCAGCGCCAGCAGATCCTGTTCCCTGGGATTGGCGTCTGCCGGCAAACTCTCGAGCCAATCTTCTATTTTGTGATGGAATCCAGGAACGCAGATGAAAGCGCCCTGTGCAGCCGGAGTGTCGGTCAGATAGAGAACCCCCTGAGTTCCGAAAGAAAAGGGTCGGTTATCGATATTCAGATCCCAGTGCAGGTTGTGCTCCTTGGAGTCGGGATCGCGTCCGGGGGGATTGATACTGGCCCGATCGTGGCTGATCCACAACTTTTCATCGTTCCAAACCTGAGCGAAAGCCCGGTGCACGCGAGGATTGGTGCGATTATCCCACAGTGTCTGGTGGTGGTAGATCTCAACCATGATCCCACCATCGTCATACCACGTTTCGGGATCATCAGAGTCTTTGCCGGCGAAGTCCCAAACGGCTTGGGCAGTGCGCTCGGCCTGGGCGCGATCGACAACCTGACGGGCGACTACATAGCCATATTCAGCGAAAAAATCGAGATCCTCTTGGTTCAGTACGGACATAAACAGAAATCTCCACTATGAGCTAAAGTGCAGGTGAACGGGCGGGCGCGACCATCTTTTCTTCGCTCGTATCGCCGAGGACCTCCACGCCACTGCAAATCGAATCAGGCTCGGCAGGGAATCGCCAGACAAGTCGAGCCAATATCGATCTCAACGCTCGTACAGTCTGAGCGACACTAATCTATACAGGTCTTGAATTCCATTTGCAACACTTCGCGCGCCCGTTGGGTATTGCAATATTGATCCGCTTCAGGAGATCCGGCCATATGCAATACTTCGAAACCGAGATCCTCTTTTTCGATCGCCCGACGACAGGCTTCGGCCAGATCGTGGCGACAAACCCAGCCGATTTCCCAAGTACCCGATTCCAATTGACCGCCGCCTTTGGCCAGGCCCAATCGACTATCGACAATCGAGCAGGGCCGAAGCACCGCGATCGACTGGTTGAAAGCCTCGTGAAACTGGCGGCACATTTCTTCCTGCAAGCGTTTGGTAACGGCATAGAGCGAGCCATCGGGACGACGAACATCAGCACTGAAGAAGCGATTCGCAGGATGCTCGACCTGGCAGGATCCAATGTGGACGATCTGGCCGATCTGGCGGTGACGCGCCGCTTCGAGCACGTTCCACAGCCCCTTCAGGTTGATCTCAAAAGGAGCGAGATCGTCGGAATCATAGGCTCCGGCATAAACGGCGGCGTGGATAATGGCATCCACCCCCTCGAGGGCACGATCGACAACCTCGTAGTCCGCAATATCCCCATGGACAATTTCACCGTTTTCCCAAGGACCCCCTCTTGCCCAAGACTCGGGCCCCTTGTCACAGGCTCGTACCTCGTGCCGCCCTTCCAAACTGGCCAATATCGCACGTCCGACCCAGCCGGCGGCGCCGAATACTACCACTTTCATAAATTGCACTCCAGGTTATATCGCGGTATAAAGCAAGGAAGGTATTGCAAAAACGAGTCGGTTTGTCAAGGGGGAACAAAGCCGGCCCTTTGTCGACTGGTCTCTATTTAAAGTCTCATAAAGCGTGCATAATCCCATTGCACTACACCTCTCTGCGTCTTCAGAGCGCTGCACAGAGAGCGTTTGCGATTGGTGAATCAGGAACTACTATTATGCACATAGATACTTTTTCTACTTCCGAGGAAGGAACGAATATGTCCGCACTTGACGGCATCCGCGTACTCGACTTCACGCAGGTGATCTTTGGTCCGGCAGCAACCCAGGTCTTGGCCGATCACGGAGCCGATGTGATCAAGATAGAAAGGCCCGGTCAAGGCGATTTGGCCAGAGGTTTCGGTCCGTGGAAAGGCGAGCAGAGCCTGCCCTTTGCCAGCCTCAATCGCAACAAGCGCAGCCTGGTTATCGACCTCAAGGCGACCGAGGGCTTGGAAATTGTCCACCGTCTCCTGCAGGAAAGCGATGTACTCGTACACAACTTTCGCTCTGGTGCGGTGATGGAAAAACTCGGGCTTGACTACGAGTCGCTCAAACATAGATACCCACGCCTAGTCTATGCAGCAGGTTCGGGTTATGGTTCAACGGGTCCGTACGTAGAACGCGGCAAAGGCGGACACGAATCGATGGCCCAGGCGTTGAGCGGCGTGGTGGCCCGGTTCATCGGGCCGGGCAATATGCCTCAGCGACTGCCCTATACCCTGGCCGATTTCACAGGTGGCATGCTGCTGGCCCAGGGCGTACTCCTGGCGCTCCTGGCTCGCGAGCGCACCGGCAAGGGCCAGTATCTGGAAACCTCACTGCTGGACGGTATGATGAGCATGCAGGCCTGGGAGACGACGCAGCGGCTCAATGATCCCGAGGCTGCAGACGACGGTGCTGGAGGGGCCACCAATCCAAAGGGCAATCCACTAGATGGAGCAGTGTTCAAGACCGCAGATGGATTTCTGATGGTCACCGCACTCTTTCGCCCCTTCGCCGTACTGATGCAGGATCTACAGGATGCACTGGACACTGAGGGACTAGTGGGAGATCCGCGCTTTGCCACATTGGAAACCGCTGTTGAACATCGGGGGGCGCTGCGCGCTAAACTGGACCCCCTTTTCCTGCAGCGCACCAGCGCGGAGTGGGTACCACGCCTGGAGGCACGCGATATCCTGGTCGCACCAATCCGCACGACGGAGGAGGCGCTAGAGGATCCGCAATTGGAGATCAACGGAATGCTGGTCGAGGTTGCGCACGAGACTTCAGGCACAATGCGGCATGTGGGCCCGCCACTGCGATTAGGCGAGACGCCGGCACAAATCAAACGCGCAGCACCACTGCTCGGCGAAGATACAGAGGATGTACTGCGAGTAGCAGGCTGCGATGACGAAGAGATCGCGGCACTGCACAAACAGGGAATCGTCGGATAGAAAGGAGCAAAAAAATGACCGAATACGAGTTTGTTCTTTTTGCCAAAGAAAACCACGTCGCCTGGATCACGCTCAACCGTCCCGAAGTACTCAACGCCATGCACCCGCCGATGGCCGCCGAACTCTGCGAAGTATGGAAGAGAGTTCGCGATGACGAGGAGATCTGGATGGCGGTACTCACCGGCAGCGGCGAGCGCGCCTTCAGCGCGGGTTCGGATTTGAAGTGGCGCAGTGAACAGGGCGAGGAAATCCGAGCGTTCAATCGAACTTCGGTACTCGACGCCGAAGCACTGGGTTTCCAGCGCGGCACAGACTGCTGGAAACCGCTGCTGGCTGCAGTCAATGGCTATGCGGTCGGCGGTGGACTCGAACTGGTTCTGGGTTGCGATCTCGTCGTGGCCGCCGAACACGCGCAATTCGGCCTGCCCGAGGCCCGGCGGGGGCTGATGGCCGACGGATCCGGCATCCATCGACTGGTGCGCCGCGTGCCCTACAGCGCGGCGATGGGCATGATCTTGAGTGGGCGCTTCATTGACGCCGCAGAGGCTCAGCGCATCGGTTTGGTCAACGAGGTGGTCCCCTTAGAGGAATTGCGGACGGCGACCGAGCGCTGGGTAGCAGAAATAATGGAATGCGCCCCGCTCTCGCTTCAGGCCAGCAAAGAAGCGGCGCTGCGCGGTCTGGAGTTGCCGTTGTCGGAGGCGATGGGAAAGACCTTTCCGATGGCCGATAAACTCTACGCTGCGGAGGATTTCCTCGAAGGACCCCGAGCTTTTGCCGCAAAACGCAAACCCGAGTGGAAAGGGCGATGATCAGGTCCACTCACCAGGCTGCGAGGTCGCCATGACGCTTGGAAACCGCGGCCAAGCGGTGCTAACGATCCGCGCGACGCCGGAAACGAGCCATCCGCATCTTGTCCTCTTCAGTGCCGATAACCCACCTATTGGGCTCACGCGGCTCTCCGAGCAGCCAGCGCTCCTCGGCCGTGAAAGCCGACATATCTCCCGGATAGGGCACATCGCGATGGAGCGGGTGGATCATGCAGGGGCAGTACTGGAAGTAGACGATAGTGCGGGGGATAGCAGACTGGTTCGGAAGAGCGCGGTGCCAGATGCCGTTGTGAAAAGCGACGATAGTGCCGGGCTCGCCCCTGACAGAGACATGATCGGTTTCGAAATCGTCGACGCGTTGGCGGGTGAAGGGCCGGAAGTGTATCGACTCTTGTGCGTGCAGCGTCCTTTTGCGATGCGAACCGCGGATGACTTCGAGCGTACCCGAATCATCGTGGGTGGCATCGCTCATAAAGTAGCCGAAACGCAGAGTGTGTAGCGGTGCATGGCCGTTGACCTCGGGAAAACCCAGCGGACCGTCCGAATGCCAACCGAGCGCATTCGGGTCGCGGCCATCTGCGGTGCGGTATTTGCGGGTCCACTTGTCCTGGCCTAGGTGAAACATCGGTCCGAAGACATCATAACTCAGT
This sequence comes from uncultured Gemmatimonadaceae bacterium, assembly GCA_964520345.1. Classification (GTDB taxonomy): domain Bacteria; phylum Latescibacterota; class UBA2968; order UBA8231; family UBA8231. The sequence goes on along the minus strand of CAZFMY010000022.1, from coordinate 26,983 downwards.
TGCAGAGCAGGCTGGTACATAAGAAACTCGCGGAAGATCGGATCGTGCTCGATGATATTGGTTTCACCGTAGCCGTGCCGGGGTCGATCCTTTCCGTCGAATTGTGCGCAGAAGCCGTCGATATAGGCATTGGCGCAATCAATCATGTATTGAGGTAATTTGCAAGGCAAGATGACAAAGCTGTCCCGGTCGATCGCCGCAAGACATTGGTCGCGCTGCCCATCGGTGAGGTTTTGTTCATCGTACTCCCGCCTCCCGGTCGGATGCGAAACCCGCGATCCTGTATCTACTCCCATACCGCGCCTCTGATCGACAACTCTGGAGTTGAATATGAACAACCCATCAGCCCCTGCAGCCCCTCTGAATCCAATCGGGGTCGCTGATTCTGATTCGCCGCCAAAAAAATGGGTCGTGTGAACGGTCCGGCCGCAGAAAACCCGGGCTCATTCACACACGCAATCTCCGGCTCGCCCCATAAATAGAAAGTCGCCAGACCTATTCAGGCCGGCGACTTTGCCATTCTTCCAATTCGGGATTCGACTAGACGGTCGTTACATTCTCCGCCGCCGGCCCTTTCTGCCCCTGGACAACCTCGAATTCGACCTGCTGCCCCTCCTGCAAAGACTTGAATCCTTCTCCCTGGATGGCACTGTGGTGAACGAAGACATCAGTGCCACTGGCACGCTCAATGAAGCCAAAACCTTTCTGATCATTGAACCACTTGACTGTTCCACTCTCGCGCTCGGCCATAAATCTGCTTCTCCCTGCTGGTGGTAAGATTGGATAAGAGAAAATAAGATAGAACAATTTCTCCATAAAAACAGCTACTTTTTTAATAATCCACCGTAAAATATCTGAATTGACCCCAATTAATATAAATCGGCTCATTTATCAAAATAAAACCATATTTGCTCGGGCAATGACCGGACGATACTTTTTCTACCCGGGTAATCGCGAAACCCGAGCGGTATTTTCACGGGCAAAAACTCACCCCCATAATCATATAAATACTTGTATTTATTGATTATAAAGGAAAATTTGCCACAGATGATAAAAGCCACCATAAACACAAAAAAACAGGGCACCCTTATCGAAGTTTCGGAACCCAAAGCAAAGCACCACTGGGCGGTAGTGAAAATTCTATCTGCCCCGATGTGCACCGAGTATAAATCCTACGCGACGGGTCATAAAAGCGATTTTCTCGGCCACGAAGCTATGGGGGAAGTAGTGGATGTAGCCCAATCGTGCAGGGTTGCACCAGGAGATCGAGTCGTCGTCATGCCCCAGTACCCGTGCGGCCATTGCGATCTATGTATGGGCGGCGAGTATATTCACTGCGAGGATCTGGTCGACTTCGGAGCCTTCACCGGCAACGGCGAGGGCCGGGCGACGATGGCGCAACTCATGCTCAAACCGGACTGGTTGCTGCCCAAAGTGCCCGATGGGGTACCCGACGACCACGCGGCCCTGGCCTGCTGCGGCCTCGGCCCGACCTTCGGCGCAATGCAACGCATCGGAGTGAGTGCCTACGACACCCTGCTGATCACCGGCCTCGGTCCGGTCGGGCTTGGCGGCGTCGTCAATGGTGCGTTTCGCGGAGCGCGGATCCTCGCCATAGACGCCCATCCGTGGCGTCGCCAGCGCGCACTCGAACTCGGTGCCGAGACCGCCCTGGAACCCGGCGAAAATTGTCTGGAGGCTCTGCGTGATCTGACCGGGGGCCGCGGAGTCGACAAGGCGATCGACTGTTCGGGTAGTCCGCAGGCGCATCGACTCTGCATCGACTCGGTGCGCCGGCAAGGCGATGTAGCTTTTGTCGGCGAGTGCACAGACGAAACGCCGATCCGCATCGGCCCCGACCTGCTGCGCAAGGGGATTCGCCTGACCGGCTCGTGGCACTACAATCTGCGCGATTTTTCCCAGCTGATGGCGATGATCGGCGCGGTCCCCGACCAGCTCGAACTTCTGATCAGCCATCGCTTCCCGCTGGAAAAAATCAACGAAGCATGGGAAATGCAAATCAGCGGCGAGTGCGCTAAAATCATTCTCAAACCCTGGGAGAATTCCGGTGTATAAATGCGCCATCATCGGCGTCGGCCCCAACCGCTCGCGCGGTCTGGCTGAGGCCTACCAGCATATCACACGCGGCCAATTAAGAGCTGCGTCGGCCCGGACTCCCGAAAACCTCGATGCCTTTGCCGAAGAATTCAGCATCGCGAATCGCTATCTCGACTACCGCGAAATGTTCGAATCCGAGCGCCCCGACCTGGTCCACGTCAATACGCCGCCCTCTGTGCGCCTGGAGATTATGGAAGCAGCCCAGGCCTGCGGTATCGCTGCGTTGATCATCGAAAAACCACTGGCCATCGCCGGAGAAGACTATCGAGCCATCCGTTCTTTTGCCGAGCAGAGCAGCGTAAAAATAGCGATTAATCACCAACTACATTTCCAACCGCGCCGCTTTGCTCTTCAGCAACGAGTCACCCAGGGCGAGATCGGCGAGATACGCTCTGTCGATGCCAGCTGCGGTATGAACCTGGCCTACCAGGGCACCCATGCATTAGAGGCCATAGGCGCTTTTCTGCCCGGCAAGGCACCAACACAGGTCCTGGCCCAGGTCTGCGGCGGCAATGGCCTGCAAGATACTCCCAAGAAGCACCTCGCCCCGGACAACGCCCTGGCCGTTCTCTCCTACCCCGGCGGCATCCAGGCCCACCTGCAAAGCGGCGTCACCGCGCCACAGGTCGGACGCGACGGCATCAACACCCACAAGCGAATAGCCGTCTACGGCACTCGCGGATTTGTGCACTGGACGATGTGGTCGTGGGAAATCGGCATCGATGGCCGGGTCGAGACCGGGACACACGAATACGCCGAGGAGGATATACTCGGTCAGGCGCGGATGACCGAGGCCATGATGGACTGGCTCGCCGATGACGCCAAGGTCCATCCCCTCAACCTGCAAAACGCTTTGGTCGACTTCAACACCCTGCTCGGCATGTACACCAGCGCCCTCGAGCGCAGAGCCGTCGACCTGCCCTGTGACCCCGCCGACGGCCTAATCGACCGCCTGCGCCAAACGCTGGTTGCCGAACCACGAGCCTGAACCCTAGAAGACCAGCCTCTGGAAAATTCAAGAGCTATTCCACCTCTGGCTGACCTTCCACAAAGGCGATCCGTATTGCCGATAGCACGCGGCCAGCACTCGCAGCCTCCGGAACCAGCCACAACTCTGTTCTATTGCGCAAAACGAACCTTTCGCGATCTTCATAGTTGGCCTTAGTGGCTATTCACCCGTATGGTAACTCGCCCTTGCCTGCCCGACCCTGGAGAATACCTTCAAAAACGCATGACTCGATATATTTCTCCGCGCACTGTCGCTACCGTATTTTGTCTGATCTCGATCCTGGTCACCATCGGACCCTCGGCAGCCGGTCGTATAGAGAATATCGATGGCAGAACGATCATCCACGTAGATCTGTGGACCTTACCCGACCCCAATAATCCCGACACCTTTACCCGTGCCGAAGTCGCCGGTGTCGAGCTCTTTGTCGAGCGTTTTCCCGAGATTTTCGCCCGCCGCTACCGCGACCTCTACCGCGCAGATCCGGCGAAATACGGCACACACAACTGGGACGACGTCGAGGTACGCCTGCACCGAACCACGGGGATCAACGTCGAGGGCGTAGAAGTCGATTTGCTGCAGATCGCCGGCGATATGGCCCCGGATATTCTCTACGTCAATTTTCGCAAATCCGACAACTATATTCAGGCCGGCTTTCTGGCCCCCCTGGACCGCGTCGAAGATGGCTACTTAGGCGACCTGAGTCGAGCCACCTTCAGCAAAGACGGAATCCAGCGTCCGCCCGATGACCAGGGCAGCGGCATGACCGACGACGAACTCAACTTCCGCATCCATCCCAAGATCTGGCCGGTGATCCGCCGCTTGAGCCCCGAAGGTGAGCGCCACGTCTGGGCAGTGCCCTACGGCGGCGCCCTGGGCAAAGTCCTCGCTTTTCGCAAGGATCTCTTCGACGAATACGGCCTGTCCTATCCCACCCTCGACTGGACCTGGGACGATCTGATGCATGCGTCTGCTCGGCTCACCAATCCGGAAAAAGGACAGTACGGCATGCTGCTGGGCCGCGGCAAGAGCGAAAGCTGGTACTGGGTCACTTTTTTGTGGTCGGCCGGCGGCGAAGTAATGGTATACGACCCAGCAGATGATTCATGGCGCTGCACCTTCGACACCCGCGGCGCGGCCAAAGCACTGGATTTCTACACCCGGCTGAGCGCCGAAAAATGGACCGATAGCGCGGGCAATATCCGCCGCGGATATTCTTCTAAAGACGCTGCCGAGAGTTCGGCCAAGTGGGAACGCGGTGAAATCGGCATGCGTTTCATCTACGTCGATGAAAAGCTCCTCTCCACGATCAACCCCGAAGTCGTGGGGATGGTCCCCGTGCCGCTGGGACCAGACGGTCAACGCGGCGCCGAACTGAACTCGCGCATGATGGGGCTGTTCTCGGGCATCTCCAACCCGGTCGTACGCGATGCCGCCTGGGAATATATTCGGTTTTACGACAGCGAAGAAGCGGTGCGTCTCAAGACGCAGATCCTGGTCGAGGGCGGTCTGGGCCCCTATATCCACCCCAAGTATCTGCGCCGATTCGGCTATCCCGAAATAGAAAGACTCTCGCCCAAGGGCTGGGCCGAATTCTTCGAAATCGCCATCGACACCGGCAAGCCTGAGCCCTACGGCCGCAATTCTAATGTCGCATACCAGATGATGACCTACCCTTTGCAGGAAGCCGAGCAGCTGATGCTCAACGACGAGTTGCCCGTCGATGAAGAAAAGCGTCTCGACATATTGCAAGAGATTCTGGTCCGCCATAACGCCCGAGCCAACGAAGTTATGATCGGGCTGGTCTCCGACTCAGAACGCACGACGCGGCGGACGGTTGCCGCCGTGACTTTACTCGGCATCGTGATATCGTTCGGCTTTGTGTTTCGCAAGATCTTCCGCCTCTTCACTCCTGAGGTCGAACCGGGCGAGGAAGCCAAATCCTGGGATTTCGCCCGCTATCGCATCGCGTACCTGCTCTTGCTCCCAGCGTTGATTTCCATCCTTATCTGGCAGTATCTGCCCTTACTGCGCGGATCGGGAATGGCCTTTTTCGACTATCAAATCTTACGTGAGTCGACCTGGGTAGGGCTCGATAATTTCGGCGACCTGCTTTTTGACGGAGCGTGGTGGATCTCGGTGTGGAATGCCCTGCGCTATAGCTTCCTGGTCATCGGCCTGACTTTTCTCCCCCCCATCGCCCTCGCCGTATTCCTACAGGAAGTACCCCGGGGCAAAATATTCTTCCGCGTCATCTATTATTTACCCGCCGTCATCTCCGGATTGGTCACGGTACTGCTGTGGAAGCAATTCTACGAGCCCTCCGAACGCGGCGCCCTCAATGCCCTGGTCCTGCACATTCCAGGCATCGCCTTTATTGGTCTGGGGGCCGCGATGATGGTGCTCTGCCTGGCTTTCGCTGCACGCGTACGGGTTCACGAAATGAATCTGGCGGCCGCTGGTTTCGCGCTGGCCGGTCTGATGCTTTTCATCGCCTCCTCTTCGCTGGCAGCCCCCATCTTCTTCCCTACCAGCGAAGGGATCACCACCAGTCTGGCCGCAATCCCGACGCGTCTATTCGAATTCCTACCCGAGCCTCAGAACTGGCTCACCGACCCGGATACGGCCATGGTCGCCTGTGTGGTCCCGATGGTCTGGGCGGGCATGGGGCCTGGCTGTTTGATCTACCTGGCCGCGTTGAAAGGCATACCCGAAGATTACTACGAGGCCGCCGATATCGACGGAGCCAACTTCATCGACAAAATACTCTTCGTCGTTTTCCCAATGCTGAGAGCACTGATCATTATCAATTTCGTCGGTGCTTTCATCGGCTCCTGGTATGGAGCCACCGGCAACATTTTGATGATGACCGGCGGAGGTGGCAATACTGAAGTTGCCGGCCTGCACATCTGGTACAAGGCTTTTACCTATCTGCAATTCGGACCTGCCACGGCGATGGCCTGGATGCTCGGCTTCATGCTCATCGGCTTTACGGTTCACCAGCTGAAAATCCTGTCGCGGGTGGAGTTTCGCACCACGGGAAAAAAGGACTGACGATGCCGATCATCTCTGCCATAGGCCGTCGTTCCATCCGCGTCAAAGTACTGATCTGGTCGATCTACGCCCTGCTGGCCGCCGGCTCGTTGACGATGATTTACCCGTTTTTACTGATGGTGGCGGGCAGCACCAAGAGTTCGGTCGACTCACCCGATGCGAATATCGTGCCGCCATTTCTCAGCGACGATGATGCATTGTACCGCAAACACATCGAGGGGCTCTTCAACGAGCATCTGCTGGTGATGAAGAATGTCTACTACAGCAATTCGCCCTCTTTTCGCAAGCTCGAAAAACCAGCCGCTGCCAACGAGCACTTCGTAGACGCCTGGGAGGAATTTCTCTCCACGGTGCCGTCACCGAGTTATACCTACTCCATCGGCTACATCGACGCACCGGTATCGCGCGGCGTATTTCCAGCTAATCTGCGCCATTTCAAAAGCGAGATCATAGATCGATTCTCTGGTGACCTCGATCGCATGAATCTGGAATTGGGTACTAATTTCGCCTCCTGGAACGCCTTTGTACGTCATCGCGAAGAGTTCCAGCAGCGCCGCAACAAAGTGGTCGATATCCCGTTCAACCGGCTATTCAACGAGTTCAAGGTCGGACGCCCGAGCACCGAGCGATACTATTTCAGTATCGAGGGCTTCTTTCGCTTCCAATATCTCAAATCCCGCTACACCAGTGATATCCGCGAGTACAACTCCACCCACGGTACCAGCCATGAAAACTGGGATACCGTGCATCTCGATCGGCGAGTACCGTCCGCAGCCACAGCGACGGTCCGCAGCGACTGGGAGGAGTTCACCCGATCGATCGTCAGCCTCCTTTGGATTCGCGCCGACGAAGCTGCTGCGCCGCTGTACCGCGAATTCATGCAGGCGAAGTACGGCGATATCGCCGGCGTCAACCGCAATTACGAAAGTGACTATACCGACTTCGAATCAGTGCTCTTTCCACGCGCCTGCCCCTTCGACGGTCTTGCCGCCGCCGACTGGGAGGCCTTTCTACAAGGCTGGCGCGACCCGCAGAGCGGTCAGATCTACGCATTGCCCGCGGAAATGATATACTACGACACGATCGAGTTGTCCTTCCGCGATTTTCTTCATGCGCGCTACCAGGGTCAGCTCGATAATCTCAACACGGCGCTGGGCACCCAATGGCAGGACTGGCAGGCGGTCCTGCCGCCGCAGCAGGAGTGGCATTACCGGACCTTTTTGGAACAAACCGGCCCATTGCGGCGCGAGTTCCTGACCCGCAATCTGGTCACCGTGCTCGAGTATGTAGCTCTCTACGGCCGGGGGATCTACAATACCGTGGTATACTGCACCCTGGCCGTGCTCTGCGCGCTCATCGTCAATCCGCTGGCCGCCTATGCACTGAGCCGGTTCACCCCGCCCTCGTCCTACAAAATTCTGCTCTTTATGATGCTGACCATGGCCTTTCCGCCGATGGTTACTCAGATCCCGGCCTTTCTGATGATGCGCGAATTCGCGCTGCTCAACACCTTCTGGGCGCTCATTCTCCCCGGGCTCGCCCACGGCTACTCGATCTTTCTGCTCAAGGGCTTCTTCGATTCGCTGCCGAAAGAGCTCTACGAGGCCGCCGAAATCGACGGAGCGAGCGAAGCGCGGATCTTCTGGCAGATCACCATGAGCCTCAGCAAGCCGATCCTCGCGGTGATCGCCCTCAACGCCTTCACCGCCGCCTATTCGAATTTTATGATGGCCCTCTTGATCTGCCAGGACGAAAAGATGTGGACCCTCATGCCCTGGCTCTATCAGTTGCAACAGCGCAGCGGCGAAGGCGTCGTCTACTCATCGCTGATCATCGCCGCTATTCCAACATTGCTGATCTTTCTTTTCTGCCAGAACATCATCATGCGCGGCATCGTCGTACCGGTAGAAAAGTAGCGGAATCCACCAAACCTATCGTGGAGACTTAAGATGTCGAAAATCATGCTGCTGGGCGATTCGATCCGCATGAGTTACGAAGGCCGTGTCGCCGAAGCGCTCGAACAGACCGGACACCAGGTATGGGGCCCACCTGAAAACGGGCAATTCAGCCTCTACACGCTCTCCTCTTTGAGCCGCTGGCTGACGGAGTTCCCCTCTCCCGACATCGTCCACTGGAATAACGGGCTCCACGACAGCGGCTACAATCCCGCTCGAAGCCCGCTGCAAATCCCTATCGATGTCTACGCGGGCAATCTCCGGTTCATTGGTCAGCGCCTTGGCGAAACCGGAGCCGCAGTGATCTTCGCGACCAGTACCCCGATTCATCCAACCCGGCAATTCAGCGACGAAAGCTGGTCCTGGCACAACGACGAGATCGACTCCTACAACGAAGCAGCCCGCGAGATCATGGCCGAACTCGCGATCCCGATCAATGACCTGCACGCGCTGGTCGCCAGCGATTACGACCGCTTTTTGGCCGCCGATAAACTGCACTTGAGCGAGGCCGGCCAGCAGGCCTGTACCAACCAAGTCCTGGGATCGATCCGAGACCTGCTCTAAAAATGCGACTCTTTCCCGCAGTGAAAGAGTCCGGCTTTGAGCGAACCTACACAGCAAGCTACCTCTTGAAACGCAAGCGGCAGACGATCAATCGCCATCCAACGCCGGCGTTTTAATTCGCATCTGAACATAGCGGTCAACTCGCTCGTCTTCCATTTGGCAAGCCGATAGATTGCTCGACAACGAAACTTGCCAGAGAGGCTCGATTTCTACATATTTGTTTATAACAACAACCTCCATATACAACAGGTATTTTCATCAATAACCCTCCTATATACGATATCTTTTGCATCCTTAGTAGAACGGATCAAAACACTGCACCAGCACATCTTTTTCTCTTTGAGAAACCTGAGTTACCAAGTTTTTTATTTCGATCATTACAACAACTTTAAAAAATCTTCATGGGTCGATCTGTAACAGCCTCAAGTCTGAGAGCATCATATTTCTTGATGCTCTTGGGCATAATAAATGGCGGAGCGGTCCAAGCAGTCCAGCCAACGCCGAAACTCTCGGATACTGGCGTATTCAGTGCAATGTCCGAGCAGCGTTTTGCCGGTAGCGTAGTGCCCTACCAGGTAATTTCCCCTTTGTGGTCTGATGGTTCCTACAAAACCCGCGGCCTCTGGTTGCCATCGGGAACCAAGATCGATTTTAGCCGCGATGGATCGTGGACTTTTCCACTGAAAACAGTGATGATAAAGAATTTCTACATGGATCTCGTAGCTAACCAACACAAAAGACAGATTATCGAGACTCGTTTCCTTATCAAAGAATCAGCAGAACACTGGACCGGGTACTCGTACCGCTGGAACGAAAACGGAACCGAAGCCACATTACTGCCGGACAGGGCCACCCGCACGCTGAATCTGGTCGAGGATCAGCAAAACGGCCGGGAGGATCGCTATACCTACGAATTTCCGAATGGGGAAGACTGCACAACCTGTCATGTGGCGGAAGCCGGATTCGTCCTGGGTCTGAAGACCGCGCAGTTGAATACCGAACACCCTATCGGAGAGCAGTTGCAGAATCAACTAAGGACCTTCAGCGATCTGGATCTGTTCTCCACTGATATCGGCAATGATTTCGACCGTATGCCGCGGCTGGTCGATCCGATGGACGAAAGCGCCGACCTGGATTCCAGAGCGCGATCCTATCTGGATGCCAATTGCTCTAACTGTCACCGACCCGAAGTGGTCGGACGAACTGTAATGGACATGCGCAGCAGTGCCTCGCTGGAGGAAATGGACCTGCTCTATGTCTATCCGGCCTGGGGCTATATGGACTCCGAAGCCCCCTCACTCATCACGCCTGGACAACCCGAAAACTCCATTCTTTTTCTCCGCATGGCCGATCAGGGTGCTTATCGGATGCCCAAACTGGCCTCCTCCCGACTGGACGAAAAAGCCCTATTTTTGATGCGTAGATGGATCATGCATCTCGGCGGTGAGACAGCGGACACTGCAGTCAGTTCGGCGCTAACTTCACCAGTAAAAACGCATCTGCATCAGAATATACCCAATCCCCTGAATCCGCATACGATCATCGGCTACGATGTAGATCGCGCTGGCCTGATCAAAGTGGATATCTACAATATGACCGGGCAGAAGGTGCGCACATTGGTTCAAGGAGAACAGATGCCGGGATACTATACGGCATACTGGGATGGTCGCGATGAAGCAGGAGCAGTCGTGGGTCCAGGGGTCTATTTATATCAACTGCAGGCGGGTAAATTTCGCCAGGTGCGTAAAATGACGGTGCTCAAGTAACCGCCATAATGCCGAGCAATCGACAATGTCCTCTTATGTACAACAGTTGCAAATGCAACAATATACGGCGCCGACGCCCCTATAATCCGATACCTATCACAAGGAGATTTCCATGCCATTCAACAAGCAATTGACAGTATGTGCTCTGTTGATAAGTGCAGTTCTACCGCAAATAGTTGCCGCAGCTCCCGAACCTCTGGTACCCGATCTAGTGGTCAAACGGATACTGAGTGTAGGCAACAATACGATCCGCATAGCCGCAGATCCAACGACAAATACGCTCTACAAATTGAAAACTAACGGCGAAATTTGGCGAATTGATATAGAGGAGAAAACTCAGGAACTGGTTTACAACCGCTCTGACCATGGACTGGCCGGAGATACTCAGGGACTCGACATCGGTTCGGACGGTACATTCTACCTCTCCGGATTCAAAGTCAGCGGTCCACGCCAGACTGCCAAAGTGGTGAAGGGAGTAGTCGATGCGGCCAATGGCGAACGCCAGTGGTCAGTCCTGGCAACGACTGAGCCATTCGAATTGAGCGATTCGTGGTACAATCACCGAGTTAATGACGTCGCGGTGAGTCCGGACAACCAGTACGTCTATCTGAACAGCGGTTCGCGTACCGATCACGGTGAGATACAAACCAACAATGGCAATTTCCCCGGCCTGCGCGAAAGCCCACTGACGGCCATCATGCTGAGAATGCCTGCAGATGGCGAGAATATTGTACTTCCTAATGACCGCCAACAACTGCGCGAGATGGGCTACCTCTACGCGGAGGGCCTGCGCAATTCCTTCAGTCTGGCTTTCGACTCCGACGGAGAACTCTTCGCCACTGAAAACGGTCCCAATCGCGATATGTCCGAAGAATTGAACTGGATTCGCGAAGGCCGACACTACGGTTTTCCATGGCGCCTCGGGGGGCTGGACAATCCGCAACAGTTTCCCGGGTACAATCCCCGCCAAGATCCGCTGCTAAAGAGCGACCAGGTCAATGCAGGCAACGGCCGCTATTCGGACGACCCGGATTTCCCTCCCGCACCAACTGCTTTTACCGAACCAGTCATCAACATGGGGCCAGATGCCGACAAATACTGGGATCCGGAAAGCGGTGAGGTGAAAGACGGCAGCGATGAGGGACGGCCCGTTCACACCTTCACCGCTCACCGCTCGCCGCTTGGTCTGGTCTTCGACCGCGATCGCGTACTGGCCGCCCCATTTACCGGCGACGGTTTTGTTCTCAGCTGGACCGACGGAATCAACGACAAGCTGCTAGGACGTTCCGGCGACCCGAGCCAGGATATCCTGCACCTTAAACTGGAACGGACCCCCGACGGCGAAAACTATCGGGCCCACGTACATCGCATCGTTGCCGGCTTTGCCAACCCGGTCGATGCCGAGATGATTCACAACAGGCTCTATGTCATAGAATGGGGAGGCGGCAGGGGCCTCTACGAGGTGACTTTTCCGATGGGCATCACCGCAGTCCTCGAAGAGCAGGCCGCTGCTCAACCGAGTCATAGCACCTTGATGCAGAATTACCCCAACCCCTTTAACTCGAGTACCACTATCGGTTATCTCGTTGAGGCGGAAGGGATGGTTGAGCTATCTATCTATGATATGACCGGACAGAAAGTCCGCACTCTGGTCCATGCGACCCAGGAGGCAGGTCCTTACTCGGTGCGCTGGGATGGGCTGGGCGATTCGGGTCAGGCAGTCGCCAGTGGAACATATATTTATACAATCTCTCTCGGTGATTTCAGCGAAAGCAGGACATTGACCCTGCTGAAGTAGCGCCACACTCCCAACCCGCCACAGCGTCAATCAGGCCGACCTGACGAAGTGGAGAGGCAAAAAAATGGGTACTGATATAATAGCGAAGATTCTCCGCGCGGCGATCATACTCGCGATGCTCGGCACGTTCGGATACGCGCAGCAGGAAAATCCCGTCCGCGCACCCGAGTGCGGCGACCCACCCCGCATAAACGGGGTGGGCGACGACTCCTGTTGGACTCAAGCGACCTGGCAGCCTATAGACCAACTATGGATTCCCTGGGGGGATAAAGATCTCGCGCCCGAAGATTTCTCGGGGCGTTTCAAAGTTACGTGGTCGTCGGACACCGACGAACTCTATTTCCTCGTCGAGGTGGTCGACGATGTCCTCGTCGATGGGTACCGTTATCCAGCCGATGGGTATTACAACTGGGACGTGATTGAAATCTTTATCGATGAGGATAACTCGCGCGGCGATCACAAGTTGAATCAGAACGCCTTTGCGTACCATATTACCGCAGGTCATCCCGAATCTGTATTCGAGGCGATGGATCTGGCGGCGGGGTGGGAAATCGTAGAATACAGCGATCACCTGGCGTGTCAGATCGAGCACCGAAACGGCCGCTACACCTGGGAGATCGCCCTGCACGTCTACGATGCCTCCTACGATCCATCCAAACCCGCGTCGGCAAACCGCAGAATCGAGTTGGAAGCGGGTAAACGCTCTGGGCTTTCGCTGGCCTACTGCGACAACGACTCCCCACAGGAAAACCCCAAGACCCGCGATCATTTTATTGGTTCGGTCGCGGTGGACGAGTCGCGTTTCAACGACCACTGGCACAATGCCGACGACTTTGGCACGCTCGAACTGGTGCCCGAACGCTCGACGGCAGTAGAATCAGTCCCCTGGGCTGCGATCAAAACCGAACCCGTGACCACCAGACGCCAGAATTCGCACCACTAGGGCCTGTCCTTTCCGGCGCGATAACGGCGCAAATACTCGATCTGTGCCAGCAGGGCAAGCGCAACCACTGCAGCGGCAAGTAGATAGGGCGCACGCGCCCCGATGTGCTCGGCTGCCAATCCACCGGCCAGAGGGCCCACCAGGTTACCGCTGCCGAGAACGGTCTCGTGAATACCGATGCGTCGTCCTCCGCGCGCCGCAGTGTGCAAACTATAAAAACCACTGGCCGTAAACGTGAATCCAATCAAAAGCCCCTGCAGCAGGAGTCCTACCGCGAACACGGCAAGAGTAGAACCAAAAGCCAGAGCCGCAAACCCCGCGATCGCCGCCAATTGCACCAGAGCCAAAGGCCAGAGCCGAAACTGCCATCGGTGGGTACGGGAGATCAGGGCAAAAGTGACCAATTGAGCCACCCCGATCAACGCCATCAAATAACCCAGGTGCGCTGCACTTAGTCCCAGATCCGTAGCCAACTTGGGAAAGAGCGAACGGATAATACCGGTGGCGAAGAACGTAGCGAAGTTGGCCATCCAGGCCACGGGCAGAAACACCCGGGCCGCGGCGAGCGAAGCGGCTTCGGTCCCAACCGGCTCACCGGGGCTGTTTTCCTTTATCCGCACCAGACCGATTGCCATAAAGAGAACCGCACAAAGGCTGGCGACCCATACAAACGACCCTTCAGCATAGGCCGCATAGAGCGCGCCTGCCAGACCGGGACCGACTATCATGCCCAGGGACCAGGAGATATTGAAGCCGCCGATTACGCGACGCAAACCGTCGCGGTTCTGCCCCTCCCCGAGCCAGGCTTGCAGCGATGGCCAGAATGCCGCCAGGGCGAGCCCGCTCAACAGCGAAAGCAAGAAGAGCTGCCAGACGGCATCGGCGTAGCAATATCCCGCAAGGATCGGCACCAGCAGCAAAGAGCACGCCGCCATAGAACGCCTATAGCCAACCCGGTCGGCCAACCTGCCGAGCAGAAACGCACCACCGGCATAGGTTAATGCATGCGCGGCCCTAAGGGCACCGAGATCGTCGTAGGTCCCCCCGATCTGAATGGCCAATAGCGGCACGCACAAGCCGACAAGGGCCATGCCGCTATCCATCGTAAAAGCCGAGAGGTAGAGAAAAGGCTCTTTGCGCATCTTCGAATAATTTAGCCTCTAAATATCTCTGCTGCGAGGGTACAAGATCCCTTCGCGCAACCCCAGTGTTGCAATAATGACCAGCGTCGGAGGGAATATGGCCGCCAAGTTCTCAAGATCGCATCCACCAAGGTGCACAGGGCCAAATTCTGCGATCGGAAGATCAACGAACGCAAAAAGCGGCGATTGGCAAGAAAATCTATTAACCTATGAGTTGATTACTCGGCCCAGCAAAAGTGGGCAGGAGCCATCGGGAATTACTTCGTAGTGATGGATCACCTCAGGAAACAGGCAGACTATTAAGGGATTCGAGACGAGTGCCCAGCAAATCGAGACCGGTCAAGACTTCGGCCTCGATACCATCCAATATGTCGAGGTTTTGTTGCGCACCACGACCGCCAACTAATATAGCCGTCTCAGCACCGAGCGCCCGACGCAATTTTCTCAGTTCGGCACCTAAGTGATGGTCGCCATTATCGCCGTAGATCATACTTAGGGCTACGGCCCGCGCCCGATGTTCTAAAGCGACCGCGGCAATTTCCTCGGCGGGTAGATTGGCCCCCAAATAGACGACGGACCAACCGGCCCCAGCAGCTGTCAAACTCACGAGCAAAGCGCCTATTTCGTGCCACTCTCCAGCCGGAGTGGCAATCACTATCGCCGGCCCCTTAGAAGAACTAAGTGTCGTATTTTCAAGCCCGCCGATAAAAGAGCGAATCGCCGAAGTCGCCATGTGTTCGTTCGCAATACGCAGGTCGCCATTACTCCACAGTTCACCGATTTGTTGCATCAGCGGTTCGATGACCTGTGAGAATAATTTATTGCGTCCCACTCCTACTTCGGCTCGGAAGAGTACCGCTTCGAGAGTCCTGGGGTCCATATTCCGAACGGCGGCGAGCACTTCATCGACATAGCTTTCCGGATTTTGTGGATCGGCTGCGGAACTCTGAATTGGAACCGGTCGCGTCGCGGAGTACGCATCATCGGCAATCAACGACTCGAGTTGGTTAGTGGAGAAGCGGGCGATTTGACTTATGCTATGACCGTAGCCAGTCGCTTGGTGGAGTAGCTTGAGCCGCTCGACATCGGCATCCGAATAGAGGCGCCTATTCGTCTGGGTGCGAATCGGTTCGACAGCCTGGTGGCGCCGTTCCCAGATACGAATAACATGCGAACTCAAGCCCGTGCGTCGAGCTACAACTCTCATTGGATGAATTTTATCATTTTGCATATACATATACTATACAAGCATTAAATGAAAAGTCAACAATTAGAGCATCTATTAAAATCCAGTACTTGATTAATCAAGTAAAAACAATATGCTACTGGATCCAAAATGATTATTGCCACGCCTATAAATAATAGACATTATATATACGCCCTCCGTCCATACTTAAGAAGCATGACCCTCAGCACTAAACAGCTGTGCCGTACCACCTCGCGGATTCGCCTTCTAAACAAGGCACTGGGTGCCACGCTCGATGAAAACGGCACTCGCAGGGAAGACTCGAGTTGATAAACCACTAATTTTTCTATATATATTAAGCGATCAAACGATCCGGAACTCAGCCCAAGATCGGAAATTGATGAGCAGGAATGAAAATGCGCTGGTCTTGTTCTCTGGCGGACAAGATTCGACGACATGCCTGGCGTGGGCCCTTGAAAAATTCGAACGTGTCGAGACCATCGGCTTTGCCTACGGGCAGCGCCACAGTATAGAGCTGGAGTGCCGTCCGGCCTTGATCGCAATGATGCAGCAGACCCCTCAGTGGAAGCAGAAATTGAGCGAAGATCACGTCTTGGATCTGGGAATCCTAGGCGAGGTCAGCCAGACAGCACTAACCCGTGAGATCGAAATCGAGATTTCCGACAAAGAGTTGCCGAATACCTATGTTCCAGGACGCAATATAATTTTTCTGACCTTTGCAGCCGCCATTGCCTACAGACGCGGCATAGCGCATATCGTCACCGGGGTATGCGAGACCGATTACTCAGGCTATCCCGATTGCCGGGACGATACGATCAAAGCCATGCAGTTGACTCTGAACTTGGGTATGGAAGCGCGTTTTGTATTGCACACGCCGCTGATGTGGATCGACAAAGCGCAGACCTGGGCCATGGCTGAAGATTTGGGAGGAGAGGCTTTTATCTCGCTGATCAAAGAATCCGCACACACCTGCTATAATGGCAACCGAGAGTCGCGATACGACTGGGGGTACGGATGTAGCACATGCCCGGCTTGCGTCTTGAGAAAGCAGGGCTACGAAACTTTTATGGCCGCTAAAGCCCCCTGACCGAATCAACCCCTCTGCCACTCGGCTATGGGCAGCACGCTGCCAAGACCACTGCGATCCAGTATTTCAGAAGGATCTTTTTAAAGCTTCGAGATGAAAGAGCAGAAGAACAACCTTAAACTACAGGTTCACTCGACCGTATTCTGGAGTTCGGCCGGACTCGCTGCCTTCTTTGTGGCCTTCAGCCTCTTCAAACTGCCGCAGATGAAGGAGGGATTCGAAGCGGTTCAACACGCGATCACCACAAATGCCGGCTGGTTCTTTATCGCTGCGGTCAATATCTATCTCGGAATCGTCATATATCTGCTGCTGAGTCGATACGGCGGAATCCGCCTGGGCGGTCCCGAGTCTCGGCCCGAATTTTCAACTTCGAGTTGGCTGGCGATGCTCTTCAGCGCCGGCATGGGCATCGGCCTGGTGTTTTGGAGCGTCGCCGAGCCGATCTATCATTTTGCCACACCGCCCTGGGGCGAGGCGCGCAGCACGGAGGCGGCCGAACTGGCGATGGGCATCACCTTCTTCCACTGGGGCCTGCACGCCTGGGGACTCTACGCACTGATGGCTCTGGGGCTGGCCTATTTCTCTTTCAATCATGGGCTGCCGCTCACCCTGCGTTCGGTGTTCTATCCGATCCTCGGCGAACGGATCCACGGTGCACTCGGCAATCTGATCGACATACTAGCAGCGGTAGCCACGCTCTTTGGGCTAGCCACTTCGCTAGGACTAGGTGCCCAACAAATCAATGCCGGCCTCGACTACCTCTTCGCCATCGGCCAGGGCAGCATGCAGCAGGTCCTGCTCATCGCAGGGATCACGCTCATGGCCACCATTTCGGTGGTGCTGGGTCTGGACAAAGGAATTCGGCGTCTCAGCCAGTTCAACATAGTAGCGGGTCTGGGGTTGTTGCTCTTCGTCTTTATCGCTGGACCTTCACTGCACCTGCTGGACGCGCTGGTGCAGAATCTCGGTGCCTACCTGTCCAACCTGCCCAAGTTGAGCCTGTGGACAGAAGCCTATGAGCGCAGTGAATGGCAACACGGCTGGACGATTTTCTACTGGGCCTGGTGGATTGCATGGGCACCTTTTGTCGGCATCTTCATCGCCCGCATATCGCGCGGCCGGACCATCCGCCAGTTGCTCTTATCCGTCCTGCTCATACCTGCGCTGATGACCTTCGTCTGGTTGACGATCTTCGGCAATAGCGCGCTCTTTGGCGAGCTCTACGGTGGAGGCGGCATCGTCGATGCGGTCAATGACAACGTTGCAACAGCCCTCTTTGTGCTCCTCGACACCTTTCCCTGGGCCGCTTGTACTTCGGCCATCAGTATCGTCGTTATAAGTGCATTCTTCGTCACCTCGTCCGACTCGGCATCACTGGTCATCGATATGATCACCACTGGAGGTCATCCCGACCCTCCGGTGATCCAGCGCGTTTTCTGGGCGTTGACGGAGGGAATCGTCGCGGCCGTACTCTTAGTCGGCGGTGGCCTCGGAGCATTACAAACGGGAGTCATCACCACCGGACTACCCTTTGCCCTAGTAATCCTGTTCGTCGGATTCACTTTACTGCGCGCGTTGAAAAACGACGAGCAGCTCAACTAGAAAAATGGGCGCAACAACGCAGAGCAGCACGAGCTGTCTCTTGCCGCGGTTCAGTTGATATTTCCAACCACCTTCTCGCCTAAACGAGCTCCTGCCAGGGCGAGAAAAAAGGCCACCCCTCCACCGATCAGCATCTTTGTAAGACTGAAGTGGATAAAGCTATACGGCGTAAAGAACGAAAGAGCTAATACGATTGCGACAGAAAGGAATGCTCCTGCTGCGGGTTCCACAGTGCGAACCCCTGGAGAAATCACGCCGATGATGAAGCCGCCGATGAAAAAACTGACGAGGTTGAGCAAGCCCTGTAATAGAAATCGCAAGCTGATCGACATGAACCGGCCGACAACCACTTCGCCAATCAGCCCTCCCAGGAATAACTCCACCGCAACAAAAATCGCCGTGCTGGCGATCATCCATTTTTTTGAAAAAGGCTGGTGTGCTGGATCACTCATCTTATCCCGGCGATTTCTTTGAGATGCGCCAAAATCACCCGACAAAATACGACGTCGATCCAGCGCCAGCAACAAGCGATAGAGTATCTGATCCCTATAGACGCTCGATTCCCGTCATCGCATCTAGGGGATAGATCGGACGCGGTATATTTTTCCACGCCAGATCTTCGAGATGCGATGTCGTCGCACCGGGGGTGTCTACACGAACGACTTCGGCAATCCACGGCTGGTAGAACTGCCAGTTGCTCGCCGTTTTGAGCACAACCATCCTGGCTGCCGCGATATCAATGCCAAAATGCTCATAGACTATCGGGTGATTGCCACCGATGCCCCGCTTTTCACTAACCAGGACTCTGATCGCTCCGACCTCCAGCAGTACCGACCGTCCCAAGTCGAACGACTCGAAACCCAGAATGCTGATATCGAAGCGACCACCACCAATACCCGCTACCCTGGCTGTCAATTCCAGCGGCTCTGCGAAATTCGGATCCAACTTACCGCCCACCGATGCCGTCAATATCCCGCCCACTCCAACCTCAATTGCCGCTGCAACCGTCTCCGGATCGACCAACGGCACCAGCGCCAACACAGAGATCTCCTGCCGGATCATCTCTGCCAAGAGCGTTGTACTGTCTCCCGTCGCTCCACCAAATACGCTGTCTCCCGTATCCGTCAGCACCACCAGCCCGCGCTCGGCAGCCACCGCGTGACGGATCGCCGCTTCCGGGGAGATGCTGTCCAAACGGCAAAACGACTCGCGCAGTGCCCAGGCCCGTTCCGCCAACTCTTCCGCCAGTATCTCCGCCAGAGACTGGTCCCCATCGGTGACCACCGCTACCGCCCAACCACCTTCGGGCACATCCAACCAAGGCTGCATAGGAAAAGTCGAAGCCGATAAAACTCCCGATCGTTTTTCAATCGCACGAGCCAACTCGAACCACTCCTGCATCGGGCCGCGATCGGTCAAAAACTGCTCCTGATGGGTCAGCAGGGGGATTTTGCGCCAGGCAATTACGGGTTTGGTCTCTCCATTCAGGATTCCCAGCATCAGTTGCCCAGCCAAAATCCCGGTCTCGAACTGATCGTGCGGCTGGGTCCGATGACCCACCAGCGCATCAACCCGCTCGACCATCGCCTGCGTCAAGTTGGCATGATGGTCGAGCGATATCACCAGCGGAACCTCATCGCCGATAACCCGGCGCACCACATCGAGCAGATAGGCTTCGGTGTCGTAAACCCCTTCGGCCGCTGCCGCACCGTGCAGGGCAAAGTACATCGCATCAATCGGCAACGCCGCTCTCAGCTTGGTTTCGATTTTTTTCGCAAAAAAATCGAGCGCGTCCGCTCTCAAGGGCCCACTGGCTCCGGCCCATCCGTGGATCAGCGGTAGCGGCGTCCAATCTGCACTAGCGTCTAAAGTATGCATGAATCCGCCAATGGCCCCGACCGTACTGCAGCGACGCACGATCTCCTCATCCTCAAAGAGACCATATAGCCCAAAGGTCTCCAGAGTGGTCGGCACTGGACTGAAACTGCTGGTCTCCTGCCCATAGGATGCAATAGCGATTCTCACTCTTAATTCTCCTCTCCTCCTCTTATCCGGCCCAGGCATAAATTGACCAGGATACCTCTTTTAGTCCATTTGAGTCGGACTTTTGCGAGCTTACTAGCTCGTAATAGGACTATATTATGTATCTAAATCAAGCTGGATTAGCAATTCGGATCCGATTCTCGCAACCCGCATTGTTCTTTGCGGGCCCAACCCTGCCTGGACCCTGGCGCGGCTGCTGTGATCTGCTGGATGCTGGATACGATACCGAGATCCTGCGAAGCGCGAAAAACTTAAGACCATAGGGTTTGACCTCACCCTGAAGGAAAATAGAGCATGAACGAGATTTTCAACGCCGGCTGCGCTGGGAGGCCACCGCTGCTTTCCGACGACGATCACGCAGCCTGGCAAGAGCACGGTTTTCTGGTCGTACCCGACGTGGTACCACTAGAACTATGCGAAGCGGTACAGGCCGATATCCTCAACTACCTCGGTCTCGACCCCTCAGCCCCCATAGCAGACCACTACGAGAAGATCCTGGCCCAAGACCGGGGCGGATTCGTCAACCTGACCCAATCCCAGGCGCTCTGGGATACCCGACAGTGTCCCAAGTTGCACCAGGTCTTCGCTGAGATCCACGGCAGCACGCAGCTTTGGGTCAGCAGCGATAGCACCCACATGAAACTCCCCTACCGGGAAGCGATAGCTGCGGACGGAACCACGCACACTTGGGGCAATGGGGGAATCTATTTTGGTCCGAATGATCCGCGCAATAACGACGGTGGGCTGCACTGGGACGTACACGGTGGCGGGATCCAGAATCCCGAAACGGCAGCGCGAAAAAAGCGCGGCGAGCCGAGCGGCGGACTCTGGGCAGGAACGGGACTCCCCAGCATGGTGGAATACGGAGACGGCTATCCCTGCGGTCCACAGGGCGTACTCTATCTCAACGATAGGGATGCCGATGGCGGCGGTTTCCGGTGTGTGCCGGGTTTTCACCATCGCTTTGATGAATGGCTGGCAACCGTACCTGAAGATCGCAGTCTGGAACAAGAGGACGATGGCCACTGGATCGCCACCCACCCGGAACTCGCCGGGCTCTTTGCGGAAGCCCAAACGATTCCCGCCAGAGCCGGCAGCATCGTGA
This sequence comes from uncultured Gemmatimonadaceae bacterium, assembly GCA_964520345.1. Taxonomy (GTDB): domain Bacteria; phylum Latescibacterota; class UBA2968; order UBA8231; family UBA8231. The sequence goes on along the minus strand of CAZFMY010000022.1, from coordinate 5,593 downwards.
TCTGGCACCGACTGATCCCCCATACCAACGGCCGGAATCTCTCCTCCACACCCCGCTTTGCCCAGTATATAACAATGGGGCCGGTGCCCACCGACCCCGAGCAGCTGAGCAAACGCCGCGCAATCAACGCAGAGCTATGGCAGCAACAAGGCAAAGAAGATCAGACCCCTATATCCGCAGACCCACACGAAGCCCGGCGCCAGCAGTGGGCACAGCGCACTCCACCGGCGCGGCTGACGGAGTTGGGCCAGCGGCTGGCTGGGTTAGCATCATGGGAATAACAAGGTCTGATCGGGATAGATCTTCTGCAAAGCACTAGTCCAAGACTCACCGGGATCGATTTGCCCAAACGATAAAGAGCGGGTCCGCACCGTCCGGAACATTTTCCCAGGTGCGAACTGCTCCCCAATGATCGCCAAAATAACTGACGACAAGCTCCACGTGTTGCGCATCGGTCAAAGCCAGCCAGAGGGCAATCGCTTTTTGCGGGAAGCAACGATTGGAAAAAGAGATTATGCACGGAGCACCCGGTTTGAGGGTCCGATTGATCTCGGCAAAAAGATCGAGTGGGCGAGTCATGTACTGAACCGAAACCGTACAGGTAACCGCATCGAAAGTCTGGTCCGCAAAAGGCAGCTTGGGATCGGTATTCAAATTGTGCACCACCCACTCATCCACTTGCGGATTATCCGCCATCTCCTCGGCATTCATTCCCAAACCGATCACGCGGCGAGGGCGGAGACCGGATGGCAGGTGGGACCGCCAACTGCTCATCAGATCCAGATAGACCCCACCGGGTGGCATACGCTCGGCCAGAAAATCGCTCAGCGCCGCAATGGCCCCGTCGTCAATATGAACGACCTTGCGCGGCTCGCGATAAAAGAAGGCATCATCGCTCGGGTCATTGCGGTCAAAACACCGGTCCGGCAAGTGTCGCGGGCTTAGCAGCATCTCGTTTTAGCGGCCATCCCCGCAATCTGAAACGATTCGCCGGTAACGATAGTACTCCGGCTTCTCCTCCCGCGCCCGTAGATAATCCGCACCGGTAATCGCGTATTCGTCCTTGTCACAGTACTGGTCCCACTTGGGATAATAGTGTGGCCGCCGCCCCTGGTAGCGCATTCCCATCTTCTGCAGGACCCTCCCCGAAGCCCGGTTCCCCGTCAGGTGCGACGCCGCGATCTGCTCTATCGCCAATTCCTCGAAAGCAAAGGCGATGGTCGCACAACCGGCCTCCGTCGCATAACCCCGCCCCCAGAACTGCTTGCCGTACCAATAGCCCATACCTGCCTGCGAATCATTGCCGCCAATGCCGATAAAGCCAACCAGCACCCCACTATCCCGCTCATCAACAGCGAAATTCAAAGCCCCTCCGGCGTCATAACTCGGCGCGTGTTTGACAATCCAGCGCCGCGCTTTGTCTTCAGTGTAGGGATAGTCGACCGCGATCAGGGGCGTGGCCACATCCTTGTCGCCGACCAGCCGATTTACCTCCGCGCAATCGTCGACAGTGAACGGCCGCAACTGCAGGCGGGTAGAAAGCAGCACCGGAAATGCTGGACTGATCTTCTTCACATCTCCTCGAAAAAAGACCCCTCGTTCTGAGCGCGCTCGTAAAGCTGCAAAAAAGCCTCCGAGCCGTCGTCTTCTCGCAACTCGAAGCGATGTCCGCGCACGGAGCCCTCCTGGTAGCCAATCAGCGCCTCCAGATTCGGAAAGCCGACCGAATACAAGGTCCCGCCCCCGGCAAAACGCGTAATTCCCAAAACCCTTGGCATTTCGTAAGGCGGTCGCGCCGCCATTCGCTGCAGCGCTTCTTCATCCACCTCGACACCCAATCCGGGTTTCTCGGGCACTGGTGAACAACCTGCGATGACCGGAATCCGTTCAACCGCGAGGTCTTCGGTATAATTGTCGTCGAGCGTAATGGTATGAGCGACTCGCGGTAGCACCGCACCCATATGCAGCGCAAAAGCCGTGATCAATGACCCCCCGGTGAGCTGTATTACCGAGGGGATATTGGCCTTTGAATAGGTAAAACCGCGCTGCAGCGCATCACCGAACCCCCCACAGTATTCACCGATGATATAGCCATCGGCCAACCCGTGCAACATCTCCTGCAAACCTCCTAGAGGTGGCACGTGCATGTAGATCGGAATCTCGGTCTTTTCGCGCAATCGCCGCCAGCCGTCGATATCGCTCAGCACCAACGGGTCTTCAACCGAGCCCACCACCCACGACCGCTCGAGCCGCTTGAGGATCGGCAATACTACGCCAAGTGAACGGTTGTGGTTGAAATCATATTGGATGCGGAATCGCTCGGGCGCAACCTGCTCGGCGGCTTCGGTCTGCTCGTAGACATCGTAGTGATGACAGGTATGCATCTTAAAGAGGTTGTAGCCCTGATCCACGGCGCGCTGAATCTCGCGGCTAAAGACCTCGGGTGGACATGGACGCGTCCAGGCCGCCACCGCGACCCGGTCGCGCACCTTGGTCCCCATCAGCTTGTAGGCGGGAATATCCAGGCACTTGCCCATCGCATCATAGAGCGCTGCCGATAGTCCCAGGCACCATTGGCTGATGCCGATATTGAGATCGTGGTTGATGAAATCGAAGGGATTGCGCCCGATCAGCGAAGCCAGCGCCGACTTATCCGGCGCAGAGCAGCGGTACTCCCCATAGCCGACCACGCCATTGTCAAGGCGGACCTTAAAGACCACGCGCTGGTGCAATGCCGAGAGCGGTGCCGGATAATCGGGTACTTCGGTGCGCACCTGGGGTTCGATACAGAATATATCGATATCGTCGATTCTCATAATTCACGCTCCAGCATAGTCGTTGAAGTGTTTAACCGCTCTACGTCAAAAAACCGCTCTACGTAAGATCATTGCAACACCAACCGACAACAACTCGACGTCTACCATCGGTGCCGCACCGATGGCACTCATCGGCAATTCGCTGCCAAATGGATCAGGATCCACATTCAGCTGATTGATCCCAACGAAATCCTAATATCTGAGTTCTCGGCGCAAAAACCAGCGCCTACACAGCAACCTCTAATCATACGCCAGATTCTGCGCCTGCATCATGCCAATCATATAGCCAAAGGCAAAAATCTTGCCCATCATCCCATAGCCACGGGTCTTCTCTGCACTCTCGTAGCCCATGGTCGGAGCATGATCCGGACGGATAGGACCTTCGAACCCAGCCCGGACATAGATCTCGAGCATTCGCGCCATATCGGTCGGTCCATCATCGTGGAAGGTCTCGGTAAAACAATTGTCCGCAGTACCCTCGACATCGCGATAGTGGATGAAGTGGACCTTACCCTGCTCGGTAAACTCCCGCGCCACCGCATAGATATCCTCGCCCATAGCCTTGAAGTTGCCCTGGCAGAAGGTGATCCCATTGCTGGGACTTGGGGCGATATTGATCAGCCGGCGGTAGGCATCGGCGCTAACCATGATCTGGGACGAACCGCGATAAGGAGAAATCGGCGGATCGTTCGGATGGTATCCCATCCGAACATTGGCCTTTTCGGCAACGGGGATAATCCGTTCCAGAAGCCAGGTCAAATTATCCCAGAGCTCTTCTTCGGTCTGGACCTCGGCAAAGGGCTCCTCCTCTGCATTGGACTGGACATAATCGAATTGCGACGAGATCGCACCACCACGCCTCGGCACCCAATCGGTCCGCGAGCCGCCAGCGCCGAGATTATAGCACAACACCGGAATTCCAACCTTGCCCATCGCCTCTACGGCCGCGATGAAATTCTTCAGTTCCTCCTCTCGGCCCGGAGTACCACGGCGAATGTGTTCGCCGTTCACTATAGTCATCGTCTCGTACACCGGGATGGTGAAACCCACCTCCGCCCATTCGTCCCGCTGGTGCCTCATCACCGCCTCGTACTGGTCGCGTTCGACCTCGTTGAGCGGCGGCGATGTCACACAACCGGTAACGCCCATTTCCCTACAGATCTTGACTCGTTCAGGATATTCGCTGGGGCTCCTACCCAGAGTCATCGCCAGTTTGAATTTCCCCTGTCGCATTAGCTATTCCTTTCCTACACTAGTTGCCGCCACCTTGGCGAGGTATTGCGCCCCCAATATACGCCGACCCAATCGGGTTGCCAATCGAATGATCCAGGTCTTGACTGAGATAGCTCATAGCACCTTAATTCGTCGACATTCGCGTTGGCCGAAGCTATATTGTACTGGGGGCGCGGTGCCGTCTGCGCCCATACAGCCTGTCTCTCACCACTAAATACTAAAGGGAGTTCGTTCGATGCCCGCCGTTCAAGACATTCTAGTACTCTTCCAGACCACCCCTGCGCTCACTGCGCCACCTGTCGCCTGGGCCCGTTACGAAGCATCGAAAGGCCCGATCCACGATCTGGTCGACGAGAGCGAATCCCCTTACCAAAGCGCGATGGACGCAATGCGCGATGGCTGGCAGGTTATACAAATGTCGGAGTTAAAGCACCGCTCACCGGAAGAGGGCTATGAGTTGGGTCCTCTACCCTACCAGACCGTACTCTCAAAGTTCAATGAAGTGCAGAATGAGGAAGGAGCCGCATCATGAGCGAACACTTGATTTCTTCGAAAGAGATGGCGCAGTTCGTAGCCTCGGGCTATTTGAAATTCGAGGACATGGTTCCCAAAGACCTCTGTGCGGCCTGTCTGGAGGAAATGAACGATAATCGAGGATATCTCGCCGTCGGCACTCCCTTCGAGGAGACCTGGCCCAAAGGCACCGCATTGGGCGATGCCTTCCGCCTGCCCCAGGTTCAGGGACTCATTCACTCATTGGTCGGCCCCGAACCGCTCTACGACCACCATGCCGCACACCTGGTCCAGGCCGGGAATACCCGGGGTCCGGATATGCACCAGGATTCGGTCATCGATTTCCGCGAAAACTATTTCGATATCCAGCTCTCGTTCTTTCCGGCGGATACCCCCGACGAAATGGGAGGCACTTTCCTGGTCCCGGGAACGCATTTTCGCAATGTCCGCACCGGTGAGATCCATATCTATCAGCATATGCGCGGCAAGATCTGGGCCTCGTGCCCCGCGGGTACGGTATACGTGTGGAATACCCGGGTCTGGCATGGATCCCGAAGCAACCACACCGATCAGGACCGCTACATGTATAAATTGCGGCTCAACCCCACACATCCGCAGATCTGCCATTTCGATACTAACGACCTCGACGACCCGGAAATTCCTGCGATTCTAAATACTAACCACGGTTGGGAAGGCAACGAGCACCGCTACGAGTTGATGCAGAGGGTACAGCTCTGGCGATACGTTTCCGACCAGCCCGACTACGACCAGGGTGAACGCTTTATGCGTCGTATCGAGTACCAACCCGGTGAAGCAGCCGGTTAGTTTACCCTGACTCTAGCGCAAATTCGCTGGCGTGCAACTCACCTATAGCGGGAGAGAGACCATGAAAGCTATTCATAGCCTGGTAATGCTGAGCATCCTGGTCGCGACCTTAATCGGTCACACTAATTCAGCCGCCGCGATCCACTTTGACCATCTGGTGCTACTGGCGCCGCACGAACCCGGCGAATACAGCGGCTATAAGCGAC
>CAZFMY010000021.1:0-70743 GCA_964520345.1 uncultured Gemmatimonadaceae bacterium | reverse complement strand
GATGGGTATTATGTAGATCCTACTCCCGTGTTCGAGCATAACTTCGGACACATCAACGAGGATACACATGGGTTCGAGCCCACCGAAGGACACTCAAGAGAGGACACTCCCGGGTTCGAGCCCACTGAAGGACACATCAACGAGGACACTCCCGGGTTTGAAGGAGCTTCCGTTGAGGAAAAAGAGAGCAAGATAGGGAAGCGTAGACCAGTGGAGTCCTCCTCGAAGAACCAGGGCAAGAATTCGGCCATGAAACGCAAGGCCAAAGCCCAAGATAAAACAGACCAACGCGCAAAAAAACGCGTGAACCCGCTTAAGGATAAAGAAGAAGAAAGCACAAGCGAAAGCCAAGAAGAGGAACGAACCAAAATACTTGCTAATATCAGCTACTTGGTTTCTGTTGATAACTTAGAAGAAGAGTTGGGCTTACAAATCATCCCGGAAGACCGTAAGATTCTGGATAAACAACTGTCCAAGAAATTGCGCGATCCCACACTTCTATCCTTTATCAAAGGTGCGCAGGAAGAGGGATTGACTTTGGCCATGTTGCCTCGTCTACCACGCTTTGTCCGCAGAGGCCAACTCTTCAAAGTCACCGGAGCCAACTTAGTTCGCAGCTATCCGCAGTACTTCGCTAATGTGCAGCAAATTGTTCTCAAATTGCGCACCGAACCCTTTTTCCTCCAAGAGACTCCTAGGCCAGATTGGGCGATTATCACCTCCGAGGCTCTGCCTCATTCACTAGAGAAAAATTATGCCCAACAGAAACAATCAATCAAAACGCACGCGCAACGCTATAATGCTAACGAGCGCCAGGTACACCGCCGCAATCTGACCGCAGTGCTCTACGATCTGATCGTTGTTCAGTTGATACACCAGCAAAACCTGCTGAGCCAAACTGCCGATCTGACCGAATCCCGCATCGGTCGCCAAAATCAGATCTATATAAATTTCGGCGAAAATGGTATTCGCATCAGCGATATCAACCGCCATCAGACCCATCCCCAACTCGGCGTTTGTCCGAGTTGGTAAGCACGCTATCTCTCCCGCACACGCACCTCACGACCCGTCTGCGCACTCTTTAACAACGCTTCCATAATAACTTGGACTTGTAGACCGTGATTCAAAGGGGCAGAACAAGGCCGATCGTTGAGAATGCAATCGATAAAGTGGTCGGCGATATGGTCCCAGGCCTCTGGCGCTCGTCGCAAATTGACGGTTATATCCTCTTCATCTGCACCCGTAGACCGATAGAGTTTTAGCGGATTATAAGAAGCACCAGCTTCGGTACCGAAGAGTTCTATCTGCATTTCACCGGGCTGATGAGACGCCCAAAAACTCTCTACCTGCAACCCCACTCCTCCTTCAAAACGAACGAAACCTCCAGCATAATCATCTGCCTTGAATTGGCGGTAAATCTTGCGGGTTACTGGATGGCTGTACCCCCTACCCCGAGGCCCGAATCGGGCTCCTGCCACCCCGGTCACCGATACCGGACGCGGAAATCCCAGGAGACTCCATGCCGCGTCTAAAACATGTACTCCCATATCGCGAAAAGCCCCACCCCCTTCCTGGATAAAACCCATATTCCAAGCGGGGATCCCATTGCGTCGCACGCTGCGGGCTCTGGCGTAGTAGAGTTCACCGAAAAAACCCTGACGAAACTGGTCGCGCAAATAAATACAGGAAGGACTAAACCGCGTCGATAGCGACATCATATTGACAACGCCAGATCGTTCGGCGGCATCGACCAAGCGCCGCGCAGCACGTTCGGAATCGGCTAGAGGCTTGGTGACCAATACGTGCTTGTCACGCCGCACCGCCTCCAGAGCTACCGGAACGTGCCACTGGTTGGGCGTCCCGACAAAAACCGCATCTAGTTCGGAATCTCTACACATAGCTTTGTAATCAGTATACAACTTCACATCGCCAGGTAGTTCCGCTGCGAATTCGACCATCCTCCCCTCATCCAAGTCGCACAAAGCCGCAACTTCTCCCCGCATATGGCGGGAGATTGCCCGAGCATTTGGCTTGCCAATCCCCATTCCAACGATTCCCACTCTCACTTTATCCTTGGCCATTATTCCATCCTTTATTCCTCAATGCATCAAGTTCCACATCTCGGCGATTAAAACTATCCTTTATTTCACCGCTTCTAATCCTCAACACCCAAAACACCGACAGCAGGATTTCGACGCATGGACCAAAACCTGCAAGATTTAATAACACACAGCCTGCGAACTCCACAGATCCAATTGCACCGGCAAACTCAGACTTTAAACTACACCACCTTTTGCAAACTCAGGCCGCAGCGAAATCGCGACGGTGAATCTCATCAGCCAGCTTCCGTTCGACTGGGCCGAAGCTAGCTGCTTTCGAAGCAGCGGCGCACTCTCCCACTTCGGACGCAGTCTTAGCCCCAGCTAGGACCAGCGAGATATCCTCTTGATCAAGGACCCAACGCAGAGCCGCTTGCGGCAGAGAGCAAATCTCTCCGCGCACCAGAAACGAGAGGCGCTCTACCTGCTCGACTCGTTCGACGATTTCTCGGCGCGAATAACGAGCATTAAGCGTTCCCTGGGGAAAAACCGAGTCGCGCTCAACCACCCCGGAGAGAAACCCGTTGGCCAGCGCTTCGCGCGCTACAACCCCAACACTCATTGCTCCCAAATCGGCAATAAGCGTCTTGGCTTCGCGATTGAGTAAGCTATAGACAACCTGCACCGCGTCGATCTTGCGCTCTTGTGCCCACCTTTGAGCCATCTGCTGAGTATCTTGAATCTTTGAAATCGAATGGCCGATAAAGCGTACCTTACCCGCGGCTCGTAAGCCCTCGAGCGCTTCCCAGACATCGTCGTGGATCTCATCGTCGGAAAAAGGCGAATGAAAGAACAATACGTCGATATAGTCCGTTCCCAACCGCTCTAAGCTCTCCTCGACCGACTCGACTGCATAGGCGCCATAGAAATTAGCTGTATTGCCTTCTGTCGGCTTGCGGCCAAACTTGGTGGAAATCACCACCTCGTCTCGCCGCGATACGGCAAGAGCCCGCCCGAGGACTGCCTCGGCCACGCCGTCCCGATCCTTATCTCCGTAAAGCGGGGCAGTATCGAAGAAATTGATTCCGCTATCCAGCGCCCTATGAACGGCCTGCTGCGCATCCCTCTCGGCAAGAGGACCATACACCGATGAATTAAAAGACCAGGTTCCCAACCCAACTTCGCTCACCTCTAATCCCGTCCTGCCCAGCATGGTATAGTGCATAGCTACTATCCACTCCTCATCCGAGTTGTCCTGCGGTTCTTTTAGCTTTATTTTTCCAGCAAACGCCTTTAGTGCTTCCCATGCCTTTAGTGCTTCCCATCTATATGGAAACCCCCTCAAACTCATCCAGGTCGGGCGTCACTGCCCGTTCCCTCTGCGCAGGAGCGGCAATCGCCGGCTGCATCGGCATCGGTGCCCCCTACGGCAACATGGTCCTGCGGGGCTCGTACATGGCGCTCGATTTCAGCACTGCCGGCGCCATATTCTTGTTCTTCCTCTTCACTTTCTGTATTCAAACTGGCTTAGGACTCTTAGATACCCGCCTAGCACTCGAGCGTCAGGAATTGGTCGTAGTCTACGTGATGGGAATTGTTGGTTGTTCGATTCCTACGATGGGCTTAACCGAGTATTTATTGCCCATCATCAGTGGCGGCCTGTATTATGCCAGTCCAGAAAACGAATGGGCGCAGTTGATCCATCCCTATATCAAACCATGGTTGGTCCCCCAGGACGCCGACGCAGTAAAATTTTTTTACGAGGGGGCCCCACGGGGATATGCCCTGCCATGGCATGTCTGGCTAGTGCCTCTCCTAACCTGGATCCCCCTAATCATAACTATCTACTTCTCCATGATCTGCATCATGGTCATCCTACGCCGACAGTGGATCGAACGCGAACGCCTGACCTTTCCCCTGGTCCAAGTACCGCTTTCAATGCTCGAAGATGGGGAAAAACCCTCAATCCTCAAGCCCTTTTTTAAGAATGGGCTGATGTGGTTGGGATTCTCTATACCCTTTGTCGTTGGCTGCCTCAATGCGCTGCACAATTACTATAACTTTATCCCCAGTGTCAATTTGCAAACCAGTATCCCCCTCTTTCGCAATACCACCTCGCAAACCATTGCCCTCAGTTTTCCCATGCTCGGATTCTCCTACTTCGTCAACCTTGAAATCGCCTTCGCTATCTGGTTTTTTAACCTGCTAGCTCGGATTGAGCAGGGCATCTTCGGCATCGTTGGTATCACCAGCACCCAAAAACTCTACTACGCTGGAGGATTTCCCATCCTCGCCCACCAGGGCATGGGAGCAATCCTGGTACTAGCGGTCTTCGGACTTTGGACAGCTCGATCACATCTCAAAGATGTGCTGCGCAAAGCCCTCTTCGATGCCCCCGAGATCGACGACGCGGACGAGATCCTCTCATACCGTATCGCCGTCTACGGCCTTGGCTTGAGCATCGCCTTTATTTCGATCTGGCTCTTTTTGGCCGGACTGGCGCTATGGATATTACCGATCTACCTCGCAGCAATGTATCTGATCTTTATCGCCATCACCCGCGTCGTTGCCGAAGGCGGCATTGCCGCCGCACGAGCTCCGCTGATCGCCTCCGACTTCGCAACCTCTGCCCTGGGCACTACCGCAATGGGCCCACAATCGCTGGTCGCTCTGGGCTTCACTTTCGTTTGGGCTGCCGATATCCGCACCTTTGTCATGGCCTCTTGCGCCAATGGACTCAAACTAGCCGATGAGCAACTCAGCCGCCACAAACGCGGACTCTTCTGGGCACTCGCACTGGCTATCTTAGTCAGTCTCGGCACCTCCATAGCCACCGTCCTACACCTCAGTTATACCTATGGCGGCATCAATCTCAACAGCTGGTTCTTCGGCCCGACCGGCGGCCCCGTATATCCGTTCAACTTCGTCTCGGGCCATCTCAACAATCCTCAAAGTCCCAATTTTATCGGTTGGATTTCGACCCTGATCGGCGGTTCTATCATGGCCCTCCTGATGCTCGCCCGGCAACATTTCCTATGGTGGCCGCTACACCCTTTAGGTTTCGCAGTCAGTACTATATCTATGACCAATTATATCTCTTTTAGCGTCTTCCTCGCCTGGCTCATCAAGACTCTGATCCTCAAATACGGCGGTCCGGCACTATTTCAACGAGCCAAACCTATCTTTCTCGGACTTATTCTGGGTCAATTCACCGTAGCAGGCTTGTGGTTAGTCATCGACTATTTCACCGGAATGACCGACAACAATATCTACTGGGTTTGAAGATATCCTGATTTGAATAGCAGCGTTTCTTTATCGATTCACCCCCCCCGTGAGCCACGTACCCGCTTGACAATGCGAACCAGCTGTACTAGCATTGATCTATACCCCTATGCATTATCGATTTACTCAGTTCAAACCGCTCATAAAATAATGAGCTGGCTTTTGGTATTCTCCCCGTGGTTTTATATATGAATTGCACGACTGCCAAGCCTGTATCTCCCGTCCTCGATAGAGGTCAAGACAGGCGGGGAGTAAACGACGGCGAATCTATAGGACACAGCGGCACAGATGCAGTCAAAGCTGCCGATCCTACCCTTCCCTTTTCGAATCGAACGGTCCACACCGTACGCCAAATCCTGTATAAAAGCACCAGAATTCTCAAGAACATTCTCGTCCCGAGTCTCATCCTACTCCCAACCCCCAGACCAAGTACAGAACGCGATATGGCTCGAGATATCAGCCTTCTACAGCACGCTGAATGCGAGTACCAAGGCATTAGAGCCAGTTTTGACGAACTAACCCGAGCCTATATACTAGCAACCTATGAGGGTGGGCAATTGCTTCGCTGGCAAGCCCAGCCCAGCCCCTATAATCCCGAAACCGAGACCATGGTCACCGCAGTTTTTACCGCCACCGGCCAGAAATCGCCTGCACCCAGCAGCGAAATTGCCCAGATTCGCTCCCAAGATCTGCATGGTGCAGGTATAACCTGGCGCTACAGTACCCTGGCCACTACGCGGGTTATACCCCATGGAGCATTAGCCCTGGACGCGTTGGCAGTATTCAGAGAAACGGTCGACGACTTTGTCGATCGGATGGTTTACACCTCATCTGAACTTAGACTGCATGCTGAGGCCTCACCCAACGCTCCATTGCTAAGTCAGATCAACCCGGGGACCGTCCTGCTGGTCGAGGAACAACGAGGGATATGGTTGCGAGTCCGAAACCCTTCTACAACCGATGCTGGCTGGCTCAAACGCAACAAGGTAGAATTTCTTAGGAAAGCGGATGCCAGCGGTTATTAAGATACGCGATCTGACCAAAACCTACGAGATGGGTACGACCCAGGTCCACGCCCTAGGGGGTATTGACCTCGATATCGCCGTGGGCGAATACGTGGCGATCATGGGACCTTCGGGTTCGGGCAAGAGCACCCTACTCAATATCCTCGGCTGCCTCGACGTACCCACTTCGGGTTCATACGAACTCAATAATAATCTCGTCAGCCAGATGGAAGACGACGATCTAGCCCAAATCCGCAATCAGGAGATCGGCTTCGTCTTCCAAACCTTCAACTTGCTGCCCCGAGCCAACGCCCAGGGCAATGTGGAATTACCACTGGTCTATAGTGGGCAGCCCGTACGCACCCGGCGAGAAAAAGCCGAGCGGGCATTGGAAGCTGTAGGCCTGGCCGAGCGTGCCGACCACCGTCCCAATGAGCTTTCTGGGGGCCAACGACAACGGGTCGCTATCGCCCGGGCATTGGTCAATACTCCCTCTATCATTCTCGCCGACGAACCCACTGGTGCCCTCGACACCCGCACCAGCGAGGAAATCATGGAACTCTTCGATGAGTTGCACGCAGCGGGCAATACCATCATTGTGGTGACTCATGAAGAACACATCGCCAGACACAGTCACCGAATTGTTCGCTTCCGCGACGGTCGAATAGAAAGTGACCGCCTAATCGAGGAGAACGCCGCAACTTGAGGTGTATTCTTTGTATACTACTCCTTTGCGCCTGTCAGGATCTGCCTTCGGATCTACCCACCGCCACCGTCGTTCGCGGCGAATTCCTGGTCAACCATTTCGAAGGAGGCGAAATCCAGGCATCCAGCGGCGAAGTCGTGATGTCTCCCCGGATCGGCGGTTCGCTCAAGATCATCCATCTCTGGCCAGAGGGGACAAAAGTCGAGGTCGGTGACTTGATCCTCCAATTCGATCCAGCCGAATTCGAACGAGAAATGCTCGACCGCGAAGGACAACTCGAACAGGCACAATCCGACTATGCCAAATCCCAGGCGGAGCGAAGTTTGCGACTAGCCACAATCAAGCGCACGATCGAACAACAAGGAGCTCGACGCCAGCTCGCTGAACTCAATCAGGAACGGCAGAAGTTCGCCTCGGTGATCGATCAGGAACAGAGTAATATCAATCTCGAAAAAGCCATACGGTCCTTGGAGGAAGCCAGGCAGGAATCCATCGCCCAGGAAGTCATCAATCGCGTCGACCAGCGCAAACACGAACTCAATATCGCCCGCAAACAGGAACGCTACAACCACGCCCGGCGCAACTACGAACGCACCAGTATCCAAGCGATTAAGCCGGGGATCGTGGTCTACCGCAAAATTTGGAAAAATTCGAAGAGAGCCAAAATAACTACCGGTGACCAGGTTCGGGGCGGTCGGGCACTCCTCGATATCCCCGACATGAGCATGATGCAAGTACGATGCCTCATCGGCGAAATGGACATCGGACGCATGCGCTCTGGACTTCAAAGCCATATCCGCCTCGAGGCTTTCCCCGGCCCGGTCTTCACAGGAACCGTCAGCGAATTGGCCGCGATGGCTTATCCCCAACCCGGCGCGCCCGATATTCGAGTCTTCGAGCTAATGATCGACATCGATGAACAGGACGATCGGCTCAAACCCGGAATGTCAGCCGAAGCCGAAATCATCCTTGCAAGAGTTCAGGATGTCCTTTCGGTACCTCTTTCCGCCATTGTAGACCGCAACGGCAATCCTGCCGTCTACAGGCTCGAAGACGGAAAATTTACCAAAGTGACGGTAGAACTCGGGCAAGAAAATGCCACCTCGGCAATCGTATCTTCCGGATTATCCGCTGGCGATATAGTCGCCCTCACCAATCCCACTGCCCCCTGATCTAAAGGTCATTTTGACTGAAAACCAACCTCCTCGCTCCCAAAGCCGACGCAAGCGGTGGATTTTATCCCTCCTAATAACCCTGTTGATTGCCGGTGTATTCCTCAGCTCGCAGTTGATGTTCGATGAAACCGAGTCCTCAATCCCCGCTTACTCCGTCCAACAGGGCGAATTCACCATCTCACTTAAGCTCAAAAGCGGCGAGTTGGAAGCGGTGGAAGCCGAGAACATCATCGCTCCTCGAGTTCGCGGCCAACTCAAAATCGTCGAACTCTTTCCCGAAGGCGAACAAGTCGCAGTCGGCGACCTACTCATTCAGTTCGAGCAAACCGATTTTCACAAACGAGTTATGGATGCCGAGCAACAGGTCGAATCATCCAAGGCCGATCTCGAAAAAACGCAGGCAACTCAGAAAGCCGAGATAGTCAAACTCGAATCTGAGATTAAGAACCAGGTGGCCAATCTACGCCTGGCCGAACTGAAAACCGAGCGAATGGCCTTCGAAGCCACCGTGCAGAAAGAGGAAGCCGAAATTCAGGCCCATCAAGCCAAGTTGAGCTACCACCAGGCCATTGAGAAACTCGAATCACAAAAAATTGTCAATAGCGCTGATATCAAAAAACGTCGACTCGAGATAGAACGTAGAGATCGCGAGTTGGAAAAGGCCCGAAAAGAGTTGGAAAGTACTACCATAAAAGCCAAGAAGCCCGGCCTGGTAGTCTACGGTAAGATCTGGCGAGGTGAGAGACCGGAAAAAATTCGCGTCGGGCAAGATGTCTGGGGCGGTGTCAACGTAATCTCGCTACCCGATCTTTCGCGAATGCAGGTAAAGACCTATGTCAACGAGGTCGATGTCGACAAGCTCAGCCCGGGACAACTGGCCATCATTAAACTCGATGCCTTACCCGAACCGACCTTTTACGGCAAAATCAAGAGTATTGCTTCGCTCGGCCGCGAGAAAGAAGGCGAGAATAAAGTCAAAGTCTTTGACGTCATTATTGAAATCGAACAAGGGGACACCCGCCTTAAGCCGGGCATGACCGCAACGTCTGAAATCACCATCGAAACCATCCCGCCCAGACCTGTAGTAAATTCTGACTCAGTACTGCAGGCTGAGACTGCCGATGAAATCGTTTCGGTTACCGCTCCCCTACCACTCTACATCCCTTTGGATACTGTCTTTGAAAAAGATGGGCGAACAATGGTTTATCTCATCATCGATGGCCAACCCAAAGCCCGAGCTGTAAAGCTGGGCAAGAAAAATGAGGACTTCGTCATCGTCGAAGAGGGCTTGGCCCCCAACGACCGGGTCGCCCTACGCGACCCGAATCAGTCTGCCGACGATATCGGCGGCTTGGATCCGCAGCAGGAATCCTCCTCACCCCAGGTAAAATAGAAATGGACCTGCGCGAGACCATTAACCTGAGTCTGGTCGGGCTGCTCTCGCATAAGCTGCGAACCATGCTAACCATGCTCGGGATCATCTTTGGCGTGGCCGCAGTAATCGCCATGCTCTCGATTGGCGAGGGCGCCAAACAGGAATCTCTCGATCAGATCCGCCAGATGGGCATCAACAATATCATAGTCCAGCACTGGGATAAGGACGACGATGAGGCCGCGGGTTCGAACACCGATCAGAATCGCTCTAGGGGACTGAGTTGGGATGATGCAGCATCGATTGAAAAGATCTGTCCAATCGCCGACTTTGTAACCCCACAGCGCGAACTCAAAGTCAAAGCTCAGACCCAAAGCAATACTTTTCGCACCATAGCCGTAGGCACTACACCCGATTACCTGACCATACTCGATGCAAAAATGGGTAGTGGGGTATTTTTTTCCAACCAGGATCTCCGCGAATCCAAACGGGTCTGTGTACTCGGTGCCGATGCCAAAAGGGCACTCTTTTTCTTTGATGATCCCCTGGGTGGTCGAATCAAGATCCGCAACCAATGGTTCACGGTCATCGGTGTTCTGGCCGACAAAGGTGCGGCCGGGGGCAAAATCGGCGGCGTGCTCGAAGTCCGCAACACCGACGAGGATATCTACATCCCACTAACCACCCTGCTCAATCGCTTTCATTGGGAAACAGGCGAAGCCGAACTGACCCAAATCACCGTTAATATCCCCGATTCTGCTCAATTACAAGAAGCAGCTGCAATCGTCCGCACCATCCTCAACCGTCGTCACCGCGGCGTCGAGGATTTCAAAATCGCCATCCCCGAAGAACTTTTGCGCCAAAGTCAGAAAACCCAGCAAATCTTCAATATCGTTATGGGCTGCATTGCCGGAATCTCACTTCTGGTCGGCGGAATCGGCATTATGAATATCATGTTGGCCTCGGTCCTCGAGCGCACGCGTGAAATAGGCATCCGCCGCGCCCTGGGCGCACGCCGCCACGATATCCTTTCGCAATTCCTCGTCGAGTCGTTGCTGGTCAGCTTGATCGGCGGTCTGATCGGAGTGATGCTGGGCTGTGCGATCCCTGAAATAATCACTCTCTACGCCGGCTGGCGCACCATTGTCCAACCCTGGACCATTGCCCTGGCCCTTGGAGTCTCAGGTACAATCGGTATCGGTTTTGGGATCTACCCTGCTCGTCAGGCCGCACTGCTCAATCCCATCGACGCATTGCGCTACGAATAAATTCTCACGCGACTTGCGCCAGCGCGAATTTTCGATCGCGGCGTTCCTGAGGATAGCCCAGTTGATGCTGCCGATAGCGCACCCCATCGATCGTTTCGTCCCAGGGAATGTGACTGTGCCCGAATACATGCAATTCAGATCCGAGCGCCCGTAATTGCCTTTCTACAACCGTGCTGCCCGCGACCTTGGGCAAACCTTTGAATCGCAGGTACGCGGGATCGGGCAATAGTTCGATACGCGGCAGAAAATGGGAGAAGGTCAAGACCCGACCGGAACTCGGTCTGGTCTGATCTTTATTGAATCCGGCGAAATAGATATCTAGTTCGCCCACCTCTGCGGGCCAGCGACAATAGCGAAAATCGCCCCAGGCCGATAGGGCTGAGACGCTGCCCCGGTCTTCGGAGTCGAATCGGGCATTGTACCAGGAAAATAGCGGCGCAATCCACCAATCGCCCCAACGATGCATCCGGGTATGGACGCCGTAACGATGGCATACGTCGAGGATCCGCACAAATTTATCCAGCGAATCACCCGCTTCGCCTCTAACCCATAGCTCGTGGTTACCCGGAACGAAAAACACTTCGCTGAAACGCTCCTGCAAAAGTTCGAAAGTCACAGCGAGTTTTTCTGTCTGGTGAGCAATATCGCCGGCTACAACCAAGGCATCTTGCCGGTGCTCTGTTCGAGACAAATTTTCGAGCCATTCCCGGTTGGCGGAGAAGTCCATATGCAAGTCCGATGTGGCAAATATCCGCATGCTAGTTTTGACGGCGCCTTCCTAGTTGACTTAATTATATGGCCCGCTCTACTTACCTATAAAATACCGAGCAAGGATCTTACATGATTCGCTTTAAAAAAAAAGTGCTTGAAGAAATGCTTGAGGGACGGAAACCCGAAATAAATCTCACAACCTATCAGCATATAAAAAAGATCGTCGATCAGGGAGCCGAAGGAATGGACCCCTACACTCTATCCAATATCTGCCGTGATCTAAAGTGTCTGCCCACCGATATTGTCGAATACTTCTGAAACTCATTTTGGGTGAGCGAATGTACAGAGGATCAGATTATATCTCAAGGCCTGTCTTTAACGCAATTCGTAGACTACCTTCAGTTTCACGCTCACTTGCATTTCTCCAGACCTGATAACCCCTCCCGAGTTTGCTGAGTGGTTCAACATCCTGGCAATAGGCTCATTACTATATCCCACTTCGGCAATCTTCAGGACTGAACCCAACTCCGCTCCGTGCAGCCTAGCCAGATCTTCTGCTTTGGCACGAGCATCCGCGACCGCCTTGCCCCGAGCTTCGGCCTCTAAATCCCCCGTTTCGGATATCGTCATCTCTACCTCCCAGATCCGGTTCGAACCAGCCTCCACCACTGCATCGAGTACTGAATCTACTTCTTGCCAATTATCCAATTTCACTCTGAGCATATTCGAAACTCGGTACAATCCCTGATCCCCTTCCGACTGAGGCCGGGGATGCTCGTAGCGAATCGAGTAGTCACTAGTAGCCAGGTCCTCCTCCTTTATGCCCATCTCAGACAAAACCCGGAGTGTTTTCGCCATTCGCTCGCGATTGATCAGGGCCGCCTCACGCGCACTCGCTGCACTGCTAACAACACCAACCGAGAGTTGGGCCTGGTCCGGCACTGCGCTGGACGATCCTTGTCCCGTAACAGAGATGGTGCGATCTTCTGCACCACTCGGATCTGCAGCTAATAATATTACGCCCAAGGCGAGACCCGCCACCAGTACGCACTCTATACGCAATCTCATCATCAAACCTTTCATTCTATTTATTGATAAGGGGCCGGAATGGCCCCTACACTTTTCCGCATTTCCAACGCACAGGAAATCTACCCTATGTTCGTACTGATCTTCTTAGGTCTGATTAGCCTGGTCTACGGATATGCAGGTTGGCGCCTCATCGCCTATCTCCCCCCTCCCTGGGATCTCGCCTCCTCATTGCTACTGGTGTTCTTGGCCTCACTCCCCTTGCTTCTTTCCCGCCTTCGATCTCGCCAGCCCATCGCCCGGCTTATGGATCCCCTATCCTGGATCGCCTATCTCAGCATGGGATTCTTTGTGGTCTCTAGCCTATTGTTCCTCTTCCGCGATACCATAGGCTTGGTCTTAGAATTTTTTTATCCTATTGATCCAAGAGCTAAAACCAGTGTCGATATCCTGACGGTCACTGCGTCGATCGGCCTGGCTGGTTGGGGTTTCTTTCAAGCCCGGCGCACTCCGGATGTCATTGAGACCGAGATCGCGATTGCGGACCTGCCACCTGCGCTCTCCGGACTGCGGATCGTCCAGCTCAGCGACCTACATGTCGGACCGACGATCAAGAAACCTTTTGTGCAACGGGTTGTCGATCGCGTCGGACAACTGGAGCCGGATATCATCGTTTTTACCGGCGACCTCGCAGATGGGGCCACTGATCGATTGAGTTCCGACGTTGCTCCCCTGGCTCAACTCCAGGCCCCGCTCGGGACCTATTTTGTCACTGGCAACCACGAGTACTATTCGGGTGTGGAAAGCTGGACCGACACTGCAAAGAGCCTCGGTTTCGAAGTGCTCATAAACGAAGGGCGAATACTGGAGTTTGGAGGCAGCCGGATCGCTCTTGCTGGAGTAACCGACTACTCCGCAGGCGAACTGATGCCCGACCATAGCTCAGATCCCGAACAGGCCTTCGCCTCTGCAGGCAGCGCCGATTTGCGGATTCTGCTCGCCCACCAACCACGCAGCATCGAGGCCGCCAGCCGCGCCGATTGCCATCTCCAGCTTTCGGGACATACCCACGGAGGCCAATTTGTACCGTGGAAATATCTTATCCCACTCCAACAACCCTTTGTCGCGGGCTTGCATAAATTTCGCGATACCTGGATATATGTGCATCGAGGTACCGGATATTGGGGACCACCACTCAGACTTGGTGCCCGATCCGAAATCGCGGTATTGATCTGCCGCAGGACTCTGCCCTCTGAAGAACACTGAGTCGGTTTCGCGCCAATCGCGACAACCGGTCTCTCGCATAAAACCCGAACCCACTCCAAACCACCTGAAATACACCAGGCCCAGAGCGACGGCGTTCCGGAGAGATCTATTCCTTACCCTCCAGCATAGTGCGCAGATAGAGGTGGAATGCTTCGGCCCGATCCTGAACCACCGTCTGGAGCTGGCGGATCTCTTGCTGACGGGCCTTCAATTTGTGAATCTCCAATAAGACTTCCTCAACCGACGGACTCACAAGATCGATTTTGGGATTTGGATCACCCTCGTTCTCGTGAAAGAGCACGGGTTCTCCCCGCGGCTCACCGCGCAGAAAAAAACGACCTTGGGCCCCTTCGACATTTCGCTCTTCCGGGGAGTTATCCCCCATCCAGGTTCGCAATCGGTATTCCTCTTCCAAACGCAAGAGGACCTGAGTCGTAGAGCCCAATTCTGCCTGTAGACGATTGGCGATATCTTTCATCAAATCCAGTTTTTGCTGGATCTCGTCCGGGCCGTCATCACCTCCGATCATCATCTGTTCGTCGTAACGCAGACTCGATCCGTGAATCTTGGATCCCAATTCTTCCCGCGCTTCCTGATAAACCATCAACTGGGTCAGCAAACCCTTGTCCGGTTGATCCGATAACTTCCTAATAAGAACCCCAATTTCCCAATCATAGACTAGGTGCAGACGCTCTTCCAAACTATCTTTCCTAACATCCAATTTCGTCAATCGACGGTCGATTTCCACCATCCGCCGTACAAACCCGAGCGAGGACCGCAGCGCTTCATGCAACTCCTCGGAATCCTCCTCTAATTTCAGGCTGTCGACGCGATCCGATAACGCCTCAGCTTCAACCTCGATCTCCAGGCGCTTTCCCTCTAAGATATTACGCTGGGCCTCGAGGGCACGATATTGATCTTTCAAAGTGCCCAGATCTGCTACATCACCGCATATAACCGCTGGCAAAAAAAGACCCAAAATAAATAATAACAGAATCTTGAGCCTCATTTTAATCTATTCCATATTTGTCGAGTTTATAGTACAAAGCACTGGTCTTGATTCCCAAGAGTGCCGCCGCTTTGGTCTTGACACGATTCGCCTCTTCCATCGCCTGATCGATCAAATCTCGCTCCATTTCGTCGAGGCGTTCATTGAGAGGCATCGACCCACCAGGCTCTTGTCCTCCTCTGTCGATAGGCACCTCGTCGAAACTCAGCGGCAGATCGTGGTAATCGATCTCCTCGCCATCGGCCAAAACAATTGTGCGCTCTATAACATTCTCCAACTCGCGAACATTGCCCGGCCAGGGATAACTCGCGAGGCCCTTTAGCGCCTCTGCCGTCAAGCGCTTGGGAGAAATATTCATTTCTTCACACTTCTTTTCCATAAAATGATCCACCAGTAACGGGATATCCTCCCGCCGTTCCCTCAGGGGCGGCAAATTGAGGGGAATAACTTCCAATCGGTAAAAAAGATCCTCGCGGAACGTACCCTCATCAACCATCTGCCTCAGCGGCCGATTCGTGGCTGCCACGATCCGCACATCCGCATCCAGCGTCCGCTCTCCACCCACTCGATCGAACTGTTTTTCCTGTAAAACCCGCAATAATTTGACCTGCGTCTCCAGCGGCACATCGCCGATTTCATCGAGAAAAATCGTCCCTCCTTCAGCCAGTTCGAACCTCCCCTTCTTCTGACGTACTGCGCTGGTAAAAGCCCCCTTCTCATGGCCGAAGAGTTCACTCTCGACCAACTCCGCAGGCAATGCACCACAATTGACTTTGACAAAGGCCCCTTCACTCCGACTACTCTGGTAATGGACAGCACGGGCCACTAATTCCTTGCCCGTTCCACTCTCACCGTAGATCAGCACCGAAGACCCGGTCGCCGCCACCTTGCGCACCGCGCCCAGCACAGCGTACATCTGCACTGACTGGCCGATAATTTCGCCAAAATTGTACCGACCATCGATCTCGTCGCGCAGATAGCGATTTTGTTCCCCCAGACGCACACTGTCCCGACGCGCCGCCCGGTAATCTAGCACCTTCTCTATTTTCATCCGCAATCCATCGTGCGGAAAGGGTTTGGTAATAAAGTCTATCGCACCCCGCTTCATCGCTTCCACCGCAATTTCAATCGTGCCGTAGGCCGTCATCAACATCACATCGGTATCGGGCGCCTGGGCTTTTACAGCCTCTAGGACTTCCAGACCATCCATTTCGTCCATGCGATAATCAGTGATAATCAAATCAAAAACTTGTTCCTTCATTTGCGCTATACCCTGAGCACCACTGATCACAGCGGTGCCTTCGTGCCCCATTCGCTCCAACATCAGCACGATACCACTTCCCAGTGTCTCGTTGTCGTCTACGATCAGAACCCTGCTCAATTCAAACCTCTTCAACCTCTGTCTGGGCCACCTGCGGCAACCACAATCGGCACACCGTTCCCTGTCCCTCTTCGCTTTCTATTTCTATTCTACCCCCGCTTTCCTCTACCGCCTTGGAAACCACGGCCAACCCCAGCCCCGAACCCTGCTCCTTGGTGGTGAAAAAAGGTTCGAATAGACGCTCGCACACCGCTGCAGAAATCCCAGGCCCATCATCGATCACCTCGGCTACAATCTGCCCTTTCTCCTCCCGGGCCTGAACAATGAGGGTACCCCCGTCGCGCATCGCTTGGACCGCGTTCTTCATCAGATTGATCATGGCTCGCTTGATGTGTTCAGCATCAATATAAGCCTCCAGGTTCGGCGCCACCCGCTCCTTATATTCGATCCTCACCTTCTGCATCTCCGGGGTCAGTAGAAAAGCCGCCTCAGCAACTAAAGGAGCGATCGCCGTCGGCTGTGGATACATCGGCGAGGGCCGGGCAAAATCGAGGAATTCTGCAATCACGTGGTTCAGCTTGCGCACTTCCTGGATGACTTTCTGAATATGTTGCTTGCGCTCGTCCTCGTCGGGCAGGTCATCGGCGATCAGCCCTGCGTAAATCTCGATTCCTCCCAATGGATTACGGATTTCGTGGGCTACTCCTCCCAGCATCTGCCGCAACTGGGCATCGCGAGCTAGGAGCTTGCGCCGCATCTCCTCCATCGTCTCTCCGAGATAGCCGATTTCGTCATCAGAGGAAGTCACCACTTCCTGGCTCATATTGCCGAGACCTATTTCGCGTGAGGCTCTGACCAGCTTTTGGATCGGCCGCGTCAGCGTACGAGCCAATCCCCAAGCCACGATCACCGTGAGCAAGGCTCCTAGCCCTGCAAAAACCAACACCGACCGACCGAAAACCCGGATGGTGTCCATAAAACCTGCCCCGATCTCTACTCCTACGGCGGCAACGATCTCTCCACGGGCAAAGATCGGCGCATAACCGGTCATATAGGGCACGTCATCATCGTCGAAAAAAAGTACAGAATTGGCCGTATCCCCATTCCAAACGCGTTGCAGCTCCCGACGGTCAAAAAGCAGTTTTGGATATTCGCGACCTATGGGCATCAAACCATCGGTATCGAGCAAACTCCGATGCTGGCGGTCGAAAACGAAAACGTGGCGAGCTCCAATGCCCTCTTCGGCCCGTTGCAGCTTTCCCATCAACGTCCGGTAAAGATTGGAATGCTCGCGACCAGGACGCAGATAATGCAACACTTCGCCCGAGAGTCCAGTACTGACCAGTTTAGCCACCGACACCAGATGGACGCGCATCTGCGCCTCTAAGCTTCGTCTCGTCAATTCAAAGAGCACCCAACCCGACATACCCACTACGACCATAACCAGCAATACGAAACTCAGGATCAACTTGTAGCCGATCCGGGTCCTCGGCTGAGTCAGCCGGTCCCGCTCGTTGGAGACAGGCTTGGTTTTGAACGATTGAAGAAATTCGGGCATCCAATCCATAATTTATTGCCATTAAAACAGATAGACAAGCGCGATGCACTGGTGCCCGATGCATCCACAAAAGCATTTTCTCTTCGCGCCACTTAAAGTATCTTATAGACTGCTCTGTATATGCCCCTAAGACCCCGAAGGTGGACAAAGGTTTCTCGCCCGAGGTACTATATACTCGGGTGATCCCCAAAACTGATTGTAGATGCCCCGATCTGCAGCTGCTCGTATATTAAATGGACAGCCAAAGGCCCCAGACCCCGAACCTACCCGGATTTACCGAATTTAAAAGATACGGACTATGGAATATCGATCTTCTGTGTTGTTAATCGTCTGTATTTTATTCCTCGCCTGTGGCCGTTCGGATGATGACCTAGGTGAAGTGACAATCAACTTCAACCACACCATCGACGGCGCCGAGTTGGTCCGCGAAGAACTCCTCTATACCAATGCCGCGGGCAACGTATACAGCCTCTCCCGACTCGAATACATCATCTCCGACATCGCTCTCGAAACAGTAGGTGGCAAGCGCGCCCATATAAGCCCATTCCACTACCGCAATGCCTTCTCCGATCCAACCCGCAATACTACGGCTCGAGTAGCGGGCGGAGAATATACCAGACTTCTCTTCACCTTCGGGATCGACGGCACCAAAAACCAGACCGGTTCACTCCCCAACCTCGACCATTTCAACAATATGGCCTGGCCGACACCGATGGGCGGCGGTTACCACTATATGCGGATGGAGGGCCTTTTCCAAGGTGCCGAGGGCGAAGCAGCCTTCCTCACTCATACCGGACCTGCGGGTGGAGATGATTACTCGTTCGACGTCTCCCTACCGCTATCTCTTTCCATAGCGGGTGAATCCTGGGAGGTCGAGGTAATCATGAATCTCAACGAATGGTACGACTCGCCCACGATCTACGATTTCAATAACCGCGGCGGGATCATGAGCAATACCGAAGCACAACTGATGCTGCAAACCAACGGTGCCACGGTCTTTTCTGTCGCTCAGACTGACCGCCAAAACCCCAACTTTCTCGACCATGGTGTAGCAAAGATCCATCTGCGAGCAGACCGCAGAACGGAAAACCACAACCGGAACTGGGGCAGATGAACATGGCACGCCGCATGCTCCTGGTTTTAATTTTGGTTGCCTGCCGCGGAAATACGGGACTCGCCCCTGAACCACACGGCGCTCCAACCCCCTACCAACTCGCAACACCAGCTGCATTTCCCCAACCACTTATCCCACCCGACAATCCCCTGACGGTCGAGGGCGTCAAACTCGGCCGCCGGCTTTTTTTCGATCCGATCCTCTCCGTCGACAGCACCATAGCCTGCTCCTCGTGCCACCAACCCGATCAGGCCTTCTCGGACCCCGATCCCCTCAGTCAGGGCACCGGCGGTATTACCAGCCGCAATTCAATGCCACTCTTCAACCTGCTCTGGAGTTCGGCCTTTTTCTGGGATGGTCGTTCTCCAAGCCTAGAGGACCAGGCGCTTCATCCCGTACAAAATCCCATCGAGATGGGAGAAACTTGGCCCAATGTCACGGCCAAACTCACAAGGCACCCCGATTATCCCCAGCTCTTTGCCCGTGCTTTCGGTGCCGTAACTCCGGTCGATAAAACCTCTATTGTCCGAGCCATCGCCCAATTCGAACGCACGCTGATTTCTGCCGATGCAAAATACGACCGCTGGCTGGCCGGAGAAGTGGAATTTAGCCCCGAGGAAGAAACGGGATTCCTCCTTTTCCATACCGAACGAGCCGATTGTTTCCACTGCCACGCCGCCCCTCTTTTTACCGATGACCAGTTCCACAATAACGGTCTAGACCTAGCCCCGCCCGATTCGGGACTGGCGGCTCTTAGCGGCAGGCGCCTCGACCGCGGCAAATTCAAAACGCCGACCCTCCGCAATATCGAATACACCGCGCCCTATATGCACGACGGACGTTTCCCAACCCTTGAAGATGTCATCGAACACTACGACAATGGTTTTCACCGCATCAGTCTCACCGACCCGCTCTTACTCATCCGGCCCAATCTCGACTTAAATCCGGCGGAAAAACGCGCCCTCATAGCCTTTTTGAAAACGCTTTCCGACCCCCAATTCCGCTCCGGTGCCAACCGCCTGGCATTTTAATCTTCCAAATCAATAGCAAACAACTCCTTATCCACCGATAACAAAATTTAACCCTCGCGAAACTAATCGGGACCATAATTTCCATCCACCTAGCTCTACGCCGACTAGAACACTTCCGGTCCCCGCGACTTAATCTATGTATTTTTTTATTTTTTTCCTTGATTCAATCTCAGGATTTCTTATAATACAAGTCATAATAAACACAACATCTTATTCAGAATCAGTGCAGGTTCGTCTTGCCGAGGTTCTCCCCACTTCTCATAGAGAGGTTTATTTAGTGGCTACGATAACCAAGAAAGACCTGGCTCGTTCAGTAGCCGATGCCATCGGATGCAAGAACAATCTGACGTTACAAATGGTCGACAGCCTCTTTGAGGCAATGCGCGAAACTCTTATTGAGGGCAACCGCATTGAAATCCGGGGTTTTGGCGTACTCGAAGTCAAGGACACCAAACCCAAGCCTGCCGCACGCAACCCACGCACGGGTGAAGTCGTCTATGTACCCGCGCGACGCAAAACGCATTTCAAGCCAGGCAAGCAACTCAAAGAAGCCTTGCACAATATCCGGCCCCAGGCTGCGGACCAAGTACCTCAGGCTTCAGACCCAGTACCCCAATCCCCAGTGTAATACCACCTGCTATTATCAAAGAGCAGAGCGGTATCCAGTTTCCTTGACCTTCGCACTGGCTGCTGTTTCACACAAGACAAACGCCGGCTCTTTACGAGCCGGCGTTTGTCTTGTGTGGGTCTATCTTAACACCGCACTAGCCCCTAGCTGCCAAGCAGAACAACACCTTGAAATCGGCGTCGATCCGCGCCTCGAATTACTTAGTGCAGTCCAAGTACTGAGCCAATACCGTTATCTTACGCCCTATCGGATAGATTACGCACGCGATCTAATCGCCCATTTCTCTGGACACCACCAGCATCTAGCGGTTGCCCTTTTTCGCAATTTAAGCACCGGACAAGGGTGGTCCGACGCCTATCCAACGGCGATGCTCTACCTTTCCGATCCCCCTGCCCTTGAAGAAATTCAACCGATCCCCGCCCATATATACCATGCTTTTCGCGGCCGAGAAAACTTCACACGTTTCATTCAAGCCTTGCGAGATTTTTCCCGACAGACCCATTTCAATCGCTTTTTTGCCAGAAAAGAAAAATTCTATCTTCAAATTGAATACGAACTTAGAGGAAATCTTGCCGACTCCGATCCAATCGACGCGGTTGAAAATTATTTTGGTACGCGCCAGATCAGTTATCACCTCGTCATCAGTCCACTCTTGCACCACGGAGGCTTTGGCCCCCACATTGGTCGCCCTGGAGGCCCCTACGACGTCTACACTTTACTTGGTCCGACTGGCTCCTTGCGCGGCGTGCCAGAATACGGGCCTCGAGACCAACTCCTGCAGATCATCTGGCACGAGTTCAGCCACGCCTTCGTCAACTCTCTTTGCACGGCGTATTACGATTCTCTAATGGCCCACGCCGAACTATTTACCCCTTTAGTCGAACCAATGAATCGCATCGGCTATACGCGCTGGCTCGACTGCGCCAACGAACACCTTATTCGCGCCATCACTGCGCGCCTCGCCCACCATCATCTCGGCCCAGAGGTCGGCCGTCAAACCCTACGCGAGGAATCGGGACGAGGCTTCCGCTATATTCACGCGCTCGCCGACCGACTCGAGGAATACGAGGTCCAACGAGATGAGTACCCGACCTTCGCTGCTTTCTTTCCCCATTTAATCGACGTTTTTGCCGAAATCCCACACTAGAACGCTTATTGTCCCGGCCAGTGAATCTTGCCCGACTATTCGATCCAGCTGACTCAGTTTACTAACCGCCTAAAAAGTTCCTCCTGCGGCGGACAATCCAGCAGTTGGTCCAAGGTCCCTCGCGCCAACCCCTCCGCAATCACGGCAAAACTCTCCTGAACTACGGCCGCGGTCTGCTCTACCTCTGCTGTATCATGGGAACAATTGAACATAAACCCAGTGGCGAGAATGACACCGCGACGGGCATTCTCCTGGATAAAGAGGGCACTAACCTTGGCCGCATCCTGTGGATCATCGACCCCAATCCGGATACCTGGGTGGGCAGCAACACCTTCACACCCGGCATCAAGACCTGCTTGAGCTGCCGCAGCGTCGATCCGCTCTTTAAAAAGGGCACCGATGCGGTTGAAGTGAGCTACGGCGTCACGGCGTTCGAGTTCACGCAACGTCGCCAACGATGCGGCCACACCTATATTGTCATCCCAATACGCGCTGGAAATAAACATTCTCGCGGCTGGCTCCATATATTCGCGTTTGCCAACCACCGCCCCCATCGGATAGCCATTGGAGATCGCCTTGGCAAAAACGGAGAGATCTGGCGTTACACCGGTGTACTCCTGGGCGCTGCCCAGAGCAATGCGAAACCCGGAGGACACTTCGTCAAATATGAGGACCACCCCATGCCGCGAGGCCAGATCGCGTACCCCTTGCAGATACCCTTGTGGCGGCTCTTCAGAACGCATCGGCTCCATAATTATACAGGCTAACTCACCAGCGTTCTCCTTTAAGAGATTTTCCAGTTCATCAAGATCGCCATAGGTAAAAGGCAGCGCCGAACCCTCCAGACAGCGGGGTACGCCGATCGGCTCAATGCCGTTGAAAAGATGACCTGCCAAACGCTCAGCACCGATATTGGCGGCCTGGTACCAGTCGTGCCAACCGTGGTAACCGCAAAAAAGGACTTTGTCCTTTCCGGTTACCCCGCGGGCGATTCGAACCGCGATAGTACAGGCCTCACCACCGCCTTTGCAATAGCGCACCATCTCGGCCGAGGGAACGATTCGCACCAGTTCTTCGGCCAATTCCACTGCTGATTCCTGTACGATGCTGTAGATGGATCCCCGTTCAATCTGAGCGCGGACCGCTTCATCAACCACCTCATCGGCATAGCCCAAAATGACCGGTCCAACCGCACTGGTCCAATCGATATATTCGTTGCCATCCACATCCCAAATCCGGCATCCCTTAGCCCGCTCGGCATAGATCGGACTGACTCCGAATGCAGCACGGGTAGGCCGGCGACTTATCAACTGGGTAGTACCGGGTATTAGCGCTTTGGCCCGTTCGTAAATTTCGAGTGAACGATGCACCGAATGCTCTTGCACGGCATGGCCTCCTCTACCGCCCACTGCGGAGCGGGTTCTCTCGAGAAAAAGGAATCTTGGCTACATTGTCTACACGGAGCCAGGAACGATACGGCGAGCCACCCTCGCCTGCACTGGCGAAGTCGCAAAGGCGTATTTTTCCACCGTCTTTAGTCTGCAAATCCAGTGCTACGATCGTTTCAGTCTTTGCCAGTCTTCCCCGCAACCCAGCCGCGTCGAGAAGTGGCAGGGCGGCGGGGTCTGCCTGGTTAAACTTCCGGTCGTAGGTCAAAAGTATCGGTCCCCTAAAGATCGATGTCTTGTTTCGGCATTCCTTCGCACCTCGCCAATAATGCAGCGACATATCCAACTCCAATCCGATGCAATCCCCGCTTTGCCAGCACCGGTCGATCGCGAAATAGGTCCCGGCCCGCACTCCCTGTAGCAACTTTCCATTTACGCGCACCCTGGTCCGTTCCGACCAATAGGGGATCCGCAATTTTAGAACGAAGTGCATCGACTTTTCCGGTTCGACCCGCAGTTTGATCGCGCCGCGCCGAGGGTACTCCGTCTCCCCAACAATCGCCACCGCGCCCCCCCGAACCAATTCGGTCTCGATCCGTCCGGGTCCGTACCAGTTCAACGCCAACCCTTCACCATCGCACATCAGCGCCCAATCCGACACCATGCCCAGTCCCCTCGGCCCATTCACACTGCAGCAATTGAGTTCGGGACTGCCCTCGCGCGCCTGAAAGACGATATCGTGCGCACTGGCTTTGCGCACCCCATCCATCGGCGTATTGTAAGTGACCCAGCGACCGCTTGCCGAGTGCAGCCCCAGAATCGAATTGAGGGTAGATAACTCGATTTCATCGGCCACGATCGGATTTCCAGTCAGCTTGAGCATCTCGATACTCATCGCAGTCCAGGCAATGGTGCAACACGTTTCGATCGGTCCCCGATGGTAGGGATTGCCCTGCGCGGCCTCCCCTGACGAAAATCCGCCGTTATTGTGTCGATCGAGTTCGACAATACTCCACCAGATCTGCTCGAAAGCCAGGCGGTACTGGTCCTCACCCGTAATCCAGTATAATTCGGCCAGAGCCATGATCGGATGCAAACTTTCCCAGCGCGGTTTGGGCGTCTTGAAAAACGGCTGACCGATCAGGGCCTGATTCAGATAGTCTCCGGCCAGGGGCTGGCCCTCCGAATCGATAGCGGCAAACTCATCGACCCAGTTCAGAGCCTGTTGCAGATAGCTATTCTTCCCAGTTCGCCTGTAAAGCATACAAAATACATGGACTGGGGCCAGATTCATCTCGGTACTTCCCGTATCCACCAAGCGCCGGCGCTTGGTGCCCCTAAACTTCCGCGCGAATAATTCCGCCATCCTCTCGACACAGCGCAGCGCTCGGCTCTCGGGTTTCTCCTCGGACCAGAGCAGCAAGCCCAGCATCACGTGGTAGTGGCCCCAGGCATCCCAGGTCGCGCCGCGTTTGCCCATAACATTGGGTGCTACCCCGGTCAGTCGATTGCGTATAGGCCAGGGGCCGAGATAGCCATCTCGATCCTGGTGAGCAATCAGGCCATCAACGAATCTTCCGAGGTATTCTTTCAGCGCTGGATCACCTGTCAAGCGCAAAATCTGTACTGCACTGGTTAGATATTTGCCGGCGAATTCACCGGCCCAAGGCACCTGATCCCGATAGGGCCGTCGATCGCGATCGGCAAACATATCCAGCATCGCCGGATTGGCGTCCGGCGCGACCAGCAGCCACTGTCGAGTAACGCCTTCCAGATAATCGGCCAGAGGTCCCTCGAAAGCATAATTCACATTGGACACACGAGATAGTGCAGGTTCCATCGGTATCTCCTCCGCTCGACAAATATTACACAATTTAATCCAGCGAGTAAACGACTAGAAGTCCCCTCTTTACCTATTGCTTTAACGCAGTTCACTCCGTTGCGATTCCCCTTGTTGTCCCCTCCGGACCTTTGGGCTAGCTTAGCCTTCGCAAGATCAATTCGAACCACCAAAACAGAGGAGGATAATCGTAATACGCTCGGCTTCTACCACACCATAAACCGCGAAAACCTCGAGAGGCAATCATGTATCGCACAATGGCAATAATTCAGGAAAAATTGGACTTTGGAAATTGATGCGGGCTGGGGATCTCCGAAGGAAGTCACTGGAATCTTCAAGCAATTGGTGGGGAGACAGATCGAGGGCTTTAAACTAAACTTCACCGCCCATCACATATGGTATTAACGCGATCTAAATGACATTTTGAACAGGCCGCATCGACGATTTAGAGAACGAGCATCAGTCCGTACAGCATGGACCGACGCATCAACTGATCCGGTAGCGCTCGACCTTCTGCTCGTCTACTTCGACGCCGAGACCTGGTGCCTCGGGTACTTTGATCCGACCATTGGCAAACGATAGCTTGGCGCTCAGCACATCATCGACCAGACCGTGGTAGCAGGTATCGCTCGGCCCGGAGAAATTCTCCATCGACGCAGCTAAATGGGTGATCGCCGCAGTCTTCAGCCCCAAATCGTGCGCGCAGTGCATCAGACAGGGTACGCCGAAGCCTTCGGCGACCGCCGTCACCCGCCGCACCCGTGCCAATGAACCGGCGGCCGGCGTATCAGGCATCAGAAAGTCCGCCGCCTCAGCCACCAGCACCTCCCGAACCGAATCGGGAACCGTCACGCCCATGTTCACCAACACTTTGATACCGATCTCGCTACGAATCCGGTAAAGCGTATCTAAATCCTCGGTCGAACACGGATCCTCAAAGTGTTCGACTCCCAGATCCTTCATCCGCCGCATCGTCTCTTCGGCCTCTACCGACCCATAGCCCGAATTGGCATCGGGACGAAACGCGATCTCATCGCCAATCTCGCGTTGCACAGCTGCAGCAATCGCCAAATCCTGCGCCGCATCGTTGCCCGCCTTGGTCTTCAGCGAATAAAACCCCCAGCGCTCGCGATATTGGCGCGCCGTCGACGCCGATTCGGCGGGATCCTTCAAACCCATACAAGCCGTGAACTCCGCTTCATCGCGCAACCGCCCCCCCCAAACCAGGCACAGAGGCAGTTCGGCCCGTTTGCCGATGAGATCCCAGAGCGCCATCTCTACCCCGGAGAGCGGCCCACGAGCGACGCCAGCGGCCTCCAAGGCATTGCAGATCCCTTCTAGGTCACCGGCCAACCGACCTTTTAAAAGCGTCTCCACGTCTGTGTCAAACTCTCCAGTTCCTTCACCCCAGCCGACCAGACCATTATCGGTCTCGATCCGAACGACCAGAGCGGTGGCACCCAGGGTGCCACCGCTACCCCCCCTACCGATATAAGGCCCTACAGGCGCAGCATAGGGAATATGTACTGGCGTCGCACTGATCGAGCGTATAATCAATCCTGTTCCTCCATCTGATCGTAGAACTTCACTATCTGCCCACGATCCTCTGAGGCATTGAAGGCCATCCCGGAGCGGGGATGCTGGTTGAGAAGTCCGGTGACCATATAGGGATAATCATAGCCCCAGAGCAATTTCTCCCGCATCGGCTCAATATATTGCTCTATGCATTTGAGCACTGGCCGCAAACGGAATTTGGGATTGTGTAAAAAACCCAACAAGAGTTCCATCTGGCAATTGCCCGCCCCCCGGCCCAGACCCGCAAAACTCGCATCGATACAATTGGCACCTCGAATAGTCGCCTCGATGGTATTGGCAAAAGCCAATTGCCGGTTGTTGTGGGCGTGTATTCCAATCTCGATCTTAGTCCCGTCGAAACACTCCAAAAACATATCGCAAAGCGCGTGAATCTGCTCGCTGTAGAGCGAGCCGAAACTGTCGACCACATAGACGGCCTCAACCTCCGAGTGCACTAACATCTCGAGTGCACTTTTGACTTCGGATTCGGGTACGGTCGAAACAGCCATCAGGTTCAGAGTCGACTCATAGCCCTTGTCGTGGGCGTCCTTGATCATATCCAGAGCCAATGGCATCTGGTGGATATAAGTCGCAACCCGAATCATATCCAGCACACTATCGGCGGCCGGAAGAATATCTGTCTTGTAGTCGCTTTTCTCGGCATCAGCCATTGCCGCCAACTTCAGGGAGGTATCGTTTTCGCCAACGATCCGGCGCAAATCCTCTTCTCGACTATGCCTCCACGGACCAAATTCATCGGTGGGAAATTGATCGCGCGAGTTGATATAACCAATCTCCATATAATCGATACCAGCCTCGACACAAGCTTCGTAAACGCCCTTTACTACTTCGTCGTTGAACTGGTGATCGTTCATCAGACCGCCGTCGCGAATCGTGACGTCGATCACTTTGATCTCTTCCCGGTAACCGAGCCAATTGCCCGCCCAGTTTTGTCCGTTTTCCTCGCTCATTCTAAGCTCCTATCTGTACGCCATTCAAAATCGCCTAAATCAATCAGATAAAGGATATACATTGCGGCCCAAATGGCGAAAAGTCAAGCCGGCCGTGGTTATATCGTGGACCCCGGGTTCACCGACCACGTATATCGCACCCGCCCATTCTGCAAAACCGGCGCGAAAATGCGCCGCGGATTTAACTCCTATATAGCGCATTGTTTTAGGATCCAAGTCCAAAGTCCGGGCAAAGGCGGTATCGAAAGGCTGTTCCCGCTCGGTGACTAAGAGGACGTGGATCCCCTCCTGCACAATATGAGCGGAGGGCCCCATCTTGCCTGCCAAACCGGCATACATCGGGCCGTCGTAATTGAACGCTCCATCGGATAGCGCCACAACCTCGGCTCGCATACTACAGGGCTCACCCTGCAACGGCGAGGACTTGCCTCCCACGTCCAATTCACACACTCCGCCGACACCAACTTCCCGACACCGGTCGATCGCCTCTGGGTCGACGATATAGAGAACACAAGCCTCTTCTAACCCAGCCTCTATAAAGGCCTGCAACATACCCGTACTGTCGCCTGGAGACCCACCGCCGGTATTGTCGTTGCGGTCGGCAAAAACCACCGGAAAAAGTCCCGCGCGCGCAACTTCGGGCAAGAGGTCCGCCGTGCGGGACAACGGTAAGTGCCAGTCCGCCCGGCGCGAGTAGATCCAGGCTCCTAATTCATCGGCCGCGTCCTGAGCCACCTGCCTATCGCCATCTGCAACCACATAGACCGAAGCCCCCATATCGGGCACATCGGCCAGCGGAAAACAGGTAGCGATCGAGACACTGACGATCCCGGGACGCGCTTTGATCTGATGCAAATAGTCTATGGCTTCCCGCATCGGCTTATCGGCACTCACCTGGTTCATTCCCCAGACCATCGGAATCTGGCAAAGCGCCATCTCGGGCTGCAACCCCTCACGCAAAATCCGATTCAGCAGATCGGCGCACTCGCGACCTCGCTCAGCCATATCCACTTCCGGGTACGTCCGACGACCGACCAGCGCATCGGCTAGAGCCACCATGCGATAAGAAATATTTGAGTGAATGTCGAGTTGCGCGACGATCGGGACCCTCGGGCCGACCTCTCGCCGAACCGCCTCTAGTATATGCCCTTCCCCATCATCTATACCCTCGACGACCATCGCCCCATGCAACTCCAGGAGCAATCCGTCAATGGTGCCCGCCGCCTCGATTCCGTCCAGTAGTTCCCCGAGAATCTCATCAAAAAGAGCCCGCGGTGTCGGCCCACTCGGGTGCGGTTCGGCATATATAGTCGGAATAAGTTCAAAGCCGTGCTCCGCTGCCCCTTCGATAAATCCGCCAATGGGGGTATTCGCACCGCGAAACGTCTCGAGAATTTTACCACCGCGCAGATAACCGAAGCGCTCTTCAAAATTATCCCGCGTAGTGGATACTGGAGTAAAAGTACTCGTCTCATGGCTCAGAGCTCCAGTGACAACCCGCATTATCTCCTCCTCAATCGATCAGGGCCCAGAGCCGCTTGCGCTCCTCGGTCCAGTTCTCCCACTGATCTTCATACAGGTATTTCAATGCTTCGACATCACGCCGCCGCCCACCCCGCGGAAAGTAATTCCAGGCCATTGCCCGCCGGGGTCCGGCCGCGGTCTTGAGCCCGGTCGCATGCCAAGCGCTCGGAGTCCAGACCAGTGTCCAGCGCGGATCGAGATGCACTTCAACCTCTTCCGGATGTCTCGCGAAACACGAATCCGGTTCCACATCATGAGTCCCGCTTGCCAATTCTAATTGTCGCAACTCCTCAGCCACCTCTTCGCGCGCACGCAAATGGCTGGCGGGCAAGATTCGCAATGGGCCGTTATCCGGGCCATGCCGATCCAACGCCATGCGCAACGATACCTGCTGGTCCTCTGGCCCTCCGTCGGTATGCCAGTGGACCTGATGCCGGTCACTTCCGGCAGAAACCTCCTTCGCAGCATCGCCTAAACCACAGGCTCCCACCTCTATCTCATCGCAATCCAACAAACATCTGGCCAGATCCAATATATCTGGGTCTTCGACTCGCTGCAGTACTAACTCTCCCATCATCAAAAACTGACAGGCATTTCGATTAAATCCAGTGGGAAAGGTCCGCCCCCCCCATTTAGGCTCGATTTCCCTTTGTAAATGGTCGATGGCCAGCATCGATTTTTCGTCGCAGGGATTGGCGATAAAAAAGAATCCGCGACGACGAAAGTGCTCGAGTTCACTCGACTCTAAATTCACGCCGTCGCTACCGTCATTTCGGCCAACTTCGCTTCATCGATTTCCACTCCCAGACCGGGTCCCGCAAACGGATAGAGATAGCTCCCCTCGGCACGCACCCGCTCAACTGCCGGCGAAGTCGTATAGAGTACCGGCCCCATCGGATCGCAGGGCAAGCTGGTATTGGGCATCGAAATACCCACACTAACCTGCGCCGAAACTCCGAGCGTCGATTCCTGGTCGGTGCCAATTAAGCAGCGAAAACCCGCGGCCTCGGCCAGCGCGAAAAGACGGCGAATATGGGTCGGTCCTCCCGAGACACAAGCGACATTGAAGGCTGTACAGGCTCTTTTCTCAATCGCCTCATAGCCCTGCTCCAGACTTCCTATATGCCAGGTCACGGGCAAATCGACCCGCCGCACAAATTCCGCCGAGACCCGCATACTGCGCGAAGGTTGCTCGAAATGATACGGTTCGTGTTGGCGGATTCGATCGGCGTACCGCACGGCGGTCTCCCAATCGGTAAAGCGGCCGGAAAAATCTAGCGACTTGAGCTTGATCTTATCGCCGAAACGAACCTTCATCTCGCTTAGAAAACGGTCATCGAGCGCGCTTTCACCCGAAACATAATAGCGAAAGAGATGATGGCCGAGATCTGTCAGACGCTGGAGATAACCCGCTGTTTGCTCAAAATCTTCTTTCACCTGCCAGCCGAAGATCGGATAACAACAGTAGAGTCGATCTCGGACTTTACCCCCCATAAGCTGGTAGGCCGGCACGCCTTGGACCTTTCCATTGAGATCGTAAAGCGCCAGATCGATAGCCGAAGCCAGGTGGGCATTGGTCACCGAACTTTGAAAATCGTGGCTGCGCAATTGCTCGTTGATATCGG
This sequence comes from uncultured Gemmatimonadaceae bacterium, assembly GCA_964520345.1. Taxonomy (GTDB): domain Bacteria; phylum Latescibacterota; class UBA2968; order UBA8231; family UBA8231. The sequence continues at coordinate 40,163 of CAZFMY010000021.1, read as the reverse complement.
TAAGCGCGCTCGCGTCTCTCCCCACCAGCAATTCGTTATATTGCTTGGTAATCGCCCCCAGATCTCCGGCCCGGCTATCCGAGGCCTCACCCCACCCCATAGGACCATCATCGACGTGGACTTTAACCAGCACATGGCCCGAAATATGCCCGTAATAGCGCGGAGTTTCGATCTGCAATGCCTCTACTTTAGTGATTTTCACTCTTTAGCTCCTCTGGTCTGCCAGACTACCCAGTGCCGCAAGCAACTGGTCTATTTCCTCTTCAACTAAAAAAAAGGTAATGCTCGCGCGCAATCCCTCATGCCCGTGTGGCAATGCCTTGATAACCAGGTTCCACTCTTCTCTCAACACTCGACTCAACTCCTCTCCCTTCCATCCTGCAATCCCAAAACTGACCAGTGCTGCAGATTGTTCCGGTGCACGCGGGGTGTAGAGCTCTGCCCCGGGTATTTGCATCAATCCCTCTTTGAGCCGTCCCGCCAGACTAACCGTCCGCTCCCAAATCGCCTCGAGCCCCACTTCTTTTAGGTATCCAACCGCAAAGGCCCAAGCGTGTACCAGCGGCCAAGACCAGGGACCGTATTGGAAACGCTCGGCACTATCGCGCAAGGCAAAAGCGTCCCCTTCGAAATCCAACCATTGTTCGGCCCGCCCCCCTGCATAGCGCACAGCAATAGAATCGAGACACTCTCGCCGCACGTAGAGCAACCCCGCCGCATAAGGGGCGTACATCCATTTATAAGAGAGTAACCCGGCAAAATCACACTCCAGCGACCGCAGTTCCATTGGGTAGAGTCCAGCCGAATGGGCCAGATCCAGAAAGCTGTACACTCCGCGTTCCCGCGCTACCCGGCAGATCTCTGCAACTGGCAGGCGAAAACCCAAATCCGTTGTTACGTGACTCAAAGCCACCAGCTTGGTCCGCGCCCCCAACCGCGATTCTACCGCTTCTACCTGTGCTTCCGCACCACCGCATAGTGGAACTTTTACCACCTGCACCCCGTATAGATCCCGTAAGTGAAGCGCGGGCAAGAGCACTGCAGCCTCCTCATCGGCACTAATCACTATCTCATCCCCTTCTTCCCATTCCAGACCCCGTACCACGGTCTGAATGCCTTCGCTCACCCCCCGCATCAGCGCCAATTCCTCCCTATCCACTGCAAAAAAACGAGCGAGTTGTTCCATCGTCTCCTGACGGCGAGGATACTCCTCCTCAGGGTAGACGATATGCAATGGCCCCCGCTCGAGGATTTCCTCCATCCGCTTCACGTGCTCCGCAGCAACCGGTGCCGGCGTAAGACTCACTCCGCCGTTCTGAAACCAGGTATACCGGGACAGGGCGGGAAAATCTCGTCTTATCCTTTCGATATCCATTTTCATCGCGATTCTTTTTCATAGCCAGCGGTGCCCTCGGACCTCCGGAACCGCCTGGAATGCTTTTCGGGTTTACCACATCGGAGTATTCAGCGCAGCAAGAGCCTCGACACACCATGGGCTCGACCATCCCACGAGTCCTTCACTTGCTAGTCCCATTATTGGGCGTATCCTCAACCCCCAACCAATACGACTAACTCAGCTCGAGGTCAAGGCTTTTCGCCTGCAAAACCAAAACCTAGCGCCAGCGCCGTTCAATTACCCTGAACTTGCGATCACTCACGGTGCAAGTGGGCATAACCCGGTTTTGGGCGCCCGGTATCGCGATCCCATTTCCAGCGCTCGAGGTACGGCGCCAAAGCATCTATGCCAAAAATCATCAGGCCCTGTTCTCCGGCGCGTAAGAGAACCTCCGGCTTGACGATTCGCGCCATTTCGTATTCTCCCCGTTGCCAACTCCGTCGCCACGGAACCAACAATGCGTAGCGGGATTCATCGCTCTCGTTTTTCGTTGATCCGTGCCAGAGGTTGGTATTGAACACGATCGTCGATCCCCTCGGTGCATCGATGGTTTTTGCCTCCGCCGCTGCCGACTCCGGGATTTCCAGCGATTCGACAACATGACTGCCCGGCAGCACCTGAGTCGCGCCATTGAAGTGAGTGAACTCACTTAGACAGAAGATCGTGTTGAGGCTCATAACATGGCTGGTAACGCGTTTACCTCTATCGGCTGCTGCTTGCGAACGCGGGCGCAGATGACCAGTCAATTCTCCATCGGCATGCAACCCTCCACCTCCATCACCCGGTTCGATCCGCGACCCGTGCATACTACTCAGAATCGCATCGGCGCCGAGAAAGTGGCGTATCAGCCGCAGATAGGTCGGGATCTGGTACACGCGCTCGAAGATCTGGTCTTTATTAAAGAGACATTCAAACCCGCCACGCTCTCTTTCATCAGCCAATCGCTCCAACGCGCAACATGCTTGCTCGCATTCTCCAATACTCAGCATAGCGGGCAGTACGGTATAGCCCTCCTTGCACATATTCGCCACATGACTATCGAATTCGCCTGGTCCCATTGGTTGATATCCATTTTTTGAGGTTCGAAAAAGCCGCTGTGCTCTAAGAAAACAAACCCCTGACCGATGCGCACAGGCAACTATATCGGCCGGACTAGCCGTTTTGAAAATTTGCCAGCGCTCAGCGACAGAATTACTATAGGTTCCCGCAGCGATGAGCGCCAATTACAAAATTTTCGAGACTGTGGAGAAATACAAAATGGAAAAGCAGATAGAAGCCACCCGTTATGAGGAGCTTGGAGTGCGCCCCTTGATCAACTGCATTGGTACCATTACCACTCTCAGTGGTTCGCTGGTCCTGCCTGAGGTTCGTCAGGCCATGGTAGAAGCTGCGCAACACTATGTGCGAATTGACGAACTGATGAACGGAGTCGGCACTCGTATCGCCGAAATCATGGACTGCGAATGGGCTCTGGTTACCAATGGTTGCGCCGCTGCACTAACCCAGGTGAGTGCAGCTTGTATGGCCGGCACCGATCCGGATAAAATGGGCCGTTTACCCGTTGCCACTAACATGAAAAATGAAGTGATCGTCCAGGCGACGCACCGAATGGGCTACGACCGCGCAATCACCGCGGCCGGTGCCAAACTTATCGAGGTCAGCACCCATGCCGAATTAGAAGCAGCCTATAGCGACCAAACCGCGATGTTATTCATTTTCGGCGATGCGGCGGAACGGGGAGAAATTAGCGTTGCGGAAATGAGCGAGAGCGGTCACAGACACGGCGTGCCGACCCTGGTAGACGCGGCCGCAGAACGCCCCGACCGACCCAATTCTTATCTCGAAGAAGGCGCCGATGCTGTCGCCTACAGCGGCGGCAAATGTCTGCGTGGCCCACAGGCTTCGGGGCTGATCCTCGGCCGTAAGTCCTTACTCCAGGCCGCTTTTGCCAATGGCTGCCCACATGGGTCCATCGGCCGACCAATGAAAGTCGGCAAGGAAGAAATCATGGGATTGCTGGCCGCTGTCGAACAATGGGTCGTTCGCGATCACCAGAGCGAATGGCAAGAATGGGAACGACGACTCGCACTCATAGCCGATGCCGTCTCAGATTTCGATTCGGTGAGTACTTCCACCCAACTCCCAGGGCGTTCGAATGTCACGCCGACCCTATCGATCCACTGGGATACGGCACAACTCGGCATCGCACCACCCGAGGTGCGAGATCAATTATCAGTTGGCGAACCGCGGATCGAAGTTTCCGGCGGCGCGGAGAGCATCGGGATTAATCCCTATATGATGGAAGACGGCGAAGAAATCCAGGTCGCCAAACGCCTGAGTCAAATCCTCTCTGCAGCCTGATCGGTCTGAGCAAAACACCCAGACCTGGTAGCGCTTGCGCACCCCGCCGACTCTAACGGAGAGCACCGGCAAACCCCACCCATGCGTGGGTTACGAAGCCATTCACCCAATCTGCAGAAGCATAAAACCCCTAAGAGTTGGCTACTGGATCCGACTCCGTTTTATCGCTACTGCGTTCGCCGAATGGGAGCTCACAAGCACTGGTATCGCATACCACCCGCCCACTCAGATGGCGGTATCTGGCAACCAGAGCATAGAGCGAACGATAAACCCAGTGCAGAACGGGCAGACGATAGCTCCAGGTCAATAAATGAAAAGGCGGAATCCGCCGGTAAATCTGGTACACCGCATCGGCACCGACATAAATTTGGCCCGTATCGACAATTAGCCGCATACCCGTGTTGAAGTCCGAATCTGCCAACCGCGGATAGACAAGCTCGAGACCCGGCATTTGGCGCGGCAGATAGTCGAAGAGATTTAGTCTGTCTAACCTTTGAATACGGCGCACACTCCACAGGCAAAAACGGCATTCTCCATCATAAATCACTATTGGTCGCATCGCATCAACCATCTCATGGTTGCCCATAGGTCCTTGTGGATCGAACAACTACCATACCGAACTCGTTTCATCTACTCGGATGACAACCCGCAATATTCGACCGCCGCCAAAGCGTAGACCTGCGCGGCGCGATGCAAGCGACTAACCTCTACCCATTCCAGATCGGCGTGAGCCGTCTCATTCGATGGACCATAATAAAATGTGGGTACTCCGGCCCCATGTACATAGAGATTCGCATCACCCACAATCCGCATTCCAACATTTTCGGCCTGGGTCCCCACGACCTGCTCGTGTGCATGAGCTACCGCCCGAACTACCGGGTCATCGGCCGGCGTCTCGAAAGGTTCGCGCTCATGCTCCATCGATACCCGCAGACGCAGTCCACCGGCTTCGGCTATCGGTCGCGCCAATTCCTCCAACTCGGCCAACACCTCTTGCGCATCGCGCCCCGGGCTCCAGCGTCGAGTTCCGGTCAACGTGCAAAGAAGCGGGGTGCGGTTGAAATAATCCCCCGCGTCGACAATACCCAGATCGATGCGTTCTGGTCCGGCTAGCGGGTGTACCTGACCCGCATCGAGTTCGAGTTGATACTGGTGTATCCGTTGAATCAGGTCCCCCAAGTAGCGAATCGGATTGGCCGCAAAAGGCACGTACTGGGTATGCTTGCCACCCGCGAGCGATTCTAAGCTAATAGTAAAAACCATCGATCCCATACTCATGATCCACAACGCATCACGCCCTTCGACGATCAATATCCGATCGCCGCCTATCCGGCCGCTATTGCGATCTGCGATCAGTGCATTCGGCCCATCTTTTTTCGCTTCGGTCTCCTCGTGACCTACCACCGCGCTCACCCACAAATCGCCCTGCAGAGACACCCCGCAATCGACGAGTCCCTTTACCGCACCCAGTACTGCGGCCATGCCCCCTTTCATATCGGTCGTACCGCGTCCATAAATCCGGTCGCCCTCCCGATAACAAGGCGGACAGTTACCCACCGGGATCGTATCGAGATGGCCGTTCAAAAGCAGCGATGGACCTCCTCCTCGGCCCTTTATACACGCATAGAGATTATTGCGGCCCGGACTTACTTCTCGTACATCCACTTCTAAGCCGACCGAGCGCATCATCTCCTCGTAGAGCCGGCAGACTTCGGATTCAGCCATAGTCACACTGTACACTTCCACCAATTCCCGGGTGCGCTCGGCCACCCATTCTCCATCGATCGCATTCATCAACTCACTCGTTTCCATCGTCTTACCCCCTTACTATTTTTGCCGAATTCTCCCGCGCTAGCCATTCGGATCCAGCCAGCGCGCACGCCAGTGTAGAGACTGCTTGTACCGCATGAGCACGGGTAGCTTCTTCACTAATCGCGTAGATCTGATAGCAGTAGACCAAGGTTTTAAAGGTGCAGGCCAGATGATTGAAGCTGCTGCAATCGCCAAGCGGCAATGCCTTTTCCAGATGCGTCACCCGCCAGGAACTGTTGAGGCTGATCAATGCATCTTCAACCTGCTGCACTTTTCCGTGCATCGACGATGGATACCATTCCAAAGCCATCGGATTGAGTTTATGTGCGTGCACGTCCTGATAATGAGGGTGAAACTCGATATAAGCTACCGGGGACAGCGCTTCCATATAACGCCAGACCGCCTCCGTCTCCAGCGGAGCGGATAGGCCATCGATCAAGCGACCAAAACTGAACATCGGTACCTCAGCCCGAGCATTGGTCAGCGAACACCCACAGGCAGCGCCATCGGGGTTGGACATGGGGATAAACGAGAACTGGAAACGCTCCAAGAGCCGCTCGCTTAGCGCACTGCGATCGGTCAACCAATGCGCTACACCCAATACTGGATGCGCCCCCGGTTCGGCCGGCTGCATAGTCGCAGCGACGACAATAGTGTCTTCACGGGCATCTGTCTCCAAAGCCAGGATCGATCTTCCTTCGGCCGTCTTTCCCAGTTCGCGACAATGGAAAAAGGGATATCGGTCGACCAGGTCGTCAATCATTCCTTCAACCGCCCCGGGTTTTAGATAGGGCTTATTAGCCAAGAGTAGGGTTTCACCTGTACCTAGATCAATATTAAGATCGACATGGCTACCAGACATATAATCCGTGGCGCCAAGTGCTACGGGTCGCCAGCGGCCGTCGCGGAAAAACCAGTAGGGCGGGGCCATATAATCGCGACCATTGGTTTGTGTAAAGCAGAAACGCACCCTGATTTCCCGTTTTTCCTCGGTGATCGAGCTGATCCGCACGCAATGAGCGTATTCACGGGGTACACCAGCCCCGTCAAAATGCTCCTCCAAGGCTGCGGCAAACCACTCCGGCACCTCTTCTGGTTGTGGGCCTACCTCGTAGTAGCCCTCCTCCCCACTGATCTGACCTGCACTGCCGCAGTCAAAATCAGCATCGATATGTACGAACTCGTCGCTAAACGACATCTTCCCGCATCTCCGAGCGGAGAATCGCGACCGGATCCGAGTCCGAGTCGGTATCCAGCGGGAAGAAGGGTCGAGAGCGCCGGACAAAGGGCAAGTGCACTACGGTCGCAGGTGTCGGCCCCGGCGTATCGAGCACGAATACAGCCTTGGCGATCGCGCCATAGGCCAAGCGGTAGTTCATTGGGTTCTTGGCGACTATAAAGCGGGCCGTGCCCGCATCCATCCCCAGTGCGGCGAATTGTTCATGGTCCCACTCGTAGGTCGGATGCGATGCGATGAGCACCTGAACCGACCCTAACTCCAGCACTGCTGTCGGCCCCATCTCACCCTCGAGCCCTTCCCAGATCCCTCCCTTATAGCGGAAGCGACCATCGCTCAGACGCCGCACCCGGCCACGCACCACAATCGGCTGCCCCCATCGTGGATCGTGTCGATGCCCAATTTCCAATTCGACCTCCGCCTCTATTCCTGCCCGGTGACATAGCTCAGCGGCCTGGGCATCGACCAGGGGCACCAGTGCTGGACCATCCAGGTCTGTGGCCAGCAGTGCGGATAAAGCAGCCACACTATCGCCCGCAGCACCACCACCGCAACAATCCGCCGCCTCAACCAGGATCACAGGACCACCCTCGACCTCCATCCCAGCCCGCACCGCATCGACCGGCGCATACATCTCAGGCTCTAGTTCAAAACGCCGCTGCCAATATTCCCGAGCAAGCCTCCTGGCCAGATCCTCAGCCTTCTCATAATCGCCGTCGGCAACGACCAGACCGCCGCTACCCAACCCCTCAAAGTCGAGATAGGGATGGGCCATGATCACACTGGTCGAGAGGATCCCGTCCCGCCCCTCGAAGCCCTTGGCAATCTTCATCACCTGGGCAAAGGGGTCGTCATCCTCTGTCGAACCGTGGATCGCACCGGTCAGCACCGGTACTTTGGCCATCACCATCACCGGTTTGCAGATCCCATCAACAGTGTCACAGAGCAACCGCGCCCCCCGCTCACCAGTGGAAAAAGCGTCGCGATGCGGATAGGTCTCCCAGGCCACCAATGCGTCGGCGGCCTGCACCATCTGCGCAGATATATGAGCATGTAAATCGAGTGTTGCAACAATGGGTATTCCATCGCCAACCAGATCCCGCACTGCGGCGATCAGATCACCCTCCAGATCGATCCCACCCTCGACGGCCGCCGCCCCGTGCAGCGGCAAGAGTACCCCATCGACTGGCAGAACCTCCTTGAGCCGGGTGAGGAGTTCTTCTTTGAGCTGGGTATAACAGTCGGTGGTCAGCGGCCCGCCGGGACAGGTGCTGGCAAAAAGCAGCGGAACGCACTCTACCCCTCGCGCACCGAGAACCCCCAGCATCCCACCGACGACCCCCTCTTCGGCCGCGAGCACCTCCCTACCACGTTTCAATTCATAGCGCTCGAACCACGAGAGATCGATCGGCTCCCCACCAAACTGGTTGCACTCGGTTAAAATACCTCCCAGCGCTATCCTTCGCCCGCTCATAATCCCACCTCCATAAACTCTGGACAACGCTTGCCGGCAATTGCATTTTCGTTTTTCATTAAAGCTCCTCTTTTCCAATAAGGAGATTCGATGCCTCGGACCCCTGAACTCGACGAGACCCAATTCGACCCGCGACAAAAGGAGATCTACGACGAGATCCTATCCTCGCGCGGCCATCTGGGCGGTCCATTTAAAATATGGCTCTACAGCCCCGAGTTAGCAGACCGCACCCAGCGCCTGGGCGAATTCCTTCGCTACCAGACCAGCCTCGAATCGCGCTTGAGCGAATTGGCGATCCTCGTAGTCGGTCGACACTACAACTGCCAGGTCGAGTGGACTCTGCATGAGCGCTTTGCCCGCGAAGCTGGTCTCGATCCTGAGATCATCGAGAACCTACGACAAAAAGTCACCCCGACCAATCTCGAACCAGACGAAGCTGCTGTCTATGCCTTTGCCAGCGAAATACTCGCCAAGGGCTCTGTCGGAGATCAGACCTTCGCTCAGGCAAATGAGGTACTCGGGCGAAAAGCCCTGGTCGAATTGACCGCCCTGGTCGGCTATTATGTACTGGTCTCGATGACGCTCAATGCCTTTCAGGTTTCCCTGCCTCCGGGCATAGACCCCACCCTGAGCAATGCAGAAACCTTTTAAAAAACGGCCCTGGACCGACTCGATTGGTGTCGACAAATATAACAACTGGTAAGTGGCGCGTCCTCATAGCCCTGGCCGGCGCTGAACTGCTCGGACTAACGCTGTGGTTTTCAGCCTCGGCCATCACTCCCGTTCTCATCGTTGAATGGCATCTCGACTCGGGCCTGGCCTCCTGGCTGACGATGTCGGTGCAATTGGGTTTCGTCATCGGCACCCTGATCAGTGCCTTTTGCAATCTACCCGACATCCTCAATACCCGTTATCTCTTTGCCACTTGTGCTTTGTTGGGCGCAGCGGCCAACGGAGCGATCGGGCTCTGGGTCGAAAGCATCTACCCAGCGCTCTTTCTGCGCCTGCTCACGGGTATCTTCCTCGCCGGCGTCTATCCACCCGGGATGAAGATCATGGCCGGCTGGTTTAAAGCAGACCGCGGCATGGCCATCGGCGTCCTCGTCGGCGCTCTGACCCTCGGCTCTGCGACACCTCACCTACTCTCGTTTGTCGGCGACCCCGACTGGCGCGCGCTGATGCTAATGGCCTCGCTCTGCTCTGTGGTAGCGAGTCTGATCTGTCTATTACTGGTCGAAGATGGACCATACCAGGCGAAAAGTGCCCACTTCGATTGGCGCGCCTGCGGACGCGCATTGGCCAACCGCGGTGTCAGACTGGCTAATTTCGGCTACCTGGGACATCAGTGGGAACTGTACGCTGTCTGGACCTGGATACCGCTATTTCTGGCCCAGAGCTTCCATAGTGCCGACCTGGCCGAAGCGAGCCGCTCTGCGGCATTATGTAGTTTCGCTGTCATTGGCATCGGAGGGCTTGGATCGGTGTTGGGCGGCATTCTCGCCGACCGCTATGGCCGCACCATCATCGCCATAGTCTCCATGGCCATCAGCGGTAGCTCTTGCCTGGTCGTCGGCCTCTTCTTCGGCGGCAATCCATACCTCCTGGTCGGACTTTGCCTGGCCTGGGGTTTTTTCATCGTCGCCGACTCCGCCCAGTTCTCCACTTGCATCACCGAACTTTCCGAGCCAGCCTATCTCGGTACAGCCCTGACCATACAGACCTGTATAGGCTTTCTGCTCACTCTGGTCACCATCCGCCTGGTGCCATACTGGGTCGAGATCCTGGGCTGGCGCTGGGCCTTTGCCCCGCTAGCCCTGGGTCCTGCACTGGGAATTATCGCCATGTACTCCTTGCGCCAATCGCCCGCAATAGCTAAAATCGGCGGAGAACGGACTATTTGAAATGGATATTATCTGGGATTATCTTCGAGATCTTCAAGATGGCACTTCGACCTATGCCATCGCCATCTTTTTGATCCTCATCTGGTGGATGGGCCGGGGTTTCGTCCGCCTATATCATCAGGCAAGTGGGGGTTCTAACCGCATAGAGCGTCCCGCAGAGCAAGATCGCCCACGCCGCCGTTTGCCATTGAATTGAGTATGCAACCCGCAGATCTCGAAGACCACTTTGCCGCCTGGCACGATGAGGATTTGATCCGCGCACTCAAAATCGAGTACCGCGACTACGAGCAGGCGTACCTCGATTCTATTAGCTCCGAACTCGCGCGACGCAAGATCGACCCTGCCGTCTTTATCGACCAGATCTCGGTCAGCTACAACGCTGGCGAACCCGAAACATGCACTATCGCCCAGGCCCTAACCAAGCCCGGTGAGGATTTCCCCCTCTTGCATGCCCTGGCCTTGACCCACTACTTCGGTTCAACGCTCGTCGTTCAGCGCGATGTACATGCCTGGCTGGTCAATGTCTATGAGGACCAGGCCTATACCTTTTCTTTTTTCATTACCGAGCACCCGTCCCTGCTCGATCTAGTGCGCTCCTTTCTCAGTCTAGAGGCCTGGGATCACTTCATCGGTGAAAGGTACGACCTCGAAAATTGGCAGCCTCTCCTCCATACCCGTTCGGTCCGCTATGTACAAAAAATCGCCCAGGCGCTGGTCGATGAGAAAGTTCTCTGCACGATCCAAACCCCCGTCTTCACCAACGACCAGCGCGGCCGGCTAGCTCTTTTAGTCCCCGACCGCACTCTGGCCCTAACGATCATGAACAAGGTGGAAGACCAAATCCTCGAACTCTACGCCCAGGCCAGCGAAGCTCTTTCGGCCAATGCATTGGGCAGAGAACTGGAGATCTACGCTAAACTCGCCGAATACGGACTCAACAATCCAGCAATCTTCTACAACCTCGGCAGCGCCCTCGCAGAATCTGGACGCTTTCCAGAAGCCGCTACCGCCTTTATCGAAGCAGCCTCCCTCAGCCTCTCAGAACTCGACTCACAGGTTCGGTTTCAGCCCCGCAATCATTCCGGAGGCCTAAGTGCCCTAGTTGGAAAAATCGGCTCCTTGATCGCAGGACTCGGATCTGACGAGACCGGATCGGCAGATCAGCCACGCGCGATACCCGACCACGTCGAGGATATCGAAATGCAGCTTGTGCGGCTTCGCGAACAACTGCCCCAGGACCTGCAGTTACTACATGGTCTGGCCTCGATTGCCGCGATATTCAACAATCCACCCCGAGCTTTAGAACTCTACCAAGAGATTCTAGAGTTGGCCCCCGAAGACGAGGCGGCTCTCAGCTACCTGGCCGAACGTGAAACCCGATAAATATCCTGATCAGCCTTCTCGCAAGCTGCTGTGGAATCAACCATCCAGCAACCAACGCGTCCACAATAGACTGCACTGGGTCCCGCGGCGCTCCTGCTGGTAGTATACGGTAAAAATACTGCCGTCTTTCAGTTCGACGCTCGAAGGGTAACCGAGGTCGGAACTGGGACCATCATCGCGCAAGACCAGATCGTACTGCCAATGCTCACCACCATCGCGACTGATCATCGCCCGTTGACCGTAGGGCGTCTTGCGGTACCCATAGGTGCAGACCAGGGCTCCTGATGAATGAGTGAGCAGATGGGGCGGGGACCCGTGGAAACCAAGCGGCACGGGTTCAGACCAGGTACGCCCCCGATCATCCGAGATCGTTTGAACCAGCGAAAAAGAATCGAGTCCAGCCTCATCTATCGGGTGTCCTTCCGCATCCTCAACCCGGATAAGCCCTAGCAGTCGTCCATCAGGCAACTCGCTCACATGCGCCTCATGATATTGGTTCTCCACTGTTTTCCTCCTGAGCGGTACAGTGCCCAGTACCTCCCATTCGCGTCCACCGTCGCTGCTAAGCATCGCCGCGATCGGTCCCTCGCCGCCCGAAAACGAACCCATATCGGCAAAGTACTTACCGAGAAAGAGCAAAACTCCGGTGCGCAGTTTGATGGGTCCATGCGGCGTTGTGAGCATGATTTTCTTAGGCTCGTCCCAAGAAAGACCTCCATCCTGACTCCGCCGAATCCAGGCCCCTGCCCAATCGGCAACCAACTCATCGCTCACCCGTGCAAAGCCCTCACCCCAACGCTCGGCTTGTACCTTGTCACCCAATTCCAGATGGCGCAATGCAGAACTCCTGCGGTTATCAGTTGTAAACCAGGTCAAGAGCAACTGATCACCCCCCAGGCACAAAAGACCCGCATCGCGATCGTCCAATGGGCTATCGTTGACAACCTGTGGACTGGTCCAGGACTGCCCCTGGTCCTCGCTGCGACAGATTATAGTGCGACCAAAGGGGCAAACGTGATCGTTGCGCAATCCCGATGCAGCGACTACCAGAGTGCCCGCCTCGGTCTGAGCCACAGTAGGCCACCCGAAATAACCGAAGAATTCGTCGGGGAAAGAACTGACCACCCCGTGTTCGACTATCGCGATCTTTCCGCTATCATGACGTTCGACCCTTACCCGAGGCAAAAAACCATCTCGCCTTCACCGAACGGTATAATCGCGTTCGCCGCATCGCCCCCATCGACTTCCACCACACCGCGTGGTCGTGCCCAATGCCTGAATCGGTCGTCCAGACACCCTTTTCGCAGCAATGATTCCATGGATTCCTCCGCTGTTTATTTTATGCCAATACAAGCCTATTTCAGTGATCGGGCAACCAATGCACACTCCGTCCCCCGCGTCGGGCCAAGTCGTCTAAAATCGCACTTGCCTGGACCAGCCAGATCGAGCTGAAAAGAGGATCGGAGGCGGCTATCCATTCCTGGTTATTTATCACTCGACCCAGCCATTCAACCTCCCAATCTGAGCCCTGAAATCCGACCAAGGCTGCCAGCGCTGCAAAGGCCTTCATCTGGGTCTGATCGGTTTGCTGAGCCTGCCAAGCACCGGCGACCCACTCCTCGCGAACTCCACCGACGAGAGAATCCCAGGCCGCTTCGAGGTGCTGGCGCAGATAGCGGAAAGCAAGGCCAAAGAGCCGATCCTCACCCCCCCGCCCCGCCTCATATAAAAGTGCGGTCAGCACTTCAAATACAGCCCCGCTATGCACGTATTCACCCCAGTCGTCATCAAAGTGGAAGAAATCGTGGCGAACAAGCTCGGTTAGTAAACCCCGATCGGCTCTATAGTGGTAATTCACAACAGCCGCCACTGCACGGGCTGCGGCAATCTCTAATTCCCGATCTGGACGTTTTTGCAAAAGCCGGGTACAGACCCGGAGAATTTGCGCCCATTCTCCCAGACAGCGCGCCCCTTCGGGAACTCGTCCCCCCCCCTGTGAAAGGCCGACATAATCGGCGCTATCGCAACGCGCCAGACTACGCAACACCAATTCACGCGCCAAATCCCAGGCATTCGTTTCGGCCACCACACCACTAAAAGCGGCCAGTCCACCGGCAAGTCCCAGCATAGCGCCGACCTCGGAACCGACGTAATCCCGAGGCCAGGAGCCATCCTCTCTGCGAAGATCGGCCACTTGTTTAGCCAGATCTACCGTCAACTCCCCGTAGTGCTCCCACCCCGGAGTGCTGCTACTGAGATGGGACAATGTAAAAAGCAAGGAACCATCCCTTTGCGCTCTTTGTCCAGTCTCCCCCTCTAATAGCACAGCCACAGATTCAACGACCAAAGCAGCCAGTTCATCGCACAGAGTCGCGAGCGGTCGACCCGCTAAATCGATTATTTGTCCAGCCACTTCCTTAGAACTGCCCACTTCGGGATTCGTATTTGGTCGGTTTACCCAGACTCCGCCCCCCCTCCATCACCCACTGGGCGACCCAACGCACAATCTGCTCAGATCCGATCGACGGTCGGCCGAATTCTGCACAGAGCTGGCGAGTGTCCCCCAGGAGCGCTTCAGGAGCTTCCCGCCCCAGGAAACGGGGGATCTTACCCATCTCCCGCCCTAAGCTCTCGGCCATATCGCGGACAGCCAGAACTTCCGATCCCGTCAGGTTGATGACCGCTGCGGGGCTCTGGCAAAGGGGGAAGAAACGGCACAGAAAGGCATTCGCATCCCCTTGCCAGATCTGATTCACATAGCCCATCGCCAGATCGATCGGCTCCTCGGTCCATACTTTCCAGGCAATATCGTGGATGATCCCATAGCGAAGTTCGGTAGCGTAGAAAAGTCGGACTATGAGCAGCGGCGTACCCCGCTCCTGTGCCATATATTGGGCTATTCGCTCTCCACCCAACCGCGATTGGGCGTATTCCCCCACCGGATCCAATACCCCATCTTCGGCAGCACCCTCCCCCTGATGCGCTGTATAGGCATAGACATTCCCCGAACTCACGTAAATGATCCGCGAATCCGCATAGCGCTCAAGCACTTGACCGGGCACCCAGGCATTCATCGCCCAAGTGGTCCCCTCATTGCCGGTTGCCCCGAATTTAAACCCCGCCAGCAAAAATACGTTGGATGCATCCGGTAGTTGTTTCAGTGCCTGCTCATCCAGCAAATCGCAACTAATCGTCTCTACCCCGACCGAAGCCAGATAGCGCTCCTGTTCAGCATCGGTGAAGCGAGAGACGCCGATGACTCTTCGCGCCCCAGCTCGAACCAGGAGTTCGGCCAGGCTAGGCCCCATTTTTCCGCCGACCCCAAGAACAAGAACTTCCCCATTCAAACGGGATACGGCCTCCTCTACCTCAGGGGTTGGGGTCGTCATCTGGTCTATTAGATCGGTTTCATTCGCAATCGCTCTACTCATCTCAACCCCATTCAAAGAAGTTCGCCGGTTACCAATCGCGGCGATATGTCCACATCGGCCCGACAGGATTGTTCTCAAGCCGAGGAATTTCAGAATTGCAAATCGGACAAAGGCGAACTCCCCGCAAGATCGGACTCCGACAATCGGGACACTTGTGGTCTAAGACCCTAAACACCATATACAGTCCGACCGGCCCCAACAAAATACCCAAAAGAATCCACTGCACGATGCCCCCCCCCCGCCGCATCCCCCAAATGCGGGCTGCAAATACACGACCCCCCCCACCCCAGCCGGACAACCCCCCCCCCAACCCCGGAATTTTGGGGGGGGCCCCCCCAAAACCCAACCCCAGTGCACACCATCGGGCTCCAAAGTTAAAATCATGGTCTTCGCCACAACACCCTCTTTAATCCAAACCTCTCGCATCGCTTTTGCAACTTCCTCTTCGCCATCATGCACTAACGCCAACAAGGTCGGCCCAGCTCCACTCAATGCAGCCCCCAAAGCACCAGCTTCTACCGCCGCTTTCAACACCGGTTCCATCCCGGGGACTAAGCTCTGCCGATAGACCTGGTGCAGACGATCCTGCATCCCCACGCGCAACAGGTCGTAGTCCCTACTTTTCAGAGCTGCTACGATCAAGCCAACCCGCCCCATATTAAATATCGCATCGGCACGTTCAACCTGTGTCGGCAATACGCTTCGGGCTTTGCGGGTCCGCAGCGAAAAATCGGGAATCGCGACAACCGCAGACAAATCGCTCGGCGGATCGACCCGTGCCCAACTGACCCGTCCATCCTCCATCGCGGCAATGACAATTCCGCCCATCGTGCAGGGAGCCAAATTGTCGGGATGCCCTTCCACCGCGATTCCCTCCTGCAAGACTTGCTCGGGGTCTGGAATCAATCCACAAAGTTCGGCCCCCGCCGTCAATCCAGCCACCAATGCCGCCGAACTGCTGCCCAACCCGCTGGCCAATGGAATCTCACTGTGGATTTCTAGCCTTAGCCGTCCTGGAGTCCTTCCGGCTTTTGAATAGGCTTGAGCTATTCCCCGATAGACGGCATTCCGCTCGTCCAATGGCACCTGGCCAAACCCCTCTCCACCGACCGATATTTCCAACCCCTCCCCGTCTTCTTCGCACACGGTCAAATCCAGATACAATCCCAAGGCCAGCCCAAGGCAATCAAAGCCTGGGCCAAGATTGGCAGACGTAGCCGGCACCCTCACATATCGCACCAAGCCATCCATCGCAAGAGTCGCTAAATCTCCCCCGTACATAAGGGATCCGGGCCGGAAAAATTACGCCACGAATAACGAGGTACAAAACCCAGTAGAGATCGAGACTTTTCCATACTCACAAAGGATGAATAAGGCTCTATATTCTCATAGCGCAACTCGGCCTGTGGATAATAACGCGCGATGACCTCCTCCGTCGTATCGACATGAGTCGAATCTAGCGCACTGACCAGAAAGACCTCGTGTTCGAGCTGGTCGGCGCGGAACACCAACTCGATCAACTCGGCAAAATCGCGAACGAAGAAGTACTGATGCATAGCTACTTCCATCTGTTTATTCGCCATCGGGAAGCGATTGGAATCCTCAGAATCGACCACGGCGTTGGTCAGCCGAAAAGCGAAGGTCCTAAGCCCACAGCGCTCGGTGAAAGTACGACAAAGTTCTTCACCGACGATCTTGCTCAAACCGTAGGGTCGATTGGCCCGCAGCGGATGCGCCTCGTCGATAGGCAAATAGAGCGGATCGACATTCTGTCCGAATCCGTAGGCCATGATACTAGAGGCGTGGAGGAAATATCCGGCCCCGTTCTCAACGGCTAACTCCAACGCATTGTAGGTGCCCTGGACATTGATCGCAAAGACTTCGTGCAAAGGTGGAATATCGTAGGGAATTCCCGCTAAATGGACAACGGCTTCAACCCCATCAAGCGCTGCCCCCAGGGCTTCGCGGTCGAGCATATCTCCTGGGGCGAAAACCACACCTTGAGGCAAACGCTTCGGCTTTTTACGGTCGTAGGCTATGACCTCGTGCCTCTCATTTAAGGCCTCGATCAATACAGTGCCGATTCGCCCACTCCCCCCTGTGACCAAAACCCGCATCTCGAACTCGTCCCTCGATGGTTCTTGCTCCTGGGAGCAAAAGCGAGTACTCTAAATCCGTGCACCAAAACATAGCTGCGTAGATTTCCCGGCGCAAGAAGTGAGACCAATGTCCAAGCCACATCTCAACTCATTCGCTTCCTGGTCCGAAGACGGCTGCCTGAGCCTTGCAAACGCTATCGTCGGCAGCGAGTTAAAAGCCATCCAGAAGGCCTTTGTTCATAACGCCGACCACGCCAAAGAAACCTGGCTTCGCAACGTTGCCCAGGGTACGGCTCCCGCGGCTTTTTTTGATCTTCCCGATCCTTTGTCGCAGAATCCGCTCTTCATCGACCTGGTCGACCACCCGGCCTATTACCCCTTGATTCAAAAGTTGACCGGCGGCGAGAGTCTTTTCCTCTTTGCCCAATTCCGCATCGTCCCCCCAAGCCCCTTGAGCTACGTAGGCTGGCACTTCGATGTACCCCGAACGAATCCTCTCCACCTCAAAATCCAGATTTATCTCAACGACGTGGGACCCAATGACGGAGCATTCGCCTATGTTCCAGGAAGCCATTTGCATTCTGCCGGCCCCTACCCTGCAGTTAGCCGACTCGAAGACATGCCCGGGCACCGCGTCTTCTGTGGTGAAGCCGGTACCGCCCTGCTCTTCAACAGCTACGGCATGCATACCTCCATGCGCAATCACGGGCCTCGGCCTCGGCATTCGATCATTCTGATCTATGAAAAGTTCACCCGGCAAAAATTCGACCCCAGACGCTTTACGCATATTGAACAGATGCTCAAAACTCCCGAACGCCGACGCCTCTTCGGTTTAGAATCATTCTAATCATGCGCGTCGACGCCCATCTCCACGTATTTTCCCGCGCTTGTGCCGAGTTCCCGCGCGAGATCAAATCCACTATGCCCGCCGATCGCCAGGCCCTGGTCGAAGAGCTCCTAGTGCAGATGGCCGAGCATGAAATAGACAAAGCGGTACTGGTTCAGACCGGTGGCACCAGTCTTGTACACCACGCCTATCTTCGACATGCACTCCGCACCTATCCCGATCGCTTCACGGGAATCGGGTTGATTCCCACTAACGTGGACTCCGTCGCCGATCACATGGACCGCCTGGCCGAGGAGAATCTGCTTATCGGCTTTCGCCTGCGCTCATTGGGCGGTCCTGTGGACCCACTCGAACCAATTGACTTACACCAGGCCTCGACCTACCCCATTTGGGAACACGCCGCGCGCAAGGACTACGTACTCTGGCTCTATCTTCAAGCGGTCGATGCCCATGTACTCCCCCACTTCCTAGAAGCCTTTCCCCAGGTTCGCGTCGTCGTTAATCACCTCATGATTTGCCCTGGTGAAGGCAAGTTCAGCTGGGATCAACAGGGCCGACCACGGATCGATGTCGATTTGCCCCCGCAGACCCGCTACTCGACCTTAGGCCTTAAAATAGGTCGTATTCCCGACAATACCCGCGGGCAATTCCCCTTCGCCAATGTCTGCGTCCATCTCTCGGGCCAATACGCCATCAGCAAGGAGCATTATCCCTATCTCGACCTAGCCGAATGGCACCGCAATCTCTACACCGCCTTTGGCGCCGAGCGCCTGATGTGGGCTTCGGACTTCCCCTGGATCACTACCAATCCTGGCTACGGTGCATCCGTCCAGGTCCTGGATCATTTACTACCCGATCTGAATGAGCAAGAACGTCGACAAATTATGGGGGAAACAGCCCGACGTTTCCTCCGTTTGACAGGATAAGAGCCATCCACCGCGCGGACCTTTCCAACAAATACACTCCGAGCTAGCAGCGATGGCGGAATATTCAATTCTTCTGTAGTTTTATCGCCCAACCATGGCCGACCAACAAAGAGAAATCACCAGCTTTCAAAACCCGCTAGTCAAAAAAATACGCTCTCTCGCTCACAAGAAATACCGCAAACGCGAGGGGCTATTCTGGGCGGAGGGCGTGCGCAATACCCTAGAAGCCATCGACAATGGCTGGGATATCGAAATGCTGGTCTACTCCCCTGCATTGCTCCGTAGCAACCTGGCCCGCGAGCGGATTGCGGTTAGCGAGTTTCGCACCGTCGCGGTCGCCGAACGCATCTTCGAGCGGATTGCTCTAAGCGAACTCCCCCAGGGCCTGGGCGCACTCATCCACCTCCCTAAGCGCACTATCGCCGATATCGCTCCCACCAACGATGCCCTGATCGTCGCTCTTGAAGAGCCACAGGATCGCGGTAATGTCGGCGCCATCGTCCGCACCGTAGACGCAGCCGGGGGCCAGGCACTAATACTCATCGGACAGGCCGTCGATCCCTTCGACCCCGAAGCTCTACGCACCAGTATGGGGGCGATTTTCACAGTCCCGGTCATCAACGCTAGTGCCGATGAATTCCTCGTCTGGTCACGCAAGCACCGAATACATCTCTTGGGCACCTCGGCCCGTGCCGAGGTCGGATTCCGAGATACAGCCTACCCACGCCCCTTAGCCCTGATCTTCGGCAACGAGCGAGTCGGCCTTTCCGAGCATTTAAAAAACGAGGTGGATACCATGGCCAAGATCCCCATCCTGGGCCGTGCCAACTCGCTCAATCTAGGTGCATCAGTAGCAATCATGGCCTATCAGGCGCAGGGGGTATGGACGGCGGGCGCTTGCCCAGATGACCACTAGCGAGTTTCCTCCCGCCTGGCACCAGGCCCTTGAGCACCGCCGTCGCCATTTTTCGTTTGCTCCGGCAGAAACCCTGCGCCTGCTCCACGACGAGGATCCTCGGGTGCGCTGCGACCGCCTGGGAAAAGTCTCCTGGTTTTATTGGTATGACCCCGCACGACCCAACACCGACGATCTTGCAGCAATGGCGGCATTCGCCAGCGCAGCTGGTTCTCCCCATTGGAAAGTCCGCCTAATGCACAACCAAGGCCACAAATCGCAAAAACGAATCGAGTGGGGAACGGAAGAGCCGGAGGAATGGATCGCCGCAGAAGGCGATCTGAACTATATACTGCGTAGTAACCAGGGCCGATCTCCGGGCCTCTTTCTCGATCAGCGACCCAATCGGCAGTGGATTCGCCAGCAGGCGCGCGCCAAATGCGTGCTCAATCTATTCAGCTATACCGGAGGCTTCAGCCTCAATTCGACCCTGGGTGCTGCCAAAGAGGTCGTCAGCGTAGATAGCTCGCGATCTGCACTGGCTTGGTCTGAGGCCAATTTCAGACTCAATGCACTCGACCCCCTGCAGGGTGAATTTTGGAAAGTCGACGCGCGCTATTTCCTACGCGGCTGTAAAAACCGAGGGCGCAGCTTTGATCTGGTTATCTGCGATCCACCCTCATTCTCACAGAGTCGTGCAGGCGCCTTCAAGATCGAACGGGACTTAAGTGAAATCCTGACCGCGATCGACCAGATCCTAACCCCCGAAGGCCAGATCTTCATCGCGACAAATTTCGAAGGGTGGAAGAGCAATGATTTTGCCCACTATCTACGGAGAACCCTACCCGGATATGCCCCTCTCGAACTTCCCCCGCCCGATCCAGATTTTGTCTCAACGAAGGAGCCACTGATGAAGGCTCTCGCCCTGGCTAAGAAACCTTAGCCTCCTCGGCTCGAGCCTTCTTCACTGCCGCCCCAATTTCTCGCAGCATCTCCGTAATTCCCTGACCACTTATGGCGGAAATGGTAAATCGCGGCACTTTGAGGTCGCCAAATGGATCTTCGAATTCGTCGTCCGGCCCCAGCAAATCGGCCTTGGTCAGTGCGATCCCAGCGGGTTTGTGCCGCATCCCAGGGTCAAACTCTTCCAACTCGTGGCGTAGGGAATCCAAATCGCGACGCGGGTCGGGACTCTGCGAATCGATGACAAAAAGCAGTATGCGCGTGCGTTCGATATGGCGCAGAAAACGTGTTCCCAATCCCTTGCCCTGGTGCGCTCCAGCAATCAACCCGGGCAAGTCCGCCAGGACGAAACTCTCGTATTCGGCCCATTCTACGATCCCCAAATTAGGCTCTAGAGTCGTAAAAGGATAGTCGGCGATCTTGGGATGAGCAGATGAAATGCGCGACAAAAGTGTGGACTTACCCGCATTGGGAAAACCCACCAACCCGACATCGGCCAAAAGCTTCAGTTCGAGCTTGACCACCTGCTGCTCGCCCTCAACCCCATAGTCAGCTCGCCGTGGCGCCTGTACTCTGGCCGTGGCAAAACGGGCATTACCCCGTCCACCTCTACCCCCCTTGAAGAGCACGAATTCCTGGCCGTCTTCGACCAAATCGATAATCAGCTTTCCTTGCTCGTCGCGGACCAGAGTACCGGGAGGCACGCGAATAATAGCGTTCTCTCCTCGCTTGCCAGTGCGATTTTTGCCCTGTCCGTGATCGCCACGACCCGCCTTGATATGGTGTCGGTAGCGAAAATCGCGCAGCGTGCTCAATTGGCTGTCAACGGCAAAAATCAAATCGCCACCGTCACCGCCGTCACCGCCGTCCGGCCCTCCCTTGGGTACGTATTTTTCGCGGCGAAACGAGCAACAACCACTGCCCCCTGTGCCCGACTCCACGGTGATGAGTACCTCGTCGATGAACATCGTTCCCCTACACCAATTCCTTGTAGATTAAAACTCCTCTTCCGGTTCCAACCGCCACTCAGGCGCCATCTGTTCATAGGTTGCGCTCTCTGCATTCCACATCAAATGCACCGAACCCACTGGTCCATTGCGCTGCTTGCTGATCATAATCTCGGCAATTCCTTCCAGGCTGGCACCATCGGGAGACTTGAGACCGTAGAGGTCTGGTCGGTAGATGAAAACCACAACATCGGCATCTTGCTCAATGCTATTATGCACGACTATCTGCTCGGCGACAAAGTTGTGCAAATCAGGTACGGTCAGGTCGAAAACTTCTTCCATGCCCGCCGGCTCGATCGAAGCGATCCGATCCCATGACGAAGGTAGCCGGATCTTCTGCCCAATGGCCAGCTGGTCCAATCGCAACCACCCTGAGCCGGCCAAGAATTTGTGATTGGCCGTCGCCCGGATACTGAATCCCCGCCTGGTCGTCAACTGCAAGACTGGCTTGATTCCAGTGCAAAATGCATTGCTGACCCGCGCTTTGACCAGGCTCATGCTTTGTGGATCCAACGCCCAGACCTGAACATTCTGCTTCCCCACCAGGTCGCGTATCGGCACCCGATCCCCCGTATCCGCCCTGCTCACCTGCGTATCTCCGGTCAAACACCCCGACTCGCGCAGATCCGAAAGCTGCGGCCTTCTATCCGTCCGACTCTCCACCGCACGCGAAAGCTGTGAAAGGGCCAGGACCGGAACGTCCAGCTCTTTAGCTAGGGCTTTCAAACCACGCGAGATACTCGAAATTTCCTGCTCGCGACTCTGGCTTCTGTGATGCGA
Source organism: uncultured Gemmatimonadaceae bacterium (assembly GCA_964520345.1). GTDB lineage: Bacteria > Latescibacterota > UBA2968 > UBA8231 > UBA8231. Next base: position 17,651 of record CAZFMY010000021.1, on the reverse strand, counting down.
ACTCATCAACTGTAGATAGTCGATCACGATCATACCGATGCCGAACTCGCGGTGCAAACGGCGTGCCTTTGCTCTAGCTTCGAGGACCGAAATACCCGGAGTATCATCGATATAGATCGGTGCCTGAGCCAGGCGACCGACATTGCGGGTCAAATGCATCCAGTCGTCTTCGCTGAGCCGACCGGTACGCAATTTGTGCAAATCGACCCGCGTCTCGGCACTGAGCAGGCGCTGAGCCAGCTGCATTTTCGACATCTCCAGGCTGAAAATCGCCACTCCAACTCCTGTATCTACTGCCGCATTGCGCGTAAGCGTCAGCGCCAGAGCGGTCTTTCCAACGCTTGGACGCGCAGCGAGAATGACAAGATCGCCTTTTTGAAAACCCGAAGTCTGCTCGTTGAGATCGGTGAAACCCGTATCAACTCCCGAGACCGTACTCACCCGATTATGGGCTCGCTCAATGTGCTCGAGCGTCTCGCCCATCACCGTTTCCAGAGGCTCAAAGCCATCCCCGATCTGATTTTCCGAGAGACTGAAAATACGCTGCTCGGTACGATCGATCAGTTCCTGGACTTCCTCTCCTCCACCATAGGCCTGCTCAATCACTTCGCTGGCAGTCTCTATCAGCTTGCGGCTCAACGCTTTGTCCAATACGATCCGCGCGTGGAAATCAATATTGGCAGCCGTAGCGACTTCGGTCGCGAGCTTAGCCAGATAAACAACCCCGCCGACAGCCTCGAGTTGGTCACTGCGCTTGAGTTCCTCGGCTAGCGTCAACTGATCGACCGCCTCTCCACGTTCGTACAGACTGAGAATAGCTTTGAAAATCAAACTGTGGGGGGCACTGTAAAAACAACTCTCATCGAGAAACTCGAAGGCCCGGCCGATCGCCCGTTGTTCGATCATCATCGCTCCCAAAACCGCCTGCTCGACTTCTATTGACTGCGGCGGCATTCTCTCGATGCGTTGATTATCGGTTGACGCTTGCGTCATATCTTCTCGCCGTTTTAGAGTTTGACTCCGTCGTATAATTCCCGCACCCGCTTGATATCCTCCCAGGTCGGCCGCTTCCATTGCGGATTGCGCAGGAGGGCCGCTGGATGGTAGGTCGCCACCAGCGGAATACCTTCGTATTTATGCAAGCGCTCGCGTAAACGCCCCATTGATTCGCTAGTTTGAAGCAAGGTCTGAGCAGCAAATCGACCTAGAGTACAAATGACCCGGGGCTGGATCATTGCAATCTGGCGCTTGAGATAGGGTTCACACTCTTCGATTTCGTCGGGTTGCGGATCGCGGTTGTTCGGCGGTCTACACTTGAGAATATTGCAAATATAAACTTCGTCGCGACCGAGTCCCATAGCCTCGATGATCTTCGTCAGCAACTGACCGGCGGCACCGACAAAAGGCTTTCCCTGACGATCTTCTTCGGCTCCGGGCGCTTCGCCGATGAAAATGATCCCGGCCGAGGGATTCCCCGAACCAAAGACAAATTGCTGGCGCGTCGCGCCCAAGCGACAGCGGGTACACTCGCAAATCTGCTGACAAAATCCTTCAAGATCGGCACCGGTTTCCAGTCTCTTAGTCTCGGTGTCAACTCCCTCTTGCGCGACGGAAGCAGCGACGGCGGGTTCCTCAGCTACAACCTCTTTGGGCACGATGAATCGAGTTCCTTCAAAGGCCACCAAATCGGATAGGTAGCGCCGGGCCTCGGCTAATGCATCTTCGTTCCACTCTTCCATGCGGTGAAAATGATCCCGGAGAAAAACACTGTCAAGCGCTATTGCACCCGTCGCCCTTGCACCCAGTCGAGAATTCGGTCGGCGACCGCCAATTTGCTCAAGAGAGGCAGCGCCTGCTCTTTACCATCGGCATCGATGAATGTCACCCGATTGGTATCGAGAGCAAAACCAGCCCCCTCATCAGAGAGCATATTGAGGACGATGAGGTCGCCTCCTTTGCGCGCGAGTTTCTCTCGAGCCCGCTCTAAACCCTTTTCGGTCTCCAACGCAAAAACGACCAATACTCGCCCCTCCTTGCGCTGACCCAACCCGGCCGCAATATCGGGATTTTCGATCAATTCGATCGAGAGGCGCTCTCCACTGCGCTTGATCTTTTGTTCAGCCACTGCGAAGGCGCGGTAGTCTGACGGAGCCGCCGCGAGGATTGCCGCATCCGCCGCATCAAAAAGCTCCTCCATCACGCGCTGCATTTCAAGCGTCGAGCGCACCGCATGCAATTCGACGCCAGCAGGCACAGGCAGTACCGTTGGCCCCGAGACCAGGTCTACTTCCGCACCGCGCTCGGCGGCCCGCTGGGCGATGGCATAACCCATTTTACCCGAAGAATGATTCGAAATGAAACGGACCGGATCGATCTCTTCTATAGTTGGACCGGCTGACACCACCAGCTTCATGCCATCGAGATCACCACTGAAATATGCACTGAGCGAATCGACGAGTGTATCGGGCTCGGGCATTCGCCCACGGCCTATCGCCCCCGAGGCCAGGGACCCCGTCTCGGGAGTGATAAGATTGAACCCCCGAGCTTCCAGTACCTCTGTATTGGCCTGTACTGCAGCGCTCAAAAGCATATTTTCTTCCATCGAGGGGGCCAGAAAGACCGGTGACTCTGCACTTAAAAGCAGGGCTGAAAGCAGATCGTCGGCCAACCCCCCGGCTACACGACCTATAAAATGGGCCGTAGCCGGCGCAACCAGCACCAACTCAGCCCACTCAGCCAACCCCACGTGCAAAACCGGAAACTCCCGATCGCGATCGAAAAGGTCTCGGTAAACAGGATGCCTGGAAAGCACTTCCAGGGTTTTAGCAGTGACAAACTCCTGTGCCGCGCGCGTCATTACTACCCGGACTTCTGCCCCGCACTTAGTGAGCTGCCGCACGATTTCGGGCGCTTTATATGCAGCAATACCGCCGGTGACCCCGAGTAGGATCTTGCGCTTGTGCAGGCTCATGACCGACCGAGCTGAGCAAAGATCTGTGCGACTACGGCCTGGGCATCCATGCTACCGGAATCAATGACCAGATCATAAATCGACAGATCGTCACAACAGATATGGTGATGCTCTTCATAGCGCCGGGCCTCGGATCCCTCGCGTTCGCGCATCTCCTCCATAGCCTGCGCCACCGGCTTGGATTCCCGACGCCCCAACCGCTCGGCCCGGATTTCAGACTCGGCTTTCAGCCAGATCTTGAGAGCCTTCAATTCATGCCGGTGGGCCATCCAGCCAGTGAGGCGCCCCTCGATGACAATAGGCGCCTCTGCTCGCGCCCGGACCACCATAAGCTCATCGAGTTGCCGATCAATCCGCCCATCCTTCTCGGCTTGTCGGCCGAATTCGGCCAGGTTCTGCCCCGACTCCTGGGCCAGTTGACGAAAAAGTTCTCCGGCATTGACATAAGCCCATCCCAAACCCGCACAAAGATGGTCGCAGGCAGTACTGGTACCACTTCCGGGCAGACCGCTAACAGTTACGATTTGCGGTGCACTCATGCTTGACCTCACGCCAGGTTTTGAACCTGCTCGCGCAAACGTTCGACCTCTTCCTTGATTTCGACCACTCGGTGGATGATCGCAGATTCGGAGGATTTGGAGCTTATCGTGTTGGCTTCGCGATTCATCTCCTGTAAGAGGAAATTAAAGCGCTTCCCCACTTCGCCCCCCTTATCCAAAGCTTCGATGAACTGCGCGTTATGGCTGCGAAAACGGACGATCTCTTCGGTGATATCACTGCGCTCGGCGATCAGGGCAATTTCCAACGCCATCCGGTCCTCGTTAACGGACCCCGGCTCGAGCAGGGCCTCTATCTTTTCGCGCAAGCGGCTCTGGCTCTGTTCCCGGGCCAGTGGCACCCATGCGGCAATTTCTTCGAGATGCGACTCTACCACCTCGATCCGCTGGCGTAGATCCGTGGCCAGGGATTGCCCTTCAGCCAAGCGCATAGCAACCAATTCCGAGAGCGCCTGATCCAAGCCCGCAAATAAGAGCTCCTGTGCCGCCTCGGGTTCCAACTCCACCGATTCAACGCGAAAGACCCCGGGAAGGCGCGACAAAAGCGCGATATCGACCTCGTCATCGACCTGGCCAAGTTCGGCTAACCTTCGCATCTCGGCCAAGTAGCGTCCGGCCACCTCCTCGTCAAGCGTGGGCAAAGCAGGAGATTGAGCGCCCTCGCTAGAGGAAATATTAACACTTATCTTACCGCGCCCGACCTGCTTTTGAATCCGCTCACGGATCACCGGTTCGAAGGGTTGCAGTTGAGTAGGACAACGCACCTGTATATCGAGGTAGCGACTGTTGACCGAACGCAACTCGACACCGAGCCGCAGTCCCTCACTCTCGGCTTTACCACTACCGAAACCGGTCATGCTGGTGATCTGATCATTATCTTTCATAAGGAAAAAATAAGGGCCATTCGCCAATGTGTCGAGGATCAGCCGCGGCCGGGATCGACCACGATCCGGACGATGGACGAAAAGCCATCGAGTCGGGCGAGAGCTTCGCCCTGGTCCGTCAGCTTCCACAATGCATCCCCGGTAGAGATCCAAACCCTTCGATGCACCGGGTCGTAGAAAAGATGAGTCCCCCCGGAAACCTCGGTCCAGTGCTGTTCCAGACTCCCAAGTGCCGAGAAGACCGCAATATCCTGTTCCCCCATCGCCCAACAAGCTCCGGTCTTCCTATCGACCGAAATACTCAGCGCCGTGGCAAAGGGCAGATCGACGACCAGGATCTCGCCCGAACGATCAAGCCGCAACAAGCCGCGGCCTTCGTCGATCAAAAGCCAAACTTCCTCCGACGCACCGGCGGCCAGCTGCATCGGCCCCTCCAAGCCGCCGATCTCGACCTGACGACCCCCATCGGTCTGGTAAAAAATCACCCGCCCCTGAGATTGATCGGCGATCCAGCATCCCCCAGGCTGAGCGGCCAGCGCTACCGGGCTGGCAAAACTGGCATCAACGACCTCGACTTCAAGCGAATCAGCCGCATCCAACGCAAACCACACGACCCGACTATTCGCTCTATCTATCAGCCAGCCGATCCGAGACTCGGGGTCGATTTCCAGCTCCCCGGGCTCCTCGATCAGGGCAGCGAAAGTGCTCAATTCTCCATCGCTATCGATTCGGTACAATCCGGCAAAGTAGCGGTCGCTGACCCAACAGGAACGATCACTCTCATCGATCGCGATATCCGCGAGGTCGGGGAAACGCCCTTGGGCGAAATGGGCGCTGCGGGCATCGCTACTAATTTTCCACACCAGCCCAGTACTGCGATCGGCAATCCATGCCAGTTCAGCACCGGGAACAGCCCAGATTGAATCCCCGCTAAAACGCTCGCCCTGATCTTCGACAACTAGCCCCAACCGGTACTCATAGCTGGTCCCATTTTGAACATCAGTATCAATATATTGACTTGTCCCAGCATCCAAAACCCCGGTTATTGGCCCCCATTCGCTTCCTGCGCTACGGCGATAGAGGCGATAGCCTTCGATATCGACAAAGTGCGAAAAATCCCAGCGCAATTCGACTTGGGAGTCAAGAGCCAACGCTTGCAAAGGGCGCAGTACATCGTCCTGCGGGTCTTCGGCCTGCGGATCGAGCGGATTGCGGCGCTGGCGATCGCTGCAGGCCAGAATCAAAATTCCGCAGCAAATCCCTATTCCGATCAGGCGTTTCATCGGCGAAAAAAAAGCAGATAGGAATTCAACACCACACCTATTTCCATACTAACGAACGCAGCCCCAGAAATCCGATCAAACCGCTCGGCCCTAGCGAATTCCCGGTCCTGGCGCACTTGGTTGGCCGAATACAGATAGCGATCGTACGCCGTATCGGCCTGGTGCTTGCTCCATTGAGCGAAACAGCCCACGCCCAATGTTAAAGCCGCAGCCAAATACAATCGCTTTCGCGATCTCTTTTCCTTTTTCTGAGAAACCGATTCAACCGATACCAGGCGCTCTGCAGACTCGGCACGCGTGGCGAATTGTTTCTCCAGCACCGCTTCCAACCCGCCGAAACGCCGGGGTAATTCCCGTCCGCTGACCGGGTTCAGTGCTCCGGTACTCAGCGCCAGGACCAGGCATATTGCGAATCTCCTGCCCATAACGGTTAATCCTTTTTTAACGGTGCCCAAATACATAGAGTGTCCGCTCCTCTGTCGCAACACTCACCACTCCATCGGCGACGACTACCGGAGCCAGAATCGGCCCATTCAAACGGTATTTCCACAACAAGTGCCCGCTAGCTAATTCCAGAGCGTAGAGATAATTATCACTCGAGGCACAATAAACAGTCTGGGACGTGACTTGCGGGCTGCTGCGCACCACACCTCCCGTTGCAAAAGTCCACTTTATCACCCCCGTTTCGGGATCGAGCCCATAGATATTTCGATCGACACATCCGACCACCAATACACCTGGCCCCAGAGCCAGTCCCTCGGTCGGCAATCCCCCTAAGAATTGCTCCCAGACGACCCGCCCAGAGTCGCTGCTCACCGCGACGACCCGCCCAGAGGCCGTCGACACAAAAAGACGGTCCTCAGCAATCAAGGGTCGTGAACGCGAGGATTCGCCCAGTTCCAGCCGCCAGCGCTCTGCGCCACTAATAAGTTCCACGGCAATCAGATCCCCCTTAACGGTACCCGCAAAAACCAGATCCTGACTCAAGGAGGGTCCAACGCGGACTTTGCTCCCCAACTCTAGTTGCCATAAAAGGCGCCCGTCATTCCTATCTAGAGCGTCTAAAGCCCCCTCCTCGTCGATCGCCAACAGAGTATCGCCTCGGACCTCGGGTGCCAGGCAGAAAAAACCCTGGTGCCGCCAGCGCTCTTGCATAGTCTTCCGGTCCAGAGCTCGCAATCCCGCTTTGTCGCCCAGATCTCCGAGCAAATAGAGTTCCCCGGCCAAACTCCCAGCGCTGCAAACCACATCGCCGCACTTCTGCTTGCCCAAAGCCAAACCGCTGTAGCGATCGAAAGCGTGAAGAGTAGACAAGGTCGTCAATTGCAGGACCAGCGAACCAGCGAATAACGCACCGCCCAGCGGCGGACCATCTATTTTGCGTTCCCAGAGTAGTTGCAACGGAGGTTCGGGATCAGGTTTGGAAATAGCGCCGTGGAATTCCGGGGCTTCTAGGTAGAAAACTTTTTCGCTGCATCCGATAAAAAGCAACCCATACACAAGCAGCTCTATCATATGCCGTGCGATCTGAGCAAAACCGAGAGTGTAATGGCTCGGAGACCTCTTCGATAAAAGAGCGCTGAACATGCTAAAAATCCCAACCGAAGAAGAAATCCCAATGCGTATCGCTCCCTACCGATTTGAAGTTAGTGCGCCGGGCCCCATCGAGGCGGAAGACGAAAACCCCGCCTAATGGCAATCGAATCCCGGCCCCAAATGCTCCATTCCATTCGCCAAATCGATCGTTCCAAGCATTACCCGCATCCAGAAATAGCGCTCCTCTAAACATGCTGAAATCCATGTTGCCAAACGGAAATCCTATCGAGAGCCGATCGACCAGCGGAAAGCGTAATTCCTGGTTGAAAAGTAGCATCTTACTACCCCATATAGAGCGCCAGGGGTAGCCTCTGAGTGTCCAGCTACCCCCCAGAGAAAAAAACTCCGCCACCGCGCCGGTGGACCTTCGCCCCATAAAGCGCATCGCCAAAGCAATGCGCTTGGACAGACGGAAGTAGTGCCGGTAATCGCCGAAAAGCGTAATGTTGAATCGCCGCGAACTCTTGAAGTCTACTGCCTGACTCAGTCCAACACTGTAGCGTTTGCCCTCTACCGGCCCAGTTGGAATCCAGATGCTGCTGTCGTGGGTATAGCTAACAAAGTTGTTTGCCAGCCACCCAGAGAGTTTTCTCCCCTCGAATTGCCGATCGATCTCGGTGCGACGCAAAGAGAGTCGGGTGTCGATCCGGTCATGACGGGAAAAAGGATAGCTCAACCCGATATGGACTCCGCTGCGTTTCTCGCGCACGAAGCGGCCAAAGCGACTCGAAAACCGATCATTGAGCCGGAACAGGCCCCAGACCACATTGAGTCGCTGACCCAAATGCAATCGCGACAAGGCGACATTGAGTCCATCAAAGAAGCCGGTACGACTGCCGGCGATATGGGAGAGAACGAAATAGTACTGGTCGTTGCCCAATACGTCACTCAGGGCCACCTGGATTCCACCTGAGGTGCCGAATTCCGGATCCTGAGAAATCTGGCTCTGGGCGATATCGAGACCCATTTTACGCTCGTAAGGTCTACGGGCGATACGGCTCTCACTCGATAAACCCTCTAAAGACCACGGCTCCGCAGGGGCCTTTTCGATCGGCTGCCAATCCACTGCGGAACTGTCGTTCAACGCCACATCCAAATCATAGATTTGGAAACCACCGCTTTGATAACCTGAAAAAAGCAGGCGTTTCCCCCCCGGCATCAACACTGGATCAAATGCCCCGGTCAACACCCGGGTCAGGCGTCTGGTACCGGCCCGTTCGCCTTCCGGACCATCCTCCAATCGCACTGAGTATATATTGTACATCGTATCGCGGTCAGAGCTAAAAACGATCTCCGTGCCATCGTCGCTCCAGCGCGGTTGAACGTCGTTGTGTTCGCCGCGACTCAAGGTCAGAATCTGTTCTCTTTCTAGATCGTAAAGAAATAAATTGTAGCGTCCCTGACGCCCTCCGACCCAACGGTCCGAACTGAAGACGATCCGCTTGCCATCGGGCGACCAGTCGGGCTGGCGATCGTGGTACAGATCCCGACTCAAAGCCTTCGGCCTGGCATCCTCCAGATCAACCACATAGAGATCGGTCAGCCCTCCCTTGTCGCTACCGGAAAAAACCAGCTCCTTCCCGTTAGGAGCGAAAGACGGAGACTCTATGGCGACGATTTCCGCAAAGGATAGATCCCGCATCAGGTCCTCCTGCCCGATGTCCCAGATATAAAGGTGATCCCGGCCCTGACTCTTGGCCGCAAAAGCCAGCAGCTGGCCATCGGGAGATACAGCCGGCCGCGTCGAAAGGGGGTGCAATGACTCGAAAACCGGCAAGCGCTCACCTTCGACAACCGTAATCGTCTCGTCGCTGTCGATTTGCGAGCGAACGATCTGGGTATAGCCCTGGTCGTTGCGAAAATGGTAAAAAGAGAGGCTATCTCCTGGAGCAACCGCTGGTTTGACATTGAAGCCGAATTTAGTACGGGCCGTGGCAATCTCTGACGGCGGGTCACTCCCGGCAATATCGGGCAGGTAGTGCTTGCGCAGGTTATATTGCCAGGCCTTATCGAAGGTTTCGAGTGTCTCGCCAGTAGTGATCCGGAAAATCTCGGCAAAAGTCTCTCCGCGCCACCAATTTGCAAAGAGTTGCTCAAAAACATCCCGACCGTGCCGATCAGCCATAAAATGACAGATCGACTCACCTTCCTTGTACATCTGGTAAGTACCGTTGATATAGTACATCTGAGCGATCGAAGCCAAGCGCCCGGCGAAGAGCGCATCGCGAATAACCATATCCCCGAAACTAGCCCACCCGCTCGACCAGTATTCGGCTAGCCCTTCGGAAAACCACAGCGGCGCCGGACGAAAGTCCAACACCCCATGCTGCTCGAGGACTCGAGCGATCCGGTCGAAAGTGAAAACATGAACCAACTCGTGATGGAGCACCCGTTCAAAATCGGGTAAAGAGCCACTGAGCGGCATCGCCACTCGCCCCTTGAGGTATTCGGTGAAACCAGCGACGCCCTCGGGCAACAAATTGGGGATAATATTGGTCTGTTCGAAATAGATATGCGAAGAATAGATGACCAGTGGAACGCGGCGTTGGACGGTGTGGGCAAACTTCTTTTCCAGATCTGAGAAGTGGCGCTCGGCCATCTGGGCAGCGTAAGTTGCTAATTCCTCTTCTGCGGCAAAGAAATAGATATCGAAGTGCTCCGACTCCATCTTCTGCCATTCAAACTCGGCGTATTGAACCTTGTTCTTGCCGAAGCTGGAAAATTGCCCCCCTGCAGCGGAGACCATCAGCACTAGAAACAGCGCTGCGTAAAAAATACTGCTATGCACCCCGGAGATACCCTCCAAAACCCGCTCTAGATTCCACTGGACGATGGATCTGCACCCGGCGCCCCTCTTCCAATCCATCTCGATATGCCGCACTATCGGATACGCCGGATCCATAGCGCGTGCGAATCCTCGGATTGATATAGCGGCAGTAGGTTTGAAGCTGGCTATCTCCCTTCCAGACCAGAGTCTCTTCGCTGGATATTTGCTCTTCCTGCTCCCGCAGTTTGCTATGAAAGCCCTCCAGGATCCCGGCCCTATAACGCTGGCGCTCTCGGTTCCCGGGCAGATAATTACGGTCTCTATAGGCGAGCCAGAGACGCTCTAGTTGGCCACAGAGATAGGCATAGACGTATTCGGCCATATCTAGGTTGGCGGGAGTGCCGTAGATCTCGAGCACCGTTCCCGCCTTGTCCTCCTGCGCCCGGTAGGTGGGTACCCATATCGTCTCGACAAAGAAAAACTCCTGTAAAATTAGCGAGAGCCACAATTCACAAGACGTCCGCCGCCCTTTTATTGGTCCGAGGGAGCGGTAGGCGAATTTGCGATCCGAGTCGAGTTCTACCGAGTCGATATTGTACTTGAGCAGCAGGCGCCGCGCCTTCTTTATCGCCGTTTCAGCCTCGTGCTCATTGGGGCTGTCACTCAGCGAAAGTACCTTCTGCAATCGCAGCAAGAGTCGATCCGAGTCAATTTCGAAACGAACCGGTTCTCTGCTGGCCCTGGCCGCGGGCGTGCAACGCAATTTTTCGCAAGCGCGGCGAAAAGCCTCGCCATGTGGAGCTTCGGCCTCCATTTCAAGCACCTCAGCGACGTATTGGTGCGCCATCTCGTGACGCAGCGTCTCCATCACATAGAGCCAGGGATCAACCTCGATATGGGCCACCGCAATACGCAAAAGACGCCGGGCACCGTCCCAACTTCCCAAGGTCTCCTCTCCTCCACCCAATTCGATCCGGGGAGAGCGCAAGACCCCGTTGAGGTACTCTTCGTTGTAGTGCCGCCACCAGGCATACAATTTGCGAACCCAGATCCGGTGTAATCCGGTCCCTACCCCATCGGTCTCCATACTCAGCGCAAGGTGCGCAAGAACGATGGGCTGAATGTTCCACGGGCCACTTCGGCTATCGGTCCCTTCATCGTTAGTTCGTAGTCCTCATCGATAGCGATATCCAAAGTTCCACCCGGTGCCTTTACGGTTACAGGACTCTTGACCAAACCCAATCGTAGAGCAGCACTAGCGGCGGCACAAGCTGACGAACCCGAAGCCTGAGTTTCGCCCGCACCTCGTTCCCAGATCAGAATATAGATTGACTTCGGACCTATCGGCACCGCCAGTTGCACATTGATCCGGCGGGGGAAAAGTCGGTGGTTTTCCAATTGGGGGCCGAGCGCCAACAACTCGTCCCGAGTCCATTCGTCACCTTTATCTCGAAAGATAATACAGTGGGGATTACCAACGCTCACACCATTGAATTTCAGGCGTTGATCTCCGACGCGGATCGGTTTTTCAACCAATTCTTTCGCCTTGAGAGTACACGGCAGCGTCTCCGGTGCGAAGGTCGCTTTACCCATCGCGACCGTAGCCGCGCCGGCATCGCCGTGTTTGTCGAGATGCAAATCTACGCCAACTAACCCCCCCTTGGTATCAACGCTAAAACTCTGCTTGCGTACCTGACGAGTCGCGTGCAGATAACGGGCGAAAATCCGCAGACCATTGCCCGATTTTTCTGCCTCGCTGCCATCCGGGTTGTAGATCCGCAGGCCGAAATCGGCCCGCGCCGAGTCCGCCAACGCCAGAATACCGTCGCTGCCCACTCCCCAATTGCGGTCGCAGATTTTGCGTATGTTGCCAGGGGTCAACTTGAAACTGAGCTCTTTGGGATCGACCGCGATATAGTCATTACCGAGGCCGTGCCCCTTAAAAAATCGATTCTTCATTATTGCTTTTCTCCTTGATCTCCGAAAACTTAGCCAGATAGCCGAACAGGGTCAACAGGGTTTGAAGATGGCGATTCAGCCAATATATTAAAAACTATGTTATGCTTGGTAGTCGCTCTTCTGGCCGAGGCCCGACCCCTGATCGCCCATGCCAAACTCAGGAAGATAGACGGACATCCCTATCGTCTCTACGAAGGTGAACAATTACGCCTGATCGTATCTGGCATCGGTAAAGTCGCCGCTGGATCGGCAGTTGCCTACCAGCAGGCCTTGTTAGAAGAGCCCATTACAGCCTGGCTCAACGTGGGGGTCGCCGGACACCGCAGCGAGGAACTCGGCTCGGCGCTGCTGGCGTACAAGGTCATTGATGGGGCGACCGACAAAACCTTCTATCCCACCTTTAGCTCCCCCCCTCCATGCGATACGACCCAGCTTATCACTGTGGACCAGGTACAGGGAGAATATCCGGACCACTCCGGCGTTGATATGGAGGCCAGCGGCTTTTGCGCAACAGCCCAGCGCTTTACCTCCAGCGAGTTGGTCCATTGCTTGAAGGTAGTCTCCGATAACCCGCAATCAACAGTCAGCAGCCTGGACGAAAAAAAAATAAGCCGGCTTATCGAGAAACAACTGGACCTGGTGGACGAATTCATAACCACCCAGCAAGACCTAAGCGCCGAATTGGCTTCCCTTCGCGCCGATCCCCCCTACTTTGCAGAATTACTCAACCGCTGGCAATTTACGGCTACCCAGCAACACCAGTTGCGCGATTTACTCATACGGTGGCAGACCTTGACCCCAGCAAATCCTATCGCCGTTGACGACCTGCAGAATTTGCGAAGCAGAGCAGACGTCCTTGTTCAACTGCAAAACCAACTGGATGAGACCACCCTGGTCTTGACCTCAACTGGATCTAGTCAATGAGCAAGACAAACCCAGTACCGGCTGCGAAAACACGCTCCGCCGCGCAGTCTGATCGAGGCCGCTCTTTCTTCGAGATCGAGTTTCCCTCTCCCCCTTGCGCGAATTTTCTCTACTCAAATGTTTGACTTCATTTACTCCGAAGAGGAAGTCCTCGATCACCCGCGGACTCGCACCGTACTCGAGCGCTTCCCCAACGCGCAACTCATCCCCTGCACCCGCTACGGCGAAGTCTTCAACCGCACCGCACAGAATTTCCGAGTGCAAAAGCGCCGTCCCGCCCTCATACTCGCCAGCAAAAACGGCAACCGGGTCTTGGCCGCTCCGACCGGCTACGGTATTGGCAGCGAACAGAACTACTATTTTTCGCATATGTTCAACTGTCTCTACGACTGCCGCTACTGTTTCCTCCAGGGCATGTACCGCTCGGCCCACATGGTACTCTTCGTCAACTACGAGGATTTTCAAGAGGATATCGCCGCGCAAATCCAGGCAACTGGAGCCGAAACTCCCTATTTTTTTTCCGGTTATGATTGCGATAGTTTAGCGCTGGAGAGCATTACTCATTTCACCTCCGAATTTCTCCCATTCTTCGCCGCCCACCCGAAAGCATTTTTCGAATTGCGCACCAAGAGCGTGCGCACCAAAACCTTGCTCGCCAGCCAGGCCTTGCCCAACTGCGTTGTCGCCTTTAGCATGACCCCAACCGCGCTGGCCGACCGATTCGAACTAGGGGCCCCGCCCGTCGCGCAGCGTCTAGCGGCAATAATCGCTCTCCAGGAACAAGGCTGGCCAGTAGGGCTGCGCTTCGATCCACTGATCTACGACCGCGACTATCAGCAGCACTATCGCGACCTATTCGCTTTTGTTTTTTCCCAAATCCGCCCCGGCGAGCTGCACTCCGTCAGCCTGGGTCAGTTCCGTCTACCACGCGAGGTCTACAAAAAAATGCACCGACTCTACCCAGATGAAAAACTACTCGCCTACGGCCTGCAGGAACGCGATGGCATGGTCTCTTACCACGCTGCGTTAGCCAGGGAGCTGCACGAATTCTGCACTGGAGAAGTCCTGCGCTATATTCCTGAAGAATTGTTCTTTCCCTGCCCATCTACCACGCTTGAGGCCTGATATGCATGTCCTCGTCACCGGGGCAAGTTCCGGCATCGGCCGCGCCATCTGTGAAAAACTGCTCGCCGAGGGTCATCACATCATCGCCTTGTCCCGCGACTTCGCCAAATTTCCCTGCAACCACCCCCATTTCAACCCCCATCCTATCGATCTGGCCGACCTCGACAGGCTCCCCCCGCGCTTAAAAGAACTAGCTGCCGCCTATCCCGAACTCGACGCCTTGGTTCTCAACGCCGGCATCGGCCGTTTCGGCAACTTGGAGCAATTCTCCTACGATCAAATCCGCACCCTCATCGATCTAAACTTCACCAGCCATGCCTACATCGCCCGCACTTTTCTTCCCCAACTGAAAAAAGCCGGCCGTGGTCACCTAATCTTCACCGGCTCCGAAGCAGCCCTGACCGGGACACAGAAAGGCAGCCTCTACTGCGCGGCCAAATTCGCCCTGCGCGGCTTCGCCCAGGCCCTGCGCGAAGAATCGGCCCGAGCAGGACTCCGCGTCACCCTGGTCAATCCCGGCATGGTCCGGTCCGCTTTCTTCGACGAATTGGATTTCCATCCCGGAGAAGATCCCGAGAACTTCATCCTGCCAGAGGATGTGGCCGAGGTTATCATTCACGCCTTGAGTGCCAGAGACGGCACAGTAATCGACGAAATCAACCTATCGCCCAAAAAGAAAGTGATAAAATTCGACCGTCAGGGCGATGAACGATAGCCCTGCCCGGATCCGGTCTCCCCATCTACTGCTCCACAGCAGACTACGCCCTCCCCAACACACCTGCAGTACCCCGAAGGGCTTTTTCCTGCGACCTCAGAAAGGTCCTGCAATCACTCCTCACCCGATTCGGGGAAAGGCTCCAAATAGAGCCGTGAGTAGATCGAGAATCGACCCCCTTCCCGTTCTCTAGCGGTGACGATCAGGCGATTCAACGACCGAGTCAGAGGACGATCAGGTCGATAGGACAGAATACCCGTCTTCGCTTCGTACTGGGCTTCGACCCGGTCCCATTCCGAGATGAACATATTGATAATACCCGGCCGGTAACGCTCCGGCGCGAGCAAACGCAGCGAGAATTGCTCTGGCGGGTTGAACTCGAGACGGAAATCATCCGGCTCCACCTCTGCCACATGCAGCGGAGCCAAATCGAGTTTAAAAGCAAAGCGCTCCATATCCAGATTGGCCCCGACAATCGCCACCCGGGGTATAAGCCGCGGGTCGGTGCGCTCATCAACCCCACCTTCATCCTGTGTAAACATCAGTTTAAAACCCAGCTCCTCCGCCACCGAAATCACGGTTTCATTATATTCGCCAAATGGATAGGCTAAAATATCCGAAGCCATGCCGTGTTCCTCGAATGCTTTCTGCGCCCGTTGCAAATCACCGCGCACCCAGTTCTTGTATTGCGCTGGGGTTTGGCCCATCTCCGGTTTCCCGATATGAGGATGGTAATAAGTGTGATTGGCGACGGTTGCACCCCAGACGCGCATTTCCTCGACCTGAGACCAATCCATATAAGCCGGGCTCTTACTATAGAGCGGGCTGACATTGGCAAAGAGGGTAAAAGGGTATTCGTATTCTTTGAGCAAGGGAAAGGCGTGTTCGTAGATCGAATAGTATGGATCGTCTATGGTGATCAAGACCGTCTTGGGCGGAAAAGGTTCTTTTGCAGCTAAAAGCGTACGGAACTCGTCCATCGAGATCACGCGATAGGATTCCTGGCGCAAATACTCGAGCTGCTGACGAAATTTTTCACTCGAGATATTAGTGCTCGGATAGTCCGGTTCTTCAAAACGGTGATAGAGCAAAACCGTAACATAACCGGGCCTTTCGGCCAGCGTGCCAACGGGCATCACTAATAAGAGCAGCAATAGCCCAAGGAAAATCATCCTCCCCAATCCTCCTAGTGGTCGAGATGTTCTAGGTTGTTTGAATTCATTAATCGCCGCACATCCTCGACATAGTCCTCGCCCCGAGTCGAATAGGCTACCAATCCGCCCGCAAGGGTATAGCCGTCGATTGGTGCGCCACGCTGACGGCGGTCTTTACGCAGTGAACGCAGCGATTCATAAGCTGGATGGGTATTCAGATTGTGCATATAAGAGCGGATACTGGCACTGATCGTGGGAAAAACCGCGAGGCGAAAACGAGCACCTTGTACCCCCTGAGGTGCCAGACCATCAACTTTTTTAGACCAAACCCGTTGACCGAAGAGATTATTGCCCTCGCGACAAAAACGCGAAGATCCCCATCCCGACTCTATAGCGGCCTGGGCAAGTACCAACGAAGGCGGTATGAGTCCTATTTTCTCGCGTAATTCGAGTAGCGTATCGCGGTAAGAGACCTTGGCCTTGAGTCGGTAACGCTGGCTCATTTCCGCGACAAAAAGACGGTCAGCCGCCTTTAGATCCCCTTTATCGCTCAACTGTATCAGTCGGAGGCGGCGGTCTTCTAGAACGGAATTATGGAACGAAACTATCGGCTGCAAGGCACTGAAAAAAAGTTTCTTCTTACGTCCGACAGGCACATTTGACAGGGCGGTGGGAATAGCTATGGGAGCCGCAACCTGGCCCTTCCGTTTTTTCAAAAGAGCCAGGAGTTCCTCCAATTGGGCCAAAGAATCAATTTTTATCGAATAGAGGACTTTAGCTCCAGCCCGTTCCTCTGATTTATCCATCGGATCGGCAATAGACACATAGCGCAATGAGCTACTATCCACGACCGTAGCCAACACTGGCTTTAAAGACGCTGGAAAAAGGGGGATTGATCGGAGTGGAAGTGCATCGGTCGCGTTAGCCAAATCAGAGGACTCAACCGGCGGTACCGCCGGTACCGGCGATTCCTCCACAACCTGCTGGCAACCCAGGACCAGACCGATACATGCAGAAACCAACGAGCGAATCATGGCTCCAATGTACTCGACTTAGCGCAAAAGAAGCAAACGACGACTCTGGACAAATTCTCCGATTTGCAACCGGTAGAGATAAGCCCCCGAAGCAACATCGCGACCGAGTCCATCGCGACCGTCCCATTCGACGCGATGGAGGCCTGCAGGTAAGTCATCTGCGACTAAAGTGCGAATCTGCTGACCTGCGATATTATAAACGTCCAGACGCACCTTGACCTGGGATTCGGATTTCGTTGTCCCCACGGCAAAAGGAATAGTGGTCGCTGGATTGAAGGGATTGGGATAATTTTGCTGCAAAGCCGACTGGCGTGGTTGGACCCGAATTACCAGCGCCTCTTCGACTCTGCCATCGGGACGCAATAGTTCGACTTCGACCACCTGCTGATCGCGATCCAAAACAGCCAGCAGGCCTTCGGCCCGCAATGGACGGGCAGGATCGACCAGAGCCCCTGCGATACGGGTACCCTCTCCTTCCGACCATTGGTAAATCAGTTTCTCTCGATCCTCCCAAATGGTCCCCACAGTACTCAACCCGACTCTCTCAGACCCCAGTACCAAGAGCGAAAAACCTACAATATCTCCCTCCCCCTGGGGGGGGGGGGGGGGGGGGGGGGGGGGGGGGGGCGGGGGGGGGCGGGGGGGGGGGGGGGGGGGGGGGGGGGGGGGGGGGGGGGGGGGG
>CAZFMY010000020.1:39944-72081 GCA_964520345.1 uncultured Gemmatimonadaceae bacterium | reverse complement strand
GGCTGAAAATCGTGCAATTCCCCCCGACACGAACCCCATCTCCCAGCCCACCCCCTTCTTGACACTCTATTGCAAAAAGCTTATCGTCATCGAAATATGTCAACCTATGTATCTCTATGAAGAAGACACTCTCCGAAAACCTACTTCTCAAGCTCGATGCCCTACCTACTGAACCTGGCGTCTATTTGATGAAGAAAGACTCGGAACAAATCATCTATGTCGGCAAGGCTAAGAATCTCCGCAACCGAGTACGCTCCTATTTTCAGGAGTCGGCTGGCGACGGAAGACGCCAATTCAAAACTCTGGTCCGCCAGATCGCCGATTTCGACTATATCGTCACCGGCAGCGAGCAAGAAGCGTTAATCCTTGAAGCAACCCAGATCAAGGCCCTCAAACCCCGCTATAATATCCGGCTGAAAGACGACAAAAAATACCCCTATATCTGTATCACCGATGAACCCTTTCCCCGCATCTTCGCCACTCGCGACGTGGTCCGCGACGGTTCTCGTTACCTGGGTCCCTACAGCAATGTCCGCGCCATGCATACCAGCCTCGATATGCTGCGCAAGGTCTTCCCCGTCCGCAGTTGCGACTACCAGCTCCCATCCGACAAAGTGAGGCTCTGTCTCGAGTACCATATTAAGCGCTGCGAAGGCCCCTGTGAAAAACTAGTCGACGAGAGCGAGTACAAGAAGACCGTCGATCGCGCGGTGCACTTCTTGCGCGGTCAAAACTCAGCCGTGATCAAAGAACTGCAAAGGCGCATGGAAGAGGCCGCCGACAAGATGAATTACGAGAAAGCCGCCCGCTATCGCGATCAGATCAAGGCACTGGAGTCAATGCGCGCACGACAAAAGGTCGTGCTCGACGACGGGATCGATCGCGATGTGATCGGCGTCACTCGCAATGACGACGAGGCCTGTTGCAGCGTACTCGAGATCCGCGAGGGGCGCCTTCTCGGCAAGAAGCACCACTTCTTAGGCGGGGTCATGGAATCAACCAACGAGGAAATCCTTTCGGCCTTTGCCCGTCAGTTTTACCTGCAAACCGACTTCATTCCGCCGGAGGTTCACCTCCCGGCATTGCCCCCCGACGCCGACGAAATCACTGCCTGGCTTTCGCAAAAAGCCGAAGGCAAAGTCGAATTGGCAACACCACAGCGCGGCGCCAAAGCACAGATGATAGAGATGGCCGAGAAGAACGCCGGCCAGATGCTCGCCGAACGCCAGCACAAACGCGAAATCAAACGCGACCGGGTCCCCCAATCGGTCTACGCCCTACAGCGCGATCTCAATCTTGCCACTCTACCCCGCCGCATCGAGGGCATCGATATCTCCACCTTCCAGGGCGCGCACCCGGTCGGCTCGCTGGTCTGCTTTATAGACGGCCAGGCCAAACGCAGCCAGTATCGCTACTTCAAAATCCGCGACCTCGAAGACCCTGACGACTACGCCTCGATCCATCAGGTGGTCCATCGCCGCTTCCGCAGGCTGCAGGAGCGCAACGAGCCCTTTCCCGATCTACTGCTCATCGACGGCGGCAAGGGCCAACTCTCCAGCGCTATTGCAGCCCTTAGTGAATTGGGCATCGAAAACCAGCCCGTGCTAGGCATCGCCAAGCGTTTCGAAGAGGTCTTCCTACCCGGTGAGAGCAATCCCCTAATCTTGCCCAAGACATCAGCCAGTCTCAGACTCTTGCAGGTACTGCGTGACGAAGCCCACCGCTTCGCACTCAAAAATCACCGCCAGCAACGCACCAAGAGTACGCTGAGTTCGGCGCTCGATGCGATCCCCGGCATCGGCCCGAAAAAGCGCAATGCCTTACTCGCGGCCTTTGGCTCAGTCAAAAGGATCTCCAACACACCCGTCGAGGAAATCGCCGGCATCCCCGGTTTCAGTTACAAACAGGCTGCAGAACTCATCGCCCATCTCAATAACCAAACCAAAAATCCAAGTCTGCAAGACCCAGGTACGGATTCTCAACAAGGCGACGAAAGCTGAACATGGCCCGCTCCAAATCCGCCGACGAAACTCCGTTGCCCGACACACTGGCCACTCCCTTTGAACGCTTCCTCGAAACGATGGAGCATAAAAAAGGACTGGCAGCCAATACCCTCGACGCTTACCGCCGCGATCTCGGTCGCTACCTGCGCCACCTCGCCAACCAGGGCATCGAAGACGTCGAAATCATCGAACAACAGCATATTGCAAGCCTGCTCCGCATCCTGAGCGACAGCGGTCTGAGCCCCTCGACCATTGCCCGCAACCTCACCTCTATCAAGCGTTTCCACCAGTACTTGCTACTGCAGGGAATCACGGAACTCAATCCTGCCGAACATCTCAATCCACCCAAATTGGAGCGCAAGCTACCCGACGTGCTTGCCATCGACCAAATCGCGGCTCTGCTCGCAGCACCCGACCCCGACGCGCCACTGGGTATGCGCGACCGAGCAATTCTCGAATTGCTCTACGCAACTGGCATCCGCGTCTCTGAACTGACGGCTCTGGAACGATCAGCGCTCCTGCTCGAACACGGCCTGATACGCATCCTGGGTCGCGGCCTTCGCGAGCGCCTGGTCCCCATTGGGCCCCAGGCAGTACGCACCCTCACGCACTACCTGCAGCAAGGACGACCCCATCTCGTACGCCCCCCAACGGGCGACCATGTCTTCCTCAATATCCAGGGCGGCCCACTCTCCAGGATGAGCATCTGGAAAATTATCAAGGCCGCCGGTGACAAAGGCCGTATCGGGAAAGAAATCAGCCCACATACCCTGCGTCACTCCTTCGCCTCGCATCTCCTCGAAGGCGGCGCCAATCTCCGCGACGTACAAGAGCTTCTGGGCCATGCCGATATATCCACTACCCAGATTTACGCCGACCTCGACCGCACCTACCTCAAACAGGTTCATAAAACCTATCATCCTCGAGGTTGAGCTGTGGAAGATCTGGTCATCGCTCAGGGAATCAATAAGCGCTTCGCCTCGGGCATCGAAGCTCTGCGCGACATCGATCTAAGCATCGCCCGTGGCCAATTCGTCTCCATCGTCGGACCCTCCGGTTGTGGCAAATCCACTTTCCTACGCTTAGTCGCCGGGCTCGACGAGCCCAGTTTCGGTACCCTCACCATCGATAACCGCACCCCACGCCAGGCCCGGCGCGAGAAAATCGACTTGTCCTTCGTCTTCCAGGACGCCACCCTACTACCCTGGCGCTCGGTAACTCGCAACGTCGCCCTCCCCCTCGAACTGAGGCAAGAAACCACACAACCCGCAATCACCGACGACCGCGTTGCCGAGGTCTTGGATATGGTTGGCCTAACCGAATTTGCCGATGCCTCGCCAGCACAACTCTCGGGCGGTATGCGCATGCGCGTCTCGATCGCCCGCGCCCTGGTCACTCGTCCCGAACTCCTGCTCCTCGACGAACCTTTCGGCGCACTCGATGAAATCACCCGCCAGCGTCTCAACGAAGAACTGCTACGCCTCTGGCTCGAGGACCGCTGGACGGCGCTCTTTATCACCCACAACGTCTACGAAGCCGTATTTATGAGCCAGAGAGTGCTGGTGATGAGCGACCGACCGGGGCATATCCTGGCCGAAATCTCAATCCCCTTTGACCACCCGCGCACTCCCGAGCTACGCGCCACCCCCGAATTCGCCCGGATATCCGAGAGCATATCGCGTCAACTCAGCGAGGCCAGCGCATAATGCA
Organism: uncultured Gemmatimonadaceae bacterium; assembly: GCA_964520345.1. Classification (GTDB taxonomy): domain Bacteria; phylum Latescibacterota; class UBA2968; order UBA8231; family UBA8231. Next base: position 68,368 of record CAZFMY010000020.1, on the reverse strand, counting down.
ACGAGTGCGTATTATAGTCACCAATGCTCTGCCACCACTGCTCTTTTTCGCCCTAGCCATCTGTACATGGCACGGATCCGTCGTGCTTTTCGACTTGAAACCTTTCTTGCTACCCGGCCCCCTGCACGTCGCCAGTGCCGTCGCGGAAAACCTAACGCGCCTTTTATCGGCCACGCTGCTCACAGGCCTGGGCGCACTGCTGGGTTTTACACTCAGCTTCGCCTTCGGTTTTCTGGTATCCCTGGTTTTTTCGCAATCTCGACTCATTGAGCGCAGCCTCTACCCCTACGCCATTTTTCTGCAAACCGTCCCCATAGTCGCCATTGCCCCCTTGATCGTCCTGTGGATCGGCTATGGAATCCAGGGCGTGGTCGCCGTTTCCTTTATCATTTCGCTCTTTCCCATCATCGCCAACACCACCACTGGCCTGACTCGGGTAGACCCTAACCTCCTGGATCTCTTCGCCCTCAACAACGCCAACCGCTGGCAGATCCTCTTCAAGCTTCGCGTCCCGGGCGCCGTTCCCCACATGCTCACTGGAGCTCGGATCTCAAGCGGCCTTTCCGTTATCGGCGCTATTGTCGGGGAGTTTTTCGCTGGATACGGCACCGAAGATTTCGGCCTGGGTTACCTGATCATCCTGACCAATGGCCAAGCCAAAACCGACTACCTCTTCGCCTGTATCTTGTTTTGCACCTTGCTGGGATTGGGGATCTTTACCGCAGTGGGATTTTTGAGTAATTTCTTGCTCAAACGCTGGACAAATTCATCGGAGTAAAGTGCTCTAACAAAAACCATCTTTAATCCACACCTGATCTCCCCACAGTACAAAGAGGTAGCCACTTGGATTCGCAGGCCTATCCGGGACGATAGTCGGAATCAACGCGATGTCCCAAAACCTATCCTCGGCCAAATCATGGATTGGACTTAAAGTTATGACGCTCTTATACGCACTCCTGTCTTGCCTCTTTTTCATCGCCGCCTGCGACTCAGACAAACACCAGTCAGAGTCGGCCACTACGGCATCACACCCCAAAGTTCAACTGGCCCTTAATTGGTTTCCCGAAGCCGAACACGGAGGTTTCTACGCCGCCGATGTGCACGGCTACTACAAAGAGCACGGCGTCGAGGTAGAAATTCTCGGCGGTGGACCCGACGCCCCCGTAATACAACGCGTCGCTACCGGTGCCGTAGCTTTCGGCGTCACTAATGCCGACGATATCCTCTACGCCCGCGCTCAACAAACCCCTATCGTAGCATTGATGGCTCCGTACCAAATCAACCCCCGGTGCATCATGGTGCACGCGAGTTCGGGAATCGAACAGATCTCCGAGATCGCAAATATCACCCTCGCCATGTCTCAACGCCCCGCCTTTGCGCATTACCTGCGCTGGAAGTACCCCTTCACAGGGGTCAAAATCGTTCCTTATCCCGGCAACGTCACTCAATTCCTGCTCGACAAAAAATTCGCTCAACAAGGCTATGTATTCAGCGAACCATTCGTCGCCCGAAGCAAGGGCGGAGATCCCAAAGCTCTGCTCGTCGCCGATATCGGCTTTAATCCGTACGCCAGCGTACTCATCGCAACAGAAGAGACCATCGCCTCCAACCGCCAACTGGTCGAGTCCGTCGTCCGCGCCAGTATTGATGGGTGGAAAACTTACCTGGCCGATCCACAAACCACTAATAGCCGCATCAACTCGCTCAACCCCGAAATGGGTCTGGATATCCTAGCTTATGGTGCCGAGGCGTCCAGGGAACTGGTCCTCGATCCCGTCGCCCAAGAAAGGAGCCTCGGCACAATGAGTTCTGAACGCTGGCAGGAACTGCTCGGACAAATGGTTGACGCCAAGCTGATCAAAAAGGGCACCGTCGATATTCAAACAGCCTTTACCACTATTTTTATTCCCTGAAACGTGGCCTTGCTCCAGGACATCACTCTCGGCCGCTACGTCGCACTCGACTCGTCGATACACTGCCTAGACCCACGCACCAAACTCCTGGCCTCACTCGCTCTGATGATCGTTGCGCTCTCGGCGCAGAGCTTTGGTCCTTTACTGACCTTTTGCGCCTTCTTACTCGTGGCCATCGCCCTCTCCCGGCTTTCCTTTGGCCTGGTTCTGGGCAACTTGAAAGCCTTTCTCTGGCTTTTCTTCTTCACCTTCGTCCTTCACGCTTTGCTCACACCGGGCCGCAGTGTCTTTCTACTGCCCTTTTCCGACCATACCATCACCGCCGAAGGCCTGCGTCTGGGAGCCTTTTTCACTGTACGCCTGGCCGCTGTAATAGTCGCTGCATCGCTTCTAACGCTGACCACTTCGCCCATGGAACTAACCGGCGGCCTCGAACGCCTCTTCAGCCCCTTGCAGCGATTCGGCTTCCCCGCCAGCGATCTGGCGATGATGATCTCCATCGCACTACGCTTTATTCCCGTCCTCGTCGATGAAGCCGAACGCTTGCGCAAGGCCCAATTAGCCCGTGGTGCCGACTTTGGCGGCAATCCTCTGCGCCGGATAAAAAGCCTCGTGCCCCTGCTCGCCCCCCTCTTCGTCGCCGCCTTCGACCGCGCCGACCGCCTCGCTCTGGCTATGGAGAGTCGCTGCTATCAGAGTGGAGCCGAACGCACCCACTACCACCAGCTTCGCTTCAATCGCGGCGACGGATTCGCCGCTTTGGCTGCTTCGACCCTCATCGCGCTGATGTTTTATCAACGCTGAGATCATGCGTACCCTGCGGCTCTTATTCGAATACGACGGCACCGATTTCGTCGGTTGGCAGATCCAGAGAAATGGCCGCACCATCCAGGGCGAATTCGAACGCGCCCTGAAAATCCTGCTCAAAGAGCCGATCCGCCCAACGGCCTCCGGCCGTACCGACGCCGGCACCCACGCCCTGGGCCAGGTAGCCCACTTTCATACCGACTCGGACCTGCCCCTCACCCAAATCCACCGCGGGCTCAACGGACTCCTACCCTCCGATATCGCCGTCCATGCAATAGATGCAGTCCCCACCGATTTTCACGCTCGCTACAGCGCCAAAACTAAGCGCTATAGCTACCGAATCCACCCGGGGAAATCCGCACTAAATCGCACCCAGGTATGGTCGTACTACCCGAAATTATCCCTGGAACCTATGGCTGAGGCCGCTCGCTTGCTCTACGGCGAACACGACTTTGGTGCCTTTTGCAAACAAGATCCGATCCCCAAACTCCTGTCTTGCCAAATCTTCGACGCGATATGGTCAAGGCGGAATACCGAGTTGGTCTTTGAAATTGAGGCCAACCGCTTCTTGCGCCACATGGTCCGTATTATTGTCGGCACCATGGTCGAAATTGGTCGTGGAACCAGACCCCCAGAGGATATAGCCATGCTGCTCTCCAGCGGCGACCGCACCGCCGCCGGAGCCACAGCCCCCTCTTGCGGCCTCTCCCTGCTCTGGGTAGCGTACGACGACTGAATTTCCAGATGGTTTTTCTTGCATATACCCTTGTAATTACTTATCGTTAGCAAATCAATTGCCAGAGGGAATAAAATCCTTGCAACTCATCTGTATATTCGCTTTACTCGGAATCTTTATTGTTCCGCAGGACACAAACGGCGATCCGATCGGCGACTCGCGCCGAACCGCCGTAGTCCGCGCCGTGGAGCGAATACAGCCTTCAGTCGTCAGCCTGCACGTGCGCTACCGCGAGCGGGTTTCGCAACTCTACCGCTATCGCGGCGACCCGTTTTGGAACTTTTTCTCCCCTTTCTACTACGTGGTGCCCCAGGACCAGAGCCGGATTTCTACTGGCTCGGGCTTCGTTGTCGATAGCCAGGGATATATCCTCACCAACAGTCACGTAATTGGCGACCCGCGCAGTCTCCAGCAGATCTCGATATCACTACCCGAACCCGACGGGCGCATCTTCAAAGCGCGCTATATAGCCTCCGACCTCAATTTCGACCTCGCCGTGCTCAAGGTCGATGACGGCGATCTTCCGGTTGCGCCACTAGGGAATTCAGACGATATTTTAGTCGGAGAATGGGCCATTGCTGTCGGCAACCCCTTCGACCTAGGTCCCACCGTCAGCATCGGCGTAGTGAGCGCCCTGGATCGCGACTTTCCTGAGCCTCAGGGCGACCACTACTACCGCGACATGATTCAGACCGATGCGGCCATCAATCCCGGCAATAGCGGAGGTCCTCTGGCCAATGCCAATGGCGAGGTCATCGGGATCAACAGCTTCATTTATACCGGCGGTGATTACACCATCGGCTCGATCGGCATCGGATTCGCCATTCCGATCAATACCGCTCGGAGTTTTCTAGCGGAGGTCCACCAGCACGGAGAGGTTCGCCATTCTTGGACCGGGATCGTAGCCCTTCAGGACATCACGCGTCCCCTGGCCGAGTACCTGGCACTCCAATCGACCAATGGAGCGCTGATCGTCAAGATAGCAATCGAAAGCCCTGCCGAAGAGGCCGGGATCGAAAGTGGCGACGTAGTTATCGCCATCAACGATGAGAAAATTCGCAACGCCGACGAAGCTATCGGCGTTCTGCGCAGCTTGCGCGTAGGCGAAGTTGCAGCATTCGAAGTTATGCGCCACAACGAGCGGCGTACAATTGAGTTGCTCCTCAAAGAGCGCCCGCGTTATCGCTCACGGCGCTAAAGATCGGGAGTCATAGACCTATGTTAGGTTTTATACCCAATGCCTTTACCATCGGCAATCTTTTCTGTGGTTTTCTGGCATTGTACTACGTGTTCCAAGGCAGTTATGTATCAGCCGCTTGGCTGGTTTTCTTGGGCGCAGTCCTCGACAAGATGGACGGTCAGCTTGCCCGGGCCATAGGCCGCGACTCAAAATTCGGCATCCAATTCGATTCCATCGTCGATGTCTGTACCTTCGGCATGGTACCGGCAGTGCTGATCTATCAGACCCATCTGCAAACGGGCTGGGGTCTGGCCCTGGCCTTCCTCTTCTTGCTCTGCGGCGCTGTTCGCCTGGCCCGTTTCAACACCCTCAGTCTCGAAAACGATGAGCGAGGAGAGTTCTACATGGGATTGACTATCCCGATTTCTGCGATCTGCCTGACCCAATACGTAGTTTTCATCAACGCCTGGCAGAGCCCTCATGCCACACCACTGGCCGCGCTGCTGATTTTGATGCTGGCCTTTCTGATGGTCAGCCGGCTCGACTACGATGCCATACCCAATTTCCGCGGTACTTCCTTCGGCGACCGCTTCAAACAGGTATACTTCGTCGCCACCACGGGGCTGACGATCTACGATAGCATCTTCTTCTTCCCGATGACGCTCATCTATATCTTTTCGGGGGTCTATCGCTGGATCTTCCGGCTCTTCTCCAGCAACGAAGTCACTCAGCACGCCTGATCTCATGCTGCACGACAAGCCCGTCACTCATCTCATCCTCATTCTCTTCACCAGCATGCTCGGAGCTAATATCATCGGCGAAGTTATGCGAGTCATCTTAACCTTCGTCATCGGCAGCGACACTATTGTCGAACGGGCGCTCTTACAGTACGTGACCTATTCGATCGGGCCACATATGTTTAACCTGATCATCCTATCCTTCTCATTCGAACTAGCACTCCGCTTCAACCTGATCACCTTGTTGGGCATATTCGTGGGCTGGTATTACTTCCGCTATAGCTATTGATCTTTCTACTCAGGAGATAGACCTATGTTCGGCATGGGGCATTGGGAACTACTGATCATCTTCGTCGTCATCCTGCTTATCTTCGGCGCCAAGCGCATACCCGAGATGGCCCAGGGCCTAGGCAAAGGGATTCGCGAATTCCGCACCGCAATGCACGATGTAAAAGAGGAAATCGACGTTAATTCACCTCCGCCAAACCCACCTGCTCAGCAATCGGCCCAGGCCGTATCGCGATCCGACGACAAGGAGAAAACAGCCTCCTGACCTATGGCGCTTAACGAAGCCACTGCCCACGATCTCATTATCCGCCTGCAGCAGGGGGAACTCACCGCCCGCCAGCTCGTCCAGGCCACGCTCGACCAGATAGACGCAATCGACGATCGAATCAATGCCTTTATCAGCGTCAATGCCGAAGACGCCCTCAGCCAGGCCGAGACGATCGATCAGCGTCGCCAAAACGGTGAACTCTTAGGTCCCCTCGCAGGGATTCCCCTGGCCCTCAAGGATGTTCTCTGCGTACGGGGAGGTCTCACCACTTGCGGCTCAAAGATTCTGGCCAACTATATTTCCCCTTATGATGCCACCGCCGTCGCCCGCCTGCGCGAAGCTGACGCGATCTTTATCGGCAAAACCAATATGGACGAATTCGCGATGGGTTCGTCCTGCGAAAATTCCCATTTCGGTCCGACCTTGAACCCCCGAGATCCCGAGAGAGTACCGGGCGGTTCCAGCGGCGGCTCAGCCGCTGCAGTGGCCGCTAACGAAACCATCGTAGCTCTCGGCACCGACACCGGCGGGTCGGTACGTCAACCAGCCAGTTACTGCGGCGTCGTTGGTTTCAAGCCGACCTACGGACGCGTCTCGCGCTACGGGCTGGTAGCCTATGCATCCTCCCTCGACCAGATCGGCCCAGTGACCAAGGATGTCGAGGACGCCGCCCTCCTGCTGCAAATCATCGCCGGTCACGACCGCCGCGACTCGACCTCGATCGATGCCCCCGTCCCCGACTACCGGACCAATCTCAAATCAGGTGTCCAGGGCCTGAAGATTGGGCTGGCACGGGAGCACTTTCCCAATGGCCTTGATTCAGAAGTCGCCGGAGCCGCCCGTGATGCGAGCGCCGCACTCGTGGCCGCCGGAGCCGAACTCATCGATGTGCAACTACCGGTAGCCGGTCACCCCGAATACTGCATCGGCACCTACTATCTCATTGCGATGGGCGAAGCCTCGGCCAACCTCTCTCGTTACGACGGCGTAAAATACGGGCAGCGCACAGCAGAGAGTACCAACCTCGAGGAAATGTATCTGCAGACTCGCAGCGAGGGATTCGGTGCTGAAGTAAAGCGCCGTATCATGCTCGGCACCTACGCCCTGAGCGCCGGATACTACGACGCCTATTATCGCAAAGCCCAACAGGTGCGCACCCTGATTCGCCAGGATTTCGAAAAGGCCTTTGAATCCTGCGATATTTTACTCTCACCGGTAGCGCCGACCACCGCCTTCCGTCTCGGAGAGCAACTCGACGATCCATTGCAAATGTACCTCAATGATATCTACACCGCCTCGGTCAACCTCGCGGGCATTCCGGGCATATCCGTGCCCTTTACCCGCTGCGAAAATGACCTACCGATCGGGGTGCAACTCCTGGCGCCGCCCCTCGAAGAAGGCAGGCTCCTGCGCACAGCCTATGCCCTGGAACGCGAAGCTGCCTAACGCGGATACAGGAATGAAGACCGGAGATACACTACTTATGAAATACTGCATCGCCGCCTGTTCAGCGCTCCTGGTGTTGGGTTCGGTCACCACTGCCCCCGCCACGACCATCAACTCCAACGCCGGTACCACGGGTTTCAACTTTCTCAAAATAGGCGTTGGTGCCCGCTCTGCCGCACTCGGCGGTGCCTATGCTGCCATCGTGGGTGACATCGAAGCTTCGGCCTGGAATCCCGCCGGAGTTTTAGGGGTGAAAGAGCGTTCGGCCGCCCTTTCGCTCAACAGCTACCTCATCGACTCCCAGGCCGGCTTCGTCTCCGTCGTCTTTCCCAAGAACCGGCGCGTACTTGCCCTGAGTGCCAACTACGTCACCTACGGCAATCTCCAACGCACCGACGAAGAAGGTCGCGACTTAGGCCTTTTCTCCGCTGCAGACCTGGCCGCCTATCTCACGGTGGCGCAACAGCTCGGGCCCGACTGGCTGGCCGTCGGTGCCAACCTCAAGGCCGTCTATTCAAGCATCGATGCCTTTTCTTCCGACGCCTATTTGGCCGATTTCGGCCTCCTCGCCCGCGGCCCGATCAAGGGCATGAGTCTGGGCGCCTCCATCGCCAATATCGGTTTCGTCCGCTCGGGCTATGCAGGCGACTTCAAAGACTCGCTGCCCGTGCATATCCGACTGGGACTGGCACACCGCCCGGCGCACATGCCCGTACCGATGCTCTTAGTAGCCGACTTCAACATGCCCAACGACAACGACCCCTACTTCTCTTTCGGCCTCGAAGTACAACTCGCCGGCGGCCTGTATATCCGACCGGGCTACAGCACCCAGCAAACCGGCGTCGATGGCGACGATCCGCTGGGTATGACCGCTGGAGCAGGACTGGGCATAAGCCGCTATATCATCGACTATGCCTACTCTTCGTTCCCCGACCTCGGCGATGTGCACCGCGTTTCGATCATCGGCGATTTTTAGGGTATACCATGCCCGGACTCACCCCTGAGCAACTCGAGTTCTTCAACACCGAGGGCTATATCCACATTCCCGACGCGTTGAGTAGTAAAGATCTGGACCCGGTACAGGCCGAGTTGGAAGGAATCGTCGATCGCACCGCCCACCGCCTCTGGCGTCAGGAAAAGATAGACCGCGACTACGCCGAACTGCCCTTCTCGCAACGTCTGATCCCGCTTGCCAAAGCCGATGAGAGCGCCACCACCGGAATCAATATTCCCGCCAATCTCGGCCCGGGTATTTTTGATTTCATGCACAACGAGCGCCTGCTCGACCTGGTCGAATCGCTGGTCGGGCCCGAAATCTACGCCAACCCCTGTCAGCATCTCCGTGCCAAACTGCCCGCTACCGATGACTACGCCGGCAGCCTCTCCAAGATGGAATGGGCACGCTCGACGGAATGGCACCAGGATCTGGGCGTTCTGCTACCCGATGCCGATAATACGCTCATCATCACTACCTGGATCCCTCTGGTCGATGCCGATGAAGAAAACGGCACGCTGATGGTTTATCCACGCTGTCACAAAGAGCCGTTGCGCACCCACGTTAAACCGCCAGCCGACAAAGGCGGCAACTGGATGGTCGCCCCCGACGAGTTACCTGCAACCGAACCGGTCACCATCCCCATCAAGCGCGGCGGACTCCTCGCCATCCACTGCCGCACCCCCCATGGCAGCCAACCCAACCGCTCCGACTCGATCCGCTGGAGCATGGACCTGCGTTGGAACGACGCCCGCATGCCCAACGGCCGCCCGCATCTGCCCGGGCTCTACGTCCGCAGCCAGGAAAATCCCGAACTGGTCGTCCACGACCACCAGGAGTGGATAACAGCCTGGAAGTTTGCCCGCGTCTCCAGCCGCGGTGCCCGCTCTTATCGCTGGGACTGATCCTGCTCCAACGCCTGACCCGTCATCGGCACGAAACGCACTGGCAATAGCGTATCGATCTTCACTCCGCCCTCCGTCCGGGTCAACCGCAACAACTTCTGGGAATCGTCGCCCACCGGCAATACCAGCCTGCCACCAAGGTTCAGCTGCTCCACCAAGGGCTCCGGCACGTGATCAGGCGCCGCAGTGACCATCACCGCATCGAAGGGCGCGGCCTCCGGCCAGCCCAGATAGCCGTCTCCCTCCCGTACCCTGATATTTCCATAATCCAATCCCTCGAGCAGCGCCGCCGACCTTTGTGCCAGGAGCGGCACGATCTCGATCGTATATACTTCCTCCACTAATGCCCCTAATACTGCCGCCTGATATCCCGACCCGGTCCCCACCTCCAAGACCTTTTCTCCACCTTCCAAAATCAGTGCCTGCGTCATAAAGGCAACGATATAGGGCTGGGAAATGGTCTGTCCCTCACCGATCGGCAACGGATGATCGGCATAGGCGAACTCCTGCCATTTCTCCCCTACAAACAAATGACGCGGTATTGCCGCCATCACTCGCAGGACCGATTCATCCACTATATCTCTCCCGGCCAGTTGCTTGACTACCATATCCCTCCGCACCTTGGCGAAGTGGTCGTTGCCGTACTCCAGTTGTGAACGAGGATCTATGCTACACGCCGAGGTCAAAATACCACAGAGGAGAAAAATACCACAGAGCGTTTTCACAATGAGCTCTGTGGTCGGCATACATGAGCGCCAACGGAGATGATGCCGAGTGCGCATCCTGACAGCAATTTCACCACCCCTTACACGCCGCACAAACACTCCGATCTCCTCCGTTATCGATAAGCCGATCGACACTGCGTTAACACCCAGTTTAGAGATCGATAATAGCATCGCAACTCTCCTCAGCAACGTTACCTCATCACCACGAAGCTGTAGTGCAAAAGAGGCATTCCCTCTCGATGAATCCGATCATTACCAGATCCCTAATCAACTGTTATCAAAGGCCTAAGATCCCAGATTCCGATTCGGCCCGCTTTTTGCAGAGCCGTGATCATGGCCGATCGCATTTCATTCACCCAGCCTCTAACCATCGTCCTACTGACGATGTGGTGGACCTCAATCCCGATCGGAGCCGATATCGCCATCGACGAGGTACTCGCCGACCCACCCGCCGGCGCCGCAGGCGATGCCAATCGAGACGGAGTGCGCACAAGCTACCAGGACGAATTCATCGAACTCTTCAACGCCGGCCCCGACACCGTCTCCCTGGCAGGTTGGCGCTTAGGCGACGACGACGGCGCGCTGCACACTCTTTTCGTCTTCGCCGATTCGGTGCGACTAGCGCCGCAGAGCCGTCTATTGCTCTTCGGCGGCGGTGCGCCTACTGGATTCGCAGTCCCCGTCTTTGTCGACGACGGACGGATCGGCAACGGACTCTCGAACTCCGGAGACAGGATCACTCTGCTCGATGCCGCAGGCGATACCGTCGATTCGATCGCCCTGGCAAAGTGGCCTAAAGACCAGTCGCTAGTGCGCACCCCAACGAGCAGCGATTCCCTTGTCCCTCACACTACCGTATCGCCAACCGGTGAGCCCTTTTCACCGGGACGCGCGATCTCAACCACAGCGATCGATTCAGCCTCGGCAACACCAGAACCCCAACCGCCGAACGAAACAATCGCGCCGCCGGAAACGCCAGAACCCCAACCGCCGAACGAAACAATCACGCCCCGACCTGAACCCGACTGGCCCATCCTCATCACCGAAGTCCTCGCCGACCCACCCTCCGGTGCCGCAGGCGATGCCAACCAGGATGGAACGCGGAGTACCTACGAGGATGAATTCGTCGAGTTCCACAACACCAGTGCAGATACGATCCCGCTGGCTGGCTGGCTACTCGGGGACGACGATGTGGAAACGAGTGCCTATTTCCGTTTTCCCGAAAACGCATTCCTCCCACCCAAGGGTTTCGCAGTAGTTTTTGGCGGTGGTGCACCTACCGGATTCACAGCCCCCGTCTTCACGGACAACGGACGGATCGGCAATGGACTGACCAATACAGGCGACCGCCTCCTGCTACTAAACGCAGCGGCAGATACAGTCCTGGATTTCACATTCACAAGTCGAACAAAGCTCGGAGCATCAATAGTCCGGTCCAAGACGCACTATATACCCCACAACCAGTTACCCGGCCGGGATCTATTTTCACCAGGCCAGACGCGAAAAAAATACGATCGGTTTTCCATCCTAGCCCCGGATCTCGTAGAAGGAACCATTGCGAATCTCACCCTCATCGGCCACAACTCCACCGGCGCGGACTCACTCGCCACGCCGGACTTGCAATGGATCTCCACCGATCCTCGAATCGCCCTAATTCGCCCAGGTTCCAGCATTCGCGGTCTACGCCCGGGACACACCTACCTCCAGTGCTGGCAGGGATCCCTCTTACTCGCCCAACTCGAGATCGAGGTTCGATCGTTCGAGCCGCCCAACACATCACCCATAATTATTTCACAACCCGATACCCTCGCCTTTACAGGCGGTTGGTATCGTTACTCGGTCCGCGCAACAGACCCCGAACATCATACCCTGGTCTTCACCTTCGTCCAGGCCCCCGACTGGCTCGACCTGGATGGTTTAAGCGGTTTGATCCAGGGACGTACACCATTGACCAGCGGCGTTTTCGAAATCGCCTTCGAGGCCGCAGACGGTCGCGGTGGCCTCAGCGCTCAGCGCTACAATCTGCACCTGGTACCGCGTCCCAAAGTACGCATCGACGAAGTGCTCTCCGACCCACCTCCCGGTGCTCCAGGCGATGCCAACCAGGATGGGCACCGCCACACCTACGAGGATGAGTTCGTTGAACTCTACAACGCCGACCAGATCCCTATTGACCTAGGAGGCATCAGTCTCTCGGATGGCGATGGTTCCCCCTTCACCTTCCCTAGATCAACCATCCTAGCCCCCGGGGGCCGCGCCGTCGTCTTCGGAGGAGGCAATCCTCGTGGATCCCTGTTCTTCTCAGCAGGCGGGCGGATCGGTGATGGACTGGGCAATCGCCGCGACGAAATCGTTCTGATCGGCGCCTCGGGGCTCGACACGCTGGACCGATTCGCCTACGACCTGGATCGCGACCCCAACCAGTCGCTGGTCGACGATGGTCATACCATGCACGCCGCCTGGCCTGGCCGCGATCCCTCCTCGCCCGGTCTTCCTCGGCCGCTACTCCAAACCCTGCGCCCATCTCATCGCAGACTCAATCTGGTCCAGGGCCAACATCGCCGACTGCACCTCCTCGGCCGCTATTCAGATGGCAAAGAATCCCCCGCAGCGACCGACGCCATCTGGACCTCATCCGATTCCAGAGTTGCTTCTATATCACAAGATGGAACCCTGATCGCCATAAATCCCGGCACTTGCCAATTCTCGATCCACCTCGATCACTTTGCTATCGCCCCTTGTTCGGTCCAGGTGCGCGCTCCATTAGCTACATCGATTCGTTTTGCTCCCGCCTGGGACGAGACCACTCTGAGTTCTACCAGACGCCACCCTTTCATCGTCCGTTCAAAGCATAGCACCAAACAGTCCTACTACTGGTCTCTAAACGGCCACCGACTACCTGTAATGGCCCCTCAATATCTCCACCTCCCAAGCGCATTCCGAACCGATACCATCCACATCGAAATCCGCCGTGGTTTCGAACGCATCGCACGCCAGTGGATCCTCCATCCTCCCGCAGCTAAACCCAGAGCAGCAACTCACAATCGACCGCTTAAGATTTGGCCCAATCCTTTTAATCCGACGACCAAAGTACAATTTTACCAGTCCCGAAGAGGCCACGTGCAAATCGTCATCTACGATCTCAAGGGCCAACGCGTACAAGTACTGGCCGATGCCTCATTCAACGCAGGCTCGCACCAGATTTCCTGGAACGGCTCAGATCAACGCGGGCACCTCGCCGCCACCGGTATCTACTTCGTCCGTCTTACCACTCATTCCACCCAAACTCACGCCAAACTGCTCCTGCTCCGTTGAACCACAATTTCACTATCCCATTTGAGCCCAGCACATATCCCGCAGGAATTGATTACGCGAACCTGGCAATGAAACTGCCGCCGCAAAAAAAACCACCTCCAATTAGGAAGTGGTTTTTTAGTAAAACTTCTACTTGGATATGGATTACGCAAACAACCCATTCGAGGTGATTTCCGCTACCGATCAAACCAGCGATCCTCGCCCAGAAGACAAGATCGCCCAAGAGCCTTCACTCGCTGTCTAACCTGGCGACCGCCACGGTCTGCAACGCACTGCAAACCCCGAAATAACGTATCCCGAAGACCGGCCGAAAAAATCTCGGCAAGCACCCTAGGCCTGGTTATTTCGCCTCGTACGCGTGCTTAAACTCGTGTATCAAATCCCGCACCGCTTCGACCTCTTCCAGATCCACACTCTGCTTGCATTTCATCGCTCCCCGCAAGATCTTGTGCAAAAGCACTAACTTCTTGGTATAGGTCGCAAACGCCGCCTCATCCTCTGCATCTGGCACCTTGAGTCGTTGCGTCATAAAATACTGTGATACCACGCGCTGAATCCGGTTGGCGTGTTCCTCTTTAGCGCTCACCCAACGTGCCAGTTGGTTCGCGCTCTGGGCATCATCCATATCATTCAGCGCAGAGATTTGCCCCATTGCCTTTTCCACCGTCCGCAGATCTTCATCCAGCGCCGCGAATCGCGCTTCGTCCCCGTAAATACCGCAGGGTATCTCGCAATGAGCTAAGAGCGGAACCGCAGCCGCAAACAAGTAAGCCGCGACCAGGATCGTTAAATTTCGTACTTTCATAGCAACCTCCATGATAAAATTGAGCCTATAACCTGTCTATGGGATTATATTGCGCTTTCAATAACTTAGCAACCAAATGAGGAGATCATTCATGAGCGACGAACTTTATAAAAGTCGCCCCTTCACCCAACCCGGTGGCTTTACGGCCGGCATCGAAGGCCCCGGCTGCGACCGACACGGGAATCTCTACGCCGTCAACTATCAACGCCAGGGCACGATCGGCAAAGTTACACCTGATGGCACGTGCAGCGTCTTCGCCGAGTTGTCCAGCGGTAGTATCGGCAACGGCATCCGCTTCCACAGTGAAGGCTATATGCTCGTCGCAGACTATACCAACCACAACGTGCTGAGGATAGATCTCGATAATCGGGAAATCGAGATCTATGCCCATGAGCCGGCTATGAACCAGCCCAACGACCTCGCCATCGGCGTCAACGACCTCGTCTACGCCTCCGACCCCAACTGGGCGCAAGGGACGGGACAGATCTGGCGAATCGATCACCAGGGGCGAGTCGACCTGCTAGAGACCGGTATGGGCACCACCAACGGCATCGAAGTCAGTCCCGACGAGCGCACACTCTACGTCAACGAATCCGTGCAGCGCAACGTCTGGGCCTACGATCTTTCCACTACCGGCGAGATCAGTTCCAAACGCCTGCTAATACAATTCCCGGATTTCAGCATGGACGGCATGCGCTGCGACATCGACGGCAACCTCTATATCACTCGCCATGGCCAAGGTACCATCGCCAAGCTCTCTCCAGAAGGCGAAGTCTTGCTCGAAATCAAATTAGGGAGTACGAACCCCAGTAATTTAGCCTTCGGCGGCCCCGATGGGTGCACCTGTTACACTACGCTCCAGGATACGGGCAACATCGAGAGCTTCCGAGTCGAAAGGCCCGGACGCAGTTGGCAGATGCACTAATAAAAAAAACCCCGCACCATCAAAGTGCAGGGACATGCAAATACGCCACTTCGGGAATTCTCCTCAGCCTTCCTCTTCCAATTTGCTGATCTGATCACGGATCTTGGCCGCCTGCTCATAGGCCTCCTGGGCGATGAGCCAATCCAGGTGCGCCTTGAGTTGATCCAGTTCGCTCATCGGCTCACCCGTCTCCGGATCGATCAATTCCTCCGAATCAAGCGCTTCACCCTCTGCAGTCATTTCAACTTTGGGCATTTCGCCGAGGCTCTCGCTCTCTTCGAGAGCCGCGTGGACAGCACCCGGGTCGGCATCGGACGCTTCTAGGCTGTCGATGATCCCATCGATCGACTGCTCAGCCTCGGCTTCGCCGTGCTGATCGCTGATCTCCAGCATCCGCCCAGCCGTATCTATAACTTCCGGGCTCATCAAAATCGGCGCGGATAAGAGGGTTGCCAGAATCATGCCATCGCTGGGACGACAGTCGAGATAGAATGGATCATCCTCGGCTTGGATCATCAGATAGGCGTGAAAGACATCGTCCTTGAGCGTATGAATAACCAGTTTGTGCACGGTGGCGTTTATTTTTTCCAGCAGAGTGCGCAAGAGATCGTGCGGCAGAGGACGGGGCAAGGAGATTTCGCGAATCGCCATGGCCAGGGCTTGACCTTCGAAGTGGCCAATCGTAATCGGCACGACCCTCTTTTCCTCGCCCTTGAGCAGAACTAGGAAATTCTGCGGCGCCCCCATCCCCTGTTGCGAGTCGGGATAGGGATAAATATCGAAAATATGCACCGGAATCAGACGGCTTTCTTCTTCTTCTCTCATCGTCCGTGCACTCTGGGTAATGGTTTTCGCAGGGCCAATCGCCCACCTGACAATAATATAGGCTTTTACCCGATAAATACAATTTTCCCCTGCCCTCAAAGTAAGCCGCATTCCTTCAGGCTGAGAAAATCGTCGACGCCAATAATGAGATGGTCGAGCACATCAATACCCATGATTTCGCCCGCTCGTACCAGACGGCGAGTCAGATCGATATCGTCCTGGCTCGGCGAGACCTCGCCAGAGGGATGGTTGTGCGCCAGAATCACGCTGGCCGCCGCTTGCGATACCGCCGACTGGAAAACTTCGCGCGGATGCACGATCGATGAAGACAGACTGCCGATAGACACGACTTCCTTGTGGATTACCTGGTTGCGAGCATTTAGATAGAAGCAGAGAAAGTGCTCGCGTTGCTGATCCTTGATCTCGGCCAGAAGCGGCAACACATCGAGAGGCGAAGTGATGACCGGCCGCACACCCAACCCCTTGTCCAAACCGCGGCGCGCCAACTCGAACGCTGCAACCAAACCCCCCGCTTTGGCTTTGCCCAGCCCACTTATCTGGCTCAGTTGTCCTAAATCCATATCCACCAGTACTTCTTTGGGGTAATCGCGGAGAATCCTTTCGGCTAGATCCAGGACGTGCCGGCCCCGATACCCTGTCCCCAGTACCAGAGCCAGCAACTCCTCATCCTTTAGTGCCTGCGGTCCTAGACGAATCAGACGCTCCCGAGGCATTTCGCCTCTACAAACCGCTGGCGAGGAGTCCCCCCCCTCGCGCACTACTCGATCCGCGGAACACAACGCCGCGTTATCGTTCGATTCGATCTGCTCTTGCACGTTGTGTGTACCTCCTGGGAAATACTGTGTAGAAAACGCCTCACAAGTGCGAAGTCACAGGGACCTCCCCTACTCCATTTACACCACAACTTAGACCCCCTAACTCATACTAGCAGGATCCATGCCATCACCTTGCCCGAGCGCGGCTCCAGACCTATATTCCCTGCGTAATCCACTGGATTTCGCAGTTTTTTACACTCTCGCCATCGATGCCCAACCTACGTAATTTTCTCGCCCTCACACTCGCTGCGCTCCGCCGTCGACGGCTGCTCCTCGCAGTTCTGAGCGGTTCCCTGCTCTCGCTGGCCTTTCCCGGCCACCCCCACTACCTACTGTCCTGGCTTTACAACCCTCTCTGGGGCCATATCGCACTCGTCCCCTTGCTCCTGACGCTAGAGGGCCGCGGCTTTAAATCCGGTTTCGCAACAGGCTGGACTTGCGGTTTCGTCTGGAATCTGCTCTGCCTCTACTGGGTAGCCGATACCCAGGGCGGTGGCCCCGCAGTCGCAGGAGGCACTCTGCTTATGGCCGCCTATCTGGGACTCTTCCCCGGCCTCTGCACGGGCCTGCTCGACGCATTGCGCGCGCGGTGGGGCACCAGGATCCTGGCACTGATTCCCGTACTGTGGACAGCACAGGAATATCTGCTGTCGCTGGGGGAATTAGGATTTCCCTGGCTCCTGCTGGGACACAGCCAGGCTGCAATGCCCCACTTCGTCCAGCATGCGATATGGACTGGAGTCTTCGGCATTTCCTGCTGGGTCGTAGGACTCAATGTTCTTTTTTATTTTTGCCTTTCCAGGCGTCGATGGTCCCTATTCGTGGTTGCCGCTCTGGGTTATCTTCTACCCTGGCTACACGCTCAGAGCACCTTTGCCAATCTTCCTAAAGAGCAGATCCGCATCGGCCTGATCCAGCCGAATCTGACCCTTGAGGAAAAATGGGGACCCAATGGTCTAGAGCACAGTTTCATCAGATTCGAGACTCTCTCGCACCAGGCCGCCCAGCACAACCCTGAACTCTTGGTTTGGCCGGAAACGGCCCTGCCATGCAACCTTTCGCAAGACCTCGCATGTCGCAATCGAGCCCTTGCGCTAGTAGAAAAACTGGAGATCCCCTTGCTAACTGGTGCCTCTGAGTACAATTTCGAGCGCAACGAGCCCTATAACTCAGCTTTTTTTCTCCAACCAGGCACATCGGAGATACCCGCCTATGCAAAGATGCACCTGGTACCCTTCGGTGAGCGAACTCCCTACCGCGACGAAATCCCACTGCTACGCGATATCGACTGGACCCAATTGACCGGCGACCTCGGACCAGCTGAATTCGCCCACGGTCGCCAGCGGACAATCTTCGACCACCCCAAACACCCTTTTGCCGTGCTGATCTGCTTTGAGTCGATCTTTCCCGACCTGGTCCGCCGCCATGTCGCAGCCGGCGCACAAATTCTCGTTAATATCACCAATGACTCATGGTTTGGACGCAGTGCAGGACCCTACCAACACGCTCTGATCAACGCCATGCGCGCCATCGAAAACCGCACGGCCATTGCCCGTGCCGCAACCAGCGGAATATCCCTCTTCATCGACCCTTTCGGCCGGACCTATGAAGCGACCGAACTCTTCACCACCACCGCGGTTGTCGCAGACCTGTCCGTCGGCCAGAGCGGCACCTTCTATACCCGGCACGGCGATCTCTTCGGCCAGATCGTTCTTTGCCTGGCCCTGGGATCCCTGATTCTCCTTTTCCGCAAATCGAATTAGACTATGCCCGCAGACGAACAAAAAGGCATCCAACCGACAGAGGACCGCCACCCACTCCCGCGAAGCGAGAGTTCTTCCAACATGCCCTTCCTCGACCATCTCGAAGAATTACGCTGGAGAATCCTCAAGATATTGAGCGCGATCCTGGTGGGCGCCATCGCCTGTTTCGCCCTTTCCGACCCCATTATGAAACTCCTGACCCGACCCTACGAAGAGGCAGTCTTGAGCGTGGAGAACCAGCGTTCTCCCGGCGCGGTACAGGCAATCGATAAATTAGTGCGCCAATGGCTGGATCTGCCCGGTGCCGAATCCAATCCAGTTGAGTCAGTGACAACCCTGCCACCAACGCGCAGACTCCAAGCCCTCAAACCGATGACCTACTTCTTCATCAGTTTGCAGATCGCCTTTATCGGCGGACTGATCCTGACACTGCCCGTCGCCTTCTACCAGGTCTGGCGCTTCATCGCCCCGGGGCTCCTGCCACGCGAGAAGCGATTGATGGT
Source organism: uncultured Gemmatimonadaceae bacterium (assembly GCA_964520345.1). GTDB lineage: Bacteria > Latescibacterota > UBA2968 > UBA8231 > UBA8231. The sequence goes on along the minus strand of CAZFMY010000020.1, from coordinate 49,397 downwards.
ACCGATTATCTCGATGAGTGTCCTCTGCTTCTCCATCGGTGCCCTGCTCGCCTACTGGATCGTCCTCCCGCTTGGGTTACGCTTCTTCCTCGCCCTCGAACCACCCGACATGACCTCTCAGTGGGCCGCCAATGAATATATCGGCTTCGTACTGCGACTGATCATGGGATTCGGAATCGTCTTCGAGATGCCGGTGATGGCGCTCTTTCTGGCTCAGATTGGCGTGCTGACCGCCGCGCGAATGCGCCAGGTCCGTCGTTACGCCATCATCGCCATTTTCATCCTGGGCGCGATATTCACCCCCCCCGATCCCGTCTCGCAACTACTGATGGCTTTACCGTTGCTTCTGCTCTACGAAATTAGCATCGGGGTCTGCAAGATCTCGGAGCGCAAAAAAAAATCGGCCCCCTCCGAAGAGGTGGCCGTTGGCGATCAGCATTGACCTTCGTTCAAAAATGGCGGCCGAAGCCCAAGTAGGTCCGCACATTGCTCAAGTCGAGCCAATCATCGAATCTGATCACCTTCTGATAACCAAGTTCCAGCACCATATTCATCATCCTCGGCGCCTGGATGCCCGCGACTAAATTGAAACTCCCCTTATTGGCCGAATCGTTGGCATTGCCCGGTGGATCCCAACTCAGTTGGTGCATCCCCACACCGATGCCAAAATAAGGCCCGGCCCGGTCGTAACCACGGGGCACGAGATGCAAGTCGCTCTCCATCGCCAATTGGACTACGTCCGCTCCCGTGCCCATGCGATAGGTCAAGTTGATACGCCACTGATCTGCAAAAACCTGTCCTAGTCGCAAACCCACACCCCAACCAGTTCCCGATTTGGCATCGATCAACGAATTAGCTGGAGTCGCAAAGACCAAGTCGGCGTTGCGGCCCCAATCTGCTCCAGAAAACACCTGAAAAGAACGACGACCGACCGTCGAACCCGAGCTGGAAGCCTCATCCGAGGCAGAGATGGCCTCCCAATCCGCCCGCAGCACGGCGCGATGCAGCACTTCGATAGCTTCACCTTCGGCGACCGAGACAATCTCGCCAATGCTGAAGCTATCGTCGATCCGCACCAACTGCACAGCGCCCACTTCGGTATAGCGCCCACCTTTTCCGCGCAAGATCAGATAGGTCTCTCCAATCATTGCACCGGTACTCCAACCGACATCTACATACGCCAAAGTCGGTGTCACCTTGATTACGTAGGCCATATCTTCCTCGGCCCGCACCGACCCCACAAAGAGGATAACCGCCAATACTATTAGCCGTTTCATCGCTTTTCGTACTCTTCTTCAAAGTTGTCGAAATCCTCTTCCTCTTCCTCCTCATCCACCATTAAATCCTCATCGTATTCCTCCAATCCATCCATTGCTCGGTCGAAGCGTTGCTTGATAATGACCACTAAAACTACGACGACCAATAAGACCACGAAGACGATACCACCGATTACATACGGTGATCCAAAAATCTCTTCATCTAATTCCCAACCCCCTTCGTTTGGCTCATTGACCGCTCTATCGAACTCGTTGCTTTCTTTTAGCAGGATCGAATCGCGCTCGACACTGATCTCCAGAGTCTTACCCGCCACTCGGAGTTTGAGATCGGTGTCCTCGCTATAGCGGATCGTCAATTCTCTGGCCGACTCGGACTGGTATTCGCCATCAATCATCGCTGCCAGGCGGTTGCGATCCTCTCCCTGCTGGGCCTCCAATTCTATCAGGCGTTCGTCGAGAGTGACCAAATAGGATTTGATCGTCCCCATCTCGTCCCAAACCTGCTGAGCGAAGACCGGGTATGCCGAGAGGGATTTCTGAGACTTCCTGTACTGCTGCATCCCCGCTTCGAGGACTTCGACCCGATTCATCATCTTATTCACCTGCTCCACTTCCACTCCACCCGAAGCCTCCTCCGGCTCTACCGCTACTTTCGCGTATTCGGCCAGGTCACCAACACGGGGCGTTGAATAACTCTTGAGGAGTACCGCCTGGGCACGATGATCTTGCAGCGCTTGCACTTCGACCAAGCCCACCGGCTCCTGAGGGATTCCCAGAACCTCACCACTGAGCGGGTGGACAATAGCTTCACCCTCGCGCAAGAGCGTTACCTGGGCTCCCTCGCTCAAGCCGTCTAAACGGCCCGCGTCGAGCACCACACTATCCACCTCACCCCGTTGGACATCAATGACCCGTGCCAAGGATCGTTCGGCATGGGCATCGCTCAGGGAGAGCACCATAAAGACAATTGAGAAAGTGTATCTGTAGAGCATGGGGAGCCTGCTCCTTTTTCCTTTTTAATTTTGGCCTTACAATTTTTGTGGACCGTAGTCGGTGAGCATCTTATTCGGCGTACCGCCCGGTACCGGCGGCCATATTTCGCGGCCGACCAGGCCAATTCCACGCGCATAATACGAAGCATAGGCGCTAAGCGCCTGCTCCGACTGGTCGCGAGGCCGGAAGCGGGTAATGATCTGAACGCAGTTCTGGTAACGCTGCCGACCGATCATCATTACCGTATCCTTGGCGCCTACTTGTTTTTCGATGTGTAAACCCTCGCTCCAGTACACGTATGGATCCGAACCCAGGGGAATCACATTGACCCCACCCTCGGAGCCCATCTCGAAAATCTTGTCGTCCTGGCGGTAGGCGACAATACCGTCGGAAAAATAGAATAGATCCTGATCCGATCGCCGCTCTCGACGCACAATCCGCCTCTCTACTATCGTGCGTGTACCGCTTTTTGCATCTTCGCTTTCGTAGATCCAGTAACGCCCGACTTCAAGGGGATAATAGGCGTCGGCTGTCGGTACATCGGCAACGGCAACTTCGGGAGTCGGCGCGGGAGTCGGCGCGGACTCTACCTTGACCGATTCGATTGCAGCCCGATCCACAACCGGCTCGTTTCTTCCTCTCGCCTCTACGCCCTGCCCACTGGCCATAGGTGTTTTTTCAGCCCGTTTAAATGCACCCATGAAACTTGCCGCAGCACTGCCCAGGCAGAGCACACCAACCAAGCCGAGCATATAGACGAGTCGATCTTTGCGTCTCTTTTTCTTAGAATTGACCACGCTTACCTCCCGCTTCCTTAATATCGGATAAGTCCGTGGATTCTTTATACATTATGTTCGATCCTTGTAGAGGCTTTTATCCATCATACAAGATCTGGTAGCACGGCGGTCGACGCCTGGAGCAATATGCACTTATACCTTGAGCAAATACACTCTTCTTTCGCCAATTTGCCATCCATAGTATATATTTTCACGCTGATTGCAAACCTATCCCCATTTTTCAGGAGACCCGCCATGAGTCAGGAAAGCACCCGGATCGGTCTGATCGGCTATGGCCAGATCGGCCAAGCAGTGCACCAGATGATAGAAAACAATGAAGATAACGGCATGGAAGTGGTCTTTGTCCACGATCAGTTTGCCGCTGCCATCGAAAACCTGCCCGCAGGCCTGGCCCTGGAAGATCTGGGCGGATTCGAATCGCGGCAGCCCGACCTCGTCGTTGAGATGGCCCACCCGGACGTAACCCGTAAATGGGGCCGGACGATCCTGGAAAAAACCAACTACATGTTCATCTCGGTAACGGCATTAGCCGACCGCGAAGTTGAAGAAGGAATCGAAGAGATCACCCGCCGTGCCGGCACGCGGGCCTTTGTCCCGCACGGAGGCGTGGTCGGGATGGACGCGCTGCTGGAAAACCGCGACGTTTGGGAATCGGTAGACGTGGTCATGAAGAAACCTCCACACAACGTCGACTGCGCTGCGGCCGGTGTAGATCCGGACGAGATCAAAGAGGAGACCACGCTCTATGACGGACCGACGCGGGGCATCTGCCCGCTCTTCCCGCGCAATGTCAATACCCACGCAGCCATCGCCTACGCCGGCATCGGCTTTGACCGAACCCACTCGCTATTGCTGGTCAGCCCCGAATGGACCGAGGCCATCGTCGAAATACACGCGCAGGGTCCCGGCATCGATCTCAGAGTCGCACGCAGCGAAGGTATAACCGGAGTGACCGGCGCCTCGACCCCGGCCTCGATCTACAACACCGTACAGATGATCGGCTCGACCGGACCGGGCATCCACCTGCGATGAAACCATTCGCTCGTATACCGGCAGAAATCCCCCGCTCGGGCATCCGCGAAGTTATGGACCTGGCATGGGCGGTTGAAAAGACAGGCAAGGTCATCCACCTCGAAGTCGGCCAACCCGACTTCGACACGCCCGCACATATCGTCGCAGCTGCGTGCCGCTATGCACAGGACGGCCATACCAAATACGTGCCCAATGCCGGAGTCGACCCGCTGCGCGAAGCGGCAGCCCGCTATTTCCAGCACAACACCGGCGTGCCGACTACCAGTGCGAATATTCTGATCACGCCCGGAGCAGTGATGAGCGTGGCCACCTCGTTTCTGGCTCTGCTCGAACCCGGCGACGAAGTCCTGCTACCCGACCCGGGCTGGCCGAACTACCACATGGCCGTCTCTATCGTCCACGGCCAGCCCGTATTTTACAATCTACGGGCAGAGAATCAATTTCTTCCCGACCTCGGCGAAATCGAAAGCCTGGTGAGTCCCAAGACCAAACTGCTCCTTCTCTGCACCCCCTCCAACCCCACGGGCCAGGTCTACGACGAAGCGCTGATGCGCAACTTGATGGACCTGGCTCAACGCCATGATCTATGGGTGCTCTCCGACGAGATCTATGGCGAAATCGTCTTCGACCAAAAGCACCAGAGCGCGTTGCCGCACGACCAAGACGGCCGCACATTAATCGTCTCGGGCATGTCCAAGAGCTATGCCATGACCGGCTACCGCGTCGGCTTTACCCGCGCCAACCCCGATTATATCGAATTGGCCGCCAAACTCCAGGAGCCCTTTGTCTCCTGCGGTACCGGCTTCTCCCAATTGGCCGCGGCCGAAGCTCTCGATGGTCCACAGGACTCCGTCGACGCGATGCGCGAGGCCTATCACCGCCGCCGCGATATCGCCCTCACCGTCCTGCGCGAGTACGATCTGTACCACTATACACCCGGCGGTGCAATATACCTGATGATCGATATCTCCGCTGCGGGTATGGACTCGCGCGACTTCGCTGTCAAACTCCTCGAAGAGAAACGGGTCGCTGTAGCTCCAGGCAAGACCTTCGGCCAGATGTGCCGGAACCACGTCCGGATCTCGATCGCCGCCAGCGAAGAAGATATCCGCAACGGCGTGACCGCTATTTGCGAATTAGTACAGCAAGAACACCGAAACCGGAGTTGATTCCCCGGGCAAGCCCTATCCTCCGGCGATCATCGGCGCAGTCGGCCCAGAGTGATGATGATAACCAGACGTATGCGCACGCCACCGCGAATCGACTACGACCTGGTGGGAATAGAACGGGTCTTCCTGCTCCCCAATATGCTCTTTGAGCAGCGCCCGATGCTCGAGAACTAGATCGCGGCAACCAGCCTCAGACGCCAGATTGACCATCTCTCCCGGATCTCGATCCAAATCGTAGAGTTCTTCTCCCCCGGTCGGATCATCTGGCGCAGCACTGCCTTCAAGGTAAGAAGTGTATTTGAAACGCTTGCTGCGGATCATCCGGCCCGGGCTGATGGTACAACCCCATTCGGAGTACCACTCTGCAGCGACAAATTCTCGCCGCGCTGTCGCAGTGCCCACAAGCAAGGGCGCGAAACTGAGACCAGGGAGTCCGGCTGGCGTCTCGATCGCCGCGTACTCACAAAGCCCTGGAAATAGATCGATCAGCGAGGTCAGTTCCGTTACCCGCTGACCTCCACCCGCGACTCCGGGTCCGGCGACGATAAAGGGCACCCGAGCGATTTCCTCGTAAAACGAAATCTGTTTGGTCGCCATCTGATGCGATCCCATACCATCGCCGTGGTCGGCCATCAGAATAACCAGCGTATCGTCCAGCACGCCACCTTCTTGCAGAAGACGCAAAACCGTGCCGACGTGATCATCGGCCATTTTGGCATAGTGCCGATAAGCATCTATATAATAGCGCCAATCCTCGGCACTATAATGCGAAGTCTGTGCGGCGCGGTTATGAGTGCAGCAGATATAGCGAATAGGCAGCGGCAACCCGGCCCAGTCGACCACGCTGTGGTTTGGAGGTAAGGGCGGCAATTCGCTCTCGATTGGCGGGTGCACCACCGGTCCGCTAAGGCTGTTGTGAGCGCCGATCCAGCCACAGATATTATGCGGGTTCTGCAAATCGACCACGCAGCAGAACGGATCGTGAAGACCGCGCCGCGCCCACTCGGCAAATCGATCGATCGCCCAGCGGTCCTTCGAGGTGTCCTGGTTTTCCGGATACGCCTCGGGTACGCTCGAAGATTCGCGAATACCATCCGGCACGATCTCAAAGCCGCGCAACCCGCCCGAGTCGTGACACTTGCCAAAGTGGATGGTCTCATATCCGGCACTGCTGAAAGACTCCCCAATCGTCGGCATACTCTCCGCCACCATCTGATTGGGCAATCTACCCGGGCCCTCTTCTTTCAGACCATTATGCAGCACTCCAGTGTCGTGGGGGTAGCGTCCGGTCCAGAACGAAGCGCGCGCCGGGGCCGAAAGTGGACAAGTGGTGTACATATTTTCAAAGAGGACCCCACGCCGGGCAATCCTATCGATATTCGGAGTATCGGCCCAATTGCTTTCTCCATAGGCTCCGACTCCGCGCGTCGACAGGTGATCGCTGACTATAATGAGGATATTCGTCATCACTCAGATCCTCGCTTCCTCGACGATTGCACCCCCGCCGATGCGAAGCGGCAATCTCCAACAAGCTGTCGTCGTCTTGTACTTAAGCGAAAAATTGTGTTCAGAACCTCTAGTGCCAATCGAGTATCCTTTCCAACAGGACGATAGCCCGCTTGGGAAATCGAACCCGAGTGCGATCTCTCTTTAGAGATGCTTGCCATACTTTTTTTGCTCTTGCAAGCGCTCCAGCACCTCTTTCACCCGTTGGGCTTCTCCTTTCTTGCACACCAGCAATGCGTCCTCGGTATCCACCACTACCAGATCTTCCACGCCCACCAGCGCTACAACTTTGCCTTCCGGCCCATAAACCGTCGTATTTTCAACGTCGATCGCCACAACATCACCAGAGAGCAAATTGCCCGCTTCATCCGCCGGCAAGACATCTGTCAGCGCCGCCCACGAACCAATATCGCCCCATTCGATATCCGCTTCTATGGTTGCCACTTTTTCAGCTCGTTCAATTATGGCATTGTCGATAGCAAGCGCCTTTAAGCGCGGGTACTCGCGAGCAATTGCCGCTTGCTCATCCGCAGTACCTACCGCCGCCTGGATTCGCATCAATCCCTCGTGCATCTCCGGTTCGAAACGAGCGAAGAGTTCGAGCACGGTCGCCGCCTTCCAGGCAAACATATTGCTGTTCCACAAATACTGGCCACTTTCCAGATATTCGGCGGCTTGTTCCGCCCCGGGTTTCTCAGTAAAAGCCTCGACTCCGTAGATTGGTTCCCCTGCGACCTCCTCCAGTACCGCACTGCGGCGGATATAGCCATAGCCCGTCTCCGCCCGCGTCGGTTTAACACCGAGCGTGAATAAGTAATCGGGGCGGGACGCCAGCGCCTCATCGGCCACTTGCAACAAACGGCAAAACTCATCGGCTCTACCGATATAGTGATCCGACCCCAGGCTGGCGACGGCGCAACCCGGATAACGCGCCTCCAGCAGCGCACATTCCAGCCCGACCGCTGGCCCCGTATTGCGCAATGCCGGCTCGACGATCAAGTGCTCGGGCAGCAGTTCCGGCAACTGCTCGCGAACTAAAGATGCCATTGAAGCCCCAGTAGATACGAAAATCTCTGCTGGGGCCGCAATCGGGCCGATCCGGCCCACTGCATCCTCCAGCATGGTCCGTTCCCCGGCCATGCGGTGGAACTGCTTGGGTTTGTCCTGACGGCTATAGGGCCAGAGCCGGGTACCGATACCTCCGGCGCGAATAACGAACTTCATCGTGTAAACCTCTTCTTTTGTTAAATGGGAACCGAAGCGATCAGGTATTCTAGTTTTTCGTCTTCAATAGGTTCGATCTCGCAGACGCCCCCGACAGGAACCAGCGCGGTAGCACCAGCAGCCAGCACGTACTCATCCTCTCCACCGCGTACAAGAGCCCGGCCGCCAATAAACGTCAGCACCAGAAACGACCCCTCAGCCACGTGCTCGGCAACCCCGTCATCGAGCGCACAACCCCGCAGCACGAAATACTCCGATTCGACCAGGGCCTCTCCCCGCAGCACTGGATGCGCCACCGGGCCCGACAAATGCTGGGAAAAATCAATAACCTCCAGCGCCTGCTCGAGATGCAGTTCTCGCGGCTTGCCATCGAGCCCCGGTCGATCGTAATCATAGATCCGAAAAGTCAAATCGCTCGATTGCTGTACCTCGTAAATGATCACCCCCTGGCACAAAGCGTGTACGGTGCCAGGCGGTGAGAAGACCAGGTCACCGCGTGAGACTTCATAAAAGCGGACAACCTCTGCGACGCGGTTCTCGGCGACCGCCGCGGCAAAATCTTCGCGATCAACCCCCTCGCGGAGACCATAGACCACCCGACCGCCATCCGAGTGCAGTACGTACCAGGCCTCCATTTTTCCCATATCCTGCAATCCCTTAAGCCGGGCGTACTCATCGTCGGGATGTACCTGAATCGAGAGATCCTGCCCGGCATCAATGAGCTTGACCAGCAGGGGAAAATGTGCTCCATAGCGCGACCAGACCTCGGGGCCGACCAGTTGCTCGCGGTAGTCCCGCACCAGATCACTTAGCAAAGTTCCGGCTAAACGGCCGGCCGCCACATTGCTCTCCCGGCCCTCGTAGGCCGAAAGCTCGAAGGTCTCGCCGATCGGTACCGACGGCGGCAAGGGCTTCCCGTAGAGTTCCGCCAACCCTTGCCCTCCCCATACCATCTCCCGATAATAGGGCGCAAGCGGAATGAGATCTGGCAATCGCTCAGTCATGGCAAACAGGAAATGATAAGGGACTCATCTTTATAGTGATTTACTGCGTCGATGCAAGGGACTGCCGTGTACTCTATGCTGAAGCTTTGCCCGGAATCGCAATCGGCAAAACCCATTCCGGTCATTGCACCCCGGGAGAAACCCATCGCCTGGTCTCGCTGTGCTGAAACGACCTTCAGGGCAATGATCTAGCAGAAGGTATATCGTGCATAGCAGCGTGGCAAGAGAGAGGCCGGGCTGCCTGGCCTGACCACCCTGGAACCTAATCCCTGTTAACGGTCCCCAACACAACTGCTGGTAAAACATCGAAGTTAAAATGCCATCACTAGGCGAACGAATCCGCATTAGAGCCTGGGCCACTCTCGAGTTTTACCCCATCGCCACAGTGCACATAGAACTAAAGTAAAGCGTATAGTAGCGGTTGTTTTCTTAGATTCGCCACAGTATTATA
>CAZFMY010000020.1:0-39844 GCA_964520345.1 uncultured Gemmatimonadaceae bacterium | reverse complement strand
ACAGTATTATACATGAACATGCACCAAGGATACTGCGCGCTCTGAAAGTTAGTACGGAACTAGCGGAGATCGATATGCAGGATAGCAAAAAAACTAAAGCCCAGCTCATCGAAGAATTGGTCGAGTTAAGAGCTCGTCTGAAAGTCCTCTCGGATAACGAAACCAACCCGGACCAAGACACCCAACCACGCTCGGAGCGCAACGAATTAAAAACCTCAATCCAGCTGATCGGTGATTTTGGTCTGGTCGAGGCCAAGAGCACCGACCTTTCGGCCAATGGAATCGGCTTCGAAATCGAAGAAGACATCCCCTTCGACATGGAGTTTGAAATCGAGGGCGAGTTGCACCAGCATCGAGCCCGCATGGTGTGGATGCAACGTCTGGACAACGGACGCAGCCGCTTCGGCTTCCAATTTATCACGGCTCCGGTCTCTTCCCTACTCTGGCTCTACAAAGAACTGGATAGCGAGTCCAGCTAAACGCTAGCCCGGATTGCAGATTTCTCTTGCGCCGTGATTCAGCCGTACAGCGAATCCGGCGCCAACACCAGATCCCGCGAAGTGGTCAGCAGCCACTCCTTGCGCTCCAGATCCGCCGCGATCGGCAGTTGCGCCACACCAATCATCCGCCGCATAATCTCCATCCCCGCAAAGCGCAAAGCGAGATCGCAGCGAAACGAAGACCCGGGACGATAGTGGGCGAAGATCGTCTCTATAAGGGCCAGCGGCCGGCCAGCTAGCAAGAGGTGGCCGATAAGAATGCCAAGATCGAATTCCGCAGGACCAAAAAAGCAAAACTCCGGATCGATTACCCATATATCATCAGCCGAACGCACCCAGCTCCCCGGGTAGAAATCGCCGTGCAGCAAGCAGGGACCATTCTGCAAATACAATTCGCCGAGTTCGGCTATGGCACGCCGATAGGCCTCGTCGCCCTGCAGAGGTTCGGCCACCCTTTTGAGACCGGGCGTAATCGCGTCGAGGTCGAGCCCGTTGTCGGCCTGCAGCGGAAAGCGGTAGAGATGCTCGTGGTTGAGCTGGCGCATCGGAAGGTTTTCCAACCGCTCTTTAGTCAGAGCACCAAAGTCGGTTCCGTGCAGTGCAGCCAACCACTGAGCCAACTCGACCAATGGCTCGAAAGCCGCATCCCCGTCGTTATAGATGGAGGTGAAATCCGCCGTTTCCCCCAGATCTTCGAGCAAAACGACGAAATTCTGCTCGTCGCAATCCAGCAGGTGAGGCATCTGATCGGCAATCCTGGCCGAGGAAGCGACAGCCCTATAAAAGGCGGCCTCCATCAGCACCCGATTCTCCGGTGCCGGAATCGCGGGGTATTTCTCTACCCAGGGCCGCGACTGCTTGACGATAAAGGATCGCTGCCCGGTGTCGACGCGCAGAGTCAGGTTCATATTGCCTTCGCCAGCGCTACCGAGCCGGCGAATCGACTCGCCAGGCTCGAGCCAATTCCGATCGTGCAAATAGGCATCGATCTCCTGGTGCCGATCGATGCTCAAGAGCATATAAGGTATTGAATCAGGCATTGCTATCCGCGAATTAGGACCACTATTTAAGGAGTTGAAAGAATATATATATCCAATTGGAGCAGAACAATACACGGGAAGCATACGAGTCTGATAACAAGACCCGCATTGCCTCTTGTCCAGGACCTCGATGCGATCCAGACCCGATCCAGTGCACTCCGCCTTGCCCCAGATCCACTCTAGTTCATCGCCGCACCACCATCACAGTGAATGGTCTGGCCGGTGATATTGCGCGCTTCTTCCGAGGACAGGAAGGCCACTAGGTTGCCGATATCCTCCGGTTCCTGCTCGCGCTTTAAAGGCACGGCCCCCTGCACGAAGCGCTCGAAAATCTCCCGTGCCTCCAGACCCTCCAGCGCCGGATCAGTCTCGCCCAAGAGCGGCGCCAGCTGCTGCCAGAACGGCGTCCACACAAAGCCCGGACATACGGCATTGACATTTATACTATAGGGGCCCAGATCTTTGGCCAGAATTCGGGTCAGACTCAAGACTGCGTTTTTGGTCGCCGCGTAGGCCGGTACGAAGGCGGGATCGCGCTTGGCGGCCACCGATGAAATATTGACGATCTTGCCGTATTCGCGTCCCATCATGTGCTCGGCAGCAGCCTTGCAGAGCAAAAAAGGACCTTTGACGTTGACCGCATAGTTATCATCCCATTCGGCCTCGTCCATATTGGTGAAGGGAAGAGCCAGTTTACCCCCGAAATGTCCGGCGTTGTTGACGATGATATCGATTTGCCCAAATCGATCAAGCGCCTGCGCCACCAGAGCGCAACAGGCCTCATCGCTCGCTACGTCGGCTACCACTGCTAGACCTTCGCGACCGTTTTTCTCCACTTCCGCAACTGTGGCCTGTGCCGATTCCAGATCCAAATCGGCCACGACCACCTGGGCGCCATCTCGCGATAAGCAACGACTGATCCCACGGCCCATTCCACCGCCACCACCGGTAACTATGGCTACTCGGTCTGCTAATTTCATCTCTATCTCCTTTCGTTTGCCCCTCAATATAATTAATATTGGTTAATCTTTCTGAACTGCGGTCCCGGAAGCTATGATTGCCGCACCCCAACGAGGAGTATGCCCGTGAAAATATCTGCCGTTGATGTTTTCCCCGTCCGCCACTTCGTCTTCGTCAAGATCACCACCGAAGACGGACTCTACGGCCTCGGCGAAGCCTCGCTCTCTGGTCGTTCGATGTCGGTGGTTCACAGCTTTGACCACCTTCGCCCGCTGCTCATTGGCCAGGACGCCACCCGCATCGAACACATCTGGCAAGACATCTTCCGCGGCACCTTCTGGCGTGGAGGACCGGTCCTGCAATCGGCACTGGCCGGCATCGATATCGCCCTCTGGGATCTGGCCGGCAAGGCGCTCGGCGTGCCCACCTACCGCCTCCTCGGCGGCAAAGCCCGCGAAAAAGTCCTCGTCTACCGCCATCTGGGCGGAGCCATACCTGTAGAGTTGGCCGAACGCGCTCAAGCACTGCGCGAAGAAGGCTATCAGGTGGTGCGCATCTCGCCGATCAAAGAGAAAGAAAAAGGCGCCTTTGACCAGACCTGGGCCATCCGCCACGGGGTGGACTATATCGAAGCCCTGCGCCGATCGGACGACGACCTAGAAATTATCTTCGAAGTCCATACCCGACTGACCCCGGCCCGCGCGATCGAATTCTGCAACGCCATCGAGGAATATCGACCCTTCTACGTCGAAGACCCCATCCGCTCGGAAAACCCCGGCTCCTTCGCCACGCTCCGCGCCCACACTAATGTCGCTCTGGGCACCGGCGAGCAACTGCACACCAAGTGGGCCTTCCGCGAACTGATCGAAGACGAACTCATCGACTACCTCCGCGTCGATATCTGCCACAGCGGCGGGATCACTGAAGGCCGCAAAATCGCCGCCATGGGCGAAGTGCACTACCAGGAGATGGCCTGCCACTATACCGGCAGCCCGGTATCGACGGCGGCAATGCTGCACCTAAATCTGGCTATTCCCAACTGCGCAGTGCAGGAATTCGCGCCGTCAGACGGCTGGATGACCGAGGTGGTGCCGCACGACTGGCGAGTGGAAAACGGCTATCTGCTAGCCTCTGATTCGCCGGGTCTCGGGATTGACCTCGACGAAGCCGCCGCCTTGCGCCATCCACCGCAACTGCCCGACGAGCCGCCGCACTGGCGCCGCGCCGACGGCTCGGTCAACGACTGGTAGACCGAAGCGCTCAGCGCTGGACTTTCTCTGCCTGCCACGCCCTCCGCTGCCCATAGTAGTCGTCGCGCGAATGCCGTCGTCCCGCAGCGTGCTCTATCAACGAAGTATAGACCAGCATATCCCGCGTGTACTCCCCATCGCTGAGCCGTCCCCGCAAGCGCGCCTCCTCGACAAAATTCGCCCCACGCAAGAGTTCCGCCGCCTCGTTGTCGTCTGCCGCGACATAGGTCTGCAAAATGGAAATACCTAGTGCCCCTGCCCTCTCGCGCGCCGTTTCCAACAATTCGGGCACCTGCCCAAAATAGGCCGGGCTGGCGCGAAAACTCAGATAAGCAACATGCTGCTCGTAGAAACTATCCAATCGCTCAAACCCCACGAGGCCCACCACCCGCCCCAGCGGGTTCTCCAGAACCAGTACCTCCCCCCGCGCTTCTTCTGTCCGCCGCATCAATTCGACGAAATGCCGCTCGAACCGCGTATCGCCGAAACAACGGGTAAGATATTCCTTGATCCCCCAATCCGGCTGACGATGATTAAAAAGCGCTGCAGCAGCCGGCAAGTCCCCCCACGAGGCTGCCCGTACCCGCGCTTCTCCCCCATAGGCCAAATACTCGCGGTCGTAATCTCCTGCCGTCGGTGCCAGATATCGCATCCCGTCTCCCACCCAGTAGCAGAAGCCGTTCTTCTCGTATAAATCTCCCGCATGCGGATTGACCGTGCACAAGTACAGCGCCCACCCCCCACACCGGTTGAAATGCTGCACCAACTCCGCCATCAGCATCGCCGCGATACCCTTGCGCCGATGCTGCTCCGCCGTCTGTACAAATTCAACCAGCCCCACCTCCGGTCTGCCCACGCCCGTATAATAACACATACTCCCCACTACCTCCCCTGCTATCTCTGCGACAAAATACGGAGCGACCAACCACTGCTGCAGATCACCTCCCAACAGATCGTCGCGCAGATCCTGCCAGCACCCGACCTTGTCCCGATAATCTCCCAACGGCGGCTCCAACACCTTTAAAACTACCCTTTCCCCATTCGCCAGTTCTTTTATCATCTATTGCTCCTGATTGACAAAGACCTCGTATAGCTTGATAATAACTCCGACCGATTATGCCCTCCAAACCACCACGTTATGAAAATCACCGAAATTCGCACCCTCTGTCTCTCTCGTCTTCACGAATCCCAGCGCCAGTGGTTCAGTGCTTCTTTCCACGTGGAAAAAGCCGACTGTCCGATCGTCATTGTCGAAACCGACCAAGGGCTAACGGGCATCGCCGAACCCTCCACCTATGGCGATCCTCCGCAAATACGCCAAACTCTTGAAAGCATCAAGTCCGAATTCATAGGCCGTAACCCCTTGGACCCCGAACTCGTACCCAAGCCGGTCGGCGACCGCGCACTGCACATCGCCTATGCTGGACTCGAACTCGCGCTCTGGGATCTGCGCGCCAAGGCACAAGACAAAAAAGTAGTCGAACTGATCGCACCCCTGATCACGCCCGACCAACCGGACCGGGCACCGCGAAACCAGCTCCGAGTCTACGCCTCGGGGGGCGTTCAATACGATTGGGATCACCGCCCTGAATCCGTTATTGACGAAGCCCTGGCCCTCGCTGAGCGAGGTTTTAGCGCCTACAAGATGCGATTGGGTACCGAATGGTCGTGGTCCGGCACCACTGTCGAGCGGATGCTCGACCTCTTGCGCACACTCACCGATGTGGTCGGCTCGCGTATGGAATTGATGCTGGAAGGCAATTGCCGCCTCGATGAAACCCAGGCCCTGACCATCGGTCGCTTCCTCGACCAAGCGGGCTGGAGCTGGTTTGAGGAACCCTTGCCCAAAGACCAAATCGACGGCTACGCCCGACTCAACAAGGAATTGCAAATCCCCATTACGGGCGGCGAGTCCAATGCCACGCTCGAAGAATTCGAGCCCTTCTTCGCACAACAAGCCTACGATAAAGCTCAGCTCGACGTCGGAGTCACCAGCCTCTCCGAAGCCATCCGCATCTATCACCGAGCCCAGGAGCACAGCATCGAGCTCTTTACCCAGAACTGGCACAACGGCCTCCTGACCCTGGCCAATGCCCACTTCCTCGCCGCGCTGCCTGAGGAACACGTGCTCGAACTCTTTATCGGTCAGGGGCCTTTGCAATGGGATATCCTCAAAAACCCACCCGCGAGCGAAGGATCGCTCCCCATCCCCGACGCACCCGGCTGGGGCGCAGAGCTAGCCGATGATCTCGAGACCCAATTCCCCTATATCCCAGGCCCCTGGGGCCGAGCTGTAGAGCGCTGAAATGGCCATCGCCACACCCGACCAAGTAGTCGCCCTGACTTTTGACGACGGCGTCAAATCCCAATACACCTTCGCCGCACCCTTGCTGAAAGAAGCCGGTTTCAACGCCACCTTCTACATCACCGAAGGCCTTCGCTTCCTGGTCGATAAAGAGCGCTATATGACCTGGGAGGAAGCCGCTGCACTGGACCGCGACGGCTTTGAAATCGGCAACCACACTCAGCATCACAAAAACGTCAATACGCAGACACCGAGCGAACTCCACACCGATATCGACCATATCGATCAGCGCTGTAGCGAATACGACATCGCCCGACCCACCACATTCTGCTACCCTGGTTATAGCCACGGACCCGAGGCCGTCGCCGTGCTCAAGGAACGCGGTTTCCGCTTCGCCCGTCGCGGTACGGCCCCCGAGTTCGCCTATGACGATGAAGGAGGCCGCGGTCCGGCCTACGACCCGAAAGTGCACGATCCCTTGCTGGTGCCCACTACTGGTGCCTCTGGTCCCAAGTGGAACTTCGACGAGTTCCGCTGGGCACTGGATCGTGCTCGCGATGGCCGCATCGCCGTGCTGACCTTCCATGGCGTGCCCGACCTCGACCACCCCTGGGTCCATACCGAACCCGATCAATTCGAGCAGTACATCACCTATTTGCGCAACAATGAGTTCACCGTATTAGCACTGCGCGACCTCGAAAAATATGCTGAGCTCCCACACCAAGACCTATAGTTAACCCAACTAATATGCGGGGAGCTTTCTTGACAATCTCCCCGCCTTCCCATAAGATACGCGGGGTCTTTTCATATCAAACGCAATCCCATGGATTTCGAAATCGCCGCCAAAGATCAGCACAGATCGACCCAAAACTGAATCGAACCCGGCAGATCTCGCCCAGGCAAAGTGGAAAAATCCTATTACGCCCTCTAAGGGGCAACGACCGCTGCTTTACTGTATATTGGAGGAAAAATGATCAAAAATCCCCCGCTCTTGACCATCCGCCGAAATTTTCCGCGCCCTTCGGAAGCCGTCCTCCGCGCCATCCGCAACACACCCACCGGTTTTATCGTCGACTGCATGAACGGTCGCGGCGCGCTCGACTACCGCATCAAACCGCTCGATAATGACAATTGCACTCTCGCCGCGCCGATCGTCACCTGCCATCCTGGCCCGGGCGACAACCTCGCGGTCTTTGCCGCACTCGAGGTTGCACAACCAGGAGATGCGATCTTCATCGCTACCGATATGTTCGACAAAACCGCCATATCGGGAGATATCATGGTGGCCATGGGCCGCAACCGCGGCATCTCCGGTTTTGTGACCGATGGCCTGATGCGCGATATCGATGGGATCCTACCCGTTGGCCTGCCCGCCTTCTGCATGGGAATCACCCCCAATTCGTGTACCCGCAACGGTCCGGGCACCGCCGGGATGCCGGTGGTCATGGGCGGTATCTGCGTCGATGCGGGCGAGATCGTCGTCGCCGACAAGGACGGAGTGGTGGTCATCCCCCACGACCAGTTCGACCACGTCGTCGAGACTCTGCCCAAAGTGCGCGAAGCAGAGGAGAACCTCACCCGCAAGGTCCGCCTGGGATTGGACAATAGCGAAGAAGTCCGCGCGATACTCGACTCGGACCGCACCGAGTACGTCGATTAGCCATAGACCGAAAGGGCATTGAGCCCCATCACCATCGCCTGCTCATCCGCAGAGAGAAAATCGAAGTGCACTGCGGCCAGGCGTACCAATTGCGGCAAATTCGCATGCCCCAAAAGGCCCGGCTGATCGGTGCCCCAGAGGACTTTGGCGGGGCCAATCCGCCCGATCGCTTCTTCCAACCAGCGCCGCATCGTCGGATAGGGATAGAGTTCATCGCCGAGATAAGCCGGCAGTGCCGCAGTATCGAAATAGACATTGGCCAGCCGACCCAAATCGACCTGCTCGCGCCAGAGACCTAACCGTTGCGCGTCCATCTGCGGTGCCGGCTGTCCGAGATGGGCGATGACGATTTGCAGCCCTTCGTGTAAAGTAGCGATCCGACGCACTGCCCCGGTCTGATACGAGGCGCTGCCCATATGACCCAGATCCAGGACCAGCACCTTGGCGCTCACCTCCAACGCGCTCCACAGCCAATCTAATTTCGGATCGTCGAGCCGCGCCCCGGTATAGAGTCCGCAAAAACCGGTCTTCTTCGAACATTCCATCTTGACCGCCGCGAAGGAGGACACCCCTGCCCATTGCGCCCGCAGGTCCTCGCGCCAAGGATCGAGATAGGCCACGGCCTGCAATCGATCCGGGTAATGCTGAGCAGCCTCCCAGGCATAGTCGTTGCACTCGCCGTAAAACGGCCCCTGCAGAAGTACCGACCGCTCCACACCGGCCCAATCCATATTGGCCATAAGCATCTCGGCACTGTAGACCGTCGCCTCATTGTGCGCCGGCATCAGCTGGATAGTTTCGGGACCGACCTGGATCCGACCGTAGCCCAGACCGCGGGTCGGCCCCGCAGCGATCCGACCCTGCACTCGCGGAAAGATATGAGCATGGGCGTCCACTATTCGCATCGAGCTGCTCCTGACCCGAGCGGCCACAACGTACGCTCAGAAACGAGTCTGATCGCTATGAGATTCCTCCTTGGCAACACTTTACTAACACCGCTACCAGCCTAATCGCCATTTCATCCCACCGGACGCAGATTGAGCAGCACCAGCAGCCACGACCGCGCCCAGTACGAAGTATTGATATAGGGGTTCTCCGCCGAGGGCCAGCCCGTCCAATAGGTCTCGTTAGTGGGTATACGGTGCGGCCACTGGACGATGGGGATCGAGGGCAGCTCGCTGAGCCAGATCTCCATCGCCGCCCTATAGATCGAAAGCATCTCCGGCGAGTCGTTAGGCGTTTTCGCCATCTGGTCGACCAGCGCATCGAATCCGGCATGAGTCCAGCGCCAAGCGTACTCGGCCGTCTCACCGGTCGGCCGCACATAGCGACTGTGGTAGTGACTCAAGACCTGGTAGGGATCGCGCATCGAACTCAGATTGCCGAAAAGGAAAGCGCGTGCCTCGCCCTGGCTCATGCGCGAAATGAAATCGGAAGTCATGCGAAAAGAAGCGTCAAAACCCGCCTCCTTCAACTGGGCGACCAGGATCGGCGTCAGATCCTGAAAATGGGCGATGATATCGATGGTGATGGAAAAAACCTCGTCATCCTTTTCCCAATAGCCGCTCTCCCCCAAATCCCATCCCTTATCGCGCATGATTTCCGCTGTGCGCGCCGTATCGTGCACTCCGATTTCGTATCGCGCAACGAGGTCCTGCACCGCCGCGAAATAGGGCCGCAATTGCGGCACATCCGGCAGCGGCAGTAGCGCATAATCACCCGAGTTTTGCCAGCCGATCTCGACCAACTGCTCGCGATCGATAGCATAATTGATCGCCCGCCGAATCTCCAGATCTGCGAAAGGAGCCTCCGCATTATTGAAACCCAGAGTGATCGGCCACGGCGTCATATAGCTGTAGGGAGGCTCGCGACCGGTCCAGGTGCTCATCCGCGGGTGCTGCTCGAGCAGGGTGATGATATTCGAGGGTCTGAGTTCCAGGCAGGTATCGAGCTTATTGGCCAATAAGTTCTGCACCCGCTGGTGTTCCTCCATATAGGGCAAGAAAATCAGCCGCTCGACCTGTGGTAAATCGTGAAACCCGCTCGTGGCCGCCCACCAGTCGGAGCGCAAATCCCAGATCCGCTGACCGGGTTCGGAAAGTGCAATTTGGTACGGCCCGGTGACCACCGGCCAGCCCTGTTCCAGGTCGAAGTTGGCAAAGTGGGACGGATCCCGGCCCTCCCAGATATGCTTGGGCACGATCGGCACCCCGTTGCCGTGAACATGAGTGAAATAACTGAAGATAAAACGCGGGTTGGGCGATTTGAGGACGATCTTGGCCTGCAGACTATCGATCGCTACGGCTTCTGCGACCCAGGTCTCCATATCGGTCGAGAACACCAATTTCGGCGCATGGGCCTTGAGCATATTAATCGTGAAAACCAGATCGTGCGCCGTCCACGGCTGTCCATCGCTCCAGGCCACACCCTTGCGAATATCCACCACGACCTCGGTGTAGTCCTCGTTGAATCGATGGCCGGTGGCAATCCACGCCAGAGGCTCGGCGTCGGCGCGATAGCCATTAAAAAAATAAAGCGGCTCGTAGAGGAACTGATAGCCGATCCGCGAGATGCCACCCGGCACGAAAGGATTGAAACTCTCGTAGTCCTGAATCTGCCCCCCGCAGGTGTTGTTCTCGGCGCAATCGGTGATCAGCGTGCGATTCCGCGGCACCTGCTGCAAAAGACCGGTCTCCTCCTGCCCACCGCAGGCCAGGAGCACCGCGCAAGAAAATACCGACCAGACCAAGCGCGAAATCCGCACTCGCATCGCCACACCGATCTCAATCGACTCAAAGAACTTTAGTGACATTTTCTCCACCTTGTTTCGCCAAAAACTATAAATGCGTCATCGACCTTGATCAAGACCACCGCGAACACTACTATTCAGAGGTGACTCACTTTCATTTCATAGACCATTGGTACACCGCGCTAGTATATCTGATCGTGGCTTATTTCATCCGCGGTTACTACCGCAAACGCCACTACCCAGCCGAGAAACGCTACCGCACCACAATACCGCGACTCTGGGCTGGAATCATCGACCAAGCCGTTCTCTTTCCCAGCAAAATTCTGCTCGACTCTGCCTCCACGTGGCTCCCGCTCTACCTCCTGGCCCTGCTGCCCATCGCCATCGACGCCACCTACAGCATATATTTGCATTCCCGCTACGGCCAAACAGTCGGCAAATGGATCTGCAAAATCAAAATTGTCGACAACCTCACCAACACCCGGATCTCCCTCAACCAGGCGATGCTCCGTGACTCGGGACTGCTGCTCGGCCTGCTCTACACCATCGCCGCACTCAAAGGCGAGTTCGATTTCGATAGCAAAGCATTGACCGGAACCGCCGGCACTATTGTCGCAATCTGGTCTCTTGTCGAAATCGTCACCATGCTGCTGAACAAAAAACGCCGCGCCCTGCACGATCTGATCGCCGGCACTGCCGTCGTCCGCACCAATATCGACGAAGAGGGTGCCATCCCGCAAGAACCACCGAATTCAATCGACGAGGCCCTCAGACCACCGGAGGACAAATCATGAATCGCCTGCTGCCCATCGCTTTCTTCGCCCTCTTGACCCTTTCCGCCTGTGGCGATCCCTGCGCCGAATCCGTCGACCAGACCTTCCTCGGTCGCGAAGCCGCCAAAGAGGGCGCGCTGCGCACCGAATCGGGCCTGATCTACCAGGAACTAAAAGAAGGCTACGGCCCCCATCCAGGCCCGAAGTCCAGAGTCACCGTCCACTATAAGGGATCATTTCCCGATGGCACGGTCTTCGATAGTTCCTACGAGCGGGGCCACCCGAGCTCGCTCTCGCTCAAAATGGTGATCCCCGGCTGGCAGGAAGGTCTGCAGTTAATGAAAGGCGGCGGTAAAGCCCGGATGGTGATCCCGCCGCATCTGGCTTATGGCAAGAAGGGCAAACGGGACAGTATCCCCCCTTGTACGACACTAATTTTCGAAATCGAGATCTTTGAAATCAAAGGGAGTTGAAGCAATGAGCACACTACCGCGACGCAAGATGGGCCGTACCGGCATGCAACCACGGGCACTCGGCATGGGCGCGGCCTTCGTCAATCACGTCGACGAAGCCGAGACCATCGCCACAATCGAACGCGCCCTCGAACTCGGCATAGATTACTTCGACACCTATGCCGGCCAAAACGAGGACCGCTGGGGCCGTGCGCTGTCCGGCGTCGATCGATCGAGCTATTATCTGCAGGCCAAGGTGGGCCCCCACCCCGAACACCCCAAGGATTTCTCAGCCCAGTCCACGCGCTGGAGTGTGGAAGAGAGTCTCAAATCCCTCCGCGTCGATTACCTCGACGCGGTCCTGGTCCACGACCCACCCGAGATCACCGACCCGCTGGGCCCCGGTCGTGCCTTCGACACCTTGCAGGAGCTGAAAGAAGAGGGCCTGATCCGCCATATCGGCCTCGGAGTTCGCGAGCACGAATTCCACCGCGCCGCGATCGAAGCCGGCCACGCCGAAATAGTACTCACCTTTCTCGACTACACGCTCCTCGACCAGTCGGTCGCCCGTACCACTATGCGACTGGCCAGGACCTTCGGCACCGGCCTGATCCTCGCCAGCGTCTTCGGCATGGGCCGCTTGACCGGCATCGAACCCAACCGGGCAGAGGAACCTCATGCCCACGCAATGTGGCAGTGGTGCCAGCAACAGGATATCGACATCAAACACCTGGCCATGCAGTTTTGCCTCGATGCCCCGATCGACGGCATCGTCATGAGCGGCCCGGCCGACCGGCACCAGCTCCAGGACGCCTACGATGCGGCGACTCAGAAAATCCCCGCAGAGATCTGGACCGAGTTCGAAGCCGAATTCGGTATCGGCGTCTAAACGATGTCCAGGGCCTGGTCGATCTCGGCCTGATAGCCTTCCAGGTCGCCGCGTTCGATCTCGGCCAGACTCACCGGACGATTGAACCACGACGACTCGAGAACCGCCATACAGATCGCCTGCGAGCGGTAGCCGCTGAGCCCATCGACCTCCGGAGTCCCATCTCCGCGGACCGCAGCGGCGAATTCTTTGAGTTCGGTCGCAATCGGGTTTTCGACCCCGCCGGGGAATAGCTCCTCGCGCTCGTCTTTTTTCAAGCTGCGCATATATTCCCCGACCAGCGTTTCGGTCTTGGTATTCTTGCCGGCTCGATTCCAAACCCCGCTTTCCCAGTCGATGCACCCCTCGCTGCCATAGATCACCTTCTTGTTGAAACCCTGCCCCGGTGCCGAGCCCTGCCAGGTCCACTGCACCAGCACATCGCCGGCGAAGTCGATGAGCGCCATCGAACAGTCCTCGACATCGACGTGCCACGCCCCGCGACGAGCAGCCGGGTCGTCGTAGCGGTACGGCTCGTAGCTGCGAACCCGCGCCGTGACCTGCTGCGCCTCGGTGCCCAGGTGGTAGCGAAATAAATCCGCGAAGTGCACCCCCCCGTCCAGAATCCACCCGGCACCGGCGTCGCGCTTGAAATTGCGCCAGTTCCACTTGCCCAGGCCCTCACCTGCATCCTGCCAGTAGAAGGTCCGCGGTCTGCCGATCCGCCCCTTTGCGATCGCCCAAGCTCTGGCCCGCTCCTGCGGTGAACGACGATAGTTTTCCGCCACAGCGAGAAGCCGTCGATTATCGAGCGCCGCATCGAGGATCTGACGTCCGGCCCGCAGCGTAATCGCCAGTGGTTTCTCGATGATCACGTGCTTGCCGGCTTGCAGCGCAGCAACCGCCAGAAGGTGGTGTTGCGAATGCAGAGCGCAGATATCCACCGCTTCGATGCCTTTCGAACGCGCGAACATTTTTTCCAAATCGGTGTAGACTGCCGGCTTGCGCCGTTGAAACTTGGCAATTTCTCGCGCCCGCTCTTGTGCGCTCTCCTCTACCAGATCACAACAGGCCACCACCTGGATATCGCGAATACCGGCCTTCCACAATTCTTCGAGGCCATTGACGTGTGCCCCGGCCATCCCCCCGCAACCAACGAGGGCCAATTGCAACCGTTCCATATGCAGTCTCCTATCGTGAGTTATGAGTTGTCCATCGATACTCTCGAAACACCAACACACCCATCACGGCCACAACCAATCCGTTCAGCCACAACAATCCCACCCGGAGCAACGAGAGTCGCGGCAACACTTCGATCTGCTGCCGTCCCGCACCTAATTCCAGGGCGATAAAGCCGCCCACGGTCTCCAAGGGATCCACCTTCGTTCCATTAATCAACACATCCATATGAGGATAGTAGGCATAGGCCAGCCGGGCAAAACAAGGCGCGGAGGTCTCGACGATCAACTGGACGCGCTGGTTATGTACCCGGTGTTCGACAACTGCGACCCTCGGCTCTCCTCCCAGATCCCGCGTGCTGGCACCCTGCAGGAGGATCCGCGCCGCGCGCGGTGCGCTACTCTCGACGCCGGTCCTCTCGATGGTCCACAGCGTCCGCAGCACGGCGCGTGCTGCGGGATCCTCCATCGACAAAGGGGTGCGACCAGCCATTTGCTCGTAGGGCACCCGTGCCAGCTCTTCAATGGTATAGCCCTCAACCCTCGGCGCAACGAGAATCGGGCTATCCGCCGCCAGGCGCAATCGACGGATACTGCCGTCCCGCCAGCTCAAGAGCAGATGGCGAACGTTGAGCATCGCGAATCCGGCCTTGGCCAGGGCAAAGGGCTCGCTGTGATCCAATGCTGCAATACGAGAGACCGATCCGACGATATGACCGGCAAAATCGGCCAGCGGCTGGCTGAAAAGACGCCCCGCTGCCAGATCGGCACTTAGCAGCACATCGGGGGTAGGAGTACTCGAAGCGAAGGGCAGGAAACCAACCGCCGTAAAATGCGATACCCCACCGCGCAACCAGCTAATACGATACGGCGGCAACTCGCCCTGCGTCCGATACCGCATTGCATCACTCCGGTAGCTGTACCAAGGCGTCTGAGGATTCTCCAGGTCGTCTGTGCCCTTCGGCATATAGGGCTGCTGAAAAGATGTCGGGCCCAGGTCGATGACGACTGCCAGCAGCAAGAACACATAGACGCCCTTGAAGCGATGCGCCAGCAAGCGGGCACCCAACCCGCAGGCCAGCGCCAGGAAGAAGACCACAAAGAGCAGAAAGCGCGCCGAATTCATCGCCTGTACCACCTCGATAAAGCGCAAAGGCGGCAGCCCATGAGCAAAAACCAGCGCCAGCGATACCAGAAGACCTACCCCCACCGCAATCAACGGCTTGCGCCGGAGCACCAATCTCAACCCCAGAACCGCTATCAGGACCGCACTAATGCCCAGATATCCTCCATACCAATGGTCAGGCGGTGCGAAAAGCCAGAATCGGTAATTCGACCAGATGAGTAGATGCCGCCAGGTCGGATCGGGCACCTCTGCACTTGCGGCCTTAGCTCCAAGCGCCCATCCAAATTCCATCCCCGCCAGCCCGGTGGAGCCCCGTTCGACCCACATCCCCAGAAGCAGATAGGCACTCAGGACCAGCCCGCAGCTCAGGAGCAGTGCGCTATAACCTCCTCGCCGCAGCGCTGAAGGCAGACTCCAGAGCCTGCACAACGCATAGAGTACAAACAACCCCAGCGCGAAAAAACCGTATCCCGGGTGGGTATAATTCAGCGCTGCGATTGCCAACCCGCCCCCACTCGCAGAGGCCAGTGGCCGCTCACTGGTCCTCAACCGCTCAAAAAAAACAAACGGCCAGGGCAGCAGCGCGTAAAAAAGGCCCAGCGCAAAACGCCCCATAACCAGTACCTGCTGCACGTGCCAGAAGCAGAGAACGTAGACCAGACCCGCCAGCATACTCTCTGCACGCCGACAACCCAGCTCCCTGGCTAGTAGATAAACCCCCAACCCCGAAGCGATATGCGCTGCGCCGAGCAATAACTTGATCGACCAGTATATGTCCCCGATGAGCAGATCGACTACTGCGGCCGCACAAAAAAACAACGGCCCGTAGAACTGCAGGTAGGGCGAACCCGCACCAAAATAATAGGTCCAAAAGGGAAACTCCAGACGCGACAACGATTCGGCCGTCACCCAGGCCAGGGAGATATGGTGCGGCGCATCACCGGCCCAGCTGAGTTCGCCGACAGCAAAGTAGTAGCGCACACCAACCGCACTAGTGGCCAAAAGCAGTACGCGAGTCCGCACTTCATTCTGGAAAACCGCGCACAGAAAACGGGTCAATCGGCGTCCATGGACCTCGAGGGCAACCAGCGCCAATCCCACCAGGAGCAGGAGCGCGGCGAGCAATGCATCGATAAAATCGAAGTTTACCCGTTCAGCAAGAACCTGGTAGAAGTGCAGTGGCGCGCCGAAACTACGGCCGGGGGGCAGGATGCTGAACTTGGCCAGTGTCTGATACTGAAACGCAAAGAGCAAACCGGCAAGCACCGCGAGCAGGAGCGGGACCAGGAGCGGATATTTCGAATCGCCATGGCGCATTTCAACTCTTATCCGATCCAGATCGCGCACGCATCGGCCATGCTCCAGTCTCCGCTGGATAAAGCGGGCTCAAACCATCTCTGATCGCCTTAATCGCCTCATTCATCCCGGTCGCCACCGCCGCCGAATAGAAGCGGGAGATGTACCCTTCAAAGATTCACCACGATCGACACCCAACTCTCCGGTCCGCAAATACCCATGCTATTGCGCACCTTGGCCCGGAGCCCATTCCAACCCTCGTGCAAGTTCCACTCCCATACATCCCTCTTCTCCACCCTCCACGGCTCTCCGTCTACCGCTACGAGCCAAGTCTCGAACCCCGGCGTCTCGGTATCCAACGCAACCTCTAAAACTTCCGGATTCCCGGTCTCGCTCAAATAAAATTCGGTCTGATTGAGTCTGGGGCTGAAATCCTGCCAGCGGTTGGTCTGGTGCTGGTACTCGCGCTTGCGCGGAAACATCTCGCCGTAGTAACAGTAAAACTGGTCCCCACCCCAATTACTCGACACGCGCCAGGGCACAGGATGGGGTCGACTCGCAAAGTCGTTGCGCAGCGGCATCTGTAAATGGCCTTTATAGGTCAGAAATTCCGGCGCTTCACCCTCTTTCGGCACATTGACTGGATATTGGTGATCCCCCTCGCGGTAAGCGATTCGGACCTTCTTCAACACAGTCAGATCCGGAATTTGCCACTGTACAGGATACTCCCAGGTTGCCGGAGCCGGCATGACCTCGGCTAAGCGGGAACTGATCTCGACCAGATTCAGGGGAATTCCACTCTCCGGGTCGTAAATGTAGTAGTCCCGGGTTGCATCGAGGAAAATCCATTTGTCGAACTCGTTGGACCAGACTTCGGCCACCTCGTGCCCATAGGTGTGCACAGTGGAAATATTGACCCAGCGCGCTGGATAGCCCAGCGCCAGACAAGCGGCAACCAAGGTAAGATTGCAATACAGGCAATGTCCATCGCGGCGACGGCGGTTGGTGGGGGGCTCTAATTTAATCTCCCCTCCTGCCTCTCTGGCCAACTGAGGCAGATCGCGATAGTCCCATGCGTAGGGGTTCAACCTGCCGAGAGGAATCTCGTAGGCCCAGCGCATCAAACGCAACTGCGCGGCGAATTCGCCGCCAGCTCCCGCCACGACCTGATCCAACTCGAAATCCTCGCGCAACTCGCGCAGTGCATAGAAGTCTTCGTGAACAAAATCGAGTGAAGAGCGAAGTACCTGACCATTGCGGGAGTCGAGCACCCTGTAAGCGCACCGCATACCCGATTCGCCTGGCGCTAAATCCGCCTCTATGGCCAGGCCCTTCAGCACCGGTGTCGCCAGCGGATTATCGGTCGCCATAGCGACGGCGAATTGCACATAGCGACCGGGGGGGCGCTCCCATATCGCCGTGCAACCTCGAACCGGATCGAATGGCGACCAATCGGCCGTCTGCAGCGGACTCTCACTCCACCGCACTTTGATTTCTGCCCGAGATCCCTCCGGCGTTTCCAACTCCCAAGCCAACCGACACCTCCGCACGCTGAGCAACTCCCTGACCAGGCTCTCGTTCGCCGCAACATCGATCACCGGAGAGATATACTCACCTGCGCGCCGATAGCGATCCAGACTGAGGCGAATGCAATATTCCCCATCGACTTCACCCTTCCAGCCCAAATGCGCAAAATCCCAGGTCGCACCCTGATCCACACTTTTGGCACTGCGATCGGGATGCGCCACCCGCGTCTCGGACCCGCGCAGGTACTCCGCATCAGCCGCCACCATCACCTCCCAACTCGTCTGCTCCGACTCCGCCCACAACCAGATCTCATTCCTGCCACAGCGCAAGAATTGCACCGGTATTTCTATCGCGAACCAGTTGTCGAAATGCGACCCTCCCCAATCGCTGGTATAGTACTGCCTCGCCGCAGGATGAGCCTCTTTAGTCGGGGGCCGAACGATATCCTCGCCGTTTACACGAAGGTGTAAAGGGTGGTCGTTTTGCTCTTCCTCACGACCATTGAAAAGCAAAAACGCAGCCCTGGCCCGCGCATCGTCCAGCACCAGGTCTTTGCGTACCACCACTCCCCGGTGCAAATGCTCAAACCACGATCGCTCCTCCGCCCCCTCCGGTCGCCCAATCGCCGGTGCATCGTCCTCGACGAGCAGCATATCGTCGAGCGTAATACGATCCGACGATGAGTCAAAACGCAGATCTTTAAACCGACCTCTTGCCTCCAGAGCAGCAGCATCGAGCCACTGCGAATGGCGAATAGTTTCCATTTCGTTTAAAACACCTCCAGCCAATACGCAATCGAAAGACCTATCGCGCCTTGCCGATTTAACAAACGATCCACGATCCTCCAACCGGACACAGATCCAAACTTCATCCACACGCACCCGCCATCCGAATACTTGACCCCCGTCTTCCAGTGCAACAAAGCACCGACCAGCTCGTTGCCTGTGAACCTGGTCAGGTCGTACCCGATTGCGGTCTCGAATCGACCAGCAGCGCCCCTTGAATCAGATCTTCATTTTTCGTTCAGCGCAGTCCACGGACGACCAGCCTCGGCCGCAGCAATCATCTCCTGCATCCGACCCGCCACGAAACGGGTATGCACCTCGATCAATGCCTCACCTTTCTCGGCACTGGCCAGCAATGCATTTTCCTGTCGGGCCCGATCACGCGGGTTTTCCGGGTTCGGCCCGCCGGCGGGCCAGCCCTCTCTGGAGAAGGGCTCGAGATAGGCCTCGACCTTGGGCGAGAGACCGTTCGCGTAGTCCAAGTTTGCTCGATCGTAATCCTGCATCGAAAAAGGCCGCACCCGCTGAGGCGACGCAGCCAACATCACCGAGGTCTCCTCCTCCGATGCGTGATTGAGCGCCGTCTGTCGGGCCACGGTATCCAGCTTACCATCGCGGAGTTCGCTATAGCCCTGGAGTATCTCGCAGCGCTCATCATCCGAGATCCCCGTCCAATACGATACTTCGTCCAGCACCAATCCCAGCTCCTGCTGCCACGAAGGCAACTCGTCTTTGAGCAGGGCGTGATTGCCCCCGTGGCCATTAACCACCAGCACTGCGCCAATACCATGAGTCGCCAGACTCTCGATAACATCGTATAGATAGGCCTTCAGGGTCTCTTTGCGCAGCGTCAAAGTACCCTTGCGCGCCATGTGGTAGGGCGAGTAGCCCACCGGGCAGGAGGGCGCAACCAAGGCCTGGGGATAGAGCCGCAGGGCCACCCGTTGCGCAATGAAAGTAGAGAGGACGATATCGAGGTTGAGACTCAAATGCTCGTTGTGCTGTTCGATGGCGCCAATCGGCAACAACGCAGCTTTCAACTCTCCCCGTTCCAACGCCTCCCTGATCTCCTTGCGGGTGCGTTCCCCCAACATCACCTTATCGGGATGGATATAGCGCTCGTTCATCTGGGCTCCTTTCAGCCTTCTGCGGCGGCGATTCTACGCTCTGCCCTGCTCGTATTTACCCCGGTATGACTGGCAATACAATATGCGAAGCCCGCATCGCATTATGATACACCCGATTGTCCGCTCCGCTCCGCCGCCGCTCCTTGCCGATCGGATCCCCGGTATTGGGATTGACATCAAAACGCGGGAAATTTGAGCTGGAAATATCGAGGCGAATCCGATGCCCCCTGGCGAAAAGATTGCTCGTCGGATAAAGCACGATCGTCAACTCCGCAACCTCGCCCGGTTCCAGTACTTTTCCTTTTTCGCGGCCCTCGCGATAACGCAGGCGAGCGATGCTATCGGTCAGATTGAGCGCATAACCGTTCGGGTACCACTCGCTCGGGGGGTAGACATCGATCAGTTTAGCAGTAAAATCAGTATCCGGCGCCGTCGAAGAGACCCACAACTGAACCGCGATCGGTCCCGTAATCTCCAGATCTTCCACCAGTGGCTCGGTTTCGAAGACCAGCACGTCCGGACGCGACCCCAGCGGCAAATAGGGCGGTGTACAGCCGTAGACCTGAGGACTCTCGACCTGATCGAAACCACCCGGCTCCATAAGCTGGTTCACGCGCGCCCGCCAGGGGGCATGGGTCGAATCCGACACACCCAGCGGCAACGGTCCTATCTCGGAAAGCGAGGAGACATTGCCGCCGATCGAGGGCACCGGGTTGGCCGGATCGAAACGGTAGACCGTATCGCCCCCATCCGCCGGTGGTCTTTGCACAGACAACGCCCCATCGCCGTGCAGATAGTACTCCGTATAACGCGTCCGCGCGAGCGGCCACTCCGCCTCGTCGCGCCAGTTCCCGCCGTGAAAAAGCCGCCCGCTGCTGCTGCGATAACCTCCACCACCGCCCATGACAAAAATCCGCACCACCGGTTCCTCCACCTCTCCGTTTTCGACCCCTTTGAGCGCCCAGTCGAAATAGCGCAGATGCAGATCTCTGAAAGAGTTCAGCGCCGCCGTCTCACCGAATTCCACATCCCCGGCAAAACTTTGTTCGAGTGTGTTCGACCCATGCGTCCACGGCCCCATCAGCATCCGCACCGGCCCCTCTTTCCGCGCCGAGAGTCCGATGAAGTTATTGCAGGTTGAACGGGTATAAGAATCGTACCAGCCACCGATGATCAGGATCGGCACATCCGGAAAATCGTCCCAAAAAAGCGCTGGCGCATAGCTGGGATGCTGCCAATAAGGTCCGTAATCCGCCTCGGTCAAAATCTTCAGTGCCCACTGCTCGTAAGGCGGCACCCGCTTGAGCTGAGTCTGCCCCTTGCGTATCGGCATCCGCGCGAGCCAGTCCGCAAAGGTCGGCGCACCTAGATTCAGCGCCCCGTCTACCGCCGGGTCGGCTTTGAGTCTGGCCTGGGTATTGGCCGCCGAATGCCAGAATGCCCACGCCAAAAACCGCAACTCCAAGGCCCCCCCCTGCCGCACCGAGGACTCGTGCGCATCAGACCCGCTCATATTGGGCACCATCGCTTTGAGATTCTCTGGTCCCAACGCGGCCATAGCCGTCTGCGTCCATCCCGACCACGAGGTTCCCCATGACCCGACCTTGCCGTTGCTCCACGGCTGCGCATCGATCCACATCAGCGCATCGTAGCCATCCTCCGCCTCTGGGACCAGAAAATTCACATCTCCCTCCGAGCGAAAAGTCCCCCGACAGTCCTGATACACGGCCACATATCCCCGCTGGGCAAAAAAATGCCCATATCCCCCATTCCTTTCCACATCGCTCTTATCGTACGGTGTGCGATGAAAGACCGCTGGAAACGTCCCCGCCACTTTCTCGCCATCCCGTGCGGGAAAGTACAGATCCGTCGCCAGCTTAACTCCATCTCGCATCTCCACCATCACATCTTTTTCCACCACTACATCGCGACAATCTTCAGCCATTGCTTCCACCTTCTCAGTACTGTGGTATCGCCAGCGGTCGAAATTCCGATCATCTCAAACCACCTCCAAAGCAGCTTGACCGATCGATTCCGCCCTCCGACAAAATCGGGCCGCCCCTACACTCCTAGTCCAACGCAGAGGCATTCCTCACTAAATCGCAAAATATCCATAAGTACCCAGTAGAATACACCCCGAAACCATCTCCATCAACCCATCCCACACCCTGACTTCAGCCTACGACCACACCCGGGTCACGAACGACAAAACAAGTCGAAAACCTTGTCTGGTTCATAGATGAAAGCGGATAAACCAAACTGGGACTGCTCTAATGCGGTTGACTCACCGCTTTCCCTATCTCACGTTATACGACTAGAACCCGGCCATTAAGGTCCCGATCGAAAGGAAGACCCACCGTGAAAGAGATCGTCATCGTCGGTCCGGGTGGACTCGGCGGCACTTTCGCTGCCCTCCTGGGCTATACAGGGCAGTGCTCCGTAACCGTAGTGGGACGCCCCGGCGTTCATATTGACACCATTAGACAAGAGGGACTCAAGCTCACCGGACTCACCGAGTGCATCGCTCGGATCAACGCCGTCAGCGATCCCAGTGAGATCAAGGCCTGCGACGCCTTGATCTTCGTGGTCAAAGCCCAGGATACCCAGACGGTCCTGGCGCGTACCGCCCATATCGAGGTCCGCGACTTCGCCGCCTCGTTGCAAAACGGTACGATCAAAGACGAACTTCTCGTCCAGACCTTCGGGCGCGACAAAGTCATCGGCGCCATGGCCATCGTCGCCGGCGAACGCCCCGCACCCGGCCAAATCAATTGGACTTACGATGGCATCACCCAATTCGGCGAGCTCGACGGCTCTAGCTCGCCCCGAGTCGAGCAAATGGTCGAACTCTGCCGCGATGCCGGCCTCATCACCGAAGCGAGTGAAGCGATCCTCTCAGCAACCTGGACCAAGATGGTCGGCTGGATTCCCATCGGCCTCTATGCCACCCTGGCACGTAAAACCAATGCCGGGACCCTATCGGACCCTCTCATGGCCGCAGGCTATGTGGGCATGGTGCGCGAGCTCAGCGCTCTGGCGGCCGCTCGCGGCATCCCGCTTATCGACCTCGGCCCCTACCACATTGCGACCTGGAACCAGGGTTCGGTCGAAGAAGCCATCGAGCGGGTAATGCACTCCCCCTTAGCTGGCAGCCAGTCTACCCATTCCGCCTATCAGGATATTCAAAAAGGCCAGCCTACCGAGTTCAGTGCCTGCGTTGCGCCGATGCTCGACGAAGCCCGGGCGCATGGGGTCGCCCTGCCCGCCGTCCAGGCGCTCTACGCGGCTTTAATCGGTTTGGAAAAGACGCTATGAGCGATCGGATGGCGGACAAGATCGCCCTGGTAACCGGTGGAGGCTCGGGTCTCGGGCGCGCGGCCGCACAGGCCTTAGCCCGCGAAGGAGCAAAAGTCCTGGTCGCCGACCTGAACCTCCCCAGCGCCGAGGAAACAGTGCGCCTGGTCGCCGCTGCCGACGGCGAAGCCTGCGCTTGCGCGGTCGACGTGAGCATCGCCGCGCAGGTCGAGGCGATGGTGCAAATCGCCGTCGAACGCTACGGCCGCCTCGACGCCGCCTTCAACAACGCCGGCATTCCAGGCAAGGTGGGAACTTCGGTCATCGACTACAGCGAAGAGGACTGGGACCGGGTCGTCGCCGTCGATCTCAAAGGGGTATGGCTCTCGATGAAATACGAAATCAAACAGATGCTCGCCCAGGGCAGCGGCTCGGTGGTCAATACATCGTCGATCGCAGGGTTAGTGGGCCTGGCCGGATCGTCGCCCTATGTCGCCAGTAAACACGGGGTCGTCGGCCTGACCAAAACCGCAGCACTCGAATACGCGCAGCAACACATCCGCGTCAACGCCGTTTGTCCGGGCATTTTCCGCACTCCGCTCGTCGAACGCATCATCGCCGAAATCCCCGAGCGCGAAGAGCTCTATCTCTCAGCACAGCCGATCGGCCGCATGGGCCGCCCCGAAGAATTGGCCGAAGCGGTGGTCTGGCTCTGCTCCGACGCCGCTTCTTTCGTCACCGGTCACGCCTTTCCGGTGGATGGCGGCTACGTGGCCGCCTGAGCGAATCGGCTGCACCTAACCCCAGATCCGAGAGCCGGTGAATCTTTTGCTGCACCGACTAGAAAATAGTCGACCAGCGCACCCGTCCGAGTTCGCGCTCCCGCTCGGCTGCATAGCTCGGATCGAGTTCGAAGTCCCGACCCAACCACAGAACCTGACGCTGCTCATCCGTCAAGCGCTCGATGAGTTCGGGTGTCAGATATTCCGCGAAGCGCAAGCGATGATTCGCGCTAGCGGGATCGCGGAAGAGCCAGTGGTGCATCAGCCGTCCGCTCGGCGATTCGTTTTTCCAGGTCGCATGAAAGATCCGCGAACTCCGCACCAGTAAATCGTCCGGTCCCAACTCCAAAGAGATCTCGTGCTCCAACCCGACATCAGCTTCTCCTTCCATCGAAGCCGGCTCTATATCACCGCGCGCCCGGCGGCGCTCCGCCACCTCGGCCTTAAGCCGATCTGCGCTTCCGAGATGACTGCCCGGAATCACCCGTAGACAACCGCTCGTTGTATCCGCCCCGGAAAAATAATGCATGAATTCCGTATAGTCGGCCTCCGAATCGCGATGCCACAAAAAGCCCCGCCCCGGAGCCAGCTCATTGATCCCGCCATTGCGAAAAAAGATATCGTGCTCGCCAATCAGCTGCCGTGCGATCTCGACGATTTCTGCATGGAGTTCGATCTGCAAAAAAGGCAACGAGTGATCGAGTGCGCTCCAATAAGAGCCCTCGACCTGCGGCCTGAGACGAAAGTGGTTCTTGCGCGTATCACCCGTATTAGCCCCTGGATCATCGGCTAGTTTTTCGACCGCGCGCAGGGCCTCCCCTGTCAACTCGTCCGGGAACGGAGTAGGCACGACGACGTAGCCTAGGCGATGATAGGCATCGAGCTGCGCGCTATCCAGTTTCATTGCAAACCTCCATTGGCACCAGTGTTAAGGATTAAGCCCCATATTGGGCATCATTTTCTTATCCAAGCTGCTCATCTCGTCGTCTACTGCAAGCGAGGCAAGACGGTATCTTCTTTGCGATGGCCACCGAGTTCAGCCTATCTTCTGGAACTGCACAGGAAGGAGCGCCATATGAAAATCACCGATATCGAAATACATTCGATTTCCATTCCCTACCTGGATTGGATCGCCTATCCACTTAATCACTACTATGGGCCCAGTCGCCGCACTATCTATGTCGCTCATACCGATAACGGCCTTGTGGGCCTTGGTGAAAGCGGCGCGCCCGAGCCGCGAGAAACAATCGACCAGTACCTCGGCTCCAACCCCTATACCTGGATCGGCGATGAAACTTCGCTGGGCCTGGGCATGGCGATGTACGACCTGATGGGTCAGGCCGCCGGCGTACCGGTCTACCAACTCTTCGGCCAGAAACATCGCTCCTGGGTCCCGATCGGCGCCTGGACAGTATCTACCCATCCCGAGCGCATGGCTGAAGCAGTAACCCGGTATGCTGCCCGGGGTTATACCTGGATGAAATACCATCTCTCGCCTTTCGAGAACGTCTTCGATCAGACCGAGGCGATGCAGAAAGTGGCGCCACCTGGCTTTAAGATCCACTACGACTTCACTGGCGGGGGCACCGACGATCACATGGCCGAACTGCTGGGTAAACTCTCCCAATACCCGATTGCCGGCTGTTTTGAAGACCCGATTCACGAGGGCGATATCCAGGGTTCACTAGAGTTGCGGCAGCGTATCCCGCTGCCCATCGTCCGTCACCGAGCACCGCTGGAAGTGACTTATGAAGTGCTAATGGGAGCCGGCGACGCCTATATCCGCGGCCACCAGAAGATCGGGGCCAT
Organism: uncultured Gemmatimonadaceae bacterium; assembly: GCA_964520345.1. Classification (GTDB taxonomy): domain Bacteria; phylum Latescibacterota; class UBA2968; order UBA8231; family UBA8231. Next base: position 14,363 of record CAZFMY010000020.1, on the reverse strand, counting down.
TATCCGTAGCGCCGGCCTCCTCGCCGCAGGCAATATCCCCTTCGCAATACAAAACGTCGGCGGCACCATCACTCGCGCGATGACCGTGCATATGAAAGCCGCTTTTCCCACTGCCACCCTGCACAGCCACTCCGACGCCGAAACCTGGTCCCACGACGTCGTCGCCGAATCGCTCGAACCGATCAATGGCTTGGTGCGAGTACCGGAAAAACCGGGGTTGGGCCTGACATTGGACCGGGAGAAATTGGCCTACCTTAAAAATCTAGTACTCGAACCCCAGCAGCCATGGATCATCAAATCGCGTTTCCGCAACGGTACGGTGATGTACCACAATTTCGATCAGACCAAGAGCGGCCACTTTCTGGTGCGACCCGATTGGCACCGGGGGCTGATGCCGATGAGCTACGCCGCCCCGATCGAAACCGAGTACTGGGACGACGACGGCTCGTCCGAATTCAAAACCATGCAGCAACGGCTCACACGTGAGGGAATGGTCCTGGAACGAGAAAATGGCCACTAAAGCGCTGTGAACGATGATCGAGCACCAGAAAATATCTCGGACACAATCATCGCTATAGCAACGAGCTACTCATAAATCCTGTAGACAGGTTCGCACAGTCTGAACCAATTCGGCGACATGGCGCTCCTCCGTAACCAGCGAGATATTGCCGCCCGTCCTGGTGTAAACACCTCGATTGAGCAACGCGAAAAACAACCAGCGCTGCAATTGCGCATCGTCCCTCGCCGCTTCGCGAAAATTGCGCGGCAGCCGATCGAGAAAGTAGAGCCGGAAGATCGAGCCAGCAACCACGACCCGCGCCTCTATTCCCGCCTCAGCCAGCACCGCCTGCAACCCTTCTTGCGCCTGCTCTGCCAAACGCCCCATTTGTGCGTAGGCCTCCTCCGTCAATGCGCGGAGGGTCACCAGACCCGCGGCCAGCGCAATGGGATTGGCATTGAAAGTCCCCGATTGCTGGATTTGCGGACCGCCGGCCGGATCGTATAGATCCATTGCGTCGGCGCGCCCCCCGAATACTGCCCCCGGAGTGCCGCCGGCAACCACTTTGCCCAGGCAGACCAGATCCGGTCGCACTCCATATGCCGTATGCGTCCCCCCTGGACCGAAGCGAAAACTGACGATCTCATCAAAAACCAGCAGTGCCCCGACGCGATCGGTAATTTCTCTCAACCGAGTCAGGAATCCATCCTCTGGCAACGCCAATCCCGCCGCTGTCGAGAGCGGATCGACGATCACTGCTGCAAGATCCTGAGCATGTGCGTCGAGGATCTCGGTGCAGGCTTCGGCATCGTTAAAAGGGAGTACCACCACGTCTTCTAGCGTATGTGCCATCAGCCCCGCCGAAGACGCCACACCCTGGGGTCTGCGGTCCGCCCCCAGTTCCGGCCCCAGAGGTGGAAGATAACTGACCAGCGCGCTCTCCTCGATCCCGTGATAGGCACCTTCAAACTTGGCGATCTTGGTCCGACCGGTAAATGCCCTGGCCACCCGCAGAGCATTGAGCACCGCTTCGGTACCCGAAGAGCAGAAACGCACCTTCTCCAGTGCCGGCATCCGCTCCTGCAATAACTCCGCTAGCTCGACCTCGAGCAGCAGAGGTCGCGAAAAACCCGTGCCGCGAGCAATTTGCTCTCCCAACGCAGCCACGATATCGGGATGGGCGTGGCCCAAGGGCAACGCGGTATTATTATTGACAAAATCGAGCAGGCGGTGACCATCCAAATCACAGAGATAGGTACCCTCGCCGTAATCGGCGTAAATAGGGAAAGGGTCGATGTAGACGCCGGTGCGGGTATTCCCGCCGGGCAACGACGCTTTAGCCCGCGCAAAAGTCTCGCGCGAGCGGGGATTGCGCGCTGCATAAGCGGCGATCTCCTCGTCCAGCAAAGCCTTTATTTCCCGTGCCATGATCTATCCTCGCAGTAAAGTACGCCACTATAGCCAACCGCACGACAGCCCTCAGTTGCTATTTTTACCTGCCTGCGGTGAGATGAAATCCCAGATGATTTTTTCGCCGAGCGGCACTAGTCTATTTCAACACCCCAACCCTGTCAAGATTCCCTACGCAGCTCATTCTGGCCACTCCGCACTGCACCCGATCATCGAGAAGACCGGCCACTGCCAGGATCCCGAAGCAATCGGGGTCTCGATCCGTCTCGGCCATCCCCAACCTGGTCGCCACTCGCAATGAACCAGCCCCATCGCGACCCAACTCTTACCCCTCCAGAGTCTTTAACTCGCCCAGTTGTACGCTGATAAAAAGGAATTTCAACGGTTTATCGCCGATATTGCGGTGCTTGTGAAAAACATTGCGCGGCAACAGTACTGCATCGCCCGGTCCCAGTTGACAAATCTCATCGCCAACTTCGACTTCAATCTCACCTTCCAAGATATAAAAAGCCTGTTCTTGGTCGGCGTGGGCATGACCGTCGCCCGAGAGCCCGCCGGGTTCGTATTCATTGGTGTGGATGATCAAACGCTCGGTGTTCAGTGCCGCCGGTCGATCATCTCTACGCACTCCCGGCCCCATCACCACCCGCGAAATGCTGCCGGGATGACCGTGGTTTTCGGCCGGCTGGCCGAAACAATCTCGTACTCGATGCGTTTCGCTCATCATCTATCCTCGTTCGATTTAAGAAAGCCCCGCCGGCAATAGAACTAACTCCGGCACATAAGCTCGCGCCGGAAGCGCCGCGACAAAGAGGCAGGCTTCGGCCACATCCTCTGGCTTGAGCGCCTGGGCCACAACCTCATCCGGGGTCGGCACCGGTCTTTTGAGAACCAAAGGAGTATCGGTCAACCCCGGAAAGATCACGCAGGTGCGAACACCGTTCCCCTTCTCCTCCTGGAACGTACCATGCGCCAAGCCCACCATACCGTGTTTGGTCGCCTGGTACGACACACCCGAGGCATCTGGTTTCTGCACGCAACCGCTCGACACATAGATGATCAACCCCTCACCCTGTTCGCGCATCACCGGCAACGCCGCCTTAGTGCAGTGGAAAGCACCTGTCAAATTGGTATCGATCATCATCGACCAGGTTTCGGCCGTGAGTACTGCAAGACTTCGCTCGGGAATATTGGTGCCCGTCACATAAGCCAGGATATCGACCCGACCAAATGCTTCGACCGCATCCTCGACCAGTTCCACTGTCGCCGCCGGATCGCGCGCGTCGGTCGGACGCGCGAGCGCATGCTCGCCCAACTCCTCTGCCAACGCCGCCAATTTGTCGCCACTGCGTGCAGCGAGCACCACGCGGGCACCAGCCTCTACATAAGTCCGGGCCGTGGCCTCGCCCATGCCGCTGCTGGCACCGACGACGATCGCCACCTTGCCTTCTAAGTCTGCCATAAGCTTCGATCGTTCCTTCCTCGGAGTTTGATACCGACCAATATAACGGCCAATATAACGCATTGTAAATCGAGACTCCAGATCTCTACAATCAGCGCAAGATACAAAAAAGGACCCGGGGGTCTCCAACCCCCAGGTCCGAATCTGAACCGCAGGTCGTCGCGACCTTCAGCTGGCGACCCGCGCCGGACGATTGCGGCGACCAAATTCTCGTTGTGGCCGCATTGCTTCACCTTGCGCGACATGCTCATACGCCCCCTGTCGGACAGGAGGATTCTTTTGCGAATTCATATCGGGGCCAGAAGGCTTTACCCCCTTCGCATCACGACCTTTCTTTCTGCCGCGCCGCTTCTTCGCCCTATTCTCCGCACGCTCACCCTCACCCCCGCGCCACCTCTTTGCCGATCGTTGCCCACTCTTATCCTGAGGTTTTCCAACCGGGCTCGGGAGAGAAAATTGCGGATCTTCGACAACCGTTAGCGGCTTCTTAATCAAACGCTCAATCCCCTGCAAAACCGACACTTCATCCGCCTCACAAAACGAGATCGAGATGCCTGTCGCCCCGGCTCGAGCAGTACGACCGATTCGGTGCACATAACTCTCCTTATCGTTGGGCAAGTCGTAGTTGATCACGTGGGAAATACCCTCCACATCTATACCTCGAGCGACGATATCGGTGGCAACCAGAACCTTGATCCGGCCCCGGTCAAACGCCGCCAGGGCCCGCTGGCGCGCACCCTGGGTTTTGTCGGCATGAATCGCGTCCGCAGCAATCCCCTGGCTGCACAACTGCTTCATCACCCTGTTGGCACGACGCCTGGTCCGCGTAAAGACCAGTGCACGACGCACATCTTCTCGCTTGAGCAATTGCACCAACACTTCCCGTTTAGCCCCCTGATCGACAAAGAGCACCTGTTGGTCGATCTGCTGCGAAACCGAAGCCGGCGGCGTCACCTCCACTTTGACTGGCTCGTGCAGCATATCGGCCGCCAATTCGGCAATCTCACTGGAGAGCGTCGCCGAGAAGAGCACCGTCTGCCGCTTCCGGGGCAGCACCTTGACAATCCGCCGCACGTCGTGGACAAAACCCATATCCAGCATCCGGTCGGCTTCGTCGAGGACCAGTATCTCGATCTGATCCAGCGCCAGATAACCCTGCCCGATCAAATCGAGCAAGCGACCCGGGGTAGCGATCAGAATATCCGGTCTTTTGCGCAACGCCCGCACCTGAGCGCCAATCGGTACTCCACCCAGGACCACTGTGCTCTTTAGTGGTAGGAAACGGCCGTAATTGCGGAAACTCTCGTCGATCTGCAAAGCCAACTCTCGCGTTGGCGTCAGTACCAGCGCGCGAATCGGCCCACGACCTTTTCGCCCACCGAGCATCTGTAGCACCGGCAGGGAAAAGGCCGCGGTCTTGCCGGTGCCCGTTTGCGCGGTGGCCAGCAAATCTTTGCCGGCTAGGACTTTGGGAATCGCCTCTTGCTGAATCGGGGTCGGCTGCTCGTAGCCCTCTGCGGCCAATGCGCGCAGCAGCGACGGATTCAGATTGAGAGCGTCAAATTGAATAGAATGCATAGACTCCTGTCTTGATGGTCCGAGATAAACAGCGACATGCTCTCGGGAATACGCTCAAAACAGGATTGGGGATGGCCGAGAAAAAGCGCAGAAAACCTTCGGTAAAATGAAAACCTTCGCGCAGCTTGCTGATCGAATCAGGGGAACCGCGCATTTATGAAGGTACCCAATTGGAGCGATCTACGCAATTGGAGAGGTTCGCTGGCTCCCTGCCTCACCGGTTATTGCATAAATTCCTCCGGCGCCAATACTTCTGGGCTAAACCGAATCCGGCCGATGGCCCCTTTAAACCAGCAAACGCGATTCAAGCGCACGCCTAGCGAAGTTCGTCCTCCCTCCATCGAGGCAAAATCGATCGCCCCGCTTGCTTCTTTGACGCCGTTGACGAAGTTGGTTTCTTCCCAGCCATCGCAGGTCAGCGCCAAATGATACCACTCCCCGACCGGATGGAGAATGCCTTCGTTCAAGAGCGGACAGGCCGAAGTCCCGGAACTGATAAACGTATCTAAATACCAGTGCCCATCGCCGGTCAAGCGCGTCTCGAAGAGCACTCGATCTCCATCGGCTTCTCCCAGGTGGAAGAAGCGCTGCTCGGCCAAACCACCAGCATCGGGACGAAATACCAATTCGACAGTAAAAGACGCCAACCCCGCTAAGGGATTGGCGTCTATGAACACCGCATCCTGCTTTCCATCAAACTCGATCGCTTTACCGTATGGACAATCGACGACAAGAGGCTGACCACTCGCTTCGAGAGCACACCCAGCCAGCGCTTCGAGATTGTCTAATTCCCAGACCATAGATTGCATGATTCGACTCCTTTCAATCGCCACTGGGCCGGTGTTCGATGGCCAGTCCTGCCAGCACCGCCAACAATGACGCCCCCAGCGCCATGAACAATACCCGACCGAAACCATCGATGCTGCTGCCAGCCCCGTAGAGTAAGGGCAAGACGCTAGCCCCTGTGATACTGCCGATATACCGACTGGTAGAAAAAATCCCGGCGGCCACCCCCGACTCCCGACTCGACACGGACTCCAGCGCTGCCGTCTGCATCCCCGCCGAAGAAAGGCCCAATCCGATCCCGGCCAATCCCAATCCTCCGACCAAAACCGGCAACGCTATTTCAGCATGGATGCCTGCTACCAACCACAAACCCAATGCCAAAATCGAGAGCCCGAGCACAGTTGGCCAGCGGCGCCCGAAACGGTCGATCAATCGCCCTCCCAGTGGTGCGCAGATCACGGTCGGCGCCCAGAGCACCGCCAAAACCAATCCAGCTTCGGAACTCTGCCAGCCGGGCGTATCTGCCAGCAAGAGCGGAATGACCAGAAACGTGGTATACATCGCCAGATTACTGCACGAAATAGCGGCATTGGCCGCAGCGAAGGTCCGGCGATAAAAGAAATGTAGCGGCAAGGTCGGATCTGGATGAAGCCGCTGACGGCGAAAAAAAACTAGTACCAGGACGAGCCAGATACAAAATCCACCTGCTTGCAACGCAGTTCCCGCCCCTCGTTGCCAGGTCAGCAAACCCGCCCAGCTAGCCAGCAGGACCACTAGAACCAAGGCACCTGACCAATCGAATTTGCGGTCGGCAGGACGCCTATCTAAAACTGGCAGCACTCGCCAGGCGAGCACCAACGTGGGAACAATTAAGAATAGATTGGCGTAGAACACCGCCCGCCATCCGACCCATTCGATCAATACCCCTCCCAGCGGAGGACCAGCTGCAGCAGCCAATACCACCGCCGAGCCAACCAGTCCGAAACGCCGACCACGCTCTGCCGCCGGCACAACCCTGCGCATGATCGCCGTCCCATTGGGTAGGGCAATGGCCCCGGCGATCGCCTGTTGTATTCGAAAAATCAATAGCCCATAGAAACTGGTCGCCAGCGCCGCGCCAACCGAAGCAACCGCGAAGTAGACCAGCCCCCCCAGCATCATCCGGCGGTGTCCCAACCTATCGCCCAGTTTACCAGCCGTCGGTTGCAACGATGCCATTACAATCAAATAAGCGATGACCAGCCAGCCGCTATGCGCAAGGTCGGTTGCAAATTCGCTGGTGATATTCGGCAGCGCCACCCCGATCATCGTCGAGTTGAGCGGAGCCAACATAGTCGTCAGCGCAACCACTACCAGGACCCAGCCCATCCGCAAGCCAGGATGGTCCACTGTACCCGTAGCGGTTACTCCCTCCATTACTAGCCCCTAACCCACATCGTCGCACTCGTGCTCGCCAGAGCCGGAATCTACCATTAAGATGCCACCACCAGGCGCGACTTCGACCCCCTTCCAGGACCGGCAACAACCCCGCTCTCCACTGCTATAGGCCACAATTTCCTCTTCTTTTCAGGGGTGGGTAGCCTTCAACCCAGCGTGGTAATCGGGCGACATTGCAGCAGGTACAGCATTTCGCCGTGGTATGCATACTCGAGATCCACCGGCCAGCCCATTTCCACTTCGAGCAACCGCGCAAGCCGGGCGATTTCCACGGCCCTGGCGTCGTCGAGCGTGGGCTGAGCGCGCATAAAACGAGGTACGGCGACCTCCCGCGTACCCTCTGGGTCGGCAATGGTCATCCGCTCCTTCTCGGCGATCTGGCGTTCCCGCACCACTAGATCGCCCTTAGCTACTATATAGGTATCCGGAGTGACTGTGCCATCGACTATGCTCTCACCCAATCCCCAACTGGCATTGATCACCACCTCACCGCGTTGCTTGGTCACCGGGTTGGCGCTAAAAGCAATACCCGCCACATCAGCCTGCACCATCTGCTGCACCAGAACCGCGATCTGGGCACCCTCAGCAGGCAACCCGCACCGGCGACGATATTCGATCACCCGGGGCAATCGAATCGATATCCAGCACCCGACCACCGCCGCGGCAAGAGCTTCGATGCCTACAACATTCAAATACGTCTCGTACAAACCGGCGAACGAGGCATCCCGTCCATCCTCGTCAATGGCCGAAGACCGCACCGCAACCCGCAGCGCACCGATGCCACAGCGTTCTGCCATCTCCGAGTAGTACGACTCCAGTTCGGCACGCAATCCTTCAGGCCAGTCGGACTCCCCTGCCGCCACCCACTGAGCATAGGCCGCCGTGGTCAAACACAGCCCAGGGGGCACGCGGTATTTGGCAGCCAGAGAACTGAGATTGGCAACCTTGCCGCCAACGCGCAAAAGATCTTGACAAACAGGGTCTTCAAGCCAGACTATATTCAACTTCGCGCCCCTATCAATATCCCTGGTTCACCCGGATCGACCATCAAACCTCGTGGCATCAAGATCTCAGTATACTATCTTAACGAGCACGCGATCTCAGGTCCAGTGTAATACAGGATCCTGCATCCAGACGATCTACAAGCCCTCTCTGCATAAAGACAAACCATGAAAATTGCCGTTTTCCCCAAGTGCTATATCGAAGCCATCGCCCAGGACCGGACCATGAACCTCCACGACTGGATCGCCATGGCCCCCGAGCTCGGCGGCGAAGGGCTCGAACTCTACGACGGCTTCCTGCTCAGCCTGGAACTCGAGTACCTGTACCAAATCCGCGACGCCATTAGCGCGGCCGGCTTCGCCATGCCCATGCTCTGCGCTTCTCCCGACTTCACCAACCCCGACCTCGCCCAGCGCCAACGCGCCGTCGAGCACCATATTCAGCTCATCGAAACCACTCGTCTACTCGGCGGCCCGGGTGCTGTGTGCCGCGTCCTATCCGGGCAGCGCTATCCCACCGTCGAGCGCACTCAGGGTATCGAATGGGTCGTCCAGTGCATCGAAGCCCTCCTGCCCGCAGCCCGTGAAAACGAGATCGTGCTGGGCCTAGAAAACCACTATAAGGACAGCTTCTGGAATTTTCCCGAATTCGCACAAAAAATGGACATCTTCCTGGAAATCGTCGAGGCGATCGATGAGCGCGAGTACTTCGGCGTTCAATACGATCCGTCCAATGCCATCGTCGCTGGAGACGATCCGATCGAGCTCTTGCGCAGAGTGGCCGACCGCGTCGTCAGCGTCCACGCCAGCGATCGCTACCTGCTCGCAGGCACCACGCTCGAGTCCATGCGCCAGCACGACGGCACTTTAGGATATTCGCCCAACCTGCTGCACGGAGTTACCGGTCAGGGCCTCAACGACTACGACGCGATCTTCAGCATCCTCGTCACAGCCGGCTACGATGGCTGGATCAGTATCGAAGATGGCATGAACGGAATGGACGAAATGCGCGCCTCGGTCGACTTTCTCAAGCGCATGCGTGAGCGCTACTACCCGCAAGGATAAAACATGGATCCCATCAGGACTGCGCTCGTCGGCTGCGGCAAAATCGGACGCACCCACGCCCTGGCGCTGCGCGACTCGTCCCGATCCAATTTCGTCGCCGTCTGCGATGCCGACCCCGAGCGAGCTAAGGCCTTTGCGGCCGAATTCTCGGTCGCGGCCTATACCCAGGTCGATAAAATGATCGAAAGTGCCAGGATCGAAGCTGTCGCCGTCAGCACCCCACACCCGCTACACGCCCCAATCGTCACCACAGCACTGGAGCATGGCGCACACGCGCTGGTCGAAAAGCCTCTGGCCGCATCGTTGGCCGACTGCGACCTCATGATCGCCGCGGCGAAAAAAGCCAAGCGGAAATTGGGCGTGATCAGCCAGCGCCGCCTCTACCAGCCGGTGCTGCGAATCAAGGAGGCCATAGAAGCTGGCAAAATTGGACGCCCGGTACTCGGGGTGCTGATGATGTTTAATTGGCGCGACCAAGCCTACTACCAATCGGACGCCTGGAGAGGAAAATGGGATACTGAGGGTGGTGGAGTGCTGGTTAATCAGGCCCCGCACCAACTCGATATGCTCCAGTGGTTCATGGGACCCATACGAGAGTTAAAAGCCTATTGGGGCAACCTGAATCACCCCTATATCGAGGTCGAAGATACCGCAGTCGCTGCAATCCGCTTCCAAAACGGCGGCCTCGGCTCGCTGGTCGCCAGCAACTCTCAGTATCCCGGTATCTACAGCAAGATCCACATCCATGGCGAAAACGGCGCTTCGTTAGGGGTGCAAACCGACAGCGGTGCGACTTTTGTCGCCGGGATCTCCGGCGTCGTCGAACCGCCGATCACCGATCTGTGGTCTGTACCCGGCGAGGAACAGCAATTAGCGGAGTTCCAGGCCGCCGACCGCGCCGCCTTCGCCGGAATCGACGCTACGCTACACTACCACGCCCTGCAGATAGAGGATTTTCTCGCAGCCATTCGAGAGGATCGCGATCCGATGGTGACAGGAGAGGAAGGCCGGCGGTCGGTCGAATTGTTCAACGCGATTTATCGCTCCCAAGCAAACGGAGCGGCCGTCGGATTTCCACTGAGTTGATCTTCACTTTCTAACCAGGACCAAACACAGGACCAAACAATGGAATACCGCAATCTGGGCCATACCGGTGTCAAAGTATCCGAAATCTGTCTGGGCACGGCTTTTCGCGCTCAGGACGACGAGCAGCTCTGCATCGAGGTCATCGACCGGGCGATCGACCTGGGATGCAACTTCATCGACAGCGCCTTCTACGGCGAAGGACGATCTGAAACCGTCGTCGGCAAAGCCATCAGAGACAAACGCCAAGAAGTCGTCCTCTGCACCAAGATCTTCGGCACCCGCTACCAGGACCCCAATAATAGCGGCCTGACTCGCCTCAACCTGATGCGCGGCGTTGAGGACAGCCTGACCAGACTCCAGACCGACTATATCGACCTCTACCTCCTCCATAGCTTCGACACCGGTACGCCGCTCGAAGAAACACTGGGAGCACTCGACGACATGGTCCGAACAGGCAAGGTGCGCTACATAGGCTGCAGCAACTTCCGCGCCTGGAAAATCGTCGAAGCCCTCTGGCAGAGCGATCGCCGCAATCTGGCGCGCTTCGTCTGCATTCAGAACCAGTACAATCTGCTCAACCGCTGGGAGATCGAACCCGACCTGATGCCGCTCTGCCACGAGCACGGCCTCGGCATCATGACCTATAGCCCATTGGCCATCGGCCTGCTGACCGGACAGTTCCGTCGCGGGCAGGCCCCGCCCCCCGGCAATCACCCCTGGAGCCAAGAAGACGGCCGGGGCTTCAGTGCCCATAAATACGATTTCACAATCGCGATGACCGAGCGCGTCGATCAGATCGTCCAAACCTTGATCGCAATCGGAACCCGCCACAACCGAACCCCTGCCCAGGTCGCCATCGCCTGGATCCTCGATCATCCAGAGATCACCGCACCGATTCTCGGTGCCGACCAGCCCGAGCATGTCGACGAAGCCTTTGCGGCGCTGGCCTGGCACCTGCCGCCAGAAGAGCGAAGAACGCTAGACGAAGTTTCGGAAGTCGAAATGCCCGCTAAGTGGGCCTGAGAGGACCAAACCCATGCACCAATACAGCATCCATATCTACTGGAACGAGGACGAAAATTCCTTCGTAGCCGATGTACCCGAACTCGTGGGGTGCACTGGGACAGGCGCGACCCATGAGGAGGCGCTCTCAGCCATCCACCCAGAGATCGAAGCCTGGATCGATTCGGCCAGAGAAGCCGGGCATCCGATCCCCGCCCCACAGGGGCAGCAGCAGAAACAAAACAAGAAAAGCAGGGGCGGACGTCGGCAGGAGCGAATCGAGCAGCGACGGCGCAAACGCGAACAAGGGAGGCACGAGAGGCGGCACTCGTCTTGAAACGAGATTCAGTTCGAGAAGACCCACTGCATGCGCCATTCCAGTAAGCGTGTAATCGACCTGCCGCTCTAGTCGACTTCTTCCAATGCTATCTATGAGAAAAATGAAAAGGAATCTTTCGATGAGCAAAGAGCTGACGGCCAAGCACAAGCAATCTTACGCAGACAATGGCTTTCTGATCTTGCGCGGAGTCTTTAGCATCGACGAGCTTTCGCGACTCGAACAGGGCGTGATCCGAGCCGTGCAGAGCGGTAAGTGCCTCAATGGAGACAAGCCCTATCCGACGCCAGCCACCCAGTACACCGTCGAGGGCCAGTACCAGGACGACCCCGATCTGCTCTTTATCGCCGAGCACCCGGCAGTGCTCGGACCCGTGGAGGACCTGCTCGGCGGCCCCGCCTGCCTCTCTGCCTTTGTCTCCTATTTGAAAACACCGGGCGCCGGAGGCACCAGCGGCGACTACCAGGGCAGCAGCCCCACCGGCCACTGCGATTACAAGACCTACCAGCAGGCCGGCTCGTCGCTGAACTGGCTCTTCGCGATTATCCCGCTGGTGGACCTCGACGAGGAAACTGGTCCATTATTCGTGTCACCGGGCTCGCACAAGGCATCGCGCATCGTCCCGCTCAACAACCGGGTCAGCCGCGTTGAGCGAGCAAGCGCCAGCGATATTCCGCCGATGGTCGATACAGGGCTCTGCCGGGGCGACCTGCTTTTCATGCACATGTTCACCTGGCACGAGGGCAAGGCCAACCGCTCCGACCAGGATCGCTTTGGAATCTACAACAAATACCGGGCGCTCAACGCACCCCCCGGTTGCGGACCCCAGCTTTTTCGCAGCCCGAGCCGCAAAGCACTAAGCAAACCGGGGCAACGCCTGCTGCCTCATTGCAGCGACCTGCCCTTTACCGATGCGCGATTGATCGTCGAACGCGAGGGCAAATTCCTACTCCGAACCGCGGGCGATAGCTGGCAATTGCCCGGTACGCAGGCAACGATTGACGACCCTGCCGGACAATCGGTGACCGCCAAGTTGATTAGCCAACTCGAAGCGGCCCTGCTGGACTCGTTCGGATTGGAGATCCCCTGGATGAGCTACGTGGGCGACTACGCTGGAACAGATGGCGTAAAACGCGTATTCGCACACTCAGACGAGGAGGCACTTTGCGCCGAGATCGGTCGGGAATTTCTCTGGGCAGATGGCACCGAAGTCGACAAGCTGGCCCGAGACGGCACGCTTTCAAATGACGATACCGACGCGATACGCACGTGGTCGCAGGGGTCGTATCTGCGGGGAATCGGCGAGTCGGCGGAGCGGGCCAAGAGCGCGGCACGCAACTTTTCTACATGAGCTTGTCTTCTGGGCGCAGTCTGCCAATGCGGCCAAGTTCCATTAGGAAAGCCATCTTCGACGAGCAGCTGATCGCTGCCAACGCTGTTTCAAAAGAAAACTTTATGCAGGATTCTCCCGTTGCGGCCCGGTTCGGGCATGATCTCCTTGACGCGGTTGAGGTGTTTGTGGTAGGTGGCGTCGGTGAGGTTCTCGAGGGTAAGGGAAAACGCATGCACGTGTCCCCACAGGTGGCGGTAGTACTGGGCCGAGTAGTCCAGAACGGCGTAGCCGGGGGTGGGTTCTTCAAATTCGCCGGGGCGGTCCTGCTCCAAAGCCAGACGCAGGACCAGGCCGGTGGTGAAGGATTCCGAAGGTTCGACCGTGACGTTGAGGCGGCCTTGTAGGGGCGGCAGGCGGGGGATATTCCCGTCGTTGCGGTTGGCGAGGACGCCGCGCACATAGCCAAAGGTGCCGCCGGCTTCCACGTTGTTGACGGGATGCCAGTAGAAGGTGGCTTCGGCGCCGTGCATCAGGACTTTTTCGCCGACGGTGCGATAAAGCAAGAGGTCGGCACGGCGCAAACTGTACTGGCCGGTATTTTTCGGGAAGATATAGCCGTCGATCCGGTTGCGGAACAGGGCCAGGTGCAAATGGCCCTGCGGGCGGTCGTAGTCCAGGGAGAGTTCTAGGCCGAGACCGCGTTCACTGCCCAAAGACCCGTTGCCGACTTCGTAGGCATAGGCCGCCAGGTGGGGTCCTTCGGAGAACAGCTCTTCGATGCCGGGGGCGCGAAAGGTGCGTAATAACGAGAGTCCGATGGCGAGGTCTCGATTGCGCTGGTAGCGGCCGGAAAGGCCGCCGGAGAGTCCAGAAAAGTCCCGGGTGCGAATCCGGCCGACAGTGCGCGAGTCGCGCGGTTGGCGCGGATCGACGCGGCGGCCGTCCAGGCGCAGGGCGCCGTTGAGGGCAAGGGGGCCGCAGGTCCATTCCTGGTAGGAGAACAAGGCGAGAGCGTATTCTTCGGCGGGGGGCGTAAAATTGAGGCCGGCCGCCGCGTAGTTGCGGTATTCGTACCACAGGCCGAAGGCGACCTCTTGCAGCGGACCGAGGCCATGGGTGCGCGCCAGCGCGCCGCTGTTGTGGGTCAGCACGCCGGATTCCATGCCCAGCGCGCCGCTCTTTTCAAACTCGCCGTGCCGGTAGCGCGAAAAGGCATGGCGGAATTCGAGGCGCTGCAGCCAGACGGGGCCGGTAAACCATTCGGCCCGGGCTTCGAGGTGCTGGCGCTCGAGGTCGATGTCCACACCGCCGGGATGGCCGCCCAGCGGGTCGGGCGGGATGCCGTAGGCCGAGTTGTAGAGGCTGCC
>CAZFMY010000019.1:0-78564 GCA_964520345.1 uncultured Gemmatimonadaceae bacterium | reverse complement strand
TGCGGCCTCGCTGGGGTTTTTCATAGCCGGCATCTTGCAGTGCCTGGCGGATTTCTTCACGGGTTGCGCCATCGGCTTTGAGGCCTTCGACGAGGGTTTTGACTTCTTCATTCTGGACCCCATTCCCCCGGCCGTGACGTCCGTTTCTGCGGCCTCGCTGGGGTTTTTCATAGCCGGCATCTTGCAGTGCCTGGCGGATTTCTTCACGGGTTGCGCCATCGGCTTTGAGGCCTTCGACGAGGGTTTTGACTTCTTCATTCTGGACCCCATTCCCCCGGCCGTGACGTCCGTTTCTGCGGCCTCGCTGGGGTTTTTCATAGCCGGCATCTTGCAGTGCCTGGCGGATTTCCTCGCGGGTTGCGCCATTGGCTTTGAGGCCTTCGACGAGGGTTTTGACTTCTTCGCGCTCGGCCTGGCGCTCGGCGTGTTTGGTCTCGCGCTCGGCTAAGCGCTCGGCAAAACCCGAGGGCAATTCCACGCCGTCTGCAGCAAGCCGGGTGGTAATTGCAGTGCCGATCTCTTCGGCCGAGGCGCCTGATTCGCGCAGGATGCTGATTTGATCTTTCAATTCGGTGCGTTGCGTGGTGCTCAACTGGCCCCGCAACGACCCCAATCCTAGTTTATCACCGCCGCGGCGATGGCGCAAGGTTTTGCTGTCGCTGATCCCGTCGACGTTTTGGTCCAGTTCTGTGTTCTGGGTGTTGCGACGACCTCGACGCTGAGCTTCTGATTCGCTGAGGGTGCCACCGGTTATGACCAGGGCCAGGGCAAGTACGGCGAGTTGCTGAATTCGTTTCATGGTATTGCTCCTTGATTTAAGCACTTCGTTGTTGGCTTGTATCGATTATCGGCTGGGCCCATTGCCGACGCTCTGTCGCGAGATAACGCAAGGTGCGTGCCAGTGCAGGAGAAATAAAAAATAAACTATAAAAAGCTTTGTTTATAAATAACTTAAGTGAATAAAGTCGAATTGTGTTCCCGATCACCTTTTCGACCGCTTGGTCGAGTTGTGGAGAAGGAAAAAGTTCTGATTAAGCCGTAGGATTGAGATAAAACAACGAGTTGTGTGATTCGACGATTTGGTCGAATCAATAGGGACGAATTAGTCGAAATCGTCGCAACGACAGGGGAAGGGGGCCTCATTTATATTTGGTTATTGTTGAAGGTATCGTAAGTCTGAGTTTTTTCCCGGTGAGACAAGATGAGAATTTGCGGTTCTTGTCCGGGATCACTTTTTTCCGTTCTCAGTGTTTAAGTACAAACGGGCGACGATCCATTCAGCACTTTTGCATCGCAGTAGTTGGGATAATGAGTAAGAGCTGGATTGGTACACACCAAAATGGTTCTGAAGCATAAGGATAGCATTGGATGTGAAAGAAAGAGCTCTAACTTCCGACGGCGACTGGCAGCGCCGCTATGACATCGATTGGTTGAGGATCCTGGCCATGGGTATGCTCATCATTTACCATGGGGCTATTAGTTTTCAGCCCTGGGCAAATATCATTTTTTTCATGCAGAATGAAGACTCGTTGCAAGGGGTTTGGGTGCTGATGGAAATGTTCAATATTTGGCGGATCCCAATCCTCTTCATGGTTTCCGGCATGGGGCTGCGTTTCGCTATCGAACGCCGCAGTTGGCAGGAGTTGCTCAAAGAACGGGCGATCCGGATACTCTTGCCGTTGGCCTTTGGTTTTTTCTGTATCTGCCCAATAAGTTCATTTTTGTGGATGAAATTTTATGGTCGAGAGGCTATTTACTTCCCCAATCCCGGCCATCTCTGGTTTCTCGCCAATATATTCCTGTACGTCTTATTGCTTCTCCCACTGCTGGCGTATCTGAAGAATCACCCGGATAATTGGATCTTAGGCGCTCTGGGAAGAGTATTGCGCCGCCCCTGGATGCTTGGTATTTCAGCGTTGCTCTTAATGCTCGAAGCATGGGTCCTCGATCCTGAGTTCTACTCCTTTTACGTCCTCACTCCGCATGGCTTCTGGCTGGGAATGGTTTGTTTTGCTACCGGCTTCGTCTTTATTTCGCTGAAAGGAGTTTTCTGGCAGGCGGTAGTTGGAATTCGATGGGCTACACTATCGGCGGCCGTACTACTCTTAGTGATGCGGCTGGTGGTCCTGTCTGAGGCCGTACCGAATATGCTCATAGCTGTGGAGTCGATGGCCTGGATGCTGGCGATACTCGGGTTCGGGGCAGTGCACCTCAACAATCCTTCGGATCGATTGGCCTACTTAAGCGAGGCGGTATATCCGCTATACATTATTCATATGCCCGTGCAATTTGGTATTTCACTTTATCTCTTACCTTTAGCTATGCCGGCATTCTTGAAACTGGTATTGCTCATAGCAGGCACGTTCGGCATCAGTGCGTTGATGTACGAATATGCCATCAAGAAATTGAAATGGATTCGGCCGCTTTTCGGTCTGAAGTTGAATCGTTTCTGAAGCTTTTCGGTATAGAGTGATAGAACCGATGAGCTCCAACGAACTCGCACGGTATTTCGTTTTTATTGGATTAGACATATAACCTCTCTCCGTGTTGCGCCTGGTGCCCGCCAGATCAGACTGAAAGAGGGCCTATGTATTGGTCGGTGGGTGAAAGGTGGGTTGAACCCGATCCTATGGACGAAGTGGCCAGTCTTTGATTCCGTCCTGTGGTACATAACCGATGAGTTTGCGCGGATGTTCGATATCGCGGAATAGGCCGCGGTTGTTCGAAGAGGCAAAAAAGATCTCGTAGTGCAGATTATCCGGCGCATCGACACAGCGCTCAAAAAACTGCACGATGTCGCGGTGGCTGCAGTAAATCGATGCTTGGTAGGCCGAGAGATCGCGTTCGGTCTGAGGGGGGTGTGGTACGTGTCCTACACGGACGCAGATCACCGAGATGCCGTGCTGGTCGCTGTAGTAGCGTCCGAGTACTTCGCCCCAGGCCTTGCTGGCGCCGTAGATGCCGTTGGGTCGGTACGGCGCGAGATGGTTCAAACGGGATACGTCCTGTGGCAGATCTTCCCAGCGCGCCTCGGCCAGCGAGAGATAAGGTTCTTCGTTGACGTAGTTGAATACACTGGCACCCGCGCTGGCGAAGACGACCCGTTTGACACCGGCCCTTTTTGCCGCTTCGTACACATTGCGGGCTCCAATCACGTTGGTCGAGATATATCCTTCGACGTCTTCTGCAGCGGTTGCCGTTGAACCGCCGCCTTCCGGCATGTGTCCCGCCATATTGATCACGGTATCGACATCTGCGAAAGCTGGCTGGATCGCTTCGAGGTCCGAGATGTCGCCGGCAAACCATTCGACTTCTCTTACCTGGCTGCGGTTCAGCGCGCGGACCTCATACCGCTCGGCCAGTTTGCGCCCGACGAGACCGCCGATTATTCCGCTCATGCCGATGACCAGGATTCGCTTGTTTGCGCGGCTCATAGTGCATCCTTCTGGCGTTCTCCCGCACCCGGATTGTCTGGTAATTCAGGTTGTCCTTCGAGGTAGCCAAGTGAAGCGAGGAATCTATCTGCCTCGGTGATTGTTGCCGTGAAATACTTCTCGTTTGCGAAGTTGAAAAAGCCATGGCCCTGGCCGGAATAGAGGTGCAAGTCGCACCGACACCCCAAATCGTCCATACGTTGCTTGTATTGCTCGGCACAGTTTGTGGGTATCAATTTGTCCTCCGTACCCAGGAAGACAATCGTCGGGGGCGTATGCTCGTGGATATTGTGCATTGGTGAAATGCTCCGCCAGTACTCCTGGACTCGATCATAACCGAAGCCACCGGGGCCGTTGTCGAATACGGGATTGAAGAGTACCAACGCGTCCGGCCTACAACTGATATGCTGAGCCTCGCTATCTTCGTCGAAACTTTCCACTGTCGCCGTCGCAGCGGCCACGTGTCCGCCTGCCGATCCTCCCCCGGCAGCGATTCTGTTGGCAGCGATGCCCAACACATCTGCATGCGCTCGAATCCATCGGATCGTGGATTTGCCGTCTTTAACGCACTCGCGTGGCGTAGTGCCGTGTCTGTTCTTTACTCGATACTCGGCCGACATGGCCAC
Organism: uncultured Gemmatimonadaceae bacterium; assembly: GCA_964520345.1. Classification (GTDB taxonomy): domain Bacteria; phylum Latescibacterota; class UBA2968; order UBA8231; family UBA8231. The sequence continues at coordinate 74,504 of CAZFMY010000019.1, read as the reverse complement.
CATCCCCCGGGAGGCAAAATATTGGCAGTGGGGGTAGAATTGACTCGGTGAACCGCTATTCCAACCACCGCCAAAAAAGAACGCGATGGCTGAACGCCGGTCGGTCGGTGCGTGATTCTCGGGATTAAAAATATCGATCTTGAGTTCAACGTCTCCAAGCGTATCAGACCTTGCGGTCTTGTAAGTGGCAGTTCGTTCAAGCAAGATCTCATCCTTTGGTTTAGAAAATCTATTAGCGTAAGGGTCTCACCACGTTCTATAAATTCAGGCTATCGTTTCCATTGGCGGCTGCGATCTCAATATTCAAATTAACTCGAAATAATCATCAGTGCTCGGAATTAACTCGTCCGGTGTTCTCCTTCAGGATGGGTAACGATAGGAGTTCGAGTCTTCCCCTCATTCGGATGCCGAGAGATGATGCTATGTATCTCGTTGAAGAGAAATAAGTGTGGTTTCGAGTTATTTGCCACTGGATGTGATTGTGTGGTATGATAGAACAAAGGTTTATTGCTACGCCTACTGCTGATTTGGGGTCGTTGGAGCCCTTGTTTCGTCGGTGCGGAATTGGTTCGAGCGAGTAGCGCATCCAAAATTGAGATGATCGGGGTATCCTGAGGCATCCTATGATTGAGTTGACTATCCTCAACACGATGGCGTCGAGTGATTTTTCTCAGGCTCTGGAACGCCATCAACAATGGGGTCTGAGCGTCCTGGACCTGAAAGATCTGGTCTTTGGCAAGCGCATTGTGGACTTGACCGTAGAAGAGGCTCTGCGGGCTCAGGAGCTGATTCGAGACTACGGACTTTCGGTCCACTGCTTCTCGACCCAACTCTTCGAACCCGAAGTGGAGTTGGGCGAGGACGCCTTTCGCCGAGACCATCTGGGAAAAGTTGATCACACAATTGAAGTTGCCAGAATTTTGCAACCCAGGATGATCCGGCTTTTGGCTGCTCAGACGGCCCGCAGAGCGGCGATCGACGAGAGCATCACCTATTTGAAAGCCGAACATTCATGGCTATTGTCGCTTTACGGCGAGGCGATCGACCGAATTCACCAGGCTGGATTCCACACCACGATAGAGAACGAGACCGGGCAATGCATTTTGTCCAAGCCTACCGAGATCCTCAATTTCTTCGCGGAGCTGAACCGGGCTGACAAAGTCTCTTTTACTTGGGACGTCCAGAATCTGTGGGAGCTGGGGACTTTTCCGTCGATCGCGGCTTACAGGTCCTTCAAGCATCTCGTCCGCTACTACCATTTGAAAGGTGGGCAGCACGACGAATCGAGCAGAGATCTGTGCTGGAGATCGTCACTGGAAGACGCTTCGTGGCCTGTTGTGGAGATCACTCGGGAAGTGGTTGCGGATGGGACGACGCCGGTGATCTGCCTGAATGGCTCTCATGGTGCGAGCAAAGAAGGTTACGACTACACCAATATAGTGCAACGGGACATCGCTTTTATTCGCAGCACTATCCCGCAAATCGAATAAAGGGACCAGGATTAATGCCTTATCAAAGAGAGTTCGAGCACAAGCTGAACGTGGCCATGGTTGGTGTTGGCTCGCACGCGTACCGAAATATTTTGCCGACGATGACCTTTTTGCCGCTGACCTTGCGCGCGATTTGCGATATTGATCCCGAGCGGGTACGGTCGACGGCCGCCCAGTATGGGGTAGCTGGTTGTTATAGCGACGCCGAGGAGATGTACCGGAACGAGGATCTCGATGCCGTGTTCCTGTGCGTGTCGCCGCAATTGCATCCAGAGCTGGCCTGCCAGGCATTTGATGCCGGTTTGCATGTTTGGATGGAGAAACCGCCTGCTATGCGTGCCACTGAGGTGGAGGAGATGATCAGTCACCGCAAGGACAAGGTGGCTGTGGTCGGATTTAAAAAGGCCTTCATGCCGGCGGCTGAGAAAGTTATCGAAATGCTCGCCATGGAGGGATACGGTCCGCTGAGAAACATGCTCGCCGTTTATTCGATGTCGGTTCCCGAAGACGGCGCAAAGGTCCTGCGTGATCGGGAATTCACGGGTTGGCTCGCCAATGGGTGCCATCCCCTCTCGCTGATGATCCGAGTCGGAGGCACGGTATCCGCCATAACGGTGCACCGCGCTCAGCGAGGCGGCGGCGTCTGCGTATTGGAATTCGCCAGCGGCGCGATGGGTAACTTTCATATGTCCAGCGGTGGATCAGGCCAGCAGCCGCTGGACGCTCAACCGTTGGAACGCTATAGCTTCTTCGGCGACGGTTGCAGCATAACTATAGATAACAACCACAAGGTGACGGTACAGAGGGGTATACCCTTTCAGTACGCGCAGATCACCAGCTATCTCCCTGCAGGCATCGAGAGCGGCGCGATCGTCTGGGAACCGCAGAATAACGTATCTACACTTGAAAATAAGGCCCTCTTCACCCAGGGGATATATAATGAGATGCGGTATTTCTGCGACCAGGTGCTGGCCGGTGAGCCGGCTGCAACAGGCAGCCTCGAATTTGCGCTGGAGGTTATGCAGGTCTACGAAGCGGGGCTGCTCTCGAACGGCGATCGAGTTGTGTTCGAGAGATGAGTGAGACCACGCCGGTTTTAATGACAGGTTATTTTCGGTTTTGCTCAGGCATTTTGCGATGGGCTCTGACCCCGGTAGGATTCCGAGGTGCACACCGTACCCACCAGCCCGGCTGTAATTCCTATCCCTGAACACCACAAGAGGCCGTTGCGCACCCCCATCTGGCTCACTACCTGGCCATCGACTACGGCTACCAGAAGATGTGCAGGATCGTACCAAGGCTCTTGTTCATAGGTTGCCAGGCCTTGCGGATTTTGTTGGACCACCTGGGGAAACGATGAGGCGATGATCTCCTTAACGGCCGGATAATCCGCGGGGTGCAAACTGCGGCAGATCACCTGGGGTTTCTCCACGTTGGGCATTGGGGGTAGCTGGGTTGGGTCTGTTCGAGTGCACGGTAGATCTTCAGGCATTATAAAGGGTCTTTTGGACCCTCAGGTCAAGCGGTGGTTTCGTCGTTAGCGCCTTTTGTCCCGGGTGCTGGTCTCGCCCTCAGATTGCGATACCGAGATGCTTCAGGTCCCGTTCTAATTGGCCTGGGTTCTCGAAGGCGATAGCGCTCATGCCAAGCTTCTGGGCTGGTTCGAGCATCTGCGGCTTATCGTCGATGAAGACGCACTGGATAGCGGTATGGGAAGCTTTCGCCAAGGTGAGTTCGTATATCTTCGGATCCGGTTTTCTCAGTCCGACCCGATGAGAGAAAACACCGTCCTCGAAGCGGTGAAGAAACCCGTATGTGTTTTCGAGGTAGTCGATCCGCTCCTGGACATTATCAGAGAGAAAGAGCATTTCATAGCCAGCTGCCCGCAACCGGTCGATGAGGGCTACCGTGCCTTCGATGGGCTCGTACGCATGGAGCCAGGTGCTGGCGATCTCGTCGGTGGAAACCTGCAAATCCCAGTTCTGTTTCGCCCCGTCCCAGAACTGGGCCGCTCTTATCTCGCCGCAGCGGTAGCGACTGCCGAGCTCACCCATCAGTACGTCGCTGACTCGATCTGTGGCGATCTTGTATGTGGCACTTATTCGTTCGATTGCCCGGGCAGAGCCATCGGTGAAATACACTCCACCCAGATCACAGATGACGGTTTTGATCATACCTGGGATCAGCCGCCGGCTACTCCCAGGCGCCAGTGGGTACTCATCAAGCAGGTCGGCTCTCCCGGCTCGTCGATCTGGTAGTAGATCGTCAGAATGGAGCCGTCCCCGAGTTGGGCCGAAGCCGGGTAGCCAAGGTCGGGGCTGGTGTCGGTGCAGAGGACGATTTCATCGCTCCAGGTTTCGCCCTCATCGACACTGACTCGTGCGCGCTCGCCAAAAGGGGGCACCCGCACGCCGTAGACCAGCAGGATGCGGTCGTCCGGCAGGCGGATCATATGAGCTGGATAACCGAGAATCGAGGTCTTGATCGGCTCCGTCCAGGTGCGACCGCCGTCGTGGCTTTCGCCCTGGAACATGAACTTTTCTTCTAATTTGGAGGTTCCATAGCGGAACAATCCGATGAGCTTGCCGCTCCTGGCCTCAACCATATACGGTTCGCCCAAACCGATCCCTTCGGGCTGGGGGACCGTTCCTATGATCTTCCACGAACGGCCCTGATCCGTCGATTCCTCCACCGTCAGGCCATGTGTCCCATCGAAGGTGCCGCTGCCGAGATAGAGCAGCCTGCCGTCATCGACCTCGATCGGTCCATGAGGCGTCGAACCCACACTTCTGACCGGTTCTTCCCAGGTTGCGCCCGAGTCGGTAGAGCGTTGCGTCCAGTGCCCCATCCAGCGTTGCCGAACCTCCTGGCTCAGCGTCGCGGCATGGTCCTCGTAGATGGGATTGCTCTCGAACTCCACCGATGTGAACCAGGTAGCGATTAAGGTACCATCGGAGGTTTCGACCAGGCCGGCATCGCGATCGTCGAGGGGCGTGTTGCGTATGACGACCGGATCGCTCCAGGTCTTGCCTTCATCGGAGCTGCGCACCATTTGGGTTTTGCCCCACGGGCAGATATGGCTGTCGCGATCGCCCGAGAACACGATGATCAACTCGCCGGCGCGCGTGCGTATGATCGTTGGCCAACCGATATAACGGCCTGGTTGTTTGCAGATGATTTTCTTAGAAAGGATTTCGGCTTCAGGGGGCATTAGTCAAGCCTTGGATGGGTGGGTGCGGATCGTGGGACGAAGTGGCGTAAATGTGGCCAACTCCGGAGCCAATGTCAACATTGAAAACAGGCTTTTGCGCATAGTTTGGTTGTTTTCAGCGAGTCGTGTAATTTTAGTTTCGGAGACTTCAATCTCATTCTTGGCACTGGTGCTGGAGTATCAGAATGTCGAACTTCTTTGGTCTATTTCGGGCGGATATGCGATACCTTAGTGTCGTTTGATGATTTGTCAGGCCTAACCTCAATGGACCTGGGATTACCGACCTGGAGGAGTGCTATGACCCTGACCGAAAAGCAAAAGTGTTTGTTCGATGTCTTCGGCTTTTTGAGTTTTCCCGGCCTCTTTGCCCGCGAAGCCGAGGCTATCACTCAGGCCTTTGAGGCCGTGTGGGCTGAGCACGGCGGCGGCCATAATGGGCACCCGCACGACGACCAGCAGAACTCGGCCCTCCTGCCCTTTATCGATCAGCATCCCTATTTGTGCGCGCTGCTCGACGACGAGCGCGTCAAAGCCATTGGGGCCGGGCTCCTGGGTGAAGATTTCAACTATATGTCGAGCGATGGCAACTACTTTGTCGGTGACACCGTTTGGCATTCGGATGGCTACCAGCGCGCCCCTGGTTATTGTTCGATCAAATTGGCCTTCTACCTCGATGCAGTAGGGTACGAGAATGGCTGTCTCCGCGTCATTCCGGGGAGCCATAAAATGGGTGATGCCTATGCCGAAGGGGTGCACGCAACGATCGCGACCTCAGGCACCAATCATACCGAAGAAGATTGGGGCATTCCCGGCACCGCAGTCCCGGCTCTGGCCCTGGAAACCCAGCCGGGCGATCTGGTGGTTTTCAACCACCGCCTCAAACACGCCTCTTACGGTGGCAGCACCCGCCGGCGCATGTTCACCATCAATCTGCAGCAGCGCTTTCGGACAGAAGACGAAGGGCTGCTCCGAGACTGCATAGCTAGCCTGGCCGGCTTCTGGACCGAGCAGGTCTATGCGCCGATCATGATAGAGACGGCCAGTCCGGCTCGTATGCGCCATCTGGAGCAGCGCCTGGCTCACGCCGATCATTTGCCCGACCTGGTGGCCAAAGCACGGCGGGAAATGGCCGAGCCGAATCGTTTCTAAGATGGGGTTTTCCAATTGGTAACGGGGGGCTGAAAAGTGAGCCAGTGGAGTATTGACTATGAAAGTCACCGAGATCGAAGTTCATGATATCACACTTGAATATTGCGACTGGACCTCGTATCAACTGAACCACTACTATGGGCCGGTTTACCGGACAGTGTACGTGGCCCACACCGATGACGGCTTCGTCGGCCTTGGCGAGAGCCGTGAGCGGGAGCCTGAGGAAGTTGTCGACCAATACATAGGCTCGAATCCTTTCGAGTGGATCGGCGATGAGACATCCCTTGGTCTGGGCACGGCAATGTACGATCTCATGGGCAAAATCGCTGGGGTTCCGGTCTATAAGCTCTTCGGACAAAAGTATCGATCCTGGGTTCCGGTAGGTAGCTGGACCGTTTCCACCAGTCCTCGACGCATGGCCGAAGCGGTTAGTACCTACGCTGGTCAAGGCTATACCTGGATGAAGTTTCACTTGTCGCCCTTCGAGAATGTCCTGGACCAGACAGAAGCTATGCAGGAAGTTGCGCCTGAAGGGTTCCGCATCCACTACGATTTTACCAACCACGGCACTGATGATCATATGCCCGAGTTGCTGGATAAATTATCGGATTACAACATCGCCGGTTGTTTCGAAGATCCCTTGCCGGGTGCGGATATCGACGGCTATTTCGAGCTGCGCCAACGGGCTCGGCGGCCGATCGTCCTGCACCACTACCCGATGGAGGCCACCTACGAAGTCTATCGTCGGCCCGCCGATGTCTACATGCTCGGATACATGAAGATCGGCGATACCGTGCGGCGTGCCGGGCTCTTCGCCGCTGCCGACACGCCCTTCATGATGCAGAATGTGGGGGGGCACATCACCCGGGCTATGACTGCGCACATGATGGCTGCTTTCCCGTCGGCGAACTTTCACTTGTTGTGCGATGCCGAGACCTGGAAGAGCGATGTCGTCAAAGAACGTCTCGAACCTGTAAATGGATTCTTGCGCGTGCCGGAAGGGCCAGGTCTCGGCATTAGTCTCGACCGAGACGAGCTCGAGCGCCTGGAGAATTTGAATATTCCCAGACCTGAAAAATGGATCATCAAATCCCGTTTCGGCAACGGTTCGCGCATGTACAATATCGCCGACCCGGACAACTCTATATTCATGGTGCGACCCGATCTCCACCGTCTGATCGCTATGAGCTATGTCGCGCCGATCGAGACGGAGTACTGGGATAACGACGGTTCTGCGGAGTACCGGGCTATCTTCGAGCGCATCGAACGGGAAGGGATAGTGCTCGAGCGCAGCTAGTGGGTAGCTGGCGGGGCTTGATTCTTGGCGGGGTTCGAGGATGATGGTACGGTTGAGTTGCGGGCTCGGCGAGAGCTACCTGGTAGCCGGGCAGGAACGAAGCTTGAGCTTCGATGGGAGGTTGCTATATTTGTCGAGTGAACATCCGGCTAATGCAATCTCAGGTCGCAACGCAGTCCGATGATCTGTCTTGATTCTTCTCCTATCGCGGGAGAGATTGTGCATCCGACGCAGCAAAAGAGAGGTTCTTATGTCGACATTGCCTAATACTGCGCCCAGCGCCGAGGAAGAAACTAGGTTGGTGCTGCTTGAGGACCAGGTCGAAGCGTACAAGCGCGATGGCTTTATTATAATAGAAGATGTACTGCAGGGAGACGAGCTCGGGCGGGTGCAGGCCGCCTTCGACAAGGCGCAGGCCCGTACCCGAGTCGATTGGGAGCAGGGTAGAGCGCAGGGTAAAGGCGTTTCGGAAAATGGCGAATATTACGTTTCCGGCACCTGGCATGCGAGAAAGTACTTCGATATCTATCCCCTCCACCTTCTCGAGCAGGACGACGCCGCTGTAGAGATGATTGCCCATCCGCGATTGCTTCCCTTTCTCAGCGCCACAGTCGGTGACGATGTGCAGGCTTCGACCATACAATTGCGCGTTCTAGAGCCACAGACGGAGGCTGATGCAGAAGAGGAAGGTGGTTATGTCAACTGGCACCGGGATCACAGCAATGATGAGGCGTGGCGTTACTTGGGACGGCCGCTCAACACCAAGGTTATCGTCTACCTGACGGATGTCGGGCCCGATGAAGGCTGTACTGCTTGTGTACCCGGCTCACACCTATTCGAGCACAGACCCGATCACATGCTTTACAAAGGCATGGGTGGCGGGGATGATCAGGCGACCAAAGTGAAGGATCAGCGCGATATGCCGGGAATGGTGACAGCTAGCGTAAAGGCCGGGAGCGCCTTTCTTTTCAATACCCGGCTATGGCATACGACCCTGCCCAATACCAGCACCAAGGATCGCTGGTGCGTGCTCACACTCTACTCTCCGTTTTACCAGAAGCAGCCCGGGGTAACGGTAGAGGCTGCAGTAGCGTTGGAAGCCGCGGGTCAGTTGAATACTCCCCAGCGTCGCCAGTTGTTCGGGCTGGAACCAATGACGGGCGTTAACGGTTTTAAACGGTTGGCGCAGCATAGCGGGGATGATGGAGATGATCGGATTTTTAAGGGGGTGCGGCCCCCTAAGCTTGGGGAGCGGATAAAATGAAGGTTGGGAGCAAATCCACTACTCAGGGCCGGGGCTTGTATTTAGATCTCGAAATCACTCGAGGGGAAACTGCACGAAAGAGTATTTGCTCAGTTCAAAACAAATCGACTACGACATCGGTGAGCGCTTCCTGCGCCGTATTGAATACAATCCGCAGCTAGCGGTTGCCTAATTGAAGCGTAGGAAATCGGTGTTTCAATTGTTTTTATTATTCGCAGCTAACCACTCTTGACACCGCTCTGCCTCAGCGCCCTTATACACTGCGTAGGTATCCCCCGCACTGAGCGGATTGTAGGTATAGAGGATCGCTCTCCGTCCCAATGCCGAACGATTGATGTACGAATGATGCGCTGTGTAGCAGGAAAATACAACCAGACTGCCCGCTGCTCCCGGTGCTTCCTGTGAGATCGCTGGATCTACCTCCCGAGCAATGATCCGCGATTCTCCCGGTGGTCGTTCAATCATACCCTGTGCATGAGAGCCCGGCACAAAACGCAGACAACCATTTTCACTGGTGGCATCGTCCAGATTCAGGGTCACAGAGATCAGGCGATCCGTGTACTGAGTCCAGTAGGCATAATCCTGATGTAGGGGATAGGCCGACCCGACAAAGGGTGGTTTGTAATTCAGCTTATCCTCAAAAAGAAGTACCGTCTCACCGAAAAGCTGTTCTGCCGGACCGGTCATACGGGGATCGTATACCAGTTGTTCCAATGCCGGTACAAGATCAATGATCGGCTCGATCTTGCGTACGACGGCTTGTCCATTCAGTGTCTCCGGCTCTATTTGCAAACGCCTATTATCGGGTACCACCGGACCCGATTTGGCCAATAATTCGTCAGCCGCAACGCGCAATGACGCCAGTTCCCCGGCACTAAAGATCGGTTCTATGACCACAAAACCATTGCGATCATAGAATTCAACCTGCTCTCTGCTTAACGCTAAATCACTCATTCTCAGCGAACCTCGACCCCGTGATATTTGTCTGGTGGTCCGCCGTATGCGGGTTTGTCCCCGTCCCAGAAATTGGGTATTTCGTTGATCTGTCCGCGCCAGGCCCCTTTGGGCGGAAGCATATGGGCCGTGAAGGATACGCCATTATGCGTCGCATCCATGGTCTGCGAATGATAATGATAGGCATATACGCCGTGGTTGTGCCCACCCCAGTTATCCAATGCTTGGTCGACGCCATCGCTGGTGGTGTCGCCATCGCGGTAGATTCCGTAGCCTGCCACTCCATCGAAACCCAGGGTTATGATCGGCGGGTGAGAAAAGCCGCTGTAGTCGGCTTCATTGTACAAGTCGAATCCGCTCTTCGTCGCACTGTAGGCGTCGGCGTGGTAATGCGGTGCCAGTCCGCGCCCGGAGTGTATGCCGATAGTTGAAATTTCTCCAACGGCTGCCGAGATATTCAACGAGTTATTATAGGTCGGGTAGACCACCACGCCATCCAGAGCGATCCCCGTCGCCGAGATGCTGGCGTAATTCAGATAGCTGAACTCCGGTGTCAGGGGAGAATCCGTGGCCAGATCGTTGGCCATGATATTATCAGTCAATGCATCGACTTCACCGTAATCCTTCATGGCGATCTTAACCAGATTGCCCGAGCGCCCTACATTTCGGGTGACGGTTTGCTCCTCATAGGTACCTGCTATTCCGTCGCCGGGAGGTCGGGGAATATCCCATAAGTGGGTCATTCCCTCATTGATCGCATAAGTTCCGATCACCATGAACGGGTGATGAACTCCGTCGGTGTCGGCCTCATTGGTGAAATAGACGTAGGGTACGCTATTCGATCCAATTGTGAGGTTGTAACTGTCGGATACATTGACCTTGCGGCTCAGCATGTGTTCGCGGACAGTCTTGTAAAAGTCGACCGGATATCGCAGGGTGGATCCTTCGTCCTCTAATGTAGAAACGACCTCTACCAGCATCGCTTCGGCTGCGGCCGTTGTCGCAACGTCCAAACCGGGATTGGCCGTTTGATTGGAATAGGTGCTCGAGAGGTCTCGCATGTTGTCCTGCAGCTTGTTCATGCCGTCTAATCTGACTGCCGCCTCGGCATTGGTCACACGCGCTACACTAGTCGGATTGAAATCGGTGGGAATGCTTTGATCAAGAACCGAGTTATAGGCCGTAAACATCGTGAATGCGGTGCCGCTATCGGTAGTCAGTATCGCCGATGCACCGTCGACTGCCACATTTAGAGATGTCCAGGAATCGTCCGCGATGTACGCCGAGGATGATGAGTCATAAGCGTGGCGTGCACTTGCGGTCAGATAGGTTGTTAAATCCGACGTCGTCAGCGTAAAAGTCAGAAAACCAGCGGAAGACGGGTCTACATAGTAGCTGCGATAATCCCGCATTACTAGCGTTTTGATGCCGCCGATAGTATCGTAGTCTATAGCGTAGTTAGAATGCTTTGCCGACACCATCATATAGGTGTCTATGCCTAGTTCAAGTAGTTTGAAGGTCGCGTTCAGTAAATCGTCGTTGGTGTGCGTCGCGGATGCGGTCATGCCGTTATTCACAATCAGGTCAGCAGCGTAGGCAGAATTAGAATCGTCAATGACCATGAGATCTGTGGTGTTCTTGATACCGAGACAGAGGCGAGCGAGGTTAGTGAAGGCTCCTGTATAGGATGTCCAATTTACTGTTCTTGTCGAAGCAAGTATGGTGGCCATGGTCTGCGGTGCATGGAAATAACTAATCTCTTCATCGACCGGGTTTACGGTGATCGACACCGTCGCCGCCGCCGAGGTTTCCGTCCCGTCAGAGACCGTAAAGGAGAAGCTATCCGAGCCATTATAATTGGCCGTTGGCGTATAGGTTGCCGTATTTCCGCTCAGGCTCAGACTACCGTTGGCTGGATTCGAGGTAATCGCATAGCTCAGCGCATCTTGGTCGGGATCGCTGCCGGCCAGGGAGATCGACTGCGCGGTGTCTTCATCGCCCGAGACGGATTGCGCTGTGGCCGATGGCGGATCATTGGATTCTTCTGTGGAGGGGGTCTCTGAGAAACAAGTCGCCGCTAGCTCGCCTTCTTTGCCGAAATGGTCGGAGAACAGGAAGAAATCAGAAAAATCCACGCTGAGGTCGCAGTTGAGGTCGCCGATCAGATCCGCACAATCGGATCCGGCTTCTGCTTTCGAAGCGAAATTGTCGGAAAGGATGAAGAAATCGGAAAAAGTCACTTTCCCATCGCAATCCAGGTCGCCTGTAAGGGCCTGCACTGGCAGGAAATTGGTAATCACCAGGTATAAGACCAGTAAACAGGATCGAGCCATTGTGGTATTCTCTTGAAGGTAGAAGGTTTGCGCTTGGAAAGCGGTAATGTCAATCCGAACCCTCGATGTGCAGGTCAGAGTTCAAACCGGAAATCTACGAGCCAGTGTGAAAGGAGTATGATCATCCTGGGCCGCGCACGCAAGTGATCACATCTATGGTTGATGCACGACAGCCATAGATGAATATCGGACTAACCTGAATAGATCATTCGCTATGGGCTCATTCCTCCAGATTGTTTTTGGTTTTAAGCTCCATTCTTTGTAGATTCGAGTATCCATTGTGGCTACAAATTTTTTTCTAATCCCTGCAAAAATGGATTTATACCTCAAAGCCATTGGCTGGTGGAACCTGATCGGTTCTCTATTGATGTTTTTTTTGCTGTCTGAATCGATCGCCAATAAAGTGCTGATCGAATGGTCAGCTATATTTACAGAAAAATATACCGCAACATTTTATGTGAAATTTTGGCTGGTATTTGCCATAGGGTTGAACATCTTCTATGGATTGGTAAATATCATGGCCGGGTACTGGGAGTATGACAATATAAGGAGCTGTATTATCTGGGTGGATGTGATTGCCTATATTGGCGTATTATCCGTGGCTATATGGGGCCTTGTAGCAGGTAAATGTGGTCTCGGTATCCTTGTCGGTTTTTTGATTTTCAGCGTTTGGATCCTCTGGGGTATTTACGTGCTAAAATCAGCTGCTTAGTACACTCCTATTGGCGTATTGACGTGGTTGGTGAGGGCGGCGATCAGCTGCTGGCGTTAAAAGCAGGTACCTGGTAAAAAGTGATGAGTATATTATATGGTGCTGAGGCAGAGACCACGAGGACGGTTGAGAAACTCGTGATGCTGAGTCGGAAATCAGATCTACTGTTCAAGGGAAGACTCTAGATGAATATTAGGAATGTATCTGCGGTTGGGATCTTGCTGGTACTCTTCAGTGTCGCTTTGAGCTTTGCTCAGGAATACAAGGGTTATGCTCCTGAGTATGGGGTAAAGGTGATCACAAATGTCGAGGGCTATCAATACGGTAAGATGCTTGGAAAAGAGAAGACCAGCGCGGCCAAATATTTATTTATGGGTGGTGGAATAGGCTTTGTAAATTTTGTTACTCTTGCTGTTGCGTCTCCCTTGGGGTTAGTGAGCTTGCCGGTGAGTTTCGTGGCGACGCCGTACCTCCTATCCAGTTCGAAAATCCCAGTGGAGTATCACGACGAGATCCAACATCGATCGGCCGACTATCGGTCATCTTTCGAGGCTGGATGGAAAAAGGAAACCAGATCGAAAAAACGGACCTATTATCGGTGGGGGCACGGAGTGGTACCGGTTGCGTTGACCGTCTGGCTAACATATCTCATCGCATCTAGTGGGATTGGATCTACCTGAGCTTGATATGAGGGTCTTAGTATATATTCCATTGATTCTGCTATTGGGTTGCTCTTCTGCCTGGGCCCAGCGTGCAGGGGCGAAAATCGAGCGCTGGTATACCTACTGGGCTTTTGGATATTCCCATATGAGTTATACCGGCAAAATGAATGGGCATTCTACAGGCCTATCCTGGTGGGAAGAAGGTTTGCCCGTATACGATAGAGAATATGCCCTGGGATTGGATCTCTTTGGACTCTACCTGCCGTTAAAAAACCGCCAAACCTTAGTCGGGGCGGTGTACAATCTTGCCATAGACCATCGTTCTGAAATAATGGTTAGCAGTGTGTGGGAAAAATGGAAAGGTCATCAGCTTTCCGTCAGTACGATGCATTTCTTTAAGTCGATAGGTAATGGTCCCTTTATCCGTGTAGATCTTGGTTTTGGGTGGATCACCGGACACAATCAGAAAGAGGAGCAGCTGCTAAGCGCTGCGGATAGCGGGGGTTTGGCCGGGCTCTTCGGGTTTGGCTACAGCTTCCCGATAGAGGATCTAGGAGGGAGAATCCTCTTGAATCTGGACTATTTTGTCACGCCGGCACTTGATTTTGCTCAATTGGATGGCGATGTGAGGGGATTCAGTGTTAGAGTGGGTGGACTATTCTGATGTACCGCAGGGCAAGCTGGTTTCGGGCGGATAACGGTCGTATTTCGGCATCTTCAATCCGTTTTGTTGTACTGCTCTTGATTGTATGGTTTACGCCGATGAGCACTTTGGCTGGTAGCGGGTTAGAGATACCTGCGATGGATGCGCCCAAGACGGGCTCTGAGTATAGCCCGGGCAAGCGGTGGGCAGGTCGGATGATCGCAGCGGCGGGAGAGCAACAACACACAACCCTTGGCAGTGAAATGCGAGCAGAAGGTTTTGCGGTCGGTGCGCTCCATGCCGAGATCAACACCAGGACGCAGTTGTGGGAGTGGGGGTCTTTTTTCGGCACTTCAACAACGTTTGGGCTTGGTACTCTGATATTGTGGAAGCTAGCCGGTCATACCCAACAACCAGCTGAGGAAGCAATGATGCAGATAGAGGCCAAAAATGTGGAGTACAAAAGAGGCTTTGTCGAGGGTTTCCAGCAAAAGGGCAGGCAAGAGAAGCGACGAGCGATTAAGCGGGGAGCAGTGGTTGCAATCGGGTTGCTAGTAGTGGTAGCGTTGCTGGAATCTGGTTCAGACCTGTAAGATTAATAGAAGCAAGTCCCAAAGAACCAAGCAGATTCTCGCGGAGCCAGGCATTCTTTCAGCAGCGTCTGCTTTTGTGATATTGCGCGAGCTTTAAGTGAATCGGCATTAATGAGCGACCAGCACCCCGGGAAGGTCATCATCTGCGGCGGCGGCGTCATCGGCGCTTCTATCGCCTATTTTCTCAGTCTGAGAAATGTTGCCGCAACCGTCGTCGAGCGCACCGGGGTGGCCAATGCCGCCTCGGGCAAATCGGGCGGGTTTCTCGCGCTCGACTGGTGCCAGGGTACTGCTGTCGACGCCCTGGCCCGCCGCAGCTTCGCCCTCCATGCCAAGCTGGCCGCGAAGCTCGAGATCGACTGGGGCTATCGCCGCCTCGATACGCTGGGGGTTGCCGCCAGTGAGCAACGCGACTTCAGTGCCCATGCGCGTCTGGCCGCGCCGAGTTGGCTCGGACCCTCTGCCGCAGTCCACGCCCAAATCGGCACCGAGCAGACGACCGCACAGGTGAATCCGGCGGAATTCACCCAGGGCCTGATGAGCGCGGCTAGTGCCAATGGAGCTGATTTGGTGCTTGGTGCGGTCGAAGGGATCGCCCTTTCTGCCGATGGCCGCAAAGCTACTGGTGTGCTGGTAGACGGTCGAACGCTGGAAGCCGATGCCATCGTCATTGCGCTCGGCCCCTGGTCGATCCTGGCCTCTCAGTGGCTGCCCCTGCCGGCGATTTACGGGCTTAAGGGACACAGCTTGGTTTTTCGCTACGACCCACCCGACCCCCGTGCGCTCTTTGTGGAGCTTGAAACCGCCGACGGCGAGATCGCCACGCCAGAACTGATGCCGCGCACCGACGGTACGACCTATGTTTGCGGTCTGTCGAGCGAATCTCCTCTGCCGGTCGATCCTGCTCAGGTCGTAGAAGACGAGGGTGCGACGGATCGTCTGCGGGCGCTTACGGGCGCCTTTGTGCCTGAATTAAGCACTGCTGAAGTGCTCGCGACCCAGGCCTGTTATCGCCCGATCACCACCGATGGCATACCGATCATAGGCAAAGTTCCCGGTGTAGAGGGAGCCTACGTCGCTACGGGTCACAGCGTCTGGGGTATGCTCAACGGACCTGCAACCGGCGAGGCGATGGCCGAACTTATCGTCGATGGGAAATCTAGGACTATAGATCTCACCCCCTTCAATCCGGCGCGCTTGCCGATTTTCGACTGATGCCCAGGGATGGGGCCGTTGCGAGTTCGGCTGGACCTCCATTTTACTCTTTCAAGTATTGACCATAGCGTTGGCGCAGTTTAGCTGCTCCATCGCTGCGTCCGGTAGCTTCTAAGCGTTCCAGATAGGCAGGCAGGGGAGAATCCGGGCCGCTGTGGCGCGCGTGAAATGGTCCGCCTTCCTGGATCACGGTCCACAGCGGATCGATGCCATCGCCAACCGTGGCCATTTGCTCCTGATGCCAGTTCAACAGGCGGTACGCGGCTTCGCGGCAGATATCGGGATGGGCGGCGGCGATATCCCGTTGTTCGTGGGGATCGTGATCCAGGTTGAAGAGCATCTCGCGGGGAAACAAATGAAAGCCGTCGTGAAACGTGCGGACATAGAGCCATGGGCCGAAGCGGACGGAGCGCTGGCAGACATGGCAGCATTGACTGATGATCAGTTCATCCTGGCCGGCGGAGATTCCGTTTTGCACCGTACTCGCATAGGAAGTACCATCCCAGATCGGACACGCTTCTCCGCCGAGCAGCTCCATCAGGGTCGGGGCGAGGTCCACATTATAGTGCAAGCTGTCGTCAATCTGTCCCTGGACGCCATCGGGCCAACGAATGATCATGGGGATATTGCAGGTGCCTTGATCGGCGGTTGCGTGCTCGCCGTATATGCCTAGTTCGCCCATATTCTCACCGTGATCCGCTGAGATGATAATCGCGGTATCGTCCAGTACGCCCTTCGCACGCAGAGTGGCCAGAATGCGTTCGAGCTGATCGTCTACATAGCGGATTGCGGTATCATAGCCGTCGATCATCCGGCGCAAGGAGGCCTGATCGGTAAGCTTGCCTGGATGACGCGGATATTGGGGGTCTTCGCGGTCGTGGTACATATAGATATCTAGTGAAGAGTGAGGTCCTGTTTTCTTATTGTGCTCCGCCAATACTTCGGGACTGAGCCACTCAGGCAATGGCGTGTCGGCAAAGGGCTCGCCGTACGCGGCCGGAACGCGGTAGGGTGTGTGCACGTCCCAATAGTTGATGTGCAAATACCACTTGTCTTCGGCGGCGTGATCGTCAAGCCATTTCATTACTATTGGCGTGACTTCCTCGGCCGATTCCATCCCCCCCTTGCCGGTATTATGAATTTCGTTAAAGCCGGCATAGAAGTGCCAGGCGGCATGGCGTTGGCCAAAGGGTGAGACCATGGCGGTATGAAAACCGAGTTTTTGTAATGAGCGAGCCATGCCCTGAGTGTCAAATAGGTCTCGGAAGCTGCGGGCCAATCCTTCGTTTTTAGGCTGTGCGGCGGTTGCCCCATGACCGACCACGCCGGTGTGAATACCAAAACGGCCTGAATAAAGCGCTGTGCGCGAGGGAAGACAGGGAGCGTCCGAAGTGTAGACATTGGAACACCGCAGTCCAGTAGCAGCTAACTCGTCAATGGTCGGTGAAGTGTTGCGGTGATAACCGTAGCAACCTAAATGGGACGGGGTTAAGGCGTCGATATCGATATAGAGGATACGCATGCAGAATACCTCCGGAGTTTTGGTCTAGTGCCGTTGCGCGAGTTTGGAATTAAATTTTTCCTTGCGCCTTCATTGACTCATATACATTGGGATTCTCTTTTTCCAGGTGAATAAATTGTTGATGTTGCAGCCGTAGCAGCAGTAATTTCAATCCCATCAAAATCTGCTAATGAACCAACTTCTACTGGTGTACGCACCGAGCAAAAGCCATCGTTATTGGCCAATGAGCGACGGGTAGAGATTAGTCGCGCCCAAGAGAGGCCAGCACGCCCCTTATCCATCCGAGAGCGAGGGCCATGCCCGCATGCCATGGTGCGCTGCAGGCCATCTCGGGGCTGTGATCGGGGATGATCACACCGTTAAAGCCGTGTTTGCGGTAGAGTTTGAGCGCGCGGACCATGTCGACATCGCCATCGTCGATGAAGGTCTCGTAGTAATTGGGGATTTTGCCCACCACGTTGCGCAGATGCACGTAGGCGATCCGGCCCTGGCCTGCATAGGCCTCGATCGCCTGGTACACATCCATCTCACCGTCCATCTCAGCGATGGTGCCCTGGCAGAACTCGGCAGCGTGGTAATGGCTGGGATAGAGGTCGAGCAGGCGCTGGTAGTGCTCGGGTTTGGTGACCATTCGCGCCGTGCCGTTGATCACCGGCAATGGCGGATCTGCAGGGTGCATGGCGAGACGCACCTTGGCTTGCTCGGCGACGGGCACCAGGTCGTGGAGAAAGCGCTCGTAGCGCTTCCAGATGAGCGCTTCCGATATGGTGCCGATCGTACCCGTTGGTGCTGTGTCGTCGTAGACCGTATTCCACACCATGCCCTTGGGAATCTCCGCCTGTGGTGGCGCCAGATCGGTGCGGTAGCCTGGCGAGGGTGCTCCGCCTCGAGCTTCCGCTACCCTGGTGGTTCCCCAGACATTGGCATAGCTGAAGTTGTAGCCCATGACCCCTATACCCAACTCGCCCATGTTGCGCAGCAGCAGCTTTAACCCCTCGATCTGCTCGTCGCGTCGAGGTCCGTCGAGTAGTACGTCGTACCAGTGCTCTACTTCGAAGTTTTCTATGGCCGCAAATTCGAGCCCGTGAGCGTTCATTTCTCGCTTGAGCTCGGCGAGTTCCTCCAGGGACCACATCTCTTCTTTCGGCAAGCCGCGTCCTTCGCGGCGGGCGAATCCGGGCAGATGAGCTACGATGTGGGTTACTCCTGCCTGGTAGGCGAAGCGGTAGTTTTCTGCGTTGAGTAGGTGGGGGTAGAGGCCGAGACCGATTTTCATCTGGATCCTCGTTGTAGTCAAATGGGTTAGAGGAGCGCATCTGGGTGGATTAGTTCGTGGTTTGCGAAAGATCTCTGGCTTTGCGCTGCCAGTTGAATTTTTGCTCGCCGGTTAGGAGGGTCCGGTGTTCATCGGAGAGAGTGTTGAGAAAGTCGGGGTCCGGATCGTAGCCATTCCAGGCTTGGAACATGATCGGCAAATAGCCGCTGAGAATGAGGGGCCTGTCTTGCTCGGAATGAATGATACCCGCCGCGTGCATGAGCGATTCAAAGAAGAGCAGGGTAGATCCTGCGGGCGCTTCGACCTGGTGGATCAGCGAGGGGTCGGCCAGCGCGGCGTCGATGATGGCGTCTTTGGGCACCTCGTCCGGTATTTTGTGCGTGCCGGCGATGACGGTTGTGCCGCCGTCGTCCGGACCCAGGTCGGTGAGGTTGGTGAGCGCTTTGATAAAGGTGAAGTGGTAGAGCCCGTTTTCTATGTGATGGTAGGTCGGTCCCATGGTGCGGTGGAAGCCGAAACTTGTCGGCTTCTCTGCGAGTGGGCGGCGTATATGGGCGTCGGATTGCTGAAGCCGCACGTTGCCGCCGATAATTTCCTGTGCCATACCGACGATATGGGGATTGGTGACATAGTCGAAGAAAGAGGGAGCCAGATGAGGCAGGTTGTCGATGCGAAAAAATTCGTTAGTAGTACTGGTGTTGAAGCAGCTGGGGCCTGGTAATTCTCCCGTGCGGCGAAAATCGTCTTCTATGCCGTAGAGCGTGTCTACGATGGCCTTTATTTCGCTTTGGTTCAGCACGTTTTCGATGATTACATAACCGTATATCTCGATATGCAGGCGCTGGGCCTGGGTGAGAGCGGGAAAGGGGATGGGATTCGCTTCGTCGTTCATGGTGCGTGTTTCCTTTCTTGTCGAGACGCCAGCAGGTGGCTGCCGCATGGATTAATCCCGTTTTTGATTGCGATTTGGCAGCAGGTCAGCCGCCGATGCCGAATTCCCGAGCCAGTTCCTCCCAGACTGCTGCGTCGATCGGTGTGGCGAGTGCCTGGATGTTCTGAGCTACCCGGGCGGGGCGGGAGAAGCCGATCAGGATCGAGGCGAAGCGCTTTTCCCGCATACAGAAGTGCAGGTTCAGCGTGGATAGTTCGAGGTCTCGCTCCGCACACCAAGTCGCCAGTTCCCGGGAACGTTCGGCGGTGTCCGGTCGGGTTAAGGCGGCGTTGATCGAGGCGTTGAAGACACCCACTTCGCGCTTGGCTGCCGTCTCCAGCATACCGGCCTCAGCAGTGGTATCCACCAGGCTGAAGTCATGGTAGCTAAGTGATACGTCGAACTCGCCGGTCTCGATACAGGTGCGATGGAACGCATGGGAGCGGCACCCCAGTCCGATGGCGCGGATCGTCCCGTCCTCTTTGGCTTTGCGCAGAGCGGTGAGCGCGCCATTGTCGGCCAGGACTGGGTCGAGACTTGCCGGATCGTGAACGAGAAATATGTCCAGGTAGTCGGTTTGCAGCCGATTCAGACTCTGCTCGAGTCCATACATTGCGCCATCGTAGCTGAAGGCGTCGGGATTTCCGTCGTAGACCGAGAGTTTAGTGGAAAGGATCAGATCTTCACGCTGATGACCTTGCGCAAACCAGTGTTCCAGCGCTTGCCCCACGATGCCCTCGCTGCGGCCTGAGATGTAGTTGTCAGAGGTATCGACGAGGTTGATGCCGGTCTCCAGACCGGCCAGGACCGTCTGGACTCCCACGTCTGGGGTATAATCGCCGTCTTGATGGCCGAGCCAGGCACTGCCGATGCCGAGGACGGTGACTTCGAAGCCCGTTCGTCCGAGAACTCGTTTTT
Organism: uncultured Gemmatimonadaceae bacterium; assembly: GCA_964520345.1. GTDB lineage: Bacteria > Latescibacterota > UBA2968 > UBA8231 > UBA8231. The sequence continues at coordinate 54,334 of CAZFMY010000019.1, read as the reverse complement.
CCAAGTGGTGCTCTGTCATTCTCATAGCTCCTATCAGCGCAATATATGAAATGGAAGTATTTTGTCGGTGGGGTCTATTAGGCGATTCTTGAAGGTTGCTAGTGACGGGTCGGTCGGCGAGCACGCCCTGTGATCATCAGCAAACCATACCCCGTTTGTCGCGGATGTCCCAGTTGCCAGGAGTGGCTCCGACCCAGCGCTCGTCGATGGTGTCGCTGGCTGGTTGGTATCTCGTATCTGTGGAGATGCGCAGGCGATCCGTCTGGTTATCGTTACCGGTGTGCATGGTGTACATGGTGAAGATTAGCAAATCACCCATCTCGTACTCTGCTGTTAGCCAGCGGCCGCCGACTTGGTTGCGGGCCGTCTCGGCCGAGTGGCAGTAGGCGCCCATGGTGCTCCAGGTGATCCGTTCCTTTTCTTCGGGAGTGAGATCGCGGTTTTCTGCCTTGGCCTGGGCCATGACCGCTGCGGTATCGCCGATGTTTTCGCAGTAGAGGTCTACATCCGTCTGGCCATAGGTCGCCCTGAGCTCTTCCTGCAGGTGCGAGCCTTCGAGGATCATCAGACCGCCCATTTCGTAGGGTACATCACCCAGGGGTGTCCAGGAGGTGTAGCGGTTCTGGGTCTCGCCCCGCGACATGTACACGACGTCACAGTGCGGATCGCTTACTGCTGCCGGGTCTGCTGACTTCGAGCGGAACCAGGTGTAGTCGAAGTGAGTGACTGGGCCAGCTATAAAGTGCTGGTAGAACTCGATCATGCGGCCGCCGTAGACGAGCTTGAGCAGCGGCTCATTACCGAGCGGCACATCCTGGGCAGAGCGCAGCAGTTGACCGGGTTTAAGGATCGCGTCATCGAGTGGATGGCCTTCTGCGAAGATCCCCTGCTCGGCGAGGCGCTCGAGGGAGCTCGTGCGTGCCGCCTGGACCTCGTCGCGGTCCAGGTAGCCAGGGAGGAACAAATAACCGTCGGTCGCCATACGGCGGTGCAGCTCCTCTCGATCGCCGATGGCGTCAATCGAGCTGCGCAACGACCCCATGCACTCCGGCGACATGTCCAGAGATTTTCCGCCCCAGAGCAGTTGAGGTACTTCTATTGCCACCATAATATCCCTCTAATTATTTATTTTCCAAACTCTGATTCTTATAGATCGAGGTCGAATGGCTTTTGAACGGAACTCCGACCTGACTGCTTTACAATATATAAATGATGGGCTCGGTCGCGCCAGAATCAGAGGCTGTGAACTAGAGATCTTCCAATCTCACGAAATAAAAACAGCAAAGGTATTTGGAAGCCTATTGTGGATTGCTCACCCAACTGGGCGAAATCCCCGCAGTGTTTATTGAAAGCGGACAAGTGATATAGATCACAGTAAATGAACTTGATTAAGATTATTTTGTTTGAATATTCTTAATCATTCAGTACATATGGTTCGGAATGATTAGCCACTTAGGCACACCCAAATGGAGAAGAATCGTATATTTTTAAAACGCGTATTATACTATTGATGGGCTTGTATGCTCTTTGCGCCATCACCAATCCGCTCTCCGCTGTTGCTCAGCATGATGGCGATGCTGCGATGACGGTATAGACAATGACGCCGAGGGCTATATTAACATGATGCTCGAAGATATGGATGAAGAGCATCACGACGAGGAAGGTGACGATTCCGAAGGTCCGTAAGCGGAGTTTCGCAGAATACTTAGGGTCACAGACCGCACTCTGAGGCGATGCAGCCTCAAGGTGCGGATTAAGAAGGCGTTGGTTGGTGACAACTGGCGCCTTCTTTTTTCAAATTCGGAGGTTGGGCGGGTTCTGAGAGTCGGTCCAGTTCGGGTGTCGATATGAACTCTGGTGAACGTCTGCTGCCGGGGCTGATACCGGCCAGCGAAGTTCATCGTTCGGGTAACGTCATCGGCGAATTACTGCAGAGTTCAACCTCTAATACGGGAAATAAATTAGATGATCCACTTTTCTTTCAGCAAGAAACCCGCGCTCTTCGCGACGCCCACCGGTCTACCCGGCCCCGGTCCCTATTACACGTGCCTGGTTCCGATGTCCGGGGTTGAATCCTTCCCCTTCGACTACGCACTCTACTATTCTCCCGATCACGATCCCGGTCCCGGAGGCATCTGGCTCTCTCTCTGCAATGGCGATCCTAGCGACTCGGCGAACTGGGTCTCCTACGACGAAGCTCTTGTCGCCGGCCATTTCGATCATCTCTTGGATAAGCCCGCACAGAATCCAATTTTTCTCGATACCGTTCAGGGCGATGGTCACACGGAGACGCCTCATGTCAATATTGTCGATGGGATCGCGTACATGACCTATCACAAGGATGGGATCGAAGGGACCCAGCGCACGTTGTTGGCGACGGCGCCCGACGGCGTCAATTTCGCGCGGATCAATGGCGATGCCGACTCCGTGATCCTACGCGATGCTCCGGAGGATGTCGGCAATGGTCATACCGGCTATTTTCGCTGGGGAGCTAATCCTTTTCCCGGCATCGAAGAGGCTTATGTGGGGTACTCACTCCATGGCGGCGGCGACGACTACCACTCCGCGATCTGGGCTTCTGACGATGCGGTCGTCTGGCAGCGCCTGGATATCCTGACTCCGCTAGAGGGCTTCGCGGTTGATCGCGAGGATCTGATTCTGATCTGGCACGAGCTCGATCCGGCCACTATCCGCTCGCTCGGCAATGGCGAATTTGCGGCTCTCTGCGGTGTTGGCAACCGCGCTTCGGGCAGCAGTGCCCGAATTACCGAACTCTACGAGATCTTCTTGGCTGAAGACGGTCGGACTCTCACCCGCGAGAGCCGGAAAATCCTCGGCGTCGGCGATGGAGAATCACCCGATGCCGAAGAGCTGGCTTCACCTAGTTCGCTACTCATCGACGGCATTATCCATCTGGTCTACGTGGGGGCAGCAGAGCAGGGCCGTGCCAATACCGTACTCGCTGCTATCGGGCGTCCTGATGCCTCGGTGCAGCCCAGCCCTGTACTGGACGCTACTCAGCGACGACGCCATATCCACTTTGGCTGAACAACGGGTAGGATTGTGGTGGACGTACTGGCTGGACGGTCATTTTTTTCTCAGAGCCGAATCGGCATTCCCTTTGGCAAATTTCGCCCGGCGAAAAACCCACATTCGCGTTTTCGATTTAACTGAGGAGTAGCACTAATGAATGCATCGGATAATCGTGGGCCGGAGACAGGGACGAGCATATTGCTATCGCCGGCTCAACTTGACGAGTTCAAAGCCGAAGGGGCGCTCCAGATTCCAGGTTTAATACCTCCTGATGTGCTCAATGGGTGGCAAGCCCAGTTCCGCGCTGCTTGTTCCGACGGCGTCGATTTGGACGACCCCGATACCTGGCCTTCCGGGCGCTATGCGCCTGCGGGCGGCTGGCCCGAGTTCAGCCCCAGTCTCTATGAGGTACCGGGTCTGCAGTCTATCGTGGAGCAGATCGGCGGCGGTGCCTTCGCCCCCTCCCATCCCGCGGGACAGCCGTGGACACCGCAGGTGCCGATGACGCGGGTGATTCTGCCGAGTGCTCCGGGTACCGAGTGGGGCCCGCCGATCGACGGCCATCTCGATGGCTACGCTACGGGTTGGGGCGGCGGGTTCATGGCGTTCTTCGCCGTCTTGCTCTGGGACGTCAGCAGCCCCAAGGGTGGAGGTACGGCCTACTGGCCAAGGTCGCACCTGGCCAACCACCGCTATTTCCTCGAGCACCCCGATCGCTTCGACGGCTCGTACCTCTTCACAGAGCCGGTGCTGAGCGGCGGGCACCGATCGCTTCTGGAGGGGGATCCCAGCGTGGGCGAGGTGGTGTGCATGACGGGCCGAGCCGGCGACGCAGTACTCTTTCACGGTCTTACCACGCACGTTGGCTCGGCGAATGCGGCGGGATCGCGGCAGCCGCGGGTGGCACAGTTCGCTCGTTACTCCCACCAGAAAATGCGCGAGCAAGCCCCGATGGTCATGTTTCCCGACAAGGATGGCAAGCCATGGTCGCCCCCGCCACAGGGCAGCGGCGAGGTCTCCGACGAGCAGGCTGCCGCGACCGGTTTCCTCCCTCTGGATCACTCGGGACGCAAGCTCGAGCGCTACGAAGTGCCGCGGAATCTCTGGAAGTACTGGGGTCCTGCTCTCAACGCCTGACCCCTGTCTCCGAGTCTATTGCAGAGCCATAAAAGAATCTTGTCGAACCACGACTTCTTTGAGATGCGTAGTTAAAAAGTCGACTTAGAGGCGGATCGGGGCTCAGTCCGTTTCCATGAAGCCCCAGTGGCGCAGACGGTCGAGCCAGCCCTGACGTTTGGAGCTCCCTTCGACATTGGCAGCCCAGTGCGGGTTGACGAAGGGTCTGGGTGCAGTTGCTTTAATGCAGCTGGCAGCACGTGCGCGCATGCCGGGTTCTTCGGCGGGATCGCTGGGATTCTTGTAGTAGACGACGGTACACATGCGCCGGCCGGTGCGCCCGCCACAGCTGGCGTGCCAGAGCCGCACGTCGAAGGCGACCAGATCGCCCGGCTCCGAGGTGCAGATATAGCCGGGCAGATCGCGGATATCCAGACCCAGCGTCTTGATCTTTTCTTCTATATCGCTGTGCAGGGGATCTCTGTGCGAACCGGGTATCACACGCAGGGCGCCGGTTTCGGCGTCGACCGGGTCCAGATAGTAGGCGAACTTGATTCCGTAGCAGTCCTTGGTAGCATCGATATTGTGGTCGGGGTGCCAGCGGGAGTCGCCGACATAGCGGTTGGCATCCGAAGTCATGGCGAAGCAGTTTTCTCCGTAGAGCTGCTCGGCGATCTGGTATAAGCGCGGGTCTTCGGGCAGATGGGCGAAGAAGGGGGTTTCTGCACCGGTGAGGATGGCGAAATGCCGTTCGGTGCCGTCGAAGGGATTTTCGGCGTGGGCGGCGTTTAGCCCGGCCTCAAATTCGCGGTCGATGGTGGCGAGTTCATCGGGAGTGAATACCTGGCGCAGGATGATGAAGCCGAAGGTCTGGAAGTGCTGGTATTGCTCCTGGCTCAGCATGGAGTCTCCGTTCAGGCCGCGTCGACGAAGCCGAGCTCTTCCAGGCGCCGTATCCAGCGCTGGCGCAGGGGGTGCTGCTGCGGATTGCTGACCCAGTGCGGGTGGAAAAGCGAGTCGCCGGGGCGTTTGTATTGTGCCGGGGCTTTGCGGCTGCCCTCGGCGCGCTTACGGGCAGCTTCTTCTTCAATGGGTGTTTCAGGGTTTTTGTAGTAGACGCAGGTGCTCATCCGGCGACCCTCGGTGCCGCCGAAGCTGGCATGCCAGCAGCGAAGATCGAAAGCGACGACATCACCTGGCTGAGAAGTACAGACATACGCGGGTATTTTCTCGAGTTCGCGACCCGTTGTATAGGCGCGAATTTCGTCGTGCAGCGGTTGTTTGTGCGAGCCGGGTACCACGCGCAGGGCGCCGGTTTCGGCGTCGACGGGGTCGAGGTAGAAGGCGAATTTGATCCCGTAACAATCCTCGGTGGGATCGGCGCGGTGGTCGGGGTGCCAGCGGGTATCGCCGACGTAGCGGTTGGCGTCGGTGCCGACGGCGAAGGCATCATCGCCATAGAGCTGGGCGGTGATCGACCACAAGCGCTGGTCTTCGAGCAAGTTGGCGTAGAAGGGCGTATCCGGTCCCATTTGCGGGGTCCAGTGGCGTTCCGAGCCGTCGAAGGGGCGGTGCTCGTAGGCCAGGTCGAGGCCCTTTTCGAATTCGCCGCGCAAGGTAGAGACCTCGTCGGGGGTGAAAAATTGGCGCAGAGTGATCAGGCCGAAGGTTTGGAAGTACTGATATTGGGCGTTGTCGAGCATGGGGTATCTCCCGGTAAATGGTGCCGGGAAAATACTCAATTCAGGAGGGGTTTACAACCGGTTTTAGATCCTCGTTCGACGCTCCACTACCCATCTCACGATCTTCGCTTTTCGCCACCACCGCGATCATGCCGAAGAGCGTGCCGAAGACCATGGTGAAGCGACCGCTGATCATCGATGCGTCGCTGAGTCCCAAAGACGCCATGCCCACGATCATCGCGGTCGTCCCTCCCATAAATGCTCGTACCTGGGGATCGTCGGTTGAGCGATAAGTGCGATAGGCGATTCGCAAGACGCGCAGCACCATCCAGCCAAAAGCGATGAGTCCGACCAGCCCCGTTTTCCACAGCAGAGCCAGATATAAACTGTCTACCGTCCAGGCTTCGTTGATCTCGAAGCGATTGAATTCTTCGTTGAATCCGAAGAAGAAGAGCGTTGCTCCCTGACCGCTGCCTAAGAGCGGATGCTCGAGGAATTGGTTGAACGTGACCAGGTACGATGAAATGCGGCCGACCACATGCACGTCGCGGGCAACATCGACAAAGGTTCGCGACCGCTCCAGCGCGTGGGCGCCGACCGCCGATCCGGTCACGCGCTGGAAGAGCAGCACGATGACGGCGATGGCGGCGACCAGCCCGAAGATCAGCAGTACGGCCTGCCAGACCTTGCGCTCTTCGGCAGGGCGGTTCAGATGCCAGAGTCCGACCGTGGCGATGAGTCCTATGCCGAACGAAACCCACATCCCGCGTCCGACCGTCAGTACAAAAGCCAGGCTGATCGGTATGAAGAGGGCCAGCAGCACCCATCTTCCATAGCGCTGCGGATCGTGAATGAACTGGTTGACCAGAAAAATCAATACCAGCGGCAGAGCGATTCCCTGCAGGCGAGCGACGCGCACGAAGCGGCTGCCGACCGATAGATCGATCGCGCCCAAAAACTCCAATATATATTCGAAGCCGACTCCCAGCGTTGCCAGTACCAGCACCGGCAGGAAGCGCTCTAAGGCCTCTTCGCGGTTGGCGAAATTCACTACCAGGAAGAAGACGACGTAGTAAAATGGGAAGCGGGCATCGCGCAGAATGACGCTGGTCAGATTGCCCTGCCAGAAGCCGATCAACACCGATAGCGCGGTGATCAGCAGAAAGAATAAGACCGGCAGGTCGGCAGCGCTGGATTGCAGCTTCAGATTGCGCCGATAGACCAGATCGATAATGGCGAAAAGCAGCGCGGCGAGAAAGAGTCCCTCTTGAAAGCGAAATCCTCCCGGCAGAATCAGCATCTTCAGGACTTCGGAGGGAAGGATGATGTTGAGCAGCAGCAGTACTAGCAGAGTGCGCTGGACTGAAAAGAGCACAAAGGAGGTAGCGATCAACAGGCCGGTTGGCAGCCATATCATTCGCGTGCCCCAGAGTCCCGGCAGGGCGATCAGCAGCACCTGCAGCACTGCTATCCCGATCAAGAGTCGCCGATTGTCCGGGCGAATCCATCCCATCTCGAGATTGCTGATCATGTTCTGCGTCTCCACACTTCGACAAGGGAGAGCGCTGCTGGGCCCATTAATGCGGCATCGATCGGCAGCCGGAAGCGGGTATGGGAGAAGATGAGGATGTGTACCGCGGTTAGGGACAAAACCAGCGAGGCGACGATCCAGCCAGCGGCGCTTCCACGCAACTGCCACATCCCCGCCAGGCCCAGCAGCAGCAGCGGTCCGCTGCTGAGCAGGGCCACGCCGTTTCTCCAGCCGCTCTCCCCGGTCACCATCGGGCTCCAGAGCAGCAGCACTTTGCGGAATCCCAGTTCGACCGTCCGCAGCGGATCCGCAGCCATCTGTCCGAGTATTGTACGGGTGGCAATTCGATCCCGTATGACCGGATCCCGCTCCGGCAGCACCAGTTGATCGTATAGTTCCAGATAGTTCACGTCATCCCTGTAGCTTCCGGTCGCTTCCGCCTCGTGTCCGATCAGCAAATTGATACCCAGGTTGGTTGAGATCGGTACCGGATGCCCTGTTGCGATCATATTGCGCCCGGTCCATGGAGCGATCACCAGCACCATCGCTGCCAGGCAGATTAGTGCTCTTGCCAGCTTGTTTTTCTGCGGCATCTCGGCGCGTCTCCACCACCCCCAGAGCAGCAGCGGTACCCACGCCAGCAATACCGGCTTGCAGAGTCCCCCCAGCCCGAGCATAGCTCCCAGCAACGCAGCATTGCGCGGAACGGGATTTTCCTCCAGACGCATCGCCAGTACCAGTGCGCAGGAGCTTAGAAAGATCAGCAGGCTCTCCGCCATCAATGTGGCCGAAAGGAAAATGAAGAAGGGATAAAAAGCCACTCCGCCAGCGGCCAACAGCCCCACCTGTTCCCCTCCGCAGCGTCGGGCGAACTCATAGACCAGTACACAGGTCGCAGCCCACAAAAGTGCCTGCCAGATCTCGATCAGTATCGGCTGGTGGTCGCCGATGCTGTAGGTAGTGGCCATCAGCAATGGATAGAGCGGAGGTCTATAGGTCCCCGCTTTTTCGCTCAGCAGTCCCTCCTGCCAGAATGCGACGCCCAAAGCGTCCCAGTGTCGTTCGTCGGTCGAAGCTGAATGCCCTTGATAAACCAGGCTGAAGCCTATTCGCAGGACCAAAGCCAGCAGTGCTATCGAGAGCAGTTTTTGTCGCGTCGATTTCTCTGCTGGTGAATTCATCCCCGTTCGATCTGCATAAGCGATGGGGTGGAGGTAGTACCGCGACCCGTATCACTGGCTGCTTGCAGTCCCTTATTCATCCTCTGCATATCATGGATCAGAGGTGTGAATTCATTCAGAACCTCTGCCAGTTCATATAAATTATAAAGAGTCATTTAGGAGGTTTGGTCAAGCGGTGCAGACGCTATATACCTGGGAGATGACTTCGGCAAAATTTTTTTGGTCGAAAGAATGGTGACCACTTCATTTCCACACGGGACGCTCCGGCAATTCCACTCCTAAATCCTCACCCCACCTGCGGTACTCTTCCCAAATCTGCTCGGTTCCTGTGAAAGGTTTTACCACCACTCTCGCGCGGTATCCATAGTCCTCGCCGATCTTCGGATCGCGAATCACGTATTGCCAATCCCAGGCCGGGCTATGGGTGTCGGGATCGCCATTCTCACTCGTAAAGAAATTCCACATCGCGAAGCGGATCGGATCGGTCTGATCGAATAGAACTAGATAGAGCAAGGTGTCGCCGGTTGTCTGCAGATCGTGATCGCCGTCGATCAGGCCGTAGTAGAACGGAGTGATGAATTTCTTCGTCGGATCTTCGATGAGGTTGAGAGTCTGCGCTTCTTTCTCGTAGGGCAGATCCGCTTGAGCGGTATGAGAAACGGTGCCGACCTCGATATCTTTTCCCGTGCCCTCACCAAAGGCGACCCAACCCGTTCGGTCTCCCTCTGTTCCCCAGAAGTGAATTTTCCGGTCGAGTGCGCGGTTCATGTACGACGCCCACATCATCGCTGCGAATCCCTGGGGATAGAGATCTACTTCAGGAGTGCATCCGAAAACGAGATCGATCTGGTTTTCTGTGGATAGATCGTAGATCATTCGAGCCGTCATTCCCCATGTTGACCCCTCGCTCGGCCAGTATATTTCATAGCGGCTCTTCCCGATTTCTCTCGGGGAACACGGATCTTTTCGCGGCGTGAACATAGAGATTTCACGCTCTTCGTTGGCTCCATTGAAGATGTGTTCGAAATTCATTCCCACCGCGTCATCGCGATAGAGATTCGCTCCGGGATAAGATTTCAAGATGAGCGGATTGAATCCGCTGCCCTGGCGCTGCTGGTTGGAGAGGTTGTCGTGGAGGACACCTGAGAAACTGAGGCTGGAAACTTCCAGGGTAGCGCCGTCCGTTGAGGGGTCTTGCCATTCGCTGGAGTGGTCGGTTGAAAGCATATCCTTTGCTCCTAGGTTGTCAGTATGAATGCAAAACGCCTATCTCACTAGCACCATTGGCTGCGTCGTGGTTCGGTTTGCGCTCTGCATGCGGCAGAAGTACACGCCGCTGCCGACTTGTCGGCCCGCATCATCGCGCCCGTCCCATCCCACTTCGTATTGTCCCGCATCCCGGTCTCCACCGTCCAAGCTCCGCACCCATTGGCCCAGCGCATTGTACACCGTCAAGTTTAGAACCGTCCGCACTCCCACCGCATAGCGAATCCGCGTTGCAGCGTTAAAGGGATTCGGATAATTCGCTGCCAATTTAAAAGTTGTCGCTTCAGTTCCGGCCGCTTCAACGACTGCCGTAATTGCCTGTCCCTCAAGCAGCATGAGCCGGCTATTCGCTCTGATGTTGGAATAGCGCTCCATTCTTCCGCTCGGCCAGTGCACCAGGAGCGAATCCACTGCGGAAACCGACCCCAGGCCAAAGTGCTCCACGCGACTGCTCTGCGACATGCCGGCGGTACCAATAACCTCACGCATCCATTCTTTTCCATCGGCAAATAGCCGCAAGCGCGTGCCAATCCCGTCGCTATTGCTCTGCACACCTTCGACTGATGTCTGCAACCAGTTGTAATCGGTTCCGTCATTCCGGTAGAGCCGATTGGCTGCGGTCTCATTTATCACATAAGGGTCCAGATCGCCGTCGGAGTCGTAATCGCCCATGATTACCGACCATGCCCATGCGGTATCCGCCAGACCATAAGCCAGGGATCTGTCGGTGAATGTGCCGTCGCCGTGGTTCATAAAGACCCGATCCGGCCCCCGGCCATTCACTACGTAGAGGTCCAGGTTGCCATCTGAATCTAGATCGCCGAAGGCGCACCCGGCACCGGGGGCGTGGTTGTCAGTGCCGGACTCTTCCCCTACGTCGGCGAAACGTACTACCTCGAGATCGTTGCGCAGTAGCGCACTGCGCAGGCCCTGATTGACGACGTAGATATCAACGTCACCATCGTTGTCGTAGTCGCCTGTCGCTATGCCCACTGCGGTACTCGAATTACCGACATCAGCGACCGCGAAACTCTCTGCTCCGACATCGGCATAAAAGAGGTCAAAGGTCCCGTACATAGTCGCATAGAGATCGAGGTCGCCATCGAGGTCGTAATCGCCGAATGCTGCTGCGCTGCCGCTGAAGTTATAGAAACTGACGATTCCCCTCGAGCTACCGACTTCGTCAAAGCCGCCCCTGCCATCATTGCGGTACAGTTGATTGGGCTGACCGCGCAATTGCGATACATAGAGATCGAGATCGCCGTCCTGGTCGTAGTCCCCGGCTGCTGCCGCATAGCTCGACTGCACCACGCTTAGCTGCGAGACGGCGGACACATCGGCGAAGGTCCCGTCGCGGTTGTTGCGAAAAAGTCGATTGGCCTCACCGGTAAAAGTGAAACCCCCTTTCGCAATATAGAGGTCCTCCCAGCCGTCGTGGTCGAAATCGGCAAAGACCACGCCCGTGCCGTTGCCGACATCGGCGACACCACTCATAGCGCCGATTTCGGCGAATCCGAGGTTATCGTCGTTGCGGTAGAACGTATTGATTCCATTGCCCATCGTGCCGCCATTGGAGATGTAGAGATCGAGATCGCCATCGCGGTCGTAGTCGGACCAGGCACCGGCGAACCCAGCTCCCTCATCGGCTACGCCGGACTCGCTAGCCACCTCGGTGAAATGCTGCAGCGAGTGCACCCGCGTCCAACGGTTGTTCGCTGCCAGGTCGTCCTCGACCTCCAGTACGAAGTCGAAACGGTGCGTCCCTCCCAGACGCGGTATCCAGGTCGGAAAGCGCACTCGTGCGGACTCGCCGGCCACAAGCGATGGCAGCGCCAGTGCTTCTTCGTATTGAATCGCTCCCTGTGCTGCTACCAGGCCGCGGAGATGCGCACCAGCTACTTTTTCTACGCCCAGATTGCGGACCACAACCTCAAAGGCATGCGGTCGCCACCTCGGAGCCAGGCCCGGTTCGACAACCGCATCGATCTTCAGGTCGCGACGGGGCACTGGTTCGGACAAGCGCAAGACCTGGTCGACTGCAACCGCTCGCAGCGACTGCCGCTGGCCCGAGGCCCACTCGATCTCCAGATCCACTGGTTCACCCGATACAAGGCCCAGCCCAAAATGCAATTCGTTGCCGTGGACGGTGCCGATCTGGGTCGCCGCAGCGTATTCGCGCAACTGGGTTCCGAGCCGGACCCGGCTTCCGACCGCGGTCTGACCCGGTCGCCCGGTCAATTCGAGCCGCAACCAGCGAGCGGGTGGGCTGTTGTTGCGCAGCAGCAGGTCCGCTGCGCCCAGACCGCTGATAAAGGCGTCGACATCACCATCTCCATCGTAATCGGCCGTCGTAATCCCTGCCGTATTGGTGGAAGTCGCTTGTGTCGACGGAGGTAGGGCAAGTGTCGAGATATTGGCAAAGGTGCGATTGCCGCGATTTTCGTAGAGCACGGTGGCTCCCAGGTTGGACACCAGCAAATCGAGATCGCCGTCGTTATCAAAATCGGCCCAGGCTGCTCCCGTGCTGCTGGCCGCGCCCTCGACGCCTGCGGCGACCTCATCGAAGCGACCACCCGTATTGAGATAGAGACTGTTGCTTTCACCCTCGCCTCGCACCGTGTATAAATCGAGATCGCCGTCGTTGTCGCAGTCACCCGGCAGGGCGGCTACGCTGCGCCCCTGGTCCAATAGTCCTGTCGGCCGCGCGATCTGGCGAAACGTGCCGTGCCCCTGATTGCTAAAGAGCAGATTTGCAAATCCCCAATTACTTAGGTAGAGATCGATATCTCCATCGCTGTCGTAGTCGAAGGGGAGTGCCCCAAAGCTATCCCGTCCAGAGCGCAAAGCGCTGTGCAATCTGCTTAATTCAGCGAAACCTTCCTGGTAGATCCGGATATAGTACTGGTTTGAACTCTCACTCCAGTTGGTCGTGAAGAGATCTAAACGCCCGTCGCCATCGTAATCGGCAAAGGCCGCGCCGGTCGAGGAAGGATTGTCACCGGATGCGTCTTGCCGATCGCGAATTACCAGTTTGCCCCCTTCGTTTTCGAAGATGCGATTGCGATCGCGGAAATGCACCGTGTACAGATCGAGATCGCCGTCGGAGTCGTAGTCGACGAAAAGTCCTCCCAAGGTCGAGCCGGAGCCGGCTACGGTCGCGCGCTCGTCGACGAAGGTTCCGTCTCCCTGATTCAGGTAAAGTAAGGGTTGTACGTCATCACCCAGCCTGGCGACGAAGAGATCGGGTAGGCCGTCACCGCTATAATCTCCGAAGGCGGCGCCATTGGCTTCCCCGCGATCGGCTACTCCGGCCGTGGCCGCCTCGTCGCCGAAGCGGATTTGTGCACAAAGATCGGTAGCTATACAGAAGAATAGCAGATGGATGAAAATAGCTGGACACAAACGCATCAGGCGGAGTTGCTCTCAGAGAGTGTGGGCAAGTCTAGTGGTCCTCCTGCTGCGGAGACTCCTTCATCTTAAATAATCTGGAATGAGGAAAGGCGTTGTAGGTTTCCTCGTACAAAGTCTGATCATATGCACCCAGGAGGTACATCTGATTAAAATTCGACTCGAAAACATCGTCACTCATCAGGTAGATCCGAAAGAAATGCTTCTCATCGGCCAGTAGTATTTCCAGGTTCAACCCCTCTTCCACAGGATAGTATTTTTCTCGTAATACGCTTCCCTCCAGGATCCAGAGGGCCCGTTTCAGAGGGCGTGTTCCATTTACCATGCCCTGATTTAGATCAATGCTGATATCTCCACAAGAGAGGACCCCTTTCCGCAGCCGTCCGCACTGCAACTCGCCATATCCCCTATTGGGTCCCAGACGCTTACCATCCCATGCGCCGATCGAGTAAATGGTAGAGAATTTTGTGACCATATCCAGGGTGAATAAAAAATGTACCGGGGCCTTCACGTCCTCCGGTGATGCGGAATGAACGGCGTGAGCAAGTGCTTGCTGTGATTCGCTGTTGTCAAGTATGCCAGCGTAGCCCTCGGACCCCAGGAAGGTAGCGATGTCGTACAATTCTCGAGGCTTGTTGGATATCATCCCTCGGGCGATAAAATAGGCTTTTGCGCTGCTTGTTGAACCGCCATCGTGAAAAGTTGCTACCTGAGTCGCCTCGGTGATCGCATATCCGTAATCCCACCAGGTAAGGAAGGCGGATTCCTCAGGCACTTTGTCGCGTAATCCGACCAGAGAGGCATAGATCCCAGGCGTAATAATGGTATTGGGAACATAGGAAATGGCGGTCTGTGGTAAGATGCTGAGGAAGAAAATTGCTAGGCTTGGATAGACGATAATTTCTGGTCGGTCCCGCGGGCCGGACGATAGCCTGTTGGCAACCCGGTGCAACCGTGCCCAGGTTGTGGATTTGGCTATGGACGCCGGATCTCTTCGGTTCCGATCCCGCTCTTTTTTCTCCCGGTGCCGTTGCGCGTTTTGGTCAGAGTCGGAGGCGGGTTCTCCCTGGCAAGTATTTCGCGCCCACTCTAAGAGGAGTTGGACGGCGGTACTAAGGAGGAATCCGTATCCTGCGCCAACGAAGGGCGCAAGGAAGATAATGAAGCGTCTGCCACTTTGAAAAGAAAAGAGGCCCAGCAGGAAAATGGGTAGCAGCGGCAGCAGCATTCTCCAATGGAAGCGCACAAAAATGACAAATCCGATCAAGCCGATTCCGCTCAGTATGGATGAGTCAAGAACGCTGGAAAGAACTTCGTCTACTGAAAATCGTTGAGCCTCCAATTTGGTCTTGAGTAGATCGGGGAAGGCCAGAGAGCTGGTGGTTAATGGAGCAGTTTTTTCAGGGACCAAGATCTCTATTGAAGGAAGACCGGAATGGACAGCGAGAAATGAGTTGAGATGACGAGCGCCGGTCCACAAATGAACAGGTTGCGCGCAGATGACGAACAAGAGGCCACTGATCAGAATGGTCCGCTTAGGTACCTTGTTAATGAGCAAAGTTGCAATCAGCACTGCGAAATAGACGAGTGTAAATCCGGGTTTTTCGTACCACCAGTGAAAGAGCAGCAGCGTCAACCCCGAGAAACAAGAGTACAGATAGATGATCCTGGGTCGGGTCGTCTGGCATGCCAGGAGGATAAATAGGGATGCGGAGGCCGGAAAAAATAGATTCAGGGCGTCTGTATCCACCCATCCTATCGAAGTGCGGATCGCATATTCGGTGCTGAAGGTCCCGATTAAGCCGCCGAGAATCCCTGCTGCAGGGTATCCCACGCGGAAGAAATAATATCCGAGCGGAAGAATAAACAGGCTCGCCAGGACGGGAACGAGGTAAATCGCGGCCTTGTGCAGACTATGCCCCAGAAGCGAGGACAAGTGGGCGATGAGCAGACTGAGCAGGGGAATGGTTTCGGGTTTGGTGTCTCCATCGGGATAGAATCGCAGACCATCTTTATTATCGTAAAAGATCCCTTCCTGATATTCTCTGGCCCAACGCAACCAATAGTAGGCGTCGTAATCGGCCATCATTGGGATTTCGGCGGCAAAATACTGCAACGGCGTTTCGAGCCAAACGTCGTATTGATGGAATCGCACCGCACTCGACAGCGCAACGCATAGAGAGAGGACCAGGAAGCACAAGGTCGTACGGTACTCTAATTGAGGTCGATACCACTCAACGGTGAGGGATGGTCGTTTCATTGTTGATCTTCGAGGTATTAGAGATAGCTACCCCCGGCGATTCTCCTGAGTTCGTTGGGGTGGACCTTGCCGTCCTTGTTGGTAAAGGTGCGATAGCGGATTTCGCGCTGGGCGTTGTCGTGGCGCTGTGGGTCGGGGACGGCGTTGGCTTGCAGCACGGTACCTGGTCGAGTAGTGGTGATAAGCCAGTTGAGCAATTCGCGGCTCAACTCGTCTACCACGTCCTGGTATTCGGCGTCGAAGTATAGATTGCGGATTTCCCAGGGATCGGTTTCGAGGTCATAGAGTTCGCCGAAGCCGTCGGGGTGTTCCTGCGGAAACATATCGGGTGGGTAGTGGACTAGGCGATAACGGCCTTTGCGCAGGCTCTTGCTCCAGGCGAATTCGCTGACGCCGACACGATGTACCGCTCCGCTTTCGCCGGCCAGGAGGTGAGAGAGATCTATGCCGTCGCTGGTCTCCAGCGGGTCGACACCGGCTAGGTGGCAGAAGGTGGTGGAGATATCGATCAGCTCGGCGATTTCGCCGGCGCAGTGTCCGGATTTGAAGCGCTCCGGTCCCCACCAGAGCATCGGTACCCGGGTGATGGCATCGCTGGAGATGCCCGGCGCTTTTTCCATGATCCCGAATTCGCAGGCATAGTCGCCGTGATCGGAGGTGTAGACGACGATGGTGTTGTCGGCGAGGCCGCTCTGGCGCAAGAAGTCGAGCATCACGCCGATAGAGGCATCGACCTGCGATACCGCGCCGAGATATCCGCGCAGTTTGCGCAGCCGGCCTGCCTCGAAGGTCTGTGGCTCGTAGAGAGTCCACTCGCCCTTTCGCCAGCGCTCGACGGCCTTTTTGATATGCGGTGGCTTGCCCTCCAGGTCGCAATCGGCATTGGCGGGCAGCTGCAGGTCCAGGCCTTCGTAGAGATCCCAGAATCGGGGAGAGGGTGCGGTGCACTGGTGTGGGCGGGGGAGGCTGGCGTGGACCAGGAAAGGTTGGTCGGCGTCGGCGGCCTGGCGCATAATTTCGACGCAGGTGTTGGCGATCCACCCCTCCTGTGCCTCGTCGAAATCGAGCGGCGAGGGGCGGCCCTCCATCGACTGACGGCCTCGGTCGCCGAACTCGGTGAGGCTGCTGTGGTCCTCGAGTTCGAGCTTGCCGCGTTCTTTGAGGAATTGCGCATAGTCGGGTGAGCGACCGCCGATGCTGGTACCGCAAGTCTCATGGAAGTGGTCGCACTCGTCTTCGACCCAATAGGCGGGGCAGTGTATTTTGCCGACAGCAGCGGTGGTATAGCCAAAGCGGCGAAAGTGGCCGAAGATATTGGGCAGGCCGCCGGGATTGCGGCCGCTGAGGCCGTAGTAGCCGTGGTTGTGGCAATACTGGCCGGAAAGGAAGGAAACGCGACTGGGCGTGCAGATGGGGTTCTGGGTGATGCAGTTTTCGAAGCGCACGCCCTCTGCAGCCATGCGGTCGAGGTGCGGGGTCTGCACCTGAGGGTGGCCGGCGTGGGCGAGGATTTTGGCATTGTGCTGGTCGGATACGATGAAGAGAATATTGGGGCGGTTGCTCAAGGGGCACCTTCCTGGAGTGAAGGTCGTCGTCCGGAAATCGGATTCCTGAACGGAAAGTTCGAAAATTAGCGGATAGGGCATCGGTGTGGCGAAAGAGGCTCCGCAACATATCGATAGGGAATAAGATAGTCTGGGTACGCGTCTCTGGCGATGATGGATATTCTGCGGCACTTGCGGTTGCTCAGAGAGCGATGTTCTATTATGGAGAACGGTAAAACACAGGAGCTAGTCAATGGATATGGGGATTACGCAGGAGATGCTGGACGAATACCAGCGCAACGGTATAATCAAGGTCGAGCAAGTAATCAGTCGCGAGGCGGCGGCGCATTATCGGGAGCAGACATTGGCGCTGCTATCGTCGACGCCCGAAGGTGGATCAGCGCGTTATGGTCGAACTTTTCACCAGTATGTCGATACCTGGCGCGATGACGAGACGCTGCGCGAGTTGACCTTAAACTCAAAGATTGGTGCCATCGCCGAATATTTGGCCGGCATACCGCTGCGATTGTGGCACGACCATACCCTGGCCAAGGAACCGAGCAAAGCAGGTCCTACGGCCTTCCATCAGGATCAGATGAAATGGCCTTTTGATCGGCCCCGACACACGCTTTCGGTATGGATTGCCTTACAGGACACGCCGGTGGAGCGAGGATGCATGTCGTTTTTGCCGGGGTCGCATCACCGTGAGGGCTTGCCCAATATCGGTACGGCGGATCAGGATCGATGGAAGATCGAAGCACCGGATCTGGCGTGGCAGCCGCAGTTGACCGTGCCGCTGCAGGCGGGTGATTGCACTTTTCACCACGGAATGATCATGCATGCGGCAGGACCGAATCTGACCGAAGAATGGCGGGTAGCTCACGTCGTAATTTTCGTCGACCGCGCTGCCCGCTACAGTGGCCAGGAACATTTAGTGACCGACCCTCTGGAGTTGGTGGCAGGGCAGCCGCTGCCGGATGCTATCTTTCCTCCGGTCAGCTCGGTAGTTTGAGCGAAGTTACTGATTCCTCAGTGACTTCTGCACGATCAGGTTTAGTGTTTCACGCGGCGTCTCTAGCCGTGGTACTGCTGTGTTTCACTGCGTCTGCAGAAGCGGATCTGCTTTCTCGTGCCGATAGCCTGTACGCGCTGCGGGCAATGGGTGCCGAGGGCCACCGCGCCCAGTCTCAGCCTATCGCCGCGGCGATTGCCGCTTATGCGGAAATGGTCGATGACCACCCTCGGCTTCTTGCCGTGCGCTGGCGGCTCCTGCGCGCGCTTTTTTTCGAGGCGCAGTATACCGGCCGTACTTCGGCAGAGCGCAAACGCCTGTTCAGGCAGGCTCGGGATCGCGCTGAATTGGCGTTGGAAATGGCTCCGGGCATGTGTGGAGGGGAGCGGTTGTGGCTGGAGGGAACGCGCGCGGATCTCGCCGAATACTGCAACCCGGCCGACGCTGCCCAGCTCTATTTTTGGAGCGCTATCGCCTGGGCGCAATGGGGCCGCGAAAACGGAGCCCTCGCGGCATTGGGTTCGGGGCTGGCCGGTCGGTTATACGCATACGGAATGCGGGTGGTCGAGCTCGATCCCGAGTGCGAGCAGGGCGGTGGTTTGCGGTTGCTCTCGGGCTTGCACGCACGCCTGCCGAAGATACCTTTTGTTTCGGGTTTCGTGCGCCGCGACAAGGCGCTGCCTCTGGCTGTGCAGGCTCTGGCTTTGGCTCCGGAACACCCGGGTAATCGACTGCTCTATGCCAGGACCTTGTTGCGGGAGGATCCGGATCGTCGCGAGGAGGCACTGGGGATTCTCGCGGATTTGGCGGCGGAGCAACCGAGCGGAGCTGAACGCGTGGAATGGAGCGACCTGCGCCGCCGGGCCAGCGAGGCTCTGGCGGTGCAGATCTCGGTTGAGGATCCGAGATGAAATGTATTAGACAAAGCCCCTGGTCAGGTGCTGACCAGGGGCTTGAATTTAATTGACGCTCGGGCTAAACGGTTATTTGAACTTCGGTAACCATTTGCCGTGCTCCTTGATCAGATCGTCGCAAAGCTTGCGGATATCGTCTATAGAGAGTTCGGTGGAGGTATGCGGGTCGAGCATCGCGGCGTGATAGATATGTTCCTTCTTGCCGGTGAAGGCGGCCTCCAGGGTCAAGAGCTGAGTGTTGATATTGGTGCGGTTGAGGGCCGCGCACTGTTCTGGCAGATCGCCGACGAACGTTCCCTGTACTCCGTTTTTATCGACCAGGCACGAGACTTCGACACAGGCCTTCTGCGGCAGGTTGGTGATCAGTCCGTTGTTGAGCACATTGCCGCCGATCACGATGGGATTGCCGGTGGTGATGGCCTCCATAATGTACGAGCCGTACTCGTGAGTACGCTGGTGAGTGAGGTTGTCGCTGCGCAATTTTCGCTTCTCTTCGGCCCAGCGTCCGATTTTGTCGATGCAGCGGCGCGGGTATTCGTCGAGGGGAATATTGAATTCTTCGATCAGATGCGGATACTGTGATTTGATGAAGTAGGGAACGTATTCGGAGAGATGCTCGGAGGATTCGGTAATATAATAACCGAAGTTGAGCATCATATAGAGGCGCACCATGTCGGAGCTTTTGTCGGGTCCCTTGCGCCACTCGCGCAGCTTTTGACGGGCGCGTTTCTTAATTTCGGGATAGAGATCTTTCCCGCCATCGGTGATTTCCAGGAGCCAGGCCATGTGGTTGATGCCGGCGATTTTCCACTGCAGGTTTTCGACTTCGTCGAGCATGTCGACGTTGCGCAGCAGAGTGCTGGCGCAGGCCTGGACCGAATGACAGAGGCCGACGGTGCGGATATCGGTCTGGCGCAGAATTCCGCCGGTGAGGGCACACATGGGGTTGGTGTAGTTGAGCAGCCAGGCATCGGGGCAGACCTTCTCCATATCGCGGGCGAAATCGAGCATGACCGGAAAGGTGCGCAGGACGCGGAAGATGCCGCCGATGCCGATGGTGTCGGCGATGGTCTGACGCAGACCGTATTTCTTGGGGATCTCGAAGTCGGTGATGGTGCAGGGGTCGTAGCCGCCGACCTGTATGGCGTTGACGACGAAATCGGCGCCGCTCAGGGCTTTGCGCCGCTCGCGGGTGCCGAGGTAGGTTTTTATTTTGGCGCGACCGCCGTTGATTTTCTTGTTGAGGCCCCGGATCACGGTGGCCGATTCGCTCAGGTGTTGCTTATCGACATCGTAGAGGGCTATTTCTGAATCCTGTAGTACCGGGGTGCACATGCTGTCGCCGAGTATATTCTTGGCGAAAACGGTACTGCCGGCGCCAACGAAGGTTATTTTAGCCAAATCGGGCTCCTTGGTGTGCGGATGAATTCTATGCGGCGGGAGAGAATATAAGGGACTTTATCGCTTTTGGCAGGGTTTGGAACGCTTTAGCTCATCTGCAAAAAAGTGCGGACCGTTTGCAGGTAGAGTTCGAATTGCTCGCGGCGAATATTGTGGCCGGCGTTGGGAATAGTTGCAATCTGGATCATGGGATTGATCGCCGCTAGCTCTGCTGTGGCTTCGCTATTGACGATTGCTCCCAGTGCAGGGTCGCCGGTGATGAGCATGGTCGGGGATTGGATAGCAGCGGTTTGTGCGCGCCACTCGGTCTGGGGGCGAAAAGCGAATACATTGAGGCTGGCCTGGAGTTTGGCTTCGGCCCAGGGCGCGAATTCGAGATCGTGCCAGTTGGGGCTGCGTTTTCGTCCGGCGGCTATGATTTCGGTGTGTGAGAGCTGCTGCTGGGCGCTGAGGCTTTCGCACCACTCGGCCATCCGCTGGGCGTATTGCTCCTCGTTGCTGTGCTGGTCGGGCAGGCGCCAGGGCGGATCTTCCAGGATCAGCTTTTGTGCTCGGTCGGGATAGTTCGCACCGAAGGCGGCGATGCTGGCTGCTCCCATCGAGTGGCCGAGCAGGATCGGTCGTCGCAGATCGAGTGCCTGGACCAGATCGGCCAGATCGGCGGCGTGGTTGTCGGTGGAATAACCCGTTTCGGGCTTGGCGGAAAGGCCGTGTCCGCGCGCATCGACCATGATAAGGTCGTAATCGGCTTCCAGGGCCCGAGCCAGGCGGGTCCAGCACAGGCCGCTGTCGGTCAGGCCGTGGGCCAGGACGATGATCGGTTTATCGCCGCCGGTGCGATGGTAGTGCAATTGAATGCGGTCGGTTTTGATATAGCCCGATGTCCAGGGCATGGTAGATCTCCTGTTTCGATGGACGTGCGGAATCTACGCCAGGGACGACGAGCAATGACTGTGGGTCGGATTCCAATATCGGTCCCTGCGCTTAAGTTAGATACGGAGCATCACCAGAACGACTTATCGGTGTCACTGGATTGCGCTATCATATGTCTGGCTCCAGTATTGTTCCTCGTCAGTATTAGTGGATGCGAATGGCGATCTTGAAATTCCATATGATCATTAGTTCACGCAATACATCGAGCATTGTTCCGTGACGAATTTCCGAATCCTTTTCCTTTGCGTCTTCATTTTAACCGCTTGTCATAAAGAACCAGGCCGCACTGGCTTGGCCATCCAGGCGCCGTTCGATTTAAGTCGAACCTACGATCACCTTGCGGATCGGTCCAGCCTTCGCATCGCCTTTGGCTCCTGTCTGCACCAGGACAAGCCTGCCCCGATCTTTGCCGCGATCAAGCGATCTTCACCCGATCTCTTCCTCATGGTCGGAGACAATATCTACACTGAAATCAAGGGCAATAAATTTTCTTCGATGCACGCGGCGTATCGCAAGCTCTGGTCCCGCCTCGCAGCAGTCAATCTTGGGATACCGATAGCGGCTGTATGGGACGATCACGATTACGGGATCAATGACGGTGGGGGAGATTGGATCCACAAGCAAGAAGCGGAACGCATTTTTCTCGATTATTGGCGCGTGCCTGCCGATGATCTGCGACGTTCTCGCCCGGGATTGTACCACGAAGAGCTCGTACATCTAAAAAATACCGTGGTCCAAATACTGTATCTCGATACCCGGTACTTCCGCACTCGGCTCGAGCCGACGGACGATCGCGGCGCCGAAGGACGCCAGCGCTATCTGCCTACCTCTGATCTTGATGCGACTCTGCTGGGTGCAGAACAATGGAAATGGCTCGAAACCAAACTCGCTGCCGATCTCGATTACCGGGTGCTGGTTTCTTCGATTCAGTTCGCGGCGGTAGGTCATGGGTGGGAAGCATGGAAGAATATACCTGGAGATCGGCAGCGTCTTATCGATCTCGTCGACCGGGAGTCTATAGAGAATCTGGTTGTCGTATCCGGCGATCGGCACCGCGGTGCTATGTACGAGTTGCCCACCTCGTCTGGACTCAGGATCGTAGAAATCACTTCAAGTCCTTTGAATAACGCGCGGGTTCGGTTTGAGGAACCGGGACCCTACCGGATTGGCGACTCGTATACCAGAGCCAACTTCGGTATGGTCACTATCGATGTGCTGAAGGACGAGGTCATACTGGAACTGCGGGATGAGGACGGCGGGATTGTGGCGACGGTTAGTGCTGGTGGTTGATTTGTCGTTTTGACCGCCAACGTATAATGGCGTATTTGCCATTGGTCCGCTTTTCCCACCGGTGCTATTATCTCTGCCAATATCTTGAATTATGGCATGAGCAAAAGCCGCACGGGATCTCTCGCCAAAGACGTCCCGAGAAATCATCGATTGGAAGCCTAAACATGAGTACAGAGAAACGACCTAATATAGTATTTGTCTTTTCGGACCAGCAGCGCTATAGCGCGTTGGGCACTAATGGAAATGATGTGATCCGGACGCCTGTTTTAAATGCAATGGCTGCGGAGGGTCTGGTGTGCGACAATATGTATTCCAATCATCCGCTCTGCTCGCCTTATAGAGCAATTTTGTTGACCGGGCGCTATGGTTGGCAAAATCTGGTCATTGATAACGAGTACAGTCCGAGAAGAGATATCCCGACTCTGCCCGGTACCTTGCGCCAACACGGGTATGGTACCGCGCATATCGGCACCTGGCACCTGGGCAAAGCGCCTTATCCCGAAGAGGAACGCTATGGGCTCGATTATCTGGCGGCAAAAGATATGGGCGGTGGTTATTTCGACTCGAGCTACTATGAAAATGAAGCAGACCCGACGTGTTATAAAGGTTGGGCGCCGACGGTTGAGACTGATCTGGCGATCGGATTTATGGAGCGCCATTTGGATGCACGGCCAGACGACCCTTTTGCTCTATTTCTTTCATGGCGACCGCCGCATTGGCCGTATGAACAATATCCGGATGAATATGCGATATACGATCCGGACGATATGGATGTAGCGGGCAATGTGCCCGATGAAATGAAAGCCTTTGCCCATCGCGAAATCGCGGATTATTACGGGTGTTGCACCGGGCTCGATGCGGAAATGGGCAGACTCTTGGAAGCCCTGAATCGCCTCGGGATCGGCGATGATACGATTGTGTGTTATACCTCGGACCATGGCGATCATCTTTCGAGCCATGGCTATGGCAAGCCCTCATCGCGATGGATGCCGGAGTCGATGCGGGCATCGAAGGCAACGCCCTATGAAGAATCGTGTCATGTGCCTTTTGTAGTTCGATGGCCTGGAAAAATTGCAGCGGGCACTCGAACGGATGCATTTTTCGGGGCCATCGACATTGTTCCGACCCTGCTTGGCTCATGCAGCGTGCCCCTGCCCGATGGATTGCAGGGACGTGATATCTCGAGTGTGTGGCGTGGCGGTGCTGCACCGGCAGATACGGCGCTAACGCCCGGCGGATCCGATTCGGTGTACCTCCAGAATATGGCCCATGGTTGGCCCGATCGCGATGGGTGGGTCGGGCGCTGGCGGGGGGTGCGAACCGAGCGATGGACCTATGCGCGCTGGTTTGCCAACGAAGGGGGGCCGTGGCTTTTCGATCGCGAGGCAGATCCGCTGGAGATGGTCAATCTTGCGAATTCAGCAGAAGCCAGGTCTGCGTTACAAGAGATGGAAGAACGACTGCATCGCTGGATGGAGGGGACGCGCGATCCGTTTGAATACGGCAGACGCGGACCTCGCGGTTTCCTTGACTTAGGTCAGGAATTTGCCGACCCTGGAAAATATCCGGGTTGGGGTGTGGCCTGATCGCGGCGCAGGGGCTGCAGTCCTTCTATGGTTGGCTTTACCCTTGCCCCGTCCGATCCCGCTCCCGATTTTAGCACCAGGTATTCCCGCCCATAGTCGTTCACAGAAATAGCATTCTTGACGTCATCACCGCTCGCCCTGCCCACTTTTCGGCGCTACTTGCTAGCCGGGCTCAGTGCCAATATCGGTTATCGAATCCAGCTTGTCGCTCTGGGCATTCTCGTCTATCGCCTTAGCGGCTCGACCCTCGACCTGGGTATTCTCTCTGCCGTCAGCGCCCTGCCTGCCGTGTTCTGTAACGTACTCGGCGGGGTGTTGGCCGATCGCTACGACACGCGCCGGGTGTGGATGGCCAACGCTGGTCTGGGTGCGCTCGTCGTTGCCGTCCTGGCTGCGCTGGTCCATGCCGACGCGCTCGAAATCGAGCATACCTATATGCTGGCGGCCGTCATGGGGTTGGTTTTCGGCGTCAATGTGCCGGTAACACAGGCTTATTTTCCTTCCCTGAGCGTCGGGGCGCCAATCAAGCGGGCCGTCGCCCTCAACGGCGTCACCATGTCCGCCGCGTCGATAATCGGTCCAACGCTTGCCGGACTGATCGTCTCGATGCTGGGATTGGCTGCCGCTTTCGCCATTGCCGCGTTGTGCTGGTCGGCGACAGCACTGATGGCCGCTTTTTTGCCAGAGCGGCGTGTGCAGCGCGAAAAGCGAGCACATCCGCTGGCGGATTTTCGTTTCGGCTTAGCTTTTGTGCGGACCCGTAAGCTCTTTTTGATCCTCTGTGGACTGACGACCACCAATTTCCTGCTGGTCTTCGGCTGGTTGCAGATGTTGCCGGCCTTTGTCGCCGAGTTTGATTTGGGTGAGAGCGAGGTCGGCTACGCCTTTACGGCTGCGGGTTTAGGCGCGACGATGGGTACCTTGCTTTCAGGTCGGCTTCGACCGGGGCGCTTTCTAGGCTGGCAGATCGCTGCAGCGGCGCTGCTCTTTTACGGCTCGGTGCTAACGGTGTCGACGGTGTCGTCCTTTGCCGCAGTGCTGGCCTTGGCGATGCTCGCCCATTTCGGCAACGGGCTCTCGTCCAATTCCAATCTCTTCGCCTTGCAGTCGCGTACGCCCGAAGCCGTACGGGGACGTGTTATGGGCGTGGTGTCGGCTGGATTTTCTCTGGGCACTCTCGGCGGCCTATGGACCGGAGCGATGGCGGCGCTGGTCGGCGATATCCGTCTGGGAATCGCGATCGGTCCCTGCATTATGATTCTGGTTGTTTTGGGCTTGCTGGCATCGCAGCCGGTGTTTAGGACGCTGGGAGAGGTCGAGTGAGGGTCCCTATCGCCCGCTGGCCGAGATTTTATGCCTCTGTGCTCGCTATGCAGACCACTTGAAGTTCGCCTTGAATTCCGCTTTGCCTTGAATGCCGAGACCCCGGATCCGAAAAAGTCCACCGCCGCGATAACTCTGACCATAGGCGTCCCAATCGTAGCCGAGCGGATCGAGATCGGTACCGGGCTGGCATATGAAATCGGCGGAGGTGAAATAGAGCTCATCCAATTCCGGTCCGCCAAAGATTACACTGGAGGTTTGCCGCGCCGGTGTTTGAATCCGCCGCTCCTCTGCGCCATCGGGGTCGAAGCGGATAATGCAGCTGCCAAACCAATTCGCACTCCAGATATAGCCGTCTGCATCGACCGTCATCCCATCGGGTACCCCGAGTTCGGGAGCGATCTTGACGAAGAGTCGGCGCTGCGAGAGTTGCGAGGTATCCGAATCGAAATCGTAGGCGTAGATTTCTCTCGCCGCCGCATCGGTATAGTACATGGTTTTCAGGTCGGGAGAAAACCCCATTCCATTCGAACAGCCGATTCCCTCTTCGATGACACTTACTGTTCCATCGCGATCGAAGTAGTAGAGTTTGCCTTTTCTATCTTCGAGATAGGTACCGGCAAAGGCGCCCCCATTCGGTGCGGCAATCACATCATTGAATCGCAGCGGCTCGTCGCCGAACTCCTCGGGGTGAATTCGCTGCCATTCATCATCTGATTTCCACAGTACTACACCATCGTGAATGAAGCAGACATATCCGCCCTGTTCATTCTGCATAAATCCGCCGACGTTGAAGCCATCGTGAATCTGCGTATTATTTTTTGTCGCCGGATCGTAGGAAAACATCCGACCAGTGGCGATATCGGTCCAAATCAGTTTCTGCTCTTCTGCATTCCAAATCGGGCCCTCACCAACGACAGCTCCTTCTTCAGCCAATTTTTCAATTTCCATTGTTTTCTCTCAATCATTATGATGAGCCATTGAGGCTTTTTTATGTTCAATGCGCCACTCCGACAATCTTGCTAGCCACCTGAGTTTGGGCGTCTCCCCGTACTTCGATTCGTAAAATATAGCTTCCTGGTGCGACGAGTTGCCCGGAGTCGTTTCGGCCGTCCCAACTCGAATTGAGAGAACCGGCTATTTCTAAACGATCGGACAATATTCTGATCGTTCGTCCGTTAAGATCGAAGAGTGCTACCTGAACTGAGCGCGGCCGGATGATATTGAGCAGGGCGAAATCTATCTCGAGCAAATCGCCGATTCCATCTCCGTTCGGGGTCAGTATCGATGGCGATAATCTCAGCCCATCGATCAGTGTCGGGCTGACGGGAAGAGACACAGCGGTTACCTCACTGGGTATGGCCGCGTTTGCATCGCCCGCATCGACCTGCTGTCTTATACGCCGCTCTCCCAGGCCGCTCGCCAAAAATACCTCGAAAGATCGCTGCTGGCGAAAGATCGTGCTGGTGAAGTGGAGTTCGATCAATCCCGAACCGATTAACCTCGTACCCAGGAAAACATCCAAACCCTCGTCTACATTTGTGGTCTCCACATCCAATATCTGCCCTGCGATGCGCACCTCACCCAATTCTATTTTTGCTCCCGATCGAATCAGCAGCTGATCGAAACCGGTGCTGTTCCCAGCTGCATCCCAACTCAGGTAATAGGTGAAATCCGTGCGCTGCGCAGGTTGGGTGTAGTCCGGGTAAATCTCCCCTCGGGTCGCGGCAGCTAGAGGCTCATCATAATGGAGGACCAATTCGTCGAAAACCGCCCTCTGCAGAGGATCGGCGCTGAAGAAGTTGACCTCCAGCTGGACATAACGCCTTGGCGAGGGAGAGAGAAAATCCTGCCCCGATTTTTCGTAGGCCTGGCTCCAGATACTCCAGTCGTCTCCAGGTGAACGGATCGTATCGATTTGGCCTTTGAAACTGGGGATGAGCTTATCGTATTTTCTCTGCGTTACTTCCTTGCCATTTTTGTCGTGGTATACGTACGATTCTTGCAATGAATTGCCCGTACGAGTGCGAATTTCCGTGCGGGTCCCGCCTGGTGTTTCTACCTGCCAGTTGAGGTTGGTGGGGTTGCGCACGGTTCCCAGATCGTAAATCGGAGATTGGATCTGTACCACAGCGGGAAATCCCGCGCCAAAAATCTGGAACTCCGCCGTGGTACCCGTGATGCAACATTGTCTATTCGGATAGCGCAGACGAAAATAGCGCAAAGGCCGAAGCGAGAACTGCTCCTCGAAGTGCACGATGTCCCGCAGGTTGCGTGGGTCTTCGGGCAGTTCTCCCAGCACCTGCCAGCGCAATGACCCGTCCGGAGCCAGCGACCCGTCCGATCCCCAGAGAATGTACCAGGGGAAATGAATCGCGTTGCGCCGAGTCCAGCGCCAATCGACGCTACTCGGAGCGATACCGGCTAAATCGCCCAGAATCCGGACCCGGTCCACTCGGTACAAGACTCCCAGATCAAAGGTGAATTCGGTATCGCCCGGTTGCGAAAACCCCCAGTAGCGCCAGCTCGAAACAATATCACCGTCGATCAGCGCATTGCTGTTGCCCGTCGACTCATAGCCTTCTGCCCGAGTGCCGATTTCGTTGCGAATATCGACCTGGCCACCGCGCTCTCGGATCCCCAGCGAGAGATTGTCACCGATCGTTTCGACCACCAGCGAATGAATCCCCGCTCCCACGGTCGGCCGTTCGATCTCGATGCGGATGAATTGCAGCGGTTTCAGCCCAAATTCGATGACCAATTCTCGCTTCTTATTGAAACTGTAGCGGAAACGATCGTTATAGCGGACAATGCTAGGCAGAGGAAGACCGGTCGAATCGAAAAAACGCTCACCGTTGGAGAGCAAAACCTGAAAAAATTCCAATGGCGGCCCTTCTTCGACCAGTTTCACGATTACTCGCCGTGTTGAAACCACGCGGCCCAAATCGATTTCTACATACATTTCATCGGGATCGTCGTTCCAGTCGGGTGCCCAGTAAGTTTCGCGATCATCGTCAATCAGGTTCTCGGCGTCGCGGGGCCTGGATCCCGCGACGTGGATACCTCCGCCGAAATCTGCGGCATTGGCCACCGCATCGATATCCCGCCGCACTAATCTGGGCTGGACTTCTCCGCGGCTGATGTCGATCGCATTGCCTGGCCGTT
The DNA here is from genome assembly GCA_964520345.1 of uncultured Gemmatimonadaceae bacterium. Lineage (GTDB taxonomy): Bacteria > Latescibacterota > UBA2968 > UBA8231 > UBA8231. The sequence continues at coordinate 25,689 of CAZFMY010000019.1, read as the reverse complement.
TCCATTTGCTCCAATCTGCGTCAGTGTCGATCCGCAACTCTTCGGCTATCGCGCTTGTGGTAGTCAGGAGTAACGGGACGATCGCCGCAGGGAGCGTGGACCGCAGAATGTGCCCGGTAGACACCAGATACTGCGCTGCGCTGTTGCAAATGTTGGCTTTGCTCAATCGATATCGCCTTTCACCTCCACCCGCCACATAGTGACCTCGGGCGGGTCCAGGCTAACCGAGTAGAGTTTGGTTCCCGGGGCTATATGGAAGCGCAATTTAATGTACGCGCCCGATTTACCGAGCTTGGGGAATTGTGCCGCGCGCTTCGCCGAAACGCCTGGCCAACCGGGTTTCCCTCGCCACGTCAATACCCCGTCGAGTACGTCGCGGCGTATCGGATCGCAATCGGCGGCGCCGAATCCGGGGATGGGTGCCCCGGTGTCTTCGAGAACTTCGCAGCGCAATTCGCCGGCGGAGGCATCGACATTCACCCGGACGGTGCCTCCTGCTTCCTGTCGGAAACGGTGCGTGGTCAACAGACCGGGAGCATAGGAAGTGGCTTCGACGCTGACGTAGCCGTCGGGCCGCAATGTGGCCAGCCCCTTGCCCAAGTGCTGTTCCGTGGCAAAGGGCGTATCCCACCACTGCGCCGTGCGTCCGAAATGGGTCAGGTTGTGGCCCAGATAATAAAACCACAGCTTCTCGTCGTGACGGATGGGCGCCTGCGTAGAGAGCATGCCCCAATCCCAGGCGCCGGCCTGGCCTCGCGGTAAAAACGGTTCGCGGAAGCGCTGCCACGATACCGTGTCGCGGCTGACGGCGAGTTGGCTCTCGATCCACCCGTCGGTGCGGATCGGCGTGGGGCTGGGCGCGGCTTCGCCCCAGTAGCTGCCGGCAGCAGGCAGGGCATAGGGTTCGGCCAGGTCGGTTGAGAATACGTGCAGCAGCAGCAGGTGCAATCCGCCCTCGGTGCGGTTGGCCACGTCAAAACTCGCTGCGTAGAATTCGGTGCCCGGCGGGTCGTCCAGGTCCAGGTCGATGACTGTCCGCAAGCCCGACCAATTGAGAAAATCGGCGCTGTCGCGCCGGCCCAGCACCCGAGTTGCCCGGCCCGAGCCGCGCTGAAAATAAAAGATATAGGGTGCATCCGGATCGATCGTGCCGCCAAAACTCTCTGGCCGGGCGCCAAAATTGAAGAGCATGGTCTGGTCGCTGTGGGGGCCGAGTGGGTACGGTTGCCAGTCGTATCCGTCGCGCGAGTGGTATGCGCTCCAGACGGGGTTACCTGCCGGATCTCTACCCGTCGGCTTATTGTCGGCTCGCTTCCAGCGCTGTTCCTCGTTGCGGGCATGGGGGTCCCACAGAATGCCCAGGCACTGAGACATATAGAGTTCGTGTGGACAATTGGTTATGTTGTTCTTTTTCGAGCCATTGAATTCGACCAGTCCGAGTTCGGGGTATTCCCAGTGGAGCCCGTCGCTCGATTCCAGGACGCAAATTCGGTTGCCGTCCTGTGCCCGGACATTATAATAGAGCCGGAATATCCGATTGTGTTCGTCGTACACCACCTGGCCTGGCCAGACCGCTCCTCGTTCCCAGGTTTTCTCAAAGGGCAGTTCTAGGGGCTGATCCACGGTCATTTTCTCCGGTCGCTGGAGGACGCGGCGGGCGCCGTGCAGCGATTCGATGAAAAAATCATCGATGAACAACTCTTTGCCAGGATGCAATTCCCCCATGCCAATTCTCCTTGTTCAACCCCAATATAGGGCGAGGTGGTGCTGGCACAATGCTTTCTTTTTGAGTACGGATTAGAGCGATGGAAGTGCTCTTTACCGATATCGATGGCGATGGCGAGCGCGAGATTCTGGTGGAAAACGACTATCTCCGTGCTGTATTGCGCTATCCCGAAAAACTGGGCTATGCCTTTTATAAGGGTCGCTTCACCTGGGGTGGGCGACTGCAATCTCTGGAATACAAACCCACGGGCCGGGAATTTCTTCTGCCCACCATGGTCGATCTGGAAGAGATCAATCCCTTCGGCCTGCCCGATGAGCTCTTCGCCGCTTTTCCCTTTGTCGATGCCGATGGTCGCCAGCGCCGCCTGAAAATGGGTGTCGGCGTCTTTGCTGCCGACGACGACCGGGATTTTCAAGCTCTGCCCTGGACCTGGCACGAAGAGGAAGCAAACGGGGAACGAGTGATTGTCTTTCGCCAGGAGGTAGAGGGCCTGGGCGGTTACGCTTACCTGTATGAAAAGCGCTATCGCTTTCGTCCGCAGGCGGCGTGGTTCGCCCTGGATATCGCGTGGGAAAACAGGGGCCGGACACCGCTGGCCTCGGCCTGGGACGTACATACTTTCCATGCGGCAGGAGTGCCGCCCCACACGGCCTGGTTGGTGGCCCCCAAACGCGCCTGGCGCAGTTGCGGTCGCTCCCAAGTGCGCACTTTTATCAAAGAACCCAGCCCGATTTTCGCTACCCCAGCAGTCGAAGATATGGTATCCGATCGCCTGCTCTGGGATATGGACGGCACGCCGTGGTGGTACGCGACCGGACCGGCCGACGGTGATGAATTCTACTTGATGCGGTCCCGCTTCGATGCCGATTGGGGCATGTTCTGGGCCGGGTACGGCGCCTATACGCCGCAGGCCATCTGCAATGTCGAAGTGCCGCCGGGTCAGTGCGCCCGCTGGGGTTTCGACGTCACTCTGGGTGTGGGCGGACGTCATTTTGTTGCTGCCGGGCGAGATTGCGGCCTCACCCTGGATCGACAAGCGAAGAGGGCTGTGGTGTGCCTGCACGGAGCCGCTCCTGCGGTGGCCGAGCTCGCCGTAGACCTGAAAAATCAGATGGGTACCTCGTTGGATCGAAACCAGACAACTGGCGAGACGGCACCCGGACGGCCGCTGCACTTGGAGCTGGATCTGCCTGCGGAGGGAGATTACGTCGAGCTGGACCTGAGCGGTCGCAGCGGCGGCGAGTTCGTGCAAACTCGGGAGATCGTGCCGCTACGGGATGCACGCCCCACGGCGCTTCTGCCTTTCGACGGCGCCGGTTCCGCCGTTTTCGCCGCTGTCCAGCACGGGCTGGAGAGACCCGAAGCAGATGGCCGCTATCTCTGGTGTCACGGTACCCAGGCCGGTTTTGCCGTCGACTGGACCGCACCGGGGGTGCGCGTTCCGGCGTGCCTCGATGACTTTGCCGTGCTGTGTCTGGTCGGCGATGCCTGGCCTTTGAAGCGCCTGGAGGAATTGCGCGCCTGGGTACGAGCCGGTGGCGGCCTGTTGATGACGGCGCCGTTCGGTGACCTGGCCGCTGCGCTCGATGACTGGATGCCCCTGCAGCCACGGGGAGACCGCCCGTTGCTGGCCGAGGACCAGATCGTCGCCGGTGCTGGCTTGCAACGCTACGCCGAAGCGCAGTGGACGGTGGACGCCGGTCGGCGCATCTGGCGGCGCTTGCATACCCAGACTCTGGAAGAGGTCGCCCCGGTAGTGGGTTTGCAATTGGCTACTCCGCATTGCACCTCGGAACGCCTTATGCTGGAGCCGGATGCCAAAGTGCGGATTGCCGATTGGACGCCCTGTACTGCCGTTGCCGATGCCATGGTCCCGCTTCGCTACACCGATGCCCATCACCATCCGGCTCTTGGTCTGCGGGTCAGCGGCCGGGGTCGCCTGGCCGCCGTGGCCAGCCGCCCGGCCTGGGGTGTCGACTATCGCAACGTCGTTTGGGACGGTTGGGGCCAGTACCATCGAGCGTTCTGGGCTGGCCTGATGGGTTGGTTGGCCGGCTTGCTCGAAGACTGAGCGCAAAAAGCTGTGTCCGCGCCATGTGCAGGTGCAGATGGATCTTTTTGCCCTTCAATTCGTCCAGGTCGGATTTGTCCCTCCAAGCGACGACCCCATCCAATTCGTCGCCGCTCAGGCGGTCGCAATTGGCGAAACGGCAGGCTTTGTAGACACTCGTCGTCAGAGCCGTTGGGGTCGAGGATGAATTCACACGCACACGGGCTCTGCAGCCTAGTTTTGCTCAGGCACCGCCGTAGACCGCCTGTAGCATGGCATTGATATAGCCGAAGCAGTAGGCAAAGGATTGATAGCGGCTCTTGGGGTCGTCGTCGGTGCGCGGTACATGATCGGGATCGATGCCGTAAGAGTATCCCACGTCTTTGAGGGCTTTTAAGACCCGGTAGAAGTCCATATCGCCTTCATCGGGCAGGGCCTCGCGGAAGCTGTAGCGCCGGCCGATGAGATTGCGGTAGTGCACCAGAAAAATCGTATTGCGACTACCGAAGTATTCTATGAAAGGGTAGATTTCACTGGCCGAATCTTCGAGCATTTCGGCGATCGAGCCGAGGCAGAAGTTCCATCCGTGGTACGGGCTGCGCTGGATTTCGACGAAGTGCTTCATGCCTTCGAAGTCGTTGAGGACTTTGTCGACGCCCTTATAGCCGGGGGGAGTGGGCGGATCCTCCTGGGAATTGCCCAGGCGCACCTTGAATTCTTCGGCTACCGGAATTATTCGTTCGAGCAGATACTCGATGCGTTCCCAGTGCATCTCGGCGGTGACGCGTCCGGCATCGCTCAGTTTCGCTTGTTCTTCGGCCGGGATCTTGTCAAGACGGAAGGCGGTGTGGTTGTAGCCGCCGCGACCTGCTTCGGGTTCGGTGCGGTCGATGGGCAGGATACAGGTGTTATAGCGCAGGGAGTTGATGCCGGCGCGCGAAGCGGTGCGGATCATTTCGCATACCAGGTCGATATCCCGGTCGCGTTCGGGGCTTTTGCCATAATAGATGATGCTGGGAAAGCGCTGGTAGATGGGCAGCAAGCTCATATCCAGTGTCAGCTCGAAGGCCTCGTGGCGCTCCCTTTCCTGTATCAACTCGTCGAGCTTCCAGCCGGATTCCGGATCGAAGGGAAAGTTGGCGCCTTTGTGGCGCACGCCATTGCGCTGTAAGAAACGCAACTCCTCATCACTTGAGCCGAAGCTCTGGGTGCGCACGTACATTCGTTCGCCTTTTGCCGGTGTTTGCACTGCATCCCCGGCAGCAGAAGCTGCTGACTCGCCGGCGGCGAGGCCTTTTTCGTATGGGTCGGATTGAGTCATTTGCCGTGCTCCATGTAAAGAGGTCAGCCAGCCGAAAGCGGCCGAGCCAGAAAAATAGCATATATATATATAATGAGCGCAAATATAAGTCTGCTTGGACAGCGGCCAAATCAAAAAAATAGCAGGTCTTGATTTATCGGCAGCACTTGCATTGAAATCGTAATAGGAGCCTAAAATATGAGACTGGCAATGTCCGGCGATACGGACGAAGATCTCAATTTCGCTGTGCAGATGGGAGCTACGGACATCGTAGGTGGTGGCAGCCTCTCTACCGATCAGGGCTACTATCTGGTTGAAGACCTTAAACGTCTGCGCGAAAGGGTCGAGTCGGCGGGGCTGAAGATGGCGGTGGTCAGCGGTCTGCCCGAGGAGTTGAGCTTTAAGATAAAGCTGGGGTTGCCGGGGCGGGACGAGCAGATTGAGCACTGGTGCACGTCCATCCGCCATCTCGGCGAGGCCGGCATTCCCACCGTCTGCTACTTCCACTCCCTGCGCAGCTGGTACGGCAACTACGGTCTGCGCACCGATCGGGCCAAGCCGGGACGGGGCGGTTCCGCGCTGACCAGTTTTGACTATAGTGCGGTTCAGGGCGAAACCAGAGAGTACTGGTATGCATCCGTCCCGGAATCGGTAGAAACCGGTGATGAACAGATCTGGGATAATTTGACCTATTTTCTCAAGGCGGTCATCCCGGTTGCCGAGCAGGCCGGAGTGCAGCTGGCTTTGCACGCGGATGATCCGCCGATCTCTCCCATCGGCGAGGTCGCCAGAGTGTTGCGCAGCCATGCGGCGATGCGGCGTGCTATCGAGATCGTGCCGAGTGAATCGAACGGCCTGACCTTTTGCACCGGCACCTTCGGGGCCATGCCGGAAGACGTCTACGACGCGATCCGTTACTTCGGCAGCAGCGGCAAGATCTTCCATGTTCATTTTCGCAATGTAACGGGCCCGGTGCCGGAGTTTTCGGAGACGTTCATAGGCGAAGGCCACGTCGATATGATGAAGGCGATGCGGGCTTTCTACGATGCTGGTGTCGAGGCCCCCTTAGTGGAAGATCACGTTCCGGTGCTGGAAGAGGGTGCTAATAATAAACAGTACCGTGCGCGCGCCAACGCCATGGGGTATATCAAGGCGCTTATGGATGTTGCAAAGGGTTGAAGGGTGTACAGGTCTATTCCTTTGGAAAAAATATTGAGACCATATGAGCAATAAGACTGTGCAGGTCGATCGCACCCGTTTTCTCGTAGAAGGGTATCTGGTTTTGCGCGGCGTGATCCCGCCGGCGGAGTTGGAGGGCTTGCGTCAGAGTTATGGAACGCTGGTCGAAGGTCAGCGGGCGATCTCGGCGCGGGAACGACAGCCGGGCGAACCGCAGGGCGGTCAGTGGGAGATGACGGCGCAACCGCGGTTGATCTTGAGCCAGATGGATGACGAGATCGATAGGGAAACGATAAAGGCCGTCGATATCTGGTTGCACGACCACATCTATGGGGTCAGCGCCGATCTCCTGGGCGTCGAGGATCCTGGCGTCGTCGAGATGATGATGCTATGCAACCCGTCTCGCGATTGGGGTACCGGCGGCCACAATGGCTGGCACCGCGACGTCTACCCGCCCTTTGGTGCGCCGATCCAGGGATATACAGACGATATTATCGAGAACGGGCCGCGATATGTGCAGTGGAATATCCCGCTCTACGACGACGATGTGCTATGGGTTTTGCCCGGTTCGCACCGCCGGCTCAACACCGCTGCCGAGGATCGCCATATTCGCTGCGCTCCACGGACGCCGATGACCGGCGGGGTCCAAACCCGGCTCAGGGCCGGGGATGGGGTGGTCTATATAACGCCCTTACTGCACTGGGGCAGTCGCTACGACGCGGTGCTGCGAGAGACGCTCCACGGCGGTTTCGCACATTGGGCTGTGCGCCGCGACGTACCCTATAATGAACTCTTATCACCCCTGACGCGAGCGGCTTTTGCGCGGTGGAACGCGCGCAGCGAGCGGATAATGGAATTTACCGAAGCGGCGTTGCGCGCGGCGGCGCAGGGTGATGCGGGGGCGTACAGGGCGGCACTGGAGGGTCTGCATCCGGGACGTGGTCCCAAGGGACAGGCATTGACGACGGTGTTCTTATGTCGCACGGCGCAGCGGGTCTACGCGCTCAATTGGCCTGATGACCACACGGTTGATGATGCCCGGCGCCAGGCGGCGATGGTGCATCCGTTGACCCTCGATTGGGGGCCATCGTTTGCCGAGCGTTTTACGGCGGAAGAGTCCCGTTTGGCACGAACGCGTTTCGCGCCCGTCGATGCGGGTTTGACGGCTGCCGAGGAACAGGCCCCGCCCGGTTACGAGGATCGCCCATCGCGTTATAATTTCAACGAGATGCCGAAGGGATTTGATCTCGACGAATTTCTCGCGGGGTGGTAAGGATTTAAAGTGGATTTCTGATCCGGGATCCGACGATCTTGACCTTCTGCATCGGAATGATGATTTTGGCTGTCGCCGCTGTTCACTGTCTGTGATGACTTGTTCGGGAACAGAGCTATGAGTACCCGGCTGAAAAACGTCGACGTCGCTGGCGGAATGGGTTGCTGCACCGTACGGGTTCTCGCCAATGGCTGCCCGCATTTAGTTGGGTTGTCCTCCTGTCTGGAGTATAGGTGATGTCGCTGATGCCCATACCCGATGGCCTAGTGGTTCTAACTTTTGACGATGGCAGTATATCGGATATCGAGTTTGTTGTTCCATTATTAAAGGAGCATCAGTTTTCTGCGACGTTCTTTATCAACCGCGGTCGTGGGGCCCACGATCATCCGCACGACTATATGAGTTGGGTGGAAATGGCCCAATTGCACGCGCTCGGTTTTGAAATCGGCAATCACACCCACAGCCATCCGAATCTGGTGGACTTATCAAAAGAGAAGATTCGCGTCGAGATCGCGAATGTCGAAGAGGGGTGTGCAGCGCACGGGGTACCGCGACCGGTGACCTTTAGCTATCCGGGTGGCCATCACAACCGCACTGTATTGCAGGTGCTGGCCGAAAAAGGCTATCTCTTCGCGCGGCGCAGTGCCTACCCGGAGCATCCCTTTATCGAGACCGGCGAGTGGGGTCGAGCCTACGATCCGGCTGAAGACCATCCGTTGCTCGTTCCGTCGACCTATGTATCCGGTCCGGCTCATACACTGGACGACGTGCAGCGGGCCATAGACCAGGCCCGCGACGGCAAAATCTCGGTATTGACACTGCACGGCGTTCCCGACATCCATCCGCACTGCAGCACCGCCCCCACCCTCTTCACTCAGATTGTCGCTTGCCTGGCCGAACGCGGTTGCACGGTTATTGCCATGCGCGATCTGGTGCGTTATGTCGACCCGGAACAAAAGCCCAAAGATCCGTATGCGCCGATCGTGTCGCGATTCGGAATCTGGCCAGTCGATTTGCGCTGCGACTTCGCGGTCGACCCGTTGGGTATCGACAATCGACATCCGCGCTTTAGCTGGACGCTGGAGTCGAATCGCCGCGACCAGTTGCAGCGGGCATACCAGATTCTGGTGGCCAGCAGCGTGGAAAGACTGGCGCGGGAGGAGGGAGACCTATGGGATAGCGGCAGAGTGGAAAGCAGTGAATCGGTTGGGATCGCCTATGAGGGAGTGCCGTTGCGAAGTGGTCAACGTTGCTATTGGCAGGTGCGTTGCTGGAATGAGTCGGGTAACGACGGAGAGTACGCGATAGCTGAATATTTGAATCCGGAAATCGCCCAGGCGTTGGCGGATGAGCGCTCCAGCGAGTACAGCGCTTCGGCCCATTTTGAGATGGGCTTGCTGCATCCGGGCGATTGGCAGGGCAGTTGGATTGCGTCGCCCGACGCCGAGGTTTCGGCACCGCTTCTGCGGCGGGAGTTCGACATTGATCAAGACGCTGAGATTGTCCGAGCGCGGGCTTATGTGTCCGGGCTCGGCTATTGCGAGTTTTTCGTCAATGGTCGGAAAATGGGAGAGAATGTTCTCGACCCGGGTACATCGTATTACAACAATGATCAGCCCTTTGAACTGAAGGACCGCGTGCTCTACCTAACCCATGATATTAGTGATGTATTGCACGCGGGTACCAACGCGATTGGTCTGATGCTGGGGCACGGCTGGTACAGCAAGGAGACGGATGTTCCCGAATCGCCTGGTCATCGCGATGCCTATGGCGATCGCCCGGTGGCGAAGGTGCAACTAATCATCGAATTCGGCGATGGATCGGTGTTGAGCGTGGTCTCGGACGAGAGATGGAAGACCATTGCGGGGCCGATCGTGTACAACGATTACAACCACGGTGAGATTTACGATGCCACTCGCGAGCAGAGCGGTTGGGATAGGGTCGGTTTCGATGATTCAGCTTGGTCTACGGCGGTGGCGTTACGTGGACCAGAGGGGAAGCTGACGGCACAGTGTCTGCCGCCGATTCGCGTCGTGGAAACGCTCGCGCCGGTGTCGGTTGTCGCGCGCGGCGAGGCTGCGGTATACGATTTCGGAACGTGCATCACTGGTTGGACACGGCTGCAACTCAGCGGATCTCGAGGTGATCAGATCACTGTCCGTCACGCGCAACGCCTGCATGCGGATGGAACCCTCGACGAGCGCTCCAACCTGCTCGAGCCCCATCCCGCCCGGCAACTTGACACCTACATTCTCAAGAGCGCGGGCGAAGAAGTATACGAGCCGCATTTTTCTCTGCACGGATTTCGCTACGCCGAGCTCAGGGGTCTGCCCACAGCGCCCACTGCGGCGAATCTGCAGGCGCGTTTCGCGCATTCGTCGGTAGGGACGAGCGGTACATTCGAGTGCGCTCATGAGTTATTCAACCAGATCCATGCCAACGCCTGTCGGACCTTCAGGGGCAGTCTGCAAAGCATGCCGCAGGACGCTGCTGAGCGCGCCGAGCGGGTGGCGTGGCTCGGCGACCCGGGCTTTGTCGCCGAAGATTATATTCTCAACTTCGACACCGCATCGTTTTGGACCAAGTGGCTGGACGATATCGCCGATTCGCAGCGGGCTGATGGATGCGTTCCGGTCGTCAGCCCCATCCATTGGCGTGATCCACACGATTGCTATGGGCCGGAAACTACGGAGTGGCAGAGTACTTATCCATTGCTGGTCTGGCATGTTTACTGGCACTATGGCGATAAACGCGTTTTGGAAATGCACTACGACGGCCTGGTAAAGCTGGTCGAGTATATTTCTGCACAGGCCGAGGATCATGTGCTGCCTTTCGGATTCGGCGACCATATGGAACCGCAACCGGATGGCAGCAGCAGCAGTGGGCCGGTCGCCACGCCAGCGGAGTTGACCAGCAATGCCTATTACTACTTCGATACCTGGATCGTCACCAAGGCCGCGAAGATTTTGGGCCGACGAGAGGATGCTGCTCGTTATGGGGAACTTGCAGCGGAGATCAAGGCGGGTTTTAACCGCAGATTTCTCAATGAGGATACCAACCAGTACGGGTTCGGTTCGCAGTGCGCCAATGCGGTGGCTCTGTATTTCGGTTTGGTGCCCGAGGAGCGGCGAGCCGCGGTGGTCGAGAATTTGGTGCGCGATATCCGCGAAAATCACGATGGCCATCTCTCGACTGGTATCATAGGTACCAACGCGCTGATCCAGGCTTTGCACCGGTATGGTCAAGCTGCAGTCACCTATCTGATTGCCAGCCAGACGACCTATCCGAGTTGGGGCGAACAGGTTGCTAAGGGTGCGACAACGCTGTGGGAGACGTGGGAGGGCAATCTCGAGTACAGTTTCAATATGAAGATGTTTGGCAGCCTGGAGAAATTCTTCTACTGGGATGTGCTGGGGATATGTGCGGTTGAGCCAGGATATCGCCGGGTCGTGATTGCACCGCAATTGGTAGGTGAATTGGAATGGGCGCGGGGCGGTTTAGAGACGGTGCGTGGTTATATAGGGATCGATTGGCGTCAAAGGGATGATTTTTTGGAGATGGAGGTGATCATTCCCGCCAATTGCAGCGCCGAGCTGAGGGTGCCTATTGGTACGATGGGAACCATAAGTGTCGATGGTGCTGTGGTATGGGAAGAGGGCGATTATGTACCGGGTATGGCCGGGCTGGTCGGTGCTCTTGAGCGGGGTGGCGCGGTCGGATTTGAACTCGGATCGGGTTTTTACAAATTCCGCGCTGTCTGAGATGCGCGATAACGGAGGACGAATCAGACACCCTGCCGGGGTGTCCGTAGGCATAGATTAGTTGCAGGAGATGAGCTGTGGAGACGGAACAGAGATTCAAGACTGATGCCAAGATCAGTTGGTACCGCTGCAAAATCGACAAGCAGGTTCTGCGCGAGTTGATGCAGACGAGTGACTTGCATGGATTTCGACAGGTGCTCTCGCAATTCGGTCTTTTCGCCGTGACCGGGACGCTGGCCTATATGGCGTTTTTAAACATCAACTCGACGAATTGGATGTGGTCGGTGCCTCTACTTTACGTCGCACTCCTGGTACACGGCACCAACGGGCCCTTTATGGGACTGGTTGCGGTCCATGAACTCGTGCACAAGACTCCGTTCAAGACCAAGTCGTGGAATGAATTCTTTCTCAGGGCTTATAGTTTCATCAGCTGGAGCGATCATATCTGGTTTAGGCCCAGTCATGTGAAGCACCACCAGTTGACCGTCCACTCCGACTATGATGGCGAGGTCGTGTTGCCGCAGACTCTCGACTTCAAAAATTGGAAGTTCTGGCTCAGTCTATTTGGCTGGAATCCGCAGGGTACCTGGGGCCTTATCAAGGCCCATTACGAGCGGGCAAAGGGCGATGTCGGCGGAGATTGGAATCAGCATATACTTCCCGAATCGAACACAATCCTGCGAGAGAGGCATCGCAAATGGGCGCGCTTTGTGCTGATCGGCCATGCCGCTCTGGCTGCCATCTTCATTCTTACGGGACACTGGTTTTTGATCGTCGTATTCACCTTTGGCACCCAGTACTGCGGTTGGCTGGGATTCCTCTGCGGTATGCCCCAACACTATGGTTTATCGCCCGATGTCGATGATTTCCGCCTCTGCTGTCGCACCTATACCTGCTCGTGGCTGCCTGGCTTCTACTACTGGAACATGCAGTACCACGTGGAGCACCACATGTTCCCGGCGGTTCCCTTCTACAACCTGCCCAAGTTGCGCCGAGCCCTCGAAGAGGATCTTCCCGTCGCGCCGCATGGGCTCTGGGCGACGTGGAAGGAGATCCTCGAGATCCATCAGAAGACCAAGCAAGACCCGAAGTACCGTTACCTGCCCAGCCTTCCAACCACCAGCGGAGAACACGCCGACGACAAGACCATAGAGCGCGAAGCCTCTCTGGCGATATAGTTGCAGCCTCTGGTCATCTTCTCTCCCTCCGAGCGCGGAGGATGTATCACAAAGGCTAAATGGCACTCTGCTTCTAAACAGATCAGCTCGAGCTAACCGACCAAACCGATGATAGAAAGCGAATTTTTTTCAAAAGCCCTCGACCTGGATCACAATGGTCTAGTTCATGTCAAGGCCGCCATTGCCGCCGAAGATCTTTCTGCAGCGAAGGCGGCTTTAGCCGCGCATATTCGCGAGCGCACTGCGCCACAATGGTTGTTCGACTACCGGGATCGTCCGCAGCCAACCCGCAAGGCCGAGGATTTTCCCAAAGCACTGGCCGTCGAGCGGCACGAGTTCGCCTTCGCCTTTCATGGTGCACCCGAGTTCACCGCGCAATTCGGCGATGTCGTCGACTGGGGAGCGAATCCGACCCAGGGGGTGTACAAGACCCATCTGTGGAACGAATGTCTCAATCGACATTTTCACTTCGACGATCTGTCGATCGCCTACTGGCAGACCGGCGATGAGCGCTTTGCGCGAGCTATCGCGCGGGATTGGATCGACTGGGTGGAACACAATCCGCGCCCCGAGGATTCGGGCAATCAGGTCGAATGGCCATATGGCTCCTATGCCTGGCAAACCCTGACCACCGCGATCCGGTTGGAGGCATCGTGGCCGAACGCCCTCTATCGGTGTTTGGATGCGGCGGCTTTGACCGACGAGGTGATTGTGACGATGATGCGCTCGGTCTGCGATCAGGCCAGGCACCTGATGCAGTGGCCGACGGCGAATAACTGGTTGACGGAAGAGTGCATGGGGCTATTCACGGCGGGGATGCTCTTTCCCGAGTTGAACGAAGCTGCGCAATGGCGCTGTACCGCGATCCAGCGACTCTACGGTCAACTGACCCAGGAGGTGTACCCGGATGGTGCGGAATACGAGTTGGCGACTAGTTACGGTGTCTGGGTCGTGCGCAATTTCGTCAACCTCCTAGAACGCGCTCGCTTAAACCACCTCGAAGCCGAATTGCCTGACGATCTTATCGAGCGCTTGGAAAAAATGTTCGATTATCTGTTGTCGGTATCCATGCCGGACGGCCACGCCCCCAGATTGAACGACTCGAGCAGCGTCGATCTAACTGAAGTACTGCAAACCGGGTACGAGCTGTTCCCGCAGCGGAGGGATTTCCAGTACGTGGCTTCGCAGCGCGCCGAGGGTGAAGCGCCGGTCCGGACGTCGATGGGGTTGGCGTGGAGCGGTCACTATGTGATGCGCACGGGATGGGATGCGGACTCGATCTATATGCTCGTGGATGCGGGCCCCTATGGGTCGGCGCATCAGCACGAGGACAAGCTGCACTTTATAGTGCACGCTTACGGCTGCTCGTTGATTCTGGACCCGGGCAATTTCTCCTACGACGCATCGCCCCAACGGGAGTATGTGCTGACGACTCCCGGACACAATACGGTGATGGTCGACGGTATGGGGCAGCGCCGGCGCGGCAATAAGGAGACCTATGTCCGGGCGCAGCCGTGGAGCGGGGAAATGCCGCCCGATAGCGATACGCTCTGGGTCACGACTACCCGCTTCGATGTGTTGCGGGGCAGCTACGGGGATGGCTACGGTCGTCGCAAAGAAGGTTTGCCAAAGAATGTCCGGCGGCCGGAGAATGATGAGTATGAGATTGAAGATAGTGTGACGCATACGCGACGCATTATTTTTCTGAAGCCGGATTACTGGGTCATTGTCGATACTATGAGTGCAACGGATGGGGAAACGCACGTGTATGAAGCGCTCTTCCACCTGGATGCGGAAGACGCTGTTGTGGATGCGGCGTCCAGAGCCGTAATCACCAGCAGCGATGAAGCGAATGTGGTGATTCACCCGCTGGCCGATGCTGGATTGGATGTGGCTCTTATAAAGGGGCAAGAAGATCCGGTCCAGGGATGGGGCAATAATCCGTGGCGGCCCGTACCGACGGCGATCTATCGGTTTACGGGTAGGGGCACGTGCTGGGCAGCGTATGCGGTGGAGCCGGTGGCCAAGGGTGGGAAAGTCGGGGTGAGCGCGATTGAGCGTATCGAATCGACGTCCGACGGAGCTTCTCTCGGGTTGGAAGTGCGGCTTGCAAATGGAACGCGGGATGTGGTTCTGGTGGGTCATCAGCCTGCCGGATCAGTGGCTTTTGGCGAATGGGCGATGGATGGCGAGATAGGCGTTGTACGGCTAAGGGCTGCTGGTGAGGTTGATTGTGCTTTTGTGGTGGGAGGTGAGCAACTCAGCCGGCAAAACGTGGCGCTGCCTTGTTCTGCGCACTTCGGTTAAGAGAGCATCTCAGTCTCTGTAGAACGCATTAGGTGGTTCACGCCGCACATACCCTTTGGTCCATCGTACTAAATCCTTCTGTAATTCCCATGCGTTTCCATCCGAGTTACACGGAGTTCGGCAGGCCCGTTTTATGCTGTATCCTGATTCGTGACGGAACAGAGGAAATCCACTAGCAAGCAGTTGATTCGCTCCGCGCCTTGAATGGGAACCGCATGTCCACCAGCCACTTCGACCCATTCGGTGTTCCACCGCTCTGCCAGCAATGGGCCTTCCGCTACTGGGGCCACGCGATCGTTGCTCGCACTCACCACCAGGGCGGGAGTATCGGGTGAGCCCAGGTCCTTACCCAGGTTCCACCGCGCCAGCGCGAATACCTGCGCCATCGCGTTTCTGGGCAGGGCTGCGAGATTGCGGCCGAAAACGGATTCGAGCTCGAGGATATTCTCCTCGCTCGTGTCCCGTACTGGATCACTAACCAGTTCGAAGAACGCTCTGCGGCGCATGGCTTGCGTTCCAATCGCAGTGCGCATATTAAGCCAGATGTCGGCAGGGTGCAATGAGATGGCCGATCTGCCCCTGGCGTAGGTGCAGAGCAGGCCGAGGCTAGTTATCCGATGTGGTGCGAGGACTGCCATCTGCTGGGCGATTACGCCTCCGAGGCTGTGTCCGACCACATGCGCTCTCGGCCACCCAAGCGCATCCATCACGCCCAGCGCGTCCTGGCTCATGGCCAATACGTTCGACGGTGAGCCGGGGCTATCCCCGATGCCGCGATTGTCGAACCAGGCAACTTCGAAGTGCTTCGCCAAGCTTTCTATCTGGGGTTGCCAACCGCAACCGGCTACCCCAACCCCCTGGATCAGCAGCACGGCCTCGCCGTGCCCGGTTGTAGCGTAGGAAAGATCCGTCATGTCGAACTCCATAGCCTGATGGTACAGAAGGAGCAGCACGAGCCAAAAAAAGGAAACCAAGCACAAATGCCAATCGCGATCAAGGGAAAGGAGCAATAGCGGTATCATCCTATACAGCGCCTGGCAAAACCAGCAAGATCAGCACGGTTGAGGTCGCCCAAGTACGACTGAGCGCACCGGGGAGGTGCGCGGCAAGCTCGTATAATCTTGCGAACCGGAATGGGTATGCAGATATTGTGGGCATCGAACCTAAATAGGGAGGTGGAAGCGCATGGCTCTGAGCGCAGCGCAGAAAACCCGCTTTTTCGAGGATGGCTACATCGTCGTCAAGAACCTGATCAGCCAGGACGAGTTACAGAACTTGCGCCGGCACTACGAGGATATCGTGCTGGGTCGCGTGCCGGACTTTCCCCAACGTCATATCTCGATCCGCGACGTGGGGGGCCGCGCCGATTTCGGTCGGGCGCAAAAGGAGGGCGAACCGGAAGCGCCCACGCCGCAAGGCCCCTGGCACGACCGGCGTGGGACTCAAGTCTATCCCTCGGGCGAAGAAGCCTTCGCCGAAGAACGCCGTGCGCCGGTTGTGGACCCGCTCGACGCCGTGCTCAAAGTGAATGTGCCGAGCCGCTGCCATCCGACCTTCGATGGGATCGTTCGTCACCCGAAAATCGTCGACAAGATCGCCGACTTGATGGGGCCGGATATCAAGCTCTACTTCGACCAGGTTTTCGCTAAGCCGCCCTACGCCCGTGCCAATCGCTATCACCAGGATTCGGTGTTCTGGTCGTTTTTCGCCTCCAATTTTCAGATCACCTGCCAGATTATGCTCGACGACGCGACACCTGAGAACGGCTGTGTTCGCTTCATTCCCGGCAGTCTGGATTTTGGTCTCGTCGGTTGGGACCACTTGCCCTACGTGCTGACGGAGGATGTACTCGCCCGCGAAGCCGAGGTCCCGCTCGCGGCCGGTGACGCGACCTTCCACCACAGCTTGACTCTGCACTGCAGCGGTCCTAATACCACGTCTCATCGCCGGCGCGGCTGGTCGATCCACTACGTCGCGGCAGACACGCGTTATATCGGTACCCCCGCAGAGACCGAGCACATCAAAGAGATCGGCTGCCTTGTCGGACCGGAGCCCGTCAATGGCTGGCCGTTGATTCGCGGACGGGAGTTTCTCGGCTGCGTTTAGCCGAATGAGGAACGAACCATGTCAAATCGCGCCGATGCACATATCCACCTTTTTGAGGGCGGCTTCCAGGGTGCTTCATTCATTAAACGATTGGCAATGCCCATCGACGAAGCGGTCTGTTACGACTCTCTCGCTGCAGATCACGATGTCAAAGCCGCGTTGATCGTCGGGTATTCGGATGCGCCCTGGTGCGCCGACAACCACGATTATATCGCTGCCATGGCCGCCCGGTACGAGTGGGCGCGTCCGGCGACGTATGTCGACGCGACAGCCCCGCCAACCGCCGACGAGCTCGAGCGGTTCAAAGCCCAGGGATTCGTCGGTGTGACGCTCTATATCTTCGGCCTCGAATGCGTCGCCGCGCTCAAAGCCATCCCCGATGCATTCTGGGCTTGGATCTCCGATCAGCGCTGGCTGGTCAGCGTCAACTCTCAAGGCGAGGACTGGAACGCCTGGCACGATATCCTCAATTGCCACCCTTCGCTGCGCGTGCTCATCTCCCATCTCGGCTTGCCGCCCAAAATGAGTGTACCCCCGTCCGCCGACGAGGCTCGGGCGTCTATGGCTGACGTACTCTCCCTGGCCGCATATCCGCAAGTCCATGTCAAACTCAGTGGCTTTTACGCGCTCACCGAGCCCCAATACGAGTACCCGCACCGAGCTGCTTGGCCCTATGTCGAAGCCTTGATCGCGGCCTATGGCATCGACCGCTTACTCTGGTCTTCGGATTTCTCCCCTTGTCTCGACAACCTCTCTTTTCCGCAAACCTTCGGTCTCTTCTCCCACATGCCTTTCCTCAGCGATGCCGATCGGTCGAAGCTGGAAGGCGAGAATTTGCTGGCCCTGCTCGATGATATGGCTACCGATACAGGGGCTTGATTTTGTCTATCGGCAACCATGCCATCTCTGCCCTGATGCCGGAGGCAGGCGGTCATCACTTTGTTTTTTACGGCGATTGTTGCTCGGGGATCCCCGGCGCGCCGTTCGAAAGCAACTTTGCCCGGGTCAACGCCGCCCTGCAGCGGTTGGAGCCGCAACCGCAATTCATACTTTTCCTGGGCGACCACATTATGGGGGCGTATGCCGGGGAGCACGACCTCGAGCGCCAGTGGTGTTACTGGTTCGATCGGGAGATGGCCTGGCTCGATGCGGATCGGGTACCCATTTATCACACCACCAGTAACCACAACACCTTAAATCCGGCAGCGGAGGACGTATGGCGGGAAGTGCTGCCGACCATTCCCCGCAACGGTCCGCCCGGTCAGGAGGGGTTGAGCTACTGGGTACGGCGCGGTGATTTGCTGATGGTGGTCGTCAACACCAGCTACTCGGGCTTGGGCGGCCCCGGCCATGTCGAGAGCGATTGGTTGCACTCGGTGCTGTCCGCACATCGCGAGGTGCGCCACAAAATCGTCGCTGGTCATCATCCCGTCTTCCCGGTCAACGGCTACGACGAACGTCCGCAGTGGTGTATCGCGGAGGGCGAGGCGGAGTCTTTCTGGCAGACGCTGGTCCGGCACGGGGTCCTGGCTTATTTCTGCTCGCATATCATCGCGTTTGACGTGCAGGAACACGAGGGTGTGGTACAGGTCTGCTCGGGCGGCGCTGGCACCAACTACGGTCCCGGCGGCTTTATGGGGGAAGGCGAGTACCATCATTTCGCGCAAGCCTCCTTGGACGACAAGGCGTTGCGCCTGCAGACCATTGATGCGGACGGACAGATCCGGGAGCGATACTCTCACCCCAGTCGGGGTGGGAGTAGATGAGAGGGTATCCATTGCACGGGAGTAAGCGTGCTATGCCGCAAGAAGATCCCATCTCGGCGCTGATGCCTTGTGCCGTTCGTCGCTAGAGAGTGACGCGGCAGAGGGGTATAACGCCGCCGAATGGCCCGAAGAGTGGCAAGCGGGCGAGGGCATCGAAGTGAAAGAGCTATGAACGGAATCGACGAAGAGGTCGGCGCGTTGGGCATCCGCCCCGGCACGGCGCTCTTTGTGCACAGCTCGATCAAGGCGGTGGGCCGCGAGGTTCGCGCCGAGGCATTGATCGGGGCTCTGCGCGCCGCCGTTGGTCCGGATGGGACGCTGCTATTTCCGACCTTCACCGACCGCCAGGAGGCGTACTTCGATCCGGCGCGCACCCCTTCGGCAATGGGCGCAGTGGCCGAAGTGTTTCGTCAGATGCCCGATACCCTGCGCAGCCGGCATCCACGGCATCCGGTGGCGGCCCAAGGACCGGACGCGCCAGCGCTGCTGGCGGGCCACGAAGAGGCGGTCGGACCCTGTGGGGCGGGTACTCCATTCGAACGACACGCGCGCTGCGGCGGGCAGGTGTTGCTGATCGGGGTCGATCTCGACACCCTCACTCTGCTGCACACGGCCGAGGCGTTGCTCGACCTGCCCTATCTCAACCAGATCGAAGGACGCTACCTGGGGGCGGACGGGCAGATCCGGACATCGATGATGCGACAGGCGCCGGGTGGCCACCGGGGCGGTGTGCGCCGCTTCGAAAAAGTGCTGAGAAATCGCGGCCTGATCCGCTACGGCCACATCGGTGGGGCGCGTACGATGCTGATCGATGCCGGCCTCGCGCTCGACGCTATGGTTGAGATCCTCAGCGACGATTCGGCCGCGGCCCTCTGCCGGGGGGCGTGCTGCCCGGACTGTGTCGATTTCAAAGGCAGGATCCGAGCTCGGCAGCTGGCGGCGTTAGGGGCGGAGATCTCGGTAATTCTGCCCGCAATGCCGGATGATCCCGAGGCGTTCGCAGAAATGCTCGCTCGCTTCGGCTGCCCGGCCCGCTTCGAGACCATCGACGCGCTGCCCCTCGTTCGCCTGGCTGAGGGAGAAGTGCCGCCTGTCCCGCCGGCGGACGGGCGGGCGTGGGTCCTGCAGCTGGCGCCGGGCGATCTGGTCCGGATGGAGGCTGTACCCGAGGGCTACGCGGGACTGGCGTATGCCCCGCTGGAAGCGGCCCGGGCGGGATTGCAGCCGTTTTACGGGGTGCTGTATAAGGGACGATGCCGCGATCTTATCACGGATATTTTCGTGGCGGACGGAGTTGCGCGACTGGAGGGCTTCAGTGCACCTGTCCTGGGCTATCTCGAGAGCCTGCTCCCCGATGGAAAAGTGGTCCTGGGCGAGGGGCACGCGCAGTTGCGGGAGATGGTCTCGGCGCTGCGGATGCGCTCCTTTGCGGGGCGCTATCACCTGGTGGTCCCCGACGGCAATCCGTACGCAGAGACACTGCGGCTCTTACAGGAGTTCTGGGATCTGCTGCCGTGAGCAAACCGGGTGCAAGAGATTTCGGATGGAGCGCTATGGCGAATCGTCGTACAACACGTCTACAGTATTGCGCCCTTTTAAACCAATTGGCAGGATAACCGTTTCATCTTCCGGACGGAAATCGGTCCATGGTTCTTCATTGAATAGGACCGCACGCATCTTTTGCCCGGCTGATGCGCGCAGACGCAGGTGGATAACGGCGTCGAACCCTTGATCGGGAAGAACGACCTCGACATGGATACGCTCAGGCATCGGTGTAATGATATAGCTGATTAGTCCCCAGCGCGTCGGGGCTTCTTTTACCGAAATATATCGACCTTTCGCAAGCCAATGGCGCGGTGCCCCCTTAGCTAGCCAGAGAATCGGTGAAAACGGGTCTTCGAAGACCAGCATCCACTTCGTCAGTGTGGGGATGGTGACTTGGGCTGGCACACAATAGGATGATGATGGTTTTGAGCGGTCGGCATTTCCGTACTCCGTGGCGGTCCACGTACCTCTGGTGTAGATATGAGCCATGTGGCTATAGTAGAAGAGCAGAAACTCTTTTAATAGGTCGTGCTGCAAGAGGCCGTATGCATATTCGTAGCTGGTAAAGCCATCCATACTTCCCTTTTTTCCGGGCAGTCCCAGCCATCTGCCGCCGAACTTCGACTGGTAGCGGACAATCGTTTCGACCATTTCTCTCGTCAGGCACCCGGAATGCATCATCTCGTTGTACGAGCGG
The DNA here is from genome assembly GCA_964520345.1 of uncultured Gemmatimonadaceae bacterium. Lineage (GTDB taxonomy): Bacteria > Latescibacterota > UBA2968 > UBA8231 > UBA8231. Next base: position 4,801 of record CAZFMY010000019.1, on the reverse strand, counting down.
CTGATCTCGCCGGCCACCCATGAATTGGGTCTGTATTTTTCAGGCTTCATCTTGTTGTAGGGCTCTTTTGCCCCCGCCAAGCCGGGCAGATGGGGAAGCTCCTGATCGATCAGCATCGATTTTTTAATCGATGTATAGAGATCCACCCTCAGGTCCACCGATTGCTTTGCCAACTCTTCTCCCTGCTCTACAAGGTCGTGTCGGCCCAGTTTTTTCCCGACGCATTGCAATGCGCCACCCAGATCGTGAAATGCTCTGAGTGCTTCGGTGCTATTGGAATAGAAGGCTAAATTATATCTGTACGGATCCGGTCTGTTGCAGCTGTCGGCCTCGCACCATCCTTTCATCATCCCGTAGGCGGGGTCTTCTGGTGGAAGATCCTTCGCTTCATCCCTCAAGCCGAGAAGGTAATCGATCATAACCCTGATTTTGTCGTAATAGTTCAATAGCAGCGAATGATCTTTGGTGAAGTAGTAGTACTGGCTGATCATCGTCAGGTGCCGCCCGTACTCACCGGTTTCAATTCCGCGATATTCCAGGGAGCCGTCGTCCTTCACAAAGAAGGACAAATAGTTCTCTATGTACCTGCGTGCGACATCGAATAGCCCCCAGGCGAGCATGGCATTGACACTCGTATTGAAGGTGTCTTGAAAACCGTCGTGCTCCGGCCCGCTATATTCCTTGGTGTACACCCCGTACCTGGGCCAGTCGTCAACTCGAGTGATCATTTCCCGGACCAGACTGTGCTTGCACATATTGGATATCCACTCGTCGGGAACGTGAATATCCATCGATGTTTCGAGAACGGAATGCCAATCGCGGGAGAGCTTGAGCAGTTTGATATAGAACTCTCTAGGATCGGGTTTGCTTCGCGGCGGCAGCGGTGCATAGGTGTTGCAGTAGTGAATCTCCTCTTCACCATCTGCTCGTATCTTGGCAAGCCTATACCAAACCGGTTGAATCCGGTTGGTGGGAGGATCCGGATCGGCAAAAACAGTGATTTCCCATCCTTCGACCTTGAAGTAGAGAACGGGCAGCCAACCACCTATCAATCCCTGGTATACGTTGCGCGGCGGCCGGACTTCTCCGCGTTCGGCACGCCGAAGCTCATGGGTCACGGCGCCGAAGTTGAAGCACGAAGAATGCAATTCGGCCATGATTGCAGGCTTGTCCATACATTCTCGGGTGCCTACAAAGGAGATCACGTTCATCGGACCGAGTTTTTGCATTGGCGGAAGGCAGGAGGAAACTAGATCGTAAGTGGGGTCTTCTTCTCTGGATAAGATCTCATTTCCCAATAGATCCTCATCGGACTCCATAACCTCGGTGAGGGTTCTGCCCAGGTAGCAGGAATTTTCTGCAATGCGGGTCGGTTCGAGTGTCTTCGGAAACTCCGCGATAACACTATGAGCACTCATGTAGATAATCCGGCCGTCGCTCTCTCCGTGGCTTTCAAATACTGCCACGGCCTCACCGTCAATATCGACCGTCTGCATAAACGACCAATCGTCTATCCTGTGATGTATCTCTACGAAGGCCATTTCTCCTTCGTGGTCTTCGAGAGTGATCTTCTCATCGTCAATCTCGATAATTTTGAACGGCAATCCACTCTTCTGCATTGAATGCTCCTGGGTTGGTGCAACAATGTCTACGCGTATTGTAGATATATCGCCTATATTATTTCGCTATAAGTTATGGAATCCAGTGCGGGCTTGAGAAGGATGTGCCGTACGATCGGCGAGTTCGAAATTGAAGCCCGGGTTTAAGAAGCCTTAATTGATCTATGTTTTATGTGTGTTTTAGGATAAGCCTTACTTCGCCACTTTTTCCAAAAAGTGTTCGTCTTATTGGATTAAAGAGAGGAAAGATTGAAGCATGAAGGTACTCATCACCGGATCGGCCAGCAGATTGGGGCAGGCCGTAGCTGCTGAATTGGCATCCGAACACGCGTTGCGCCTCATGGATGAAGATCCCGTACCCTCGACCGGTGAGGCCGAAGTGGTTCAAGGCAGCCTATTGGAGCCCGAGATGGCCTGGCGGGCGGTGCGCGGGGTCGACGCAGTGATCCATACCGGAGAGCCGCCGGCGAGTCTGGCGGCGGGATCGCCATGCGAGCAGGCGCTCTTGGAGTGGGCGACCCGGGGTACGCATGTGCTCTTGTCGGCGGCTGTAGAGGCCGGCGTGGGGCGCGTCGTGTACGGCAGCACGCTGGCGGTTTTTGCCGCTTATCCGGACGATGTATATATCAGTGAGCGGTGGGAGCCGCAGCCACGGGCGGTCATGAGGCCCCTGAGCCGCTATCTGGGTGAGTTGACCTGCCGCGAAATGACGCGGGCGCATCACATTGGAATTACGGCCTTGCGTCTGGGCGAAGTGGTCGTGGAGGAGGAAGTGCGGGACGCCGAGCCCAATTTAATGTGGCTCGATGTGCGCGATGCGGCCCAGGCTTTTGGCTGTGCTCTGCACCGCGATACGGGTCGGGCAGTGGCTTGGCCTGAGCGCTGGGCAGTCTACCATATTGGCGCCGATATACCCAATGCCAAGTACTTGATCGATCACGCCCGCAGCATGGGGTACGAGCCGCGGCACAATTTTGCCGCTCAGTGGTCGGTCGAACCAGGAGTAAACACATGAGAAAAGTCTTGTTGCTGGGCTCATCCGGCCATATCGCTCCTAATATTATTCCAGCTCTGGGCCAATATTACGATTTGCGCCTGGCCGATCTAAAGCCGCACCCCGACGGGCTGCCGACGCGGACAGTGGATATCACTGATTACAAGCAGGTACTGGAAGCGGCGCAGGGCGTGGATGCTATTGCCAATTTTACCGTCAACCGACCCCACCCCGTGCTCAGTTTCGCCGTCAGTACCACGGGTGCCTTCAACGTCATGCAGGCAGCGGCCGAAGTGGGCATTAAAAAAGTGCTGCACACCGGCCCTGAGTTGGTGATTCCCGACTACGGCCACGAGTTTGATATCGGCGAGGTGCCGCAGCGGCCGGGGCCGGGGTATTATGGTTTGACCAAGATGCTGGGCATGGAGATTTGTCGGGCCTATGCTCGGACGCATGGCATTCAGACCATCTGCTATCAGTTCAACGGATTGGGTCCCAAACCGGAGCGGGCGGTGCAGGGGCAGGATTTCCAGCCCTTTACCATTACCTGGGAAGACCTGGTACAGGCCTGTCGCCTGGCCCTGGATATTGAGGTGGTGCCCGACGACTATCAGGCCTTCAATTTGCACAGCTATATGGGGCAGGGTAAATACAATATAGACAAGGCGCGACGCTTGTTGGGCTACGAGCCGTCGGAGCCGGTGGAACGGTACTACAGGCGGCCGCTTGTGAGCAATCGGTCGTGAGTGTTGCACCAACACAACCGCTTCTGGAAACGACCTTCTAGATCACCCCGTGCCTGTCTCGCGTCGAATATGCTTCGAGGCGCATGCTTCTATTCTAGTGGGGATAAGCGCACGATCCGTCCTGGGTCTTCCAGCGCCAGATAGAGTGCACCATCGGGTCCGGTCTGCACATCGCGGACCCGCGATTCGGCCTGATAAACCATCTCGTCTTCGACTACTTTAGTATCGTCGAGGCGTACTCGATGCAAGCGATTGAAACTCAACGAACTCACAAAGAGATCGTTTTGCCACTTGGAAAAGGCAGCGCCAGCATAGAAATCAATCCCACATACTGCCAGCGAAGGTATCCAGTACGTCTGCGGTTGCTCCATGTCCTCGGCCTCGGTCTGATCGGTGATCTTAGTCCCGTCATAGTTGATGCCATAAGTGATCGCCGGCCAACCGTAGTTGAGTCCCTTGCGGATATGATTCAGTTCGTCACCACCCCTGGGACCGTGCTCACTAGCCCATAACTCGCCGGTCTGCGGATGCAGTGCCAAGCCTTGTTGATTGCGATGCCCATAAGACCAGATTGAAGCGATAGCATCGGTCTGATCGACAAAGGGGTTATCTTCGGGGACTCGACCATCATCGTACAAGCGGTGGACCTTGCCGTTGGGCCATTCTACGTCCTGGGCCAGGTTTCGCTGCCCACGATCGCCGATGGTGAAGAACAGATAACCGGCGCGATCGAAGACGATGCGCGAACCGTAGTGATACCCGCGCTTGGTATAAAAGCGTTCGGGTACGCGATATATCACTTCGAGATCGCTCATACTCAGCCCCTGCAGACGCCCACGTGCCAAAACCGTATGACTCAAGACATCACCCTCCGCTTGCTTTAACGGCTCGGAATATGTCAGATAGACCAGTCGATTTTCGCTGTACTGTGGATGGAGCGCTATATCTAATAATCCTCCTTGTCCAGCGACATGAACTTCGGGCACACCGCTAATCGGCGCCGACAGCGAACCGTCTAGAGCAACGATGCGCAATAAACCCTCGCGCTCGCTTACTAATAATCGTCCATCAGGTAAAAAGGCCATTCCCCACGGTATACCGAAACCTTCGGCAAATAACTCGACGCGGAAGGTATGTTGTTTGGACTCGATACTTGGTTGTGCTGCAATCGAACCGGCAAGAATAAGTACTACGATCGGGAAAAACTTCATTTTTCCTCTTTCCAGCGTATATGTAGTGGGTGCGTTTAAGTATAAGAAATTCAAAGCTGATCCTTCAAATTATGCTGGCGATCAGGCTTCGGCTCAATTTCACGCAGAGATCGTTGCAAAGAGCATACATCGTATTGACTAATACACATAAAAGGCCCTTTATAATTCCTATGCTTCGGGTTGCCGCTTTATCTGGGGTTGGTTTGGATCTTTTTCGATCGGCGGAGTCAG
>CAZFMY010000018.1:0-81266 GCA_964520345.1 uncultured Gemmatimonadaceae bacterium | reverse complement strand
CCGCTGCGAAAAATGCGAGCGACTCTTACCCGAAAAGAACGGTTTCTGCCCATTTTGTCTCTCGAAATGGGGTACCTTCAAGCGGATCGCGTCTTTTCTGCTGCCCTACAAGTCCAAAGTCCTGGTATTGATGGTTGGCTCGGCGTTGACCACCGCGCTGGGGCTTTTGCCACCCTATGTGATCAAGCATATCATTGACGATGTATTGATGCCGGCTGCGGAGGGGGCGCTGGAAATCGAGGCGGGAATTCGGCTTTTGGCGCTGCTGGTTGGCGGTTTGCTGGGAGCGCAATTGCTGGGTTGGGGCATAGAGCTTTTAACTGGATTCACCCGGGCCGATCTTTCGGCGTGGTCGGGTCGCGACATACGGGCTCAGCTCTATCAGCGGCTGCAATTTCTGCCCTTGCGTTTTTATGAGAAGCGCCAGGTCGGGAGTCTGATCTCGCGATTTATGCAAGACTCGGATCGGCTCGAGATGCTGCTGCTCTTCTTTATCCCCTTCATCATATCGAATGTGCTCTTATTCTTCGGGGTATTCGGTCTCCTGCTTTATATGAATTGGCAACTGACGCTACTGGTGCTGGCTCCGACGCCTTTTATCATCTTGGCGAGTATCAAGCGCTTCAAGCTCATGCGCTTGCACTGGGGACGCTGGAGCACCAAGTGGTCGCGGCTCACGTCCCACCTCGACGAATCCATCAGTGGCATCCGAATCGTCAAGGCCTTCGCCCAGGAAAAACGCGAGGAGCAGCGTTTCTCATTGCGCAACGAAGATCTGTGGCAGGCGCTGGTCAAGGCCGAACGAGTCTGGGTAGTGCTGTACGCGGTCTCTAATTTTGTAATGAGTTTCGGCATTTTCCTGGTCTGGTATTTTGGTGGGCGTCAGATCCTCGATCAGCAACTGACGCTGGGGGTTTTGATGGCCTTTATCGGTTATATCTGGCAGTTGTACCGTCCGATACAATTCTTTACCAATGCCAACAATATGATTACTCGCTCTTTCGCCGGTGCCGAGCGGATTTTCGAAGTCATCGATGCAACGCCTGAGCCCTTTGACGATCCCGCAGCGAGAGCGCTGCCCCAGCTGGAGGGTCGGGTGGAATTTCGCGATGCCTTTTTCGGTTACGATCCTGGCAAGCCGATTCTTAAAGGAGTCGATTTGAAGGTCGAAGCAGGTGAGATGATCGGGCTGGTCGGCAAGTCGGGGGTGGGCAAAAGTACGCTGATCAATCTAATCTGTCGGTTTTACGATATCGACCGTGGCGAGTTGATGATCGATGGCACGGATATCCGGCACTTGAAGCTCGGAGATTTGCGCGGCCAGATTGGAATGGTGGCACAGGAATCGTTTCTTTTCAATGGTTCGATTTACGAAAATATTTGCTATGCTCGCCCGGAGGCGACCTTCGCGGAAGTGATGGAGGCGGCCAAGGCGGCAAATGCACACGAGTTTATCGTGCAGAAGCCCGACGGCTACGATACTGTCGTTGGCGAACGAGGCGATAAGCTTTCCGGAGGAGAGAAACAACGGATCTCCATCGCGCGTGCAATCCTCCACGATCCAAAAATTCTGATCCTCGATGAGGCGACCTCTTCGGTCGATACTCCAACCGAGAAGAAGGTACAGCAAGCGCTGCAACGCCTGATCAAAGGGCGGACGACCTTCGCGATTGCCCACCGGCTTTCGACTTTGCGCAGTGCCGACCGACTGGTGGTCATAGACGAGGGTCGGGTCGCTGAGGCCGGGACGCATCAGGAGTTGATGGAAAAGGAAGGGATCTTTTATCAGTTGGTGACGACGCAGCAGCAGACGACGGCGGTGATGGCGGTAGGTGGTGGAAAGGACAGAGAGAACTAACGAGGATTCGATGCCCCGGGAAATCGAGAGAAAATATCTGGTTGACGATCGGTCTTTTCTGCGCGGGTTAGCAGGCGTTGTCTTTAGACAGGGCTATATCTTCGTCCAGGACGGGATGGTGGTACGCGTGCGGACCGAGGGAACTCGAGCGGTGATCACTCTCAAGGGAAAGTCCCAGGGTATCGCCCGGAGCGAATACGAATATGAAATCCCCTTTGCGGACGCCGAGGAAATTTTGGCGGAACTCTGCATCCAACCCCATATCGAAAAGACGCGTTATACTACGACCTGGGGAGCAAAGGTCTGGGAGGTTGATGTCTTTGGTGGAGAGAATGATGGGCTGGTGTTGGCCGAAATTGAATTGGAGAGCGAGGAAGAGGAGTTCGCAGTGCCGCCGTGGGTGGGTGTGGAAGTGTCGGACGATCTGCGCTACTACAGCGCTAATTTAGTGCACCATCCCTATTGTCGGTGGAAAGATATTTAGCTGATCCCGACTCATTGACCCGAGGCGGGACGGCCCTCAGTGCCGCCCCGCCTCGGGCACAAGAGCGATTAATTATTTCCTTGCATAATTGCTGCAGCATCCTCATCAGAAACATGGAGCATCAAGTGCTCCAAAGGAGAATTAGCAGCCATGATCCAAGATGCTAATGGATGGGCAGGATTATATTTGGTCGACAAAGTTCCGGATTTTGCGATGGGAAGCGGCAGAATCATAACGTGAGGTGTAATCTTTGTCATTTTGGATCCCGACCCTGATCCTGATTCCAAAACTTCTATTTTCTCACCCAATCCCACATCCACCATTCCCTCATGAACCCCCATTCCAGCAAGCATCCATGCCATTCCCGGAGTAGTTGGATATGGCTTTGCGGGTTTCATTGGATTCTTTTCGTTCAGTACCGCTTTGAAAAATGCCCAAGCGTTCTCATCTGCACATAATGGTCCTGGGATGGGTTCCAATGGTTTTCCGAGTCGCAAGCTGCCAAAACCTGAAGCAAGACAGGTATAATCTCCCGTACCCAGTCTCAACAGGGTCATTTCCCCTCCCTGCGCCTCGTCCCAACCATATACGGTAGCGTTGTCAGTGATGACAGGTGGCGCGGCTAGCAAGGCATCCTTGATTTGCTTTTCTTTCCAGTCATGTTCATCCCCATAGGCTGGAAGAGAGAAGAGGAGTAGAGGGATGGATATCAGAATATTCCACTTAGACATGAGCTGATCTCCTGCCAAAGGTTTGAAGAGAATGCCGACCTCGCAGGATGCGAGACAGATTATGAGTCTGCATATTGTACAAAAATCGATATCATCACACAACAAAACCGCTGGTGCCTTGATCCGTGCAATCGGCCCTGAGGCGCGTTTTTATGCCTCGGCAAAGAGCATGCTCATATCCATCGCTGCCGCCGAGTGGGTCAGTGCGCCGATGGAAATCAGATCGACGCCGCTAAGAGCTGCTCCTCGCACCGTGTCCAAGGTATAGCCGCCGGTAGCTTCGATCTCGATAGTGGAGTTGGTCGAACGGATGAGCGCTACGGCCTGGCTCATAGCACTATTGTCCATATTGTCGAGCATAATGCGGTCGGGTGCTTCGTCCAGTGCTTCGCCGACTTCAGCGAGAGTACCGGCTTCGACGTAGACCGGAGTCGCCGGAGTTTGAATGTTGAGGCGCGCGCTGGCGATGGCAGCGCCTATGCCCCCGGCGGCAGCGGCGTGGTTTTCTTTGATGAGCACCGCATCGTAAAGGCCCATGCGGTGATTGACGCCTCCTCCCAATCGCACCGCCCATTTCTGTAACTGGCGCCAGCCCGGGGTGGTCTTGCGGGTATCGGTGATCCGGGTGGGGGTGTCGGCTATGGCGGCGACGAAATGATGGGTCAAAGTCGCGACACCGGAGAGCTGTTGCAGGAAGTTAAGCGCGGTGCGTTCTCCTGCGAGCAGAGCACGGGCCTGGCCCTGTACTTGGATGAGTTCATCGTCTGCGGCGACAAGGGCTCCGTCTTCAACCTGGGGGTGAAAGGAGATGTTCCCATCGAGACGCGCGAAAACGGCGCGGGCGATTTCGATGCCGGCGACGACGCCCTGCTGGCGGGCGATGATCCGGGCCTGATCTTCGGTGGTTGCCTCTACGGTCGAGGTTGCGCTCAAATCTGCGTTGATATCTATGGCGCCGAGGTCTTCTAAGAGGGCGATATTGATCAATTCGTTGTAAGCATTCGGAGATAAAGGGATGGAAGTCTTGGGAGTCATGGTCTTTTTATAAGGGTTTTTGGAGTTGAATTGAGGGTGTTGAGGTTGTCCATGCCGATTTTGCCCGCAAAACGCTGGTTTTTTTCCGCACTTCGCATCAATTTTCTTCGTTAGTCTGCCCTTGGCTGGGCTGGGAACGGGTAGTGAAATCGGGGTTTTCGTAGGCTGTGAGCAGGCCCAATTCTTCGAGCAGGGGCAAGAAGGCGAAGAGATCTTTCAACATATAGGGTGCGACCAGGTCACCATCCACGAGGTAGCGGAAGAGGCGGTAGCCGGCATCGAGTATCTGGGGGTCGCCGGTTTGGCGATAGACGAAGGCCAGCGGTTCCAATAGCAGGGCTGTGGAGGGGTGCGGCTTATTGCCGATCGGACTTTCTTTATAGTAGAATATGCCTTCTGCCGTCCGTCCCTTTTCGGCGAGGAAGTGGGTCCCGCGCAGGAGCAGGCGGTGGGTGCGGATATCGCCAGTACACTGGTAGTAAAGCTGTAGGCCCTGCAGCACTGAAGCATCCATGAAGGGGACGGCTCCGCGGTTGAAGGTGCCGACCTGTTCGCGCCAGCGGCCTTCTGAGTCCTGCCAGATCTCGAAGAGATCGACCAGCGCTTCCATCGAGCGCAGAAAACGCTCATCGCGGAAAGCCTCGTAATAGGTCCCCATCGCGGTCAAGGGCCAGCCGGCGGTGCGGGTACTGAAAGGCCATTCCTGGTCTTCGGCCAGGACCCGCTGTCCGACTTCTGCGGTCAATTGTTGCTTCCAGGTATATGGGGCCTGGCGGCGGCAGAAGTCGGCACAGGCTTCGGCGACTTCCCGGGCGCGCCGATAACCGGTGAGGAAGTAATAGTCGAGGAGGCCGCCGAGCCAGGTGTGGCTGGTGTTGGGACCTAGGGCTTCGGTTTCGCTCGTATTGGCGAAATGATGGTTTTGCGACCATTGGAAATGGGGGCCCCCGACCCACTCGGGGTGTTCGCTCGAGAAGTGAACGGTATCGATATCCATAAGGTGGAAGATGGCCGCCTCGCCCTCGCGGAAAAGCACCTGATCGCCCGTGCGCAAATACTGGCGCAGGATCGAGCGCGGCAACTCGTAGGCGAGGTTTTCGGTCGTGCGGGTTTTCAGCACTCCGTTTTCGTGCTCGAGATGCACCTGATCGCCGTAATTGATGAAGCCAAGCCCGTTAGGGGGCTGAGCATAGCGGCGAAGTTTGAGTTCGAGGGATCCATGTTTGTTGCGGAAGGGGTGGAAAGGGCCCAGGGCACCGGTCTCAGCATAGTATTCGGAGGGTAATTGAAGCAGCAATGGCTCTTCAAAAGCCAGGCTATGGGTGTCTATTTGGCGTGCGGACTGCCCCGCAGGGCCGCAGTGGATGAATAGCTCGTGCGTTTTGGCCATGCCCTGGGGGATGCGCAACGGACCGTCATAGGCGATGCCCTCTTCCCGGTCGATTTCGGTCCAGCGACGCCCCGGCTCGTCGCTGGACACTTCGAAGTCGCTGAGATCGGGGTAGAGGTCGATATCCAGTCCCGCATTGTGAGCGGTATAGGCTTTGGGGTAGTTTTGCCAGGGATGTCTGAGTTTAAGCGTGATGCCCGTTTGGGTATTGGCGAGATGGACCCAGCCGTGGGCGTTGGTGCGGTAATCGATGCGTTCCCGGCCAAATAGGGCGTGGCGATCGAGATTCCACTGGACCAGAGATAGAGGGCGGTCCAGCCTTGCAGGATCCTCGCCATGGCCGAAACTAGCATTGCGCGACCCCAGGGTTGCGCATCGCTCACCGGCCAGTGCCAGGGGCAGGGTGAAGCGCAGTTGGCTCAGGTCGACAGAGGGAGCGGGTTGATCGTGGACGAAGGTATGGTAGATCTTGAAAAAGGGTTGGCTGGCGAAAAAGTAGAAGCGCAGCTGCCAACTGAGGAGACGGACTCCATTTTTCGCGACGAAGCCCCCCTCGGCTTTGACGACTGAGCGCAGCGGATTTTGCTCTTCGATATAGGCATCCTCGACCAGACCCGGATAGGAGGTTCCTCCGGCATCACTCGCCACAAATTCGGAAAGATCATCTCCTCCCAGTATCGACTGTCCCGCAAAAGATAGGTCGCCGAAGATCCGTGGACCACGCTTCAGCAAATGCACGGTCAGGGGGCCGGTAGTGACGGTGATGGCCGTCTCGTTGCTGGTGCAGGAGAGTGGGGTTTGCAGGGCGGGTATCTCGCTGGGGGAATCAGTGCGGATGCGGAACTCGGATCGGGCCGTGGGTCCGATACTGAGCTGGGTATCTAAGAGGGCCCATTTGATCGAGCCGTCGGTCCAGGTAGCGAGAGGAGTGGTGCAGGCCGGTAGGAGTTGACCCGTTTCATCGGCGATGGAGATCTGATTCGGGGTGCGGAGCACGCCCTGGGCGAAGGGCAGACCGGTGCTGAGGGGCCACAGTGAACGCGATACGCCGGAAGGCTCGCAGATTAGAGCATTTATCTCGGTCATTTTCAGGTACTTCCCTCCTTCGTCAAGATAAGTCCAAAGGGGGTGAACGGCAATGAAATGCCGGGTAGACAGACCTTGATCAGGGGAGTATTTTCCCTGGTATTACTTCGTTTGTCGCTGAGTGAAAAGGCTCGGCGGCGGTGGTTTGGGGAAGTATAGAGCGGAGGGTTGGTTGCGGACTCTTCGAGCAGCAGTGCCTTGTATGGCTGGAGTAAAAAGGAGACTAGATGACAACGCTGGTCCATGTCACACACGAAGCGGTGGAGCAGAGGGGGGGGATCGGCGCGGTCTTGCGTGGTTTGATTACGGCCGAGAGTTACCAGGCTTATGCTAAGCGTACGATTCTACTCGGTCCGATAGCTGATCTGCAAAGACCGCTGGGATCAGAGTGCGAAGTCCTCTACGATGCCGGCTGCGGCATTTGCGAAGCCGGAGTCGCCGAGTCGCTACGAGAGGTCGAGATCGAGTTTGGGGTGCGGGTGGTCTACGGCCGGCGCTTGCTGATTCAGGATGGGCGTCGGGCCAAACCCGAAATCGTACTGGTGGATGTGAGTCGAGCCCCACATCGGCTGAATGAGTTCAAATACGAGCTCTTTCAGCATTTCGGACTCGACTCGCAGCGCTATGAAGAACACTGGGAATACGAGCAATATCTGCGTCTGGCAGAACCGGGTTTTGCCGCGGTTCAGGCCCTGGTGGGGCTAGCACCTTTCTTGTTGTTGGCGCATGAGTTTATGGGGTTGGGCACGGCTTTCAAAGCGCTCTTGAGCCCTGGTGTAGCCTGCCAGACGCTCTTTTACGCGCACGAAGTAGCGACCGTTCGCCCATTGATAGAGGAGCGGCCGGGCCGCGATATCGCGTTTTATAATCAGCTGCGCCAGGCGCGCGCAGAGGGGCGATATATAGAGGATGTATTTGGCGTACAGGATGCCTATTTCAAACACGCCTTAATTCGTCAGGCTTGGCGCCTGGACGCGGTATTGGCGGTCGGAGATTGGGTGATGGAGGAATTGCGTTTCCTCGGCCCAGAATTTGCCGCGCGCCAGATAGATCTGATTTACAACGGAGTTTCGGCACAGACTCTCTCGGCCAACGAGCGAGAAGAGGGGCGTCAGAAATTGCAGGCGGGCGTTGCCGAGCTTTTAGGTTGGACACCTGATCTGATCTTTAGTCATGTTGCCCGTCTGGTCAAGAGCAAGGGGCTGTGGCGTGATTTGATGGTGCTCGAAGATCTGGATCGTCAACTGAGTCAGCGGGGACAAACGGCGCTCTTTATCGCGTTGTTGACCGAAGCGGGACGGCGCAGCCCGGAAGAGGTTCAAAGGATGGCTAGCTACGGCTGGCCGTTGGTGCACCGGGAAGGTGGGGCCGACCTTAGTGGCGGAGAACTGGAATTCGATCTCATGGTGCGTGCCTTTAACACCCGTTCACGTTCTATCAAGATTCTCTTTGTAAACCAATTCGGCTGGGATAGGCAAAGTTGTGGCGAATTTTTGTCGGCGGATGCGGAGTTTGTCGATTTGCGGCGGGGTAGCGATGTCGAGTTCGGTCAGTCGATCTACGAGCCGTTCGGTATCGCTCAGATCGAACCGCTGGGTTATGGAACGATCTGCGTGGTAAGCGATGTCTGTGGTTGTGTAGGTTTTGTGGACCAGGTTTCAGCCAGGCAAGAATTGAGGTGTTTTATCGAGGCAGCGTATACCCGGCTCGAACCTGGAGAGGAGATTGATAGCTCGATTGGGATTGCAGGCTGCCAACGCATAGAGGCTCTAGAGAGTCAGGCAGTAGCCGAGGCCTTGGCCGAGAGCTTGCCTCTTGATGCGAGTGATCGGAAGAGGCTTCTGGCAGAGGGATACTCAGTGGCTCGGGAAATGAGCTGGGATCGGGTTGTCGAAGAGATGCTTTTGCCCGTTTTTCGCCGCTTGGGACACTGATGTCCGATAGATTGATTCTTGGAAGGGGCGAAAAACGGATCTCTTATGCGGAAAGCGCTACGCGTACGGTCCTGATTAGATGATCGGGCTGGAAAGGCTTTTTGATCACTGCATGTACGCAGTCCGGCTGGTAGATCGTCGCGTCGTCATCGACCCAGCCCGATACTACGACAATGGGGACTTCATCTCCCTGATCGCGGAGCAGGAAGAGCAGTTCCTCTCCATCTACCTGACCGGGCATATGCAGGTCGAGAAGAATGAGCTGCACTGTGTGTTGCCCCAGCAGTACAAGCGCCTGGTCTGCGGTCTGAGCCTCAATGACGGTGTACCCTTCATCGAGGAGCAAGCTCTTTAAGAGATGGCGGACAGGTTCTTCGTCTTCAACAACGAGGATTGTATAGGCAGAGGGGTCCATGTCAGTATCGATTTGGATTTGAGCGGTCTATCCACTGAATTTCTTAGCAAATATAGACCGGCTTGTTGTACCGGGCAAGGGATTCTTGAAATCATGGAGCAGGAGCCTGGTCACTCGCACAGCGGAAACCCACCGAATTATTGATTGTATTGGGCACGAAGGCCGTGCGCACCGTGGTGCTCAGGACCTCTAAGGGAACCCCTATTTTCCAACTAGATCCCCGGCCTACGCGCAGGGCCCCGCTTTCAGGTCCTTGGGGATTCTTTGCGGGACTCAGGGCGTAGTAGTCGGAGGCGTAGTAATCGGAGGTCCATTCCTGGACATTGCCGCCCAAGTCGTACAAACCGTAAAAACTGACGCCGAGTGGGTAGGCACCTACAGGGGTAGTGGCGCCTATGTTGTTATTGTAGTTGAGTAATTCAGAGGAGGGAAAGCTCTCACCCCAGGGATAGTTGCGTCCGTCATCGCCGCGGGCGGCCCGTTCCCATTCCGCTTCGGTAGGCAGGCGCTTGGCCTGCCATTGGCAATAGGTCGAGGCCTGATCCCAGGAGACGCAGTTTGCGGGGTGGTCGACCCGGTCGGTTCGACCGGCGTTGCAGCCGGCTGTCATCCCGGTGGCAGAGCAGACTCCAGCATCGACACAGGTCTGGTACTGGCCGGCGGTGACTTCGTATATATCGATCCAGTAGAGATTCAGCTCCACTCTATGGGGTGGTCCCTCATCGGGCGCCCCCTGGTCGGAGCCCATAGTAAAGGTGCCGGTAGGTATTTCGATCATTCCGCTTTGCTCGCTGAAGATTTGCTCCAGTACACGCACCGTGATCACATCGCGCAAACTGGTCAAGTCGCCATCCGAGACTTCGAGGCCAAACGCGTAAACGCCGGGTTCCGAGGCGATAAAGGTGGGTTGGACTGCCGTTGAGTCGGAGAGCTCGATCGTGCCGTCTGCGGTGTTGCCTATGATCCAACGGTAGATGAGCATCGGGTTGTCCTCATCGCCGTCCGGGTCGGTACTGAGACTACCGTCCAGTGTCACCAGATCGCCGGTGGTCACTTGCTGATCGGGGCCGGCATCGGCGATGGGAGCCAGGTTGCCGGAGGTCCGGACCAGTACCACGATTTCGTCGCTGGCGCTGAGTTGTCCGTCGTCGACCGTGAGACGGAACCGATACTCACCGGTCGTGGTCGGAGTGAAAAGCATTTCCCGGCTAGTGGCATCGATCAATTCTACTGTTTCGGGTGACGAAATGACGGCCCATTGGTAGGAGAGCGGATCTCCATCGGGATCGTCGCTGGCCAGGCCGCTCAGGGGGATGGGATTGTTGGCGCCGACGACGAGATTGGGTCCGGCATTGGCACGAGGAGCTTGGTTGCCTGCACCAGCTACGCCGACTCGGATCGAATCGGGATTGCTATCGAGTGCACCGTCGCTGACGATGAGAATAAAGGTATAGGTGCCTGGTATGGTGGGTACAAAGCTGATTCGAGGTTGAGTCTCGGCAAAGATCAGAGGTGCCGGGTTTTCGGAAGCAGCACGCCAGTCAAAGCGGAGCGAACCCCCTTCGGGATCGGAACTCAGCGAACCATCGAGGGTAACTTCTTCTTCGATTCGCACCTGCTGGTCGTCACCTGCTTCAGCGAGAGGAGCCTGGTTGGGTTTGGGAGGAGCGGGGGGAGCGCTGCAGGTCCAAAACAGACCAGCCAGGGTAAGAAAGGGCAGAGTGCGGACCAGAGCCACAAGGCGAAGGGACATGATAGGGCTTTTCTTGAGGGAGATGACGGCGGGGAGCCTTCATTCTCAATAATACATCTGCGCGACGTAGCTGTCAATCCAAGTGCAGATATAGTGCGGGTACAGGGTGACAAAAGAGAGGAGCGAATTTATATTGATCGGAGATGGAAGCTGCAAAGGTAGATGTCAACTTAGGGCTCTTCGATGGCGAAGTGAGCCATGATCGGATCAATACAGCTGTTGCCGAAGGAGACAAGAGTATCCTCTTTGGCGAGCAGACTCGGTTGCCCTATTTTCCCGACGACGAGCGGCTGCCCAAATTGCACTCAGGTGACCCGCTGGTGCTCCTGTTCTGGAAGGTCCTGCACAAGATTCCCGAGAATTTGCGCATCGCCTTGATCGATGCTCCATTGAGTTTTACGCTGGTTCGCGACGATACGCTGCTCCACTTCGACCACTATCGCTGCCATCAGGCTTTGCACATCGGCTGCAGGCGGCGCACGGTCTACCTGCCCGAAATCCTCTTGCACGCAGCCGAAGATCGGGGTTACGACTATTGGGCTATTGCCGAGGGGGTCATCTACGCCGGCTGGATGCTCTTGGACTATCTCTTATTGACAGAAGTTATCGCGGAGTACGCCGAATTAGTGCGACAGGTGCCCGGTTCTCGACTGGGTGAAGCCGTACAGGTTCGCCTGGTAGAAGATCACAACGTTCATCGGCGCGACCATGTGGATGCAGGGCGTTCCGAGGTAGGCGAGTTCGTCAACGGCTATAAAAAAAAGCTCCTGGGCGTTGCGCCGAACGAGGCGATTACCCAGGATCCCCATGCTTTGGCGCGATTGCTCTTCGATGCTGAGCGGGAAGACCGCTGGGCCCGTGATAAGATGGAGCGCATCGCTAAGGTATTTAACTTTCCCCGGCTCTTTCTCTTTGATCGCGATATTATTCACGCCACGGCGCGCGAGTTGGCCGAGGCCAAGGGGATGGATATTGAGCCCAGGACTTTTGCCGACGCATTGCACGATTATCGCGATGCCCAGCGCTTCGAACCTCAACCGCTTATGACGACATTGGGTAAGAGTGTAGTGCCCAAGCCGCGCGCGGTATTCTTAGAGACCGTGGTGCAATTGGGGCTTGAGGGGCTCCAGAGCTTTTTCGAAGCATATGCTCGGGATGAGGATGGGGTTCGCGATTTGATGCATCCCCTGTGGATGTATTTATGTTCGCTTTCTTCCGATCCGGCGGGCATCTTCTCGCGCGCGGGTCGCTTGAGGGCAGTGGGTCGTGAGGCATTGCAAGAGAATCTGGGGCGTCATCTGGCCGGTATTCTGATTCGTTTGGATCGGGCGGAGAACTATCAGCACTTGGTGTGCGAAGTCGGAGAGATGGGCGCGGTGGCCCTTGCTGAACTAGAGGAGTTGATCGCGGTACAGCGGTTGGAGAAAGAGGATGAATGGGAGGCGTTCAAGGGACGCAAGCAGATGATTGTCGCCCAGGCCTGCCGGGTTCTCGAGGATCTCGGCGACGCCGTGGGGCACGGGGGTGGGTTGAGAGAGAGTCTGCACGAAGACGAGCAGATACAGACTCTGATTTCTGATCGACCCCACCGTCATACCTCTGATCCCAGCGGAGTTATGATGTATTTGAGGACGTACAAGAACTCGCTCGACCGCTTTGGAGCGGGAGATCCCGATTCCGATTTTCTATTGGCCTCGATCCTGGTTCGCTTGGATCTGTACGAAGAGTACCCGGCGTTGCTCGAGCGCGTGTACGAGATCGGTACACCGGCGTTTACGGCATTGCACAATGTCTTCGAACAAATTCCCGAGCGAGATATGAAGCGGCGGGAAATCCTCAAACAGGCACGGATTCTCTGGGGGCGGCTCCTGGCTGATACGAGGGCCAAGGCCGGAAAGCGATGAGAGTGATAGCGGGTTTACTTCTATTTCTATTGCTCGGAGGTTGTCTGCCCTTTATCGGTAGATTGACCCAGAGTGCTGAATTGACCGCAGTTGCTCGGGATTTGGTGCAGGTCGCCCAAGTAGGGGATGCCGAGATCGACTGGGTAGGGTTGAGGGATGCAACAGGGACCCAGACCGAAGCGACCAGAGTGCTCGACGATTATCTGGTTTCAGCGCTACTACAAGTCGGTGTAGGGTTGGCGCTGGTAGATACGGTGGGAGATAAATGGCCTGATGGACGATTGGTAGGTCTTGGGCAAGGGAGGGCCAGCTTGGTGCTCGGTGGTCGTTTGGAGGAAGACGCTGCATGGCGGTATGTACGCCTTTTTTTAGTCGAACGCAGTACCGGCAAACTGGTTGCAGCTCGTACGATGCGGGTCTCGGATCGGGAAGTGATGGATGAAGTTGCTCTGAGGGGGAGTCAGAGTGGGAGTGGTGCAGATACGTTGCCTCTAGAGGTCGAAATCCATCTGATCGCCAAGCGCCAGGAGGGTGGTGTAGACCGAGCGGTAGAATTGAGTGAGGGTGCACAATTGCAGCAAGGTGACCAGCTGCAACTCCGATTCAAATTGAATCGGGACGTCGAGGTCTATGCTTTCCTCTATGATTCCGAGGGGATAGTGGAGGTGGTGTTGCCCGAAGAGTTTGTCTATTCAGGGATCGCTCAATATGGTCCGAGTGAGAATGGTTGGATCACTCTCTCCGAAGTCGGTCGGGTCTATACCCTTTATTTTCTCGCTGGACCGCGCCTCTTAGAAGAGAATACCAGCGAGTTCTTCGAGCGCATCGCCGAGTTGGTTCAGCAGCAAGAGGTGGTTCGCTTTGCTGGTTTGGAAAAGCTAGATCAGACGTTGGTCGAATTCCTAATGCGCTCTTATCAAGGCAATCCATCAATTGCGGTCTTGCGCGGTCAGGATAATATTGACCTGAGTCGGCCGGAAACCATCGTCTACGACGATGGTTCTCGCTTGGAGAGCCAGGCGGAAAAACTCAAGGGCACACCTACGGTGGTGCGCGCCCTGAGCTTTTCGGTGCAGTAGTCGCGGTTATTCAAAGTACTGAGGCCACGGCGTCGGCGAAGTAGTCGAGGTTGGCTTCAGTGAGCCCAGCTACATTGATGCGTCCCCCCCCCACTATATAGACCGAGTAGCGCTCGCGCAGTGCTGTGACTTGTTCGTCGTTAAGACCCGAGAACGAGAACATGCCCCGCTGGCGTTCTATAAAGGAGAAGTCACGGGCTGGATGCCTGGTTTTGAGCTCTTCGACGAGGAGCCGGCGCATGTCCCGAATCCTTTCGCGCATCTGGGTAACTTCGTCTTTCCATTGGCTGGAAAGCTTTGCATCGCCAAGGATTTCGCTGACTATAGCCGAGCCGTGTGCCGGGGGATTGGAATAACTGGTGCGCACCGCGATCTTGAGGTGGCTGAGTGCTTTGGCTGCCGCCTCGGCATTGGTACCAACCAAAGTCAGAGCACCAACGCGCTCCTTGTAGAGGCCGAAATTTTTGGAAAAAGAGCTGGCGATTAGTAATTCACAGCCGGTGTTAGAAAGGATCCTGAGGCCGCTAGCATCCTGATCGACTCCGTCGCCTAATCCCTGGTAGGCAAAATCGATTAAGGGCAAGAGACCGCGTTTGGTGACGATCTCGGCGATCGCTTCCCAGGTAGGGGAATCGGGATCGACACCGCTAGGATTATGACAGCAGCCGTGGAGAAGCACGATATGGCCTGTGGGAATCTGGTCGAGCGTCTTGAGCAGTGCCTCGTGATCGAGACTGTTGGTAGCGGCGTCGAAATAGGGATAGGTTTCGACCTGGAGTCCTGCGGCACTGAATATTTTGGGGTGGTTGGCCCAGGTTGGTTCGCTGATCCAGATCGGTTTATTGCCGAAGTGTCGAGCGAGGAAGTCGCCTGCGATGCGCAGGGCGCCGGTGCCTCCCGGGCTCTGTATGGTGACCGCGCGTTCTGAGGCGAGGATTTCGTGTGCGGAACCCAAGAGCAGTTCTTGTACGGCGGTACCGTATTCGGAGGTGCCTTCAATACTCAGGTAGCTCTTGGTCTTCTCGGCGGCCAGCACTCGTTGCTCTGCTGTTTTTACCGAGGCGAAGATGGGTGTTTGGCCGCTCGAGTCCTGGTAGACGCCGACGCTGAGATTGATTTTATCGGGGTTGGAGTCGCTCTTAAATGCTGCACTGAGTCCCAGGATAGGGTCGGCTGGAGCCATATCCAGTTGTTCGAACATTGCGGTACCTTTCTAAGGGCATTGCCGGTTGTTGGTTTCGAGTAGCTACGAAACGTTAGTTTGAGTATTTGATCTAGGCCGGGTGGGGTTTGCCAATAGGCGTTTATAGCCTACCCCATAGGCCGGCGGCAAAAAAATAATATAGCCAAGCTTTCGCGCGGGGCGAGCTCGGCCAGATCGGTGATTTCCGCCAGGGATTAAAAATAGCTTAAAACGAAGATTTTGGCTAAAGCAACGGGGGGGGGTTAGCGCCGTCTATAGGTTGCAAAGACCAGATCGGACTCGCATTTTTCCTCGGCTAGATCCCATTCATTTCGATCCCACTCTGGAAAGTGCGCATCCCCTGTGACTGTGATCGGCAGGTGCGTCAGAATCATTTCGTCGGCCAGCGGTAGAGAGAGTGTATAGATTTCGGCACCGCCAAGGACGAAGAGTTTTTCGGCACCGTGATTCTGGGCTATGGTTAGGACCTGGTTGAGATCCTGACAGGCGATGGCGCCTTCGTCGGCCTGGTAGGCCGGATTACGAGTGAGGACCAGATTGAGGCGATGGGGCAGGGGACGGACCTGGAACGACTCGTAGGTTTTGCGTCCGGCGACGACGGGGTGACCGCGAGTCGTGCGGCGGAAGTGTTTCATGTCGGCAGGGTAGTGCCAGGGAATACCATTGTCGCGTCCGATGACCTGATTTCTGCTCAGGGCTGCGATGATGACAACTTTCACGCGGAGTGGCCTCCTGGATGGAAAAAAGAGTGGACGATGGGGTGGCTGGAGCGTTCGGCTTCGGCAACCGACCCGGTGAAAGTGACCCGTCCCTGATCGAGCATGATCAGTCGGCCATTCAGGCGTTCTATACTGAGCAATTCATGGGTGACGATGACGATAGTGGTGCCTAGCTCGCGGTTGAGGGTCAGAAGCAGTGTGTCGATTTCGGCGGCAGTGACAGGATCGAGCCCGGCTCCCGGCTCGTCGCAAAAGAGGATTTCCGGGTCCATGGCCATCGCCCGTGCGAGAGCCGCGCGTTTGCGCATTCCACCCGAAAGTTCGTTGGGGTAGCGATCGTAGGCGTGGTCTAGACCGACCAGGGCCAGTCTGGTACGCACGATCTCTGCGATCAAGGTGCCTTCGAGCGTGGTATGCATCTCTAATGGTAAGGCGATGTTTTGTCCAAGCGTCAACGAATTGATCAGGGCCCCATACTGGAACATCACTCCCAGCCTTTTGCGCAGAGAGTCCAGGTCTTCCTCTTCCAATGCGGAGGAATCCTGGTCGAGGATTTCGATCCGGCCTCTCTGGGGGCGGACTAGGCCGATAATTGTTTTGAGCAGAGTGCTTTTGCCACAGCCACTGCCACCCAAAATGACGGCGATTTCCCCTGTCTCGACGTGGGCGTTGATTCCGTTGAGTACCGTAGTTTCGCCATAGGCGACACAAAGGTCTGTGATGTCTATGGCGCGCGTTACCATTTGAGATAAAAGATGAGTCCCCAGAAGGCATCGAGGACGATGATGCCGAAGAGCGAGGAGACGACCGAGGAAGTCGTTGCCTCGCCGACTCCGGAGGCGCCACCGCTGAACTGGAGACCGCGGTGGACAGCGATGATGGTGATGATCCAGGCGAAAGAGATGCTTTTGACTAAACCGGTGAGTAGATCTTTGAAAAAGAGGGCCGAGAAAACCTGGCTGAGGAAGGTCGAGGCGGGGATGTCCAGCGAGACCATGCCGATGAAGGTGCCTCCAAGAATTCCGATAAAATTGGCCATGATCGTCAAGAGGGGCATGCAGAAGATCATCGCCCACATCTTGGGGACAGCGACGAAGCGCAATGGGTCGAGGGCCATGGTTTTTAACGCGTCCAGTTCCTCGGTAAACTTCATTGTAGCGATTTCGGCAGCGATGGCCGATCCGGAACGGCCAGAAACCATGATTGCGGTCATCAGCGGTCCGAGTTCCCGGGTCAAGCCGATCCCCAGCAGATCGGCGACGAAAATATCGGCACCGAACTGACGGAGTTGAGCAGCAGATTGCAAGGCCGAAACAGCGCCGATGAGGAAGAGGATCAGCCCGACAATTTGCAGGGCTTGGGCACCGATAGCATAGGCCTGGTCGGTGAAGCTGCCCCGGTGGATCTGATCGCGACGGAAGAGAGATTGAATCGAGAAAATAGTCAGGTCGGCCGCCAGGTACAAGAACTCGACCGTCTCTTTCAAGAAGGTGTAGACCCGGTTCCCGAGGCGTTCTAAAGCCGTTTGGGATGAAGGCGGTTGCGGCAGAGGCTCGGTCGGGGTGGTGATGAACTCATAGAAAGGCTGCAGGTTTTCGGGCAATACATCGAGTTGCAACTCCTTGTCCATAGTTCGAGCTATGGCGGGAAGATTCTGTAAGAAGACGGCACCCGAAGTATCGAGTTGGGTGACGTCTTGCAACTCGGCTTTGAACGAGGGGCGAGAATGAGCAGCAATGAGCGCGCGGACCTGGGGCATGAGCGGGCCGATAGTATGCACGGTGAGCGCGCCACTGAGCGAAATTCCCACCTCGTCGCTCCGTACCGCGCTCATAGCAGATAGACGAAACGCAGCAGAACCTGCTGTCTAGACTGTAATCGCAAGACTGGCTTTACGTGGTTGAGGTTGAGGACGATATCCATGTTGACGAAGCGGCTGAGTAAGAGACGCAGGCGGTTTTCCCAGGTGAACTCCCAATTCTTGATGGCCGTTTCCGGGATGAGAATGTCGAATTCGGAATCCAGGCTTAGATAGCGCGAAAAACGCGAGTTGAGGATCAGCAAGGCTTCTAAGCCGATGGTCGAGGTATCCTGCAACTTGCTGGCGATGGTGCGATCGTCGTTTAGATCGAAAGTATCGGTGACATAGCTCTGGCGCGCTCCTATGCCGATGCGCATGTCTAGGGTTAGTGGAAAACTGCGGACCAGTTGCGAGTTGATGCCAAAACCCTGTCGTAGTTCCAGAGGACTGAGTGAAGGAGATAGTGTGAAATCGCTGATATTGGAAGCAACCTCGGTCGTATCGCCGGTTTCATCGCGGATAAGAAGTTGCTGGGGCTGGTCAAAACGCGCCTCAGTAGAGAATAATTTGGTATCGATAACGCCGCGTAAATAGGGGCCGATGCGCTCGGAGAAACGGTAGATATACGTTGCGCGCACTTCGAATTCATCGATGGACTTGCGAAAGGAATCGCCCTCCTTACGGGTAAATCCCTCTTCGAAGATGAGCCGTAGATTGGCGAAATTGCGGTTGGAGCTGTAAATGCTGCGGCCGTATACTTGGGTCGAGAGCGAGAGGACGGAAAGGTCTTCACCAGTGGTGTTTTGCGAAGTTGAGAGTTGGGTGGAACCGCTCAGCTGCCAGTTGGTCTTCCAGCGGGAACCCGATGTTTGGCCCAGGAGAGTCTGCATGGTGGGAGGGTAGAAGCCTATAAAAGTGTTGTTGTTCGGATCGACTACCAGATTGCGCTGAATCAATTCGCCAGGCCCGAGACGGACGCTGAATTTGCGCCTGGTCGAGATATTGTCGCCGACTCGTACTACAGTATAGTTGCCCGGTGGTAGAAGCCAGGTCTTAACTGCTTCACCGCGTTCCTCTTCAATGCCGAAACCAATGCCGTAGTTTTCTTGCTGGTCCTCCCAGTACAATTCGTATGATTCGTTAATCGAGGTTTGATTCTCGTCTATGACATTGATGACCAGTCCCGACCAGAAGGGCTTCATCAGGGTTGTCATACCCTCTTTGATGGGCACGGTGCGACTCATCATTTGGGCATTGGTGCCGGTGCCGATCAGTACTTCGTAGTAACCAGGCGAGAGTAGCACGCCGGTGCCGGGATTGGATTCGGCGATTCTTTTATTGCCCTGAAAAATGCGGAAGCCGGGTTCGTTGAGAGCGCTGGTCATCGCCGGAACGAAGAGCAAACCCTTGTCTTTGGGGATTAGCGTCGGGTCGCGTTCGAGTTGAGCGCGGGAGGGCGAGGCTATCCAGGTATAGCTCTTGTCTTGGGCCGGTGCACTGTGAGCGAAGAGCAAGCAGGCGATGGCGATTAGGGGCAGGCGCGATAGCATGGGCCAAATCCTATGGGGCGAGCTTACCCGGCAGAAGTTCGTAGTCGTGGGAGTCGGTCTCGATCAGCAGAGTGGTATCTGGCGCAGATGCGATCGTTTGCTCGTTGCCGGAAGAATTTAGGATCTCCAGGGTCTCATTGGCCTCGTTGCGTTCTTTTTGTAGAAAGGTGAAGTCGATTTGGCGAATAGTTTGTTCCATTTGCTGGGCCAGGATTGCGCTGAAAGCGGCGACGGTATGTTTCATCGCGGGGAAGAAGACGGTGCGTTCCTCATCGAAATCGGTTTGCCATATGACTTGGCCATCTTCCTGTCGGACTAATTCCATGGTCATTGCCAGGTGTGCAGCCCACACGTCCCCGCTGTCAAAGCGCTCGAGGGCCTTTACGGTTCCGTTGAGCACGTATTGGGGGCGGCGCTCGTAAAAATCGCGATCACCTCCCACATAGGTGAAGAGGTCGGCGTGACGCAAATACTGCTTAATTATCGCAGTGAACATGTCGCCCGGGCGCTCCATCCAGTGGTGCTGGGTATCCCGCTGCAGTTCGTACTGGTCGCGACGAACGATGATCTCGTTGCGATTATAGGCCCGCGATACTTCGAAGTTTTTGATCTGCACTTGCAAGGCATAGGGCCGCGCGGATTTTTCAAGGCTGTTGCGCAGAGGCTCGACGTTGATCATGAAGAGGCGTCGTTGCGGTACTTCGGCTTTACCGCCTAGAAACTGAGTACAGCCCGTCAAAGCCAAGATGGCCAGGGTAAGAAAGATCCCGAGGTGCGAGCGTTTATTGGTTAGCACCACTAGTACTGCCCCGAATGAGTATGGCTGGGTTGTCGCGGATAATCTCGGTGGTTTCGCGCACATTCTGCAAGGTTTCTTCCAAATCCTGCATGGCGTGGAGGAGGTTTTGCCGACTGGCGCCGACTGTCTGATCAATGCCGATGAAGGTTTGGTCGATATTGCCGACCATGGTGTCGATGCGTGCCACTAGCATCGGGATCGGACCCTCCATTTGCTGGCGAAGCTGGTATATGGTCACCTGTAGGTCGGTTAAGGTTTGATCGAGTCTCTGATTAGTGAATAAATTCTGCAGTGTGTCGGCGGTTACCGCCAGGCTTGCGCTGGCTTCGGCGAATGAACGGGTAGCGGCAGCGACGTTGGTCGCGGTTTCATCGACCGATTTTTGATTGCTCTGAACCATGGTGTTGGCGGTTGCCATCAGGGCGCTGGTATTGTTCAGCAGGTTGGTAAAGGAGCGCCTGTTCTCTTTGCTGATTAGGGCGTTGAGGTTATCTATAGACACTTCGATTTTGCTGCTGAGGATTTCGGCGCGCTCTTGCAAATTGTTGAAAAAAGTCTCGCTGGCGATAATGGTAGAGCCGGGCCGAAGAGGTTCCGCGCTATTGCTGCCTGCGAAGAGTTCGATGTACTTGAGCCCGGTAATTCCCAGCGAAGCCATCCGTGCTTCAGTATCGGTGCGGATGGCGTTTTCGGCCTGTCGTCTTTCTATCGATATTTCGACGATAACTTTGGTCAAATCAAGAGCCGAGATGGCAATATCCTCGACCCGGCCGACATTGAATCCCAGATATTTCACCGATGCGCCCTTGTTGAGACCGCTGATCGTCACGTCGGAGAATTCGATATAGTACATATCGCGCTGGCTAAGAAGATGGCTGCCGGCTACAATGACGAAGAAGAGGCCCATTACTGTACAAGAAGCGATAAAGAAAAGAGCGAGGCGTATTTTCTGGGCCTGGGTAGCCATAAAACCAGCGGGTTAGTAAGTAGGTGAGACAAGAAAAGAGTGCAGAAACCCCTGATTTTGGGAATATGCTCAATATGGCGATCACAGGCAAGCATAATTGCAAGATCCCAGCTCTCATTATTTAGCGGGCAAGACGACCATTAGCGCTCCAGGGCAGACGTTCAGATTCATAGGGGTTTCGCCGAGGTATTCTCCGTCCGCATGCATTACGCGCGGTTCGTCGGTGTGGATCTCAAGCCGGGAAGTGCGTTCGACGCGGACGGCTGGATGGGCTATGTGTTTTCCGGAGAAGAGGCGGGGCAGGACCGAGAGGATAGTCCAGCGTGGCACGGAGTCGATGATGATAAGGTCGAAGAGTCCGTCGTCGGCGCGGGCGCCGGGGGCAATCTGCATCCCACCTCCGTAGCTGCGCGTGTTGGCAGTGGATACTTGGAGCACCTCTTGATGGATTGTGCCAAAATCTCCGCGGAGGAGGACCGGGGCAGGCCGATAAGTGGCGGTGTGGCGCCAGGTTTCGAAGAGGTAGCCAGCAGTTCCGGAAAATGGTACTTGGCCACTGCCCATGCGATGGCTGATTTCGGCGTCGAATCCAAAAGCGGCGACCGTGGCGAATAAGCGGTTCCCAGCCCTCCCCAGATCTATGGGGCATACCTGGCCCTGGAGTAGGGTGTGGATTGCCGGATTTACTTTGCGTGGTATGTCGAGAGCCCGGGCTAAATCGTTGGCTGTGCCAAAGGGCAGCAGGCCCAGGGGAATGGCCGAATCGGCAAGGGCGGGGAGAGTTTCGCTGATCGTGCCATCGCCACCGCAGACGATGAGCCGTTCGGCGCCGGCGGCAATAGCCTGATGCGCCAATTCCGTCCCGTGACCTTTTTCCTGCGTAAAATGCAGGTCGACTGCCTGTCCGGCGTTTTCCAGGCAAATTAGAGCCCGTTTGGCAACGTTGCGGCCACGACCATTGCCCGCCTGTGGATTGGCGATTAAGACCCAGTGTCCGGATCCCATTAGATTGTCTCTCCAGGTGATTTGTCTTTTGCTCGACCGGAAAGTGGGTTCGCGAAAGGCGCCCTTTGGCAGTTGTCACCATGCCGAGTTTAATATATAATAAAGGCCAGCGGTTACCGAGGCGAATAGTATAGATTATGAGTGGGCGAAACCAGACTCCGGGCGATAAGTGGGTGGCTTGGCGTCAGGACCTGAAAACTGAGATTAAGCATCCCTATATCACCGGGCAGGCGTTAAACCGCAGTCGGTGTGAAAGAAAAGATCGGGATAGGGATCGGGATAGTTGCGCCCGAAATCAGGGGAGGTCCTTGTGAAGGACTCCCCGGCTCATTATATTTTAACCCCATTATAAACTCTATCTTAGCTCTGTTCTGGTCGATGGGTTTGTCGCGATCAGCGATGGGGCTTTTGTCGGTTATGATTAGAGAATTTTATCAGAATCGCACAGTGTTGTTAACCGGGGGTACCGGGTTTTACGGTCAGGGTTTGATCGCTAAGATTCTGCGCTGCTTGCCTGCCGTGCGGCGCTTGTATTTGGCGTTGCGCCCTGGGCGGGGATCTGGGGGGGAGCTGCGCCCGGTTGACGATAGGTTGGACGGGCTTTTTGAAAATGTCGTCTTCGACCGTTTTCGCGACGAAGATCCCGCAGCCTTTGACGCTATGCGCTCCAAGGTCAAAGCGGTAGCCTGTGATATGAAGGCTCCGGGATTGGGTCTAGATCCGGCCTGCCGTGATGAGTTGATTTCAGAAGTCGACTTGATCATCGGTAATGCAGCGAGCGTCACTTTCGATGAGGCTCTTGATTCGGCGATTCAATTCAATACCCTGGCGCCGCAGGAACTTTTGCACTTGGCCCGTGATGGGGTCAAAAAACCCGCTTTTGTGCATATATCTACCGTCTATGTCAATGGGCGGCAAAGAGGGGCCATCCCAGAACAGATCCTTGCGCCTGATCGCACGATTCGGCAATTGATCGAAGGGAATGACTCCGAGACTCCCTTTGTACCCGAAGCGGAGATCGCCGAAGCTCAAGCCCGCTGCCGGGAGATCCGCGAACGAGCTCAAAGCGAAGAGCAGCAGCAGGAGTTTAGGCGCGAAATCGTCGAGAAGAGTCAGGGGCGCGAACACTCAGAAAACCGTTTGAAAAAGCTGGTCGACGATCGCTGCCGGCGCTGGACTGAGAGCGAGTTGTCCAAGGAAGGTATGCGGCGGGCCAAACTCTATGGCTGGAACGATGTCTATACTTTTACCAAAGCCATGGGAGAACAGCTTCTGGTCAAGAACCGCGGCGATGTGCCATTGGCGATCGTGAGACCTAGTGTTACCGAGGGAGCCCTTGCAGACCCGCATCCAGGCTGGATACATGGGTTTAAAGTGACCGATCCATTGGTGGTAGCGTACGGTCGGGGATTTGTGCCCGACTTCCCCGGCGCTATCGACGCGCCGATGGACTTGGTGCCGGTAGATATTGTCGTCAACACTGTGCTGGCTGCAGCGACGCGGGCAACGAGCGAAAGAATAGAGGTTTTTCACGCAGCGACGAGTGGAGAAAATCCGTTGGCTAATAGCCGCATGTTCCAGTACATAAAAGGCTATTTCGAGGAATACCCATTTTTGAATAAAGATGGTTCCCGCCCCGAATTGGTAGATTGGACCTTCCCGACGGTGGCGCGGTTCCAACGGATCCTTAATTGGAAGTACCTCTATCCCTTGGAATTCAAGCAGCGGCTCTACGAGCGGCTTCCCGAGCGCTGGGCTTCGTCGCAGAAAAAACGCCGCTTGTCCGTACTCAAGACTCGGCTCAAACGAGTACAGTATTTTACGGATTTGTTCAGTCCCTACACGACGCTCGATTGTCGCTACGAGACCACTCGGATGCTGGCTCTTTATGAGTCGTTGCCTCCGGCCGAGCAGCAGATTTTCAATATGGACGTACGGCGGATCGACTGGTACCAGTATTATCAGAAGACGCATCTGCCCGGTCTCAGACGTCACGAATTGGGAGGGGAAGCAGGTGGTGAAGAGTAGCACGGGATTCACAGAATCTGGAGCGGATGTTCTTAGTACTCCGAGAAGAGTATCGGTGTTTGCTCATATTATGGGGTAGAACAGCGCCCGAAACTGGGTGGACTTGGGGCCGTTGTATTGGACGGCCTTCGTCGATGGTCGATCGGTGAACGAGGGCTAGATGGCGGTGTAAGAGCTTGGTTCGGCTGGGCTCGGTCCGGTGCTGGTACTGGCCAGAAATAGACGCACGAGGAAGATCTCCAGAATCTCCGCAAAACTTCCGAGGTACAAGGGCTCAACTCGGCACATAAACAATTTCCCCAGCTCTTATAGGAATATCTGATATGTATCCCTATCTGTTCGAGATCGGCCCGGTCACGATCCCCTATTTGTTCGAGATCGACCCGGTCACGATCAATAGTTTCGGTGCGATGGTCGCGCTCGGTTTTATCTCTGCGCTCTATATCCTCAAACTCGACTTCAAGCGCAAGGGCCTAGATGAAGAACTCGGATCATCAATTATTACTACTGCCATGGTCGGCGGTTTGGTTGGGGCCAAGCTCTATTTCGTGATCTTCGAAACACCACCCGACCAGGATTGGGCGCAGATCATCGACCTGACTTTCTCGGGCTATGGTTTGACCTGGTACGGGGGATTTGTCGTTGCGATGGCAGGAGGACTCTGGCAGGTCCGACGATACGGTGCGCCACTAGGCCAGGTTGTCGATTCAGTGGGCATCGCCTTGGCTGTGGGCTATGCGGTCGGACGGATCGGTTGTCAGTTGGCCGGGGACGGCGATTACGGGATTCCTACGGATCTCCCCTGGGCTATGGCTTATCCCAATGGGGTGGTACCGACTTTTGAAAAGGTGCATCCCGCTCCGGTTTACGAGACGCTCTCTCATCTGGCAATCGGAGCGTTGCTCTGGGCATTGCGAACCAGGATTCAGCTCCCTGGTCTTGCTTTTGGGCTCTATATGGTTCTCGCGGGTTTTGCGCGCTTGATGGTGGAGTTTATTCGCCTGAATCCGCGCGTGCTATGGGGCTTTAGCGAAGCGCAGTTGATTAGCATTGCCTTAATGGTTTTGGGTCTCGTTTTGATAGCTCGTCTAAAGTTTAGCGCTGGAGAAAAAAATTGACGGAGAAAGTTCGCTATCCCCGGGTATCTAGCTTCAAAAAAGTCGAGGATTTTCGTGCGCATCTCGCAAGTATAGATGCAGCAATTCCTTGTGACGAAAATGTCGAGAGAGCTCCTTCTTCTCCGTTGGCCCAAGCGGCCGAAGTGGGGGGGATTCGCGTTGGCAATCGCTTCGCTATCCAGCCGATGGAGGGATGGGACGGGAGTAGTGACGGTCAGCCCAGCGATCTGACCCGCAGGCGCTGGCGCAACTTCGGGCTCAGCGGTGCCAAGCTGATTTGGGGGGGTGAGGCCTTCGCGGTGGTGCCCGAAGGCAGAGCGAACCCCAACCAGTTGCTGGCGCGTGAAGAAAATCGCGCCGGAATGGCCGAAGTGCGCGAGATTTTACTCGCAGCTCATCGCGAGCGTTATGGTGCGACAGACGATTTGCTATTGGGATTGCAATTGACCCATTCGGGGCGATTTTGTCGGCCTTTCCGCAAGGATCGCATGGAGCCGGCGATCCTCTACCGCCATCCGATTCTGGATCGCAAATTCGGTATTGGGCCCGACTATCCACTCATTGAGGATAGCTATATCGAAACACTCATAGACCGCTATATCGAAGGGGCGAAAATCGCCTGGGATTTGGGTTATCACTTCGTCGATATCAAACATTGCCACGGCTATCTCGGTCATGAGTTTCTGGGCGCTTTTACCCGCGAGGGCCCTTTTGGCGGTTCGTTCGAGAATAGAACGCGCTTTGTACGCCAGATCATCGAGGGGATTCGCGTCGAAGCTCCAGGGCTGGGTATCGGTGTGCGGCTGAGCGTCTTCGATTTCGTGCCTTTCAAGCCCGATCCGCATGGGGGGGAAGAGGGTAAACTCGGTGTCGGAGTGCCCGAATCCTATGAGGATTGTCTGCCTTATCGATACGGATTTGGACTCAGGCAAAGCGATCCTTTGCAGATCGATCTGAGCGAGGTCGAAGAATTTGTTGCTTTGCTCGCAGGATTGGGGGTGGAACTCTTTAATTTGTCCTGTGGAAGTCCGTATTACAATCCGCATATTCAGCGTCCAGCACTCTTCCCGCCCTCCGATGGTTACCAGCCACCAGAAGATCCGCTCTTTGGGGTCGCGCGTCAGATCGAGGCGGCCGCCCGGGTCAAAGAGTGCTTCCCGCAGCAGTTATTTGTCGGTTCGGGTTATTCTTATTTACAGGAGTTTTTGCCCCATGTGGGTCAGGCATTGGTCCGAGAGGGTATGGTCGACTTCGTCGGTCTGGGTCGGATGGTGCTCTCCTATCCGGAGTTGCCCCGTGACGTCTTAGAGTCGGGGAGTATGCAGCGCCGCTATATCTGTCGCACGTTTTCGGATTGTACGACAGCACCTCGCAACGGGATGGTATCAGGTTGTTTTCCCCTCGATCCTTTTTACAAAGAGCGGGAGGAATTCAACGTGCTGAAAGAGCTCAAGAAAGGGACCGAGTAAATGTTCTTTTGTGCCACGCCTTGAATTTTGCCAAAACTTGTCTTATTTTTCTTAAATTCAGACAACTCGTGATTTTAGGGAATTAAATGTATCAGTTTGAGGATAAGGTTGTGGTGGTTACCGGTGCGGGTACCGGTATCGGCGAGGCGGTAGCACGTGGTTTTGCTACGGCTGGAGCGCGGGTCGCTTTTGTGGGGCGACGGAGGGAAAAACTCATTGGAGCTGCTCTAGACCTCGATCCCAAGCGAATAATGCTCTGCTCCTGCGATATTGCCGACCGCAATGCGGTCGATGCTCTGGGGGCTGAAATCGCGGCTGAGTGGGGGGGAGTCGATATTCTGGTCAACAACGCCGGGACCAACACCAATCCACGCTCAGTCGGAGAAGTGAGTCCAGAAGATTGGGATCGAACCATTGCCGTAAATCTCACCGGAGTCTACAACATGGTCCGGGCCGTGTTGCCGGGGATGCGTGCGCAAAAGGATGGAGTTGTTATCACGGTTTCATCGATTGCAGGTCTCCGAGCTAGCAAACTGGCCGGGGCCGCGTACTCGGCTTCCAAGCACGGGGCGGTGGCACTGACTCATTCGATCAATGAGGAAGAAGTAGCCAATGGAATCCGCGCCTGTGCGATATGTCCCGGTGAGGTAGAGACCCCGATTTTGGAAAAGCGTCCCGAACCCGTCAGTGCCGAACGCCGGGCCAAAATGCTGCAATCTGAGGATTTGGCCCAAGCGACGCTCTTTGTTGCCTCTTTGCCTCCCCGCGCCTGTGTGCCGGTTTTGGTGATCAAACCGACTGCGCAGCTTTATCAATAAAGAGTAGCAAGGGTATGGTAGAGTCGCACGATAGTGCCCCGATCGAGGTAATCAAGATCTGTCCCGGGGCTTTTCTGCTCAGAGTTCCGGAGGCGGGAGTCTCTTGGCTCTTCAATGCCTGGCCCGACATTACCAAATATCTTATACAGCAGCAACTCGATATCAATGGCGTAGTCTATCCCGATTTGAGGATGCAAACCGCGAAGGGGATCAGTTGCAATCTGATTGAGTTCCCCTTGCTGCATGCGATGTTCAATTTGGGTATGATATTTCGCGGCCGTAAGCCGTGCCTGGTAGGGACGGAACGCCAGTTGAAACTGGCCAGTGAAAGTTTCCGCCGTGGCTTGTACGGATATTACGAAACTGCCGAGATGGAGGGCTGTGATCTCTCTGCTCCGGAAATCGAAGTGATGATGCGCGAAATCGAGGGGCTGTCGCTAAACGGAATCCAGCCGATTGAAGACTTAATAGATTTGGTGCCGCTGAAGCCCTTGGAGGAGCTGCCCACTCCGGGAGAGGCTACGGTGCATTGCGGGATGAAGATCTGGAAGGAGAGCCTCAACGTCTTCGGCATCGAATACCAGGGTCACAAAGTCTCTATCGATTGTAAAGTGGGTCCCGGCGAAGACTACCACCCTCCGCTGGAGATCGATGTCAAGAACGTGCCTTATAAGCTCTTCCAGATAATCGATACTGGAGAAGAGGACGGCTTTTCGACCAAGAGCTGCATGCATACGGTGATCCAGTGGCGCGACCGGATCATCTGTATCGATTTGCCGATGAACGTCTCTTATATGCTCGGGAAGGTGGGTATTTCCAAGACGGAGATCGATGCGGTCATCTTCACCCATAATCACGACGACCATATCGGCGACTTCTCGCTGCTTTTGCAGATGGATCGCAAGGTGACCATTCTCTGCCCGCGCATAATCTGGAAGTCGATTTTGCTCAAGGCCTCTGCCGTCTTCGATATGTCGGTTGAGGAGTTGGCCGAGTATTTCGACTACGTGCCCATCGTCTACGGTGAGGAATGCGATTATGCCGGGTTGCGGATTCTCGCCCATCCATCGGTTCACTCGGTGCCCTGCGCTATATACTTGATTCGCGGCATTGTGGGCGGTGAGTGGAAGATTTATGGTCATATGAGTGATATTCTCAACTTTCAGCGTTGCCAGAAACTCGTGCAGAGTGGGTACCTGACGGAGCGGCGCCTGGCCGAATACAAGAAATTCGTGCTAACGGCGGCGGCGGTGAAGAAAATCGATGTCGGCACTCGCGCCGGCACGGAGGACTTCGCCGTGCACGGTTCGTGGCGAGATTTTATCGAAGACGAGTCCGAACATATCGTTCTAGCTCATACCAGCGCAGATGCGCTCGACGAACGGGCGACGGTCCAGGTCGGTCAGTTCGCCGTGGTTGGGTCCGCTCGCGATATGGGCCAGCGCGAGATTCATACCTACCAGGACAAATACCGGGAACGCGCGCTCCGCTACCTGGCTGACTATCTGTTTTCGCTGCTTGAAACTCGTCTTGAAGACGGTGAGATCGGTCGCCACCGGGTCCGCAGTTATTTGCGAATTCTCGCCGATAACGAGATTCGCGTTATCCAGCCCTATACGCCTTTCCTCAAGGAGGGGGGCCAGCCGGCTTTCGTCGATGTTGTTATCAGCGGCTCGGGCAGTATTTGGGATGAACGCGACGGCGAACTCAAACGGATTTCCACCGTCCAGGCCGGGGATGTGATCGGCGATATGGGCGTGCTATTGAAGGTCCCTCGTACGGCGACTATTCGTTCCGATACCTATATGTATGTGCTGCGGATACCGGCGATGCTCTTTTGGGAGATTGCGCTGTCCTTAGGGATAGTCGACGAGACCAGTGGACAGGGTGAGACAGTGCTCGAAAAGATCTGGCGCCGCCGCGAGATTGTCCAGCAATCGAATGTTTTTGGTGCTGAAGTGCCGGTTTATTTACAGAATAGGATCGCCCAGAGAGCTGCGGAGATTCGTCTGGAGAAGGGACGTTCACTTTTCGATTCTGTGGGTGAGCAAGCCCTCTTCATAAGCGACGATGTCGATGCTTTTACCGCCGAGGTCGACGGCAAGTCGATCGAAGCAGGGCCTTATCCAGTTTACGGCGAAGGCTTTTTTACCACTGGTGAGGAAGAGATCTATCGGGTTCTCGCTCGCCGCGGTACGCTCGTTCTCCACCTTGCTGAGGAGGAATTCGGGTGGATTGCCGAAGTGCCGCTTTTCAAGCTGCGGCTCAGGCAACTGGCCGAAGAGCGCGCTATTCACGTGCAGCGCGCCAAGCGTTTGGGTTAGGCCAAGATCCCAGAGTAATTTTCAGGCCTTGAGTCCGTGCCCTGAGAGCACGACAACGATACGGGATTGCGCAGGATCTAAATCGGTTCTCTGTCGGTATTGCCGCAAGCCCTCCCAGATCACCGCAGAAGTCGGCTCGACGCAAAATCCTCGATGCCCCAATTCTCTGATCCCTTTTTCTATTGCGTCCTCGGAGACGGCGATAACATCGCCTCCGCTCTGGTGTAGAGCCTCGAGGAGTTCGAGGTCGCGAACGGGTTTAGGTAGAGCGATACCCTCGGCCAGAGTGGGTTTGGGGTCTCGAACTGGGGCGACGGTCGAGGCCCCGGCATGAAACGCATGGTGGAGGGGTGAGATATGGGCCGCCTGCACAGCGACGAGCCGGGGCATCTTCGCGACCGCCCCGGCCGCGACCAGATCGCTAAAACCCCGGTAGAGACCGAGGAGGATGCTGCCGGCTCCTACCGGGCAAAGGATTGCGTCGGGGGCTAGCCAGTCGCCCTGTTCGGCCAATTCGAATGCCAGTGTTTTGATCCCCTCGATAAAGAGCGGATGCCAAAGATGCGATGCATAGGGAATACGATGCTCTGCCGCGTAGGCAAGCAGGGCTTCGGTGGCATGTGGGCGTGGGCCTTCAATGGGAACGAGTTCGGCGCCGTAAAGCCGTATTTGCGCCAGTTTACCGGCCGAAGCCGAGGCGGGGCAGAAGACCTTGAGTTGGAAACCTGCTCGTGCGGCGTAGGCGGCGAGTGCAGCTCCGGCGTTCCCCGAGGAATCCTCGACAGCAGTGTCGATTCCGGAGGAGTGGAGATAGCTCGCTAAGAGGGCCGCTCCCCGGTCTTTGTACGAACCCGTCGGCATCAGATATTCGCACTTGGCCAGGGTTTGATAACCGTCCTGTTCGAATGGCACCAGCGGGGTCATCGGCTCGCCGAGCGAAACGCGGGAGGGCAGGGAGGGCAATGCCTCGCTGTAGCGCCACATATCGGCGGGACGTCCGGCGATGGCCTGACGGGGAAAGGTCGGCGCTTGGGAGGGCGTACACTCCACCGGGCCCTTGCAGGCGGGACAGCGGTAGGCACTGTCGTCGATCTCGATTCGGCAGGTGGGGCAGTGCAATTGCAAAATCATAGGGCGTGCAGGGCCTGGCGTGTGCCGACTAAGTCGAAGCAGGCTTCCTGGTTGACACGCATAAAGCGGGTGGCCAATTCGATGGCTTCGCCTTCGTTGAGCAGCCCGTCGTCAATCTCTCCCTGTAATGCGCGGTTGAGCCAGCGGCGCGCCTGGATCGCATAGGCGGTGGAACTGGTTGGCCAGTGGGTATCACCGCCAAATCCGAAGAGTTTGGTCGCCGGGGCGGCATGGATGAACCGGCGGACGAAGTCGCAGGAAGTGTAGGGGTCGATCGACCAGGCCCAGCAGAGGTCGGCGTAGACGTTGCGGTAGTGTTTGGCCAGGGCGATCAGTTCGCTGGAGTAGGGGTAGGCGATATGCATGAGTACGAAGCGGCAGTCGAGGTAACGGTTCAGCAGTGGGCAGAGGTTGCCGCTTTTGATCCGGTCGACGGGCATGCGATCGTTGCCGGCATAATAGCCGGTATGGATCTTGAAGGGGAGATTGTATTCGATCGCTAATTCGACCCCGCGGGCCCAGCACCAGTCGCCCAGCAGCACTCTGCTCGGTTCGTCGAGGTCTTCGCCCTTGAGCACTTGCAGCAAGACCCGTTCGGCGTCGGCGTCTTCACGCTCTTCCCAGCGCAAGGTGCGGTGATAGGCGTGCTGGGCTTTGACGGCGATGGCGGTGGGGCCATGGATGGCAAAGAGGGTCTGCATACCTTGTTTGAGGCTGGCTAAGTCGTTGATGGCTACGCTGGTTTCTCGCTCGATGGCCTCCGCATCGATCTGACCGTTGCAGAAGCCGGCCCAGGACAGATCGTAGAGGAAGAAGTCGATGTCCGCTGCGTCGGGCAGGCAGGGCCAGCAGGCGTCGTCAGTCTGCACGTGGTCGAGTTTGCCAACCTCGCTGAGCAGCTTATGGCGGCCGCCTGGTTGGCGCCATGTATCGAGTTTTTGCTGTGCTTTTTGCAATTCTTCTCTACTGAATTCGGTGATACCATAGACCTCATGGGCTAGGATTCGCACTGCCTCGCCATAGCCGGTGAAACGGGTCGCTGCGAAGGCCGGGCGGATCCGATCAAAGCGGCCGGCGAGATCGAGGTCGGAGGCATCGGTGAGTTTTTTCAAGTCTTCACTGCTGGCTCCGGCGGTGATCAGATCGGCAGGTACGTAGTTGCCGAAGAGGTCTTGTAAGAGATCTGGCCCCTCCTCGACCCACTCGTGCTCTTTGCGCAGATGTTCGTGAGTATCGATTAAAAGGGTATTTTCGATGTGCAGGAAAAGGTCGGTGTGCATAGAGTTGGCCTCGGTCCGGAGAGAATGATTTCGTTCAGAGGATATAGCGGTTAATCGGCTCTGTCAATTGCGCTTGCTCGCCAGTCGATCAGAGCCTATTCTTCGAAGATGGACTGGCACCCTTTGATCGTTCATTACCCTATTGCCCTTCTCTCATTGAGTCCGCTCTGCGATCTGGGCTCGCTGTGGCTGCGCCGCCGCGATGGGCATCATCTGGCCTATGGCTTGATGTTGCTGGGTACGGTGGGAGCCTGTGCAGCGGTACTCAGTGGTAATCTTGCGGCGGCTGATCACTGGGATGGCCCGGTAGCGGTATCCGTTTCGGCACACGAGGACCTGGCTACCTGGACCTTATTACTGGGGATAGGCATTGTCCTTGGGCGTTTGCCCCTTCATCTCAAGGGCAATTTACAAGGCCGGTTGCTCTACGCCTGGATCGGTCTCGGAATCCTAGTCGGTGCACTGGTTCTGGTAACGGGATATTATGGGGGAGAATTGGTTTATATCCACGGTGTTGGAGTAGGGGCGGATGGTTGAGGTCCCCGTAGAGCCTATTAGACTCTATCGATTAAGCGTTTTTCCATTCGGGCAAGGACGGTTAAGAGCATTTCCTTGCGGATCGGCTTGGCAATAAAGTCGTCCATGCCGGCGTCCATAGCTCGCTGTCTATCTGCATCCATGGCATTAGCGGTAAGAGCGACCACCGGGGTTCGCGGCCAACCGAGTTGTTCCTCCAGGCGGCGGATCTCGGTTGTAGCCGATAGTCCATCCATTTCCGGCATCTGGACGTCCATTAAAATCACGTCGAAATCTCGCTCTGCATGGAATAATTCCAGAGCTTCCAGACCATTAGCTGCTTCGGTTATGCGGTGCTCTTTGCCCAGTAGAGCGCGACAGACATGGCGGTTGAATTTGTTGTCCTCAACAACCAGGATATTGAGCGCGCGGGAGAGTGTAGTTACTGTGGGCTCGTCCTCTATCTCGACTTCGGCAGTATCGACTGGTGACACGCGTACATCGAAGAGAAATGTACTGCCCTGGCCCAATTGTGATTCGACGCTTATGGAACCTCCCATGATTTCCACTAATCGTTTGGAAATTGAGAGGCCCAGGCCGGTTCCCCCATGAATACGGGTAATGGTGTTGTCTACCTGGGTAAAGGGATCGAAAATGGCTTCTAAACGGTCTGTGGGTATGCCGGATCCCGTGTCGCGGATCGCGTAATTTAGGATGATGTCCTCACCGTCGCTTTGCGAGGTCACGTTGATTTCAATGCTTCCGATTTCGGTGAACTTGATCGCGTTTGAGGTGAGGTTTAAAAGGACTTGTCGTAGGCGCAGGGCGTCGCCTTTGACCAAGCGGGGCAGGTTCGAATCGGTACGAACCGAAAAGGAGATATCCTTTGGTGTTGCGCTAGATGCCAGGGTCTGCTGGACCTTGTTGACAACTTCGACCGGATCGAAAGGCTCCGATTCCAGGTCGAGGCTTCCGGACTCGATCTTTGAGAGGTCGAGGAGATCATTTATGATCTCCAAGAGCGATTCCGATGCGCCTAAGATCGTGTCGATCTGCTCATTAACTCCGTTGGACAGACTGTCCCCTTTTAAGGCCTGTGCCATACCCATTATAGCGTTTATTGGGGTCCGGATCTCGTGACTTGTGTTGGCTAAGAACGTGCTTTTGGCGTCGTTCGCAGCTTCGGCCTCTTCGGCGATTTGGCGCATTTTTTCGGCGGTTTCTTGCTGCTCGACTACGCGCTTTTCCAGATTTGTGTTCAGCCGTTGGATCTCTTTCTCAGCCTCTTTGCGTTCGCTTATATCTCGTAAGTAGGCTGTAAATAGAAGCGAGTCGTCGGTCTTGATCGGAACGATGGCTATTTCGATGACTAATTCAGACCCATCGGCTCGTACTGCCGGTAGTTCGATTCGATTGTTCAGTACCGAGCCCTTTTCGGTTTTCAAATAACGCTCGAGCCCTTTTCGGTGGTTCTCACGCATTGCCGGTGGGATGATAAAGGGCGCCAGGGGCTTTCCGATAACCTCTGCATGCGTATAGCCAAAGGTCGTCTCCGCTGCTGGGTTCCACTCAATTATGTTCCCTGCATCATCTATTGTAATGATGCAATCAAGTGCCGATTGCAGGATGCCGGCCTTTCGTGTTTCGCTTGTTCGCAGTGCATTTTCTGAGTATTTGCGCTCATTGATGTCCTGTATAATGCCTGGGACGATATTGCTGTCGTGGTGGCGCTCCAGTGTGATCGAAACCCAGGTTGTTTGATTGTCGTTTCGCAGCTGAAGATCTCGTTTGAATGTCTGCCCCTCGGGACAGCCTTGGGTCAGGCAGGTTCTCAACATCTCTTCATCGCCTCTATTCAATAAGGTAATGAAGTCCTTATAGCTGACTTGTTCCTGGCCCTGGCCGGTGATTTGCTGCGCAACAGGAGACAATTTAAAGAGCTGCCGATCTCTGAAGAAGATAAAGTTTCCCAATAGGGCCACGCCCTGGACGCGGTTGAGATCTGCGAGAGTCTGGCTTAATTCGGCGGTGCGCTGGGTGACTATGGATTCGAGATTGGCGGTTAGATGGTCGTTTTCCATCTGACGCTGGTGCAAATTGTCGCGAAGGAATCTCAGGGCATTCTGCAGAGCTCCAATCTCGTCTTCTTCCTCCGCAATGCGGATCTCGGTCTGGTAATCTCCTCGTTGCAGGGCTTGCGCACTAGAGGTGACCTCGTTAATCGGTCTCGCGATTCGTTTTGCGAAGACCAGGGATAAAAGAATCGTTGCTAAGAATGATCCGATCAGAAGGTAGTATATTGGGCGATTGAGTTCGGAAATCGTTTGGTCAGAGGTCGATTTGGCTATAGCAACGATTACTTTGCCGCGAGAATCAGAGGTTGTGAAAGATTGCTCTCCAATTAAGTAGTCCAATTCGTGCTGAAGTGCATTTTTCACTTCGGCGTTCTCTGGATAGCGAGCAAGGATCTCGAACCCGTGCTGCGGGTTTTCGACGATGATGGCAGCAAAGGTGAATTTTTCTTCTTTTGCGATATACTCTATGGACCGGTTTAACCCCGCAAAATCCTCAAGGTCGAGAGATATTTCGACACCGAGCGCGACGGTCATCGACAAATGATTCAATGCCTCTAATTGGTGGGTCCTGAATAACGTCTCTTGCTGTGAGGGATAGTATAATCCCATGACTGCAGTGACGATGAGTATACTGGCTGCATAGGGGAGCCATATCTTGATGGTGATATTGTTGAGATCGATGATTTTCAAACGACCACTCATTTTTTCTTAATGCGCAGAATCAACTCTGGTGGAATATTTTTGGTTTTAGCGGGTACTACCCCTATCGCTCCTTGGTGTTCGGCAACGTACTGGATAATCTCCTCTGCCGATTTGAGCAGGGTTGGTGATTTCACTCGTCCTTGGAATACGAGGGAAAGCCAGAATTTCTTCATTCCATTGATTGAGGTATTGTAAATCGAACGAGCTATAACTTTTGCGAAGGGGTATTTCTCACCTGGAATCGCAACTTTCACCGCATTGCCATCTGGCCAGAGTTTGCGCTTGCCAAGGAATAAATCTTTTACGGATTCAACGGTAATTGTTTGCTGCGGAGTCAGGTTGGCAATGAAAATGAACTTTTCAGGACCGGACTCTCCCTGCACTATATTGGGCAAGAGAATTACCAGGATTACCGCCGAAATGATTTTATGCATAGCGATCAAAACCCGTAGGATAGTTGGATTTCAAGGGCGCGGCTCTCTTTTTGCTCGGTCTCTATATCACTAGTTTGAACTAACTGGGCTTTGAGGTTGGCATAGGGGCTGAATTCACGCCTGAATCCTACGCCGATTTTGTTAGGGGGTCCCTGCTTTGCTTCTAAATCTTTATCGGATATATCGAGCAAGTCCAGTATTGCGTAGGATGTTGAAACCTCGGTGTGTTTATAACCGAGATAAACAAAGCTTGTAAAGCTTTGGGCCAAGCCCGTGGAATCGGAATGGGTGCGCTGGTAACTGGTTTCGTTCAAGAACTCCAGTCGACTTCCGAAGTAGGCAAGACTGAAGCTGAATAGGTTCAAGTCTATGTCTTTCCGGTAGGTGCTGGTGCTGGTATGCCCAACATGTTTTCCGTGCTCGTTGTTATCTATGTGGTCTCGGTAGTATGAAATTTGCAACCGCGATCCTTCGATTGGATTGCAATGCGCCGATGCCAATAGGGACATTGAAGTCCCTGTCTGCCCAGTATCGCTCGACGAGATTCCATTGCCCACCATCAGATCATAGCCAAAGCTCAAGGAGCCAAGGTTTTGTCCGTGAAAATTCAGCCCCAGAGTATGAATGGGGAGCATGGAAGAAAAACCTAGCGGTCGGCCGATGGTGGGAAAAAAGAGCCTGCCGTGGTGGTAAACATCATTCCAATAATTCACAGGTGTATGAAATTTGCCGATGATGATGCTGTGATTGTCGATATAGTCGTATCCAATCTGGGCTCGCTCAATACTCGGAGAAAAACCAGTGGCTGAATGGCCTGTGGGTTTGATTACCGTTTCGCCGAGGAAAGAGAGTTGGGGTGCCATCTCGGCCAAAATGAAAACGTCTTGCTCTCCTAGAGAGAAAGAGGAATGATTGGCCGTAGGCTTATTTTCAAAGCGATATTCTACATGACCGAAATAGAGGAATTGAATAT
The DNA here is from genome assembly GCA_964520345.1 of uncultured Gemmatimonadaceae bacterium. Classification (GTDB taxonomy): domain Bacteria; phylum Latescibacterota; class UBA2968; order UBA8231; family UBA8231. The sequence continues at coordinate 44,684 of CAZFMY010000018.1, read as the reverse complement.
GACGTTGATCAATTTGCGCTCCTGCTTGCAGCGGCCAAAGCAGCGAGCAAATAAGAATGACCAGCTGGGTTGGCAGTGTCTGGGAGAGGCGTTTTGCAGATAAGACGCTCTGAGAATTCGCAATCGAGAATAGGTCAAGAATTTTGTGAAGTAGGATATACATGAACTTATTCCTCATATGAACAGAAGATGTGTCGGTGTTGAAATCTGGCCAATAAAAAGTGAGAAGGATGCTGCTAAATTCTGTGGTTTGCTTGGCTGAGGTAATTACAAGCTATAATTAAGAATATAAGATATTGGCTTTTCGGTTTGCAAATGAGGATAGTTACATGGAGTTTGTGCAGGAGGTAGGATAGGGGGGGCTGATCCGATTATGCAACTGGTCACCTAATGCTCAGGGGCCCAATATTCGCTTTGGCAACTCGGTAGCCATTTCCGGTGCGAACCACAATGCCACCAGTAACAACAACTGGATCGCTATAAAGGGGGTGACGCCGCGGTAGATCTGCGGCGTACTAATCTCCGGTGGTGCAACGCCCCGCAAGTAGAAGAGCGAAAAACCAAAGGGCGGCGTCAGGAATGAGGTTTGCAGGTTCAGCGCAATCATTACCCCCAGCCAAACCGGGTCTAGCCCCATCTTGAGCAGTACTGGGCCAACGATAGGGACGACCACGAAGATGATTTCGAAAAAGTCGAGGAAGAATCCGAGCAGAAAGATTACCGCCATCACCAGGGCAAAAGAACCTGCCACGCCGCCGGTCATATCGGCCAGAAAATGTTCGACGACTTCATCTCCACCATAACCGCGAAAAACCAGTGAGAAAACCGAAGCGCCAATAAGGATGGTGAAGACCATGGCGTTGATCTCGGTTGTGGTTCGCATGACTTCTTTGAGCGCCCTGAGATCGAATTGCCTTTTGGCCAGCGCTAGCAGCATTGAGCCCATGGCGCCAACTGAAGCGGCCTCAGTCGGGGTTGCGACTCCGAAAAGAATCGAACCGAGGACGCCGAAAATAAGCAAAAGTGGGGGTGCCAGGGCTGAGCCGAGTCTGCGTAGGAAGGGAACGCTTAGGATTTTCTCGCGCTCTTTAGCGGGTATGGCGGGAACGGCAGTGGGACGAAAGATACCCACAGAGATGATATAAATGGCATAAAGACCAATCAGAGCCAGACCTGGTAGGAGCGCCCCTAAAAAGAGATTGCCGACCGAAACCGTGGTTGGGGAAAAGTTGCCCAATCCGAGTTGGGCTTGCTGGTGGGCAGAGGAGACGACGTCGCCGAGAATGATCAGCACGATACTGGGAGGGATGATTTGGCCAAGGGTGCCTGATGCGCAGATGATACCAGTAGCGACTGGGGGTGCATAGGACCTTTTTAGCATAGCTGGTAGCGAGATCAGTCCCATGGTGACGACGGTAGCACCGACGATCCCAGTAGAGGCGGCCAAAAGGCCGCCGACGATGCAAACCGAAATTCCCAGACCCCCGCGCAAGCCCCCACAGAGTAGAGCCATGGTCTCGAGCAGATCTTCCGCGATTTTGGATCGTTCGAGCACGACCCCCATAAAAACGAAGAGCGGCACCGCGACTAAGGTCTCGTTGGTCATGATGCCATAGACGCGCACGGGGAGGGCCGAGAAGAAGGCCGCATCGAAATGGCCGGTGATCAGGCCGAGTCCTGCGAAGGCCAGTGCGGTTCCGGCCAGACAGAAGGCGACCGGGTAACCGGAGAGCAGTACCGCGAAAGTGCAAATAAAGATTGCCAGGGGTAGAACTTCGCTCATGAGGCTTTGAGTATCTTAGTACTCTGGTGGATAATCGAACCGGCTTGGATCAAGAGTAAGATAAAACAGAGAGGGATGGCGGTTTTGAGCAGGAAGACCGCCTCCAGACCGCCGCCGTCTTTGGAGCCTTCGAAGACCGCCCAGGAGTTGAAGACAAAGGGCAGTGAATGGTAGCATAAGACCAGAGAGCAGGGGATCAGCAGGAGCAGGCTGCCGAAGAGATTCACCAGGGCTCTGCGTCGCGTATTCAGTGGTCGGTAGATGATATCGACGCGGACGTGGGCATCTCGAGAAAGGGTGTAGCCTGCGGCGAGGAGGAAGGTGAGGGCGTGCATATAAAGCACTATTTCCTGCATCCAGACCCAGCCACGTCCGAAGAAATAGCGCAGGATCACGATAGCGAAGGTGACCAGCACCATACCCAGTGTTAGCCAGGGGATAGTTCGGCCGACGAAGCGGTTGAGGCGTTCCATCGTCGGTTTCAGCCGAAGGTCAGTGCACGGGCCTGAGCATACGCCTCTTCAGTGATCTGCGTATAGGGAACCGACTCTTTGCGAAAAGCGGCGAACGAGGTGTAGACCTTGTTAGAGAAGGGATCTTTGGCAGCGATTTCGGCGACGACTTCGGCAGCGATCTTGCCAATCTGTGTAAGAAGCGGATTGGAAAAACGACGCAGTTGGACTCCATGCTTCTGAACCAGGGTTTGCAGGGCATCGTTGTTACGGGCGGTGAATTCGCTGAGCATATCCTCATTGGCTGCCTGGCAGGCATGGGCGACAATGGCCTGCAGATCGGCGGGCAGGCCAGCCCAGGCTTTGTTGCTGACCATGCATTCTAGAGCAGTGCCTGGTTCGTGCCAGCCTGGCCAGTAGTAGTATTTGGCGGCCTGATGCAGTCCGAAAGCCAGGTCGTTGTAGGGGCCGACCCATTCGGTCGCGTCTATGGCGCCAGTTTTTAAAGCCTGAAAAATCTCACCGCCGGGAAGGGCTTTGACAGTGGCATCGAGGCGGCGCAGGACTTCGCCGCCCAGGCCTGGCATCCGCATGACCAGTCCGGAGAAATCGGCGAGTTCATTGATTTCTCTGTTGAACCATCCTCCCATTTGCACGCCGGTATTTCCTACTGGAAAGGCTCTCAAATCGAATCGGGCATAGAGTTCGTCCCAGAGTTCTTGGCCCCCCCCGTAACGCAGCCAACCGTTGATTTCGGCAGCGTTGAGACCAAAGGGTACCGCGGAGAAGAACTGTGTTGCCTCGTGTTTGCCTTTCCAGTAGTAGGCGGCTCCGTGCCCCATTTCTGCGCTACCGCCAGAGACGGCGTCGAAAACTCCACCGGCCGGGACTAACTCGCCCGCACCGTAGACCTTAATCTCGAGGCGGCCGCCCGACATCGAGGTGATGCTCTGGGCGAGACGGTTTGCGCCCGTACCGAGAGCGGGGAAGTTTTTCGGCCAGGTGGTGACCATCTTCCACTTGAAATGTTCCTGGGTCTGTATGCCCGGTGCGGTTTGTTGTTGGGCCTGGCCACATGCAGCCAGAACTCCGGTTGCAAGGAGTGGAGCTTTTTGTAAGAAGGTGCGACGCGATGCCGATGAATTTTCAAGAGTCTTGCGGGGTTTGAGAGTGGAATTGGGCATGGAAGAGTCTCAGGTTCTTTCGATTAATTGGGAAGAGCCATCGTCGTTGCCGACGACCACGAGATGGGTCATGCCGACGAAGAGCCCATTTTCGACGACGCCGGGTATCGAGTTAAGCCAGTTATCGGTCCCACCGGCATCGGCGATCCCCGATGGGAAGCTGCAATCGATGATAAAATTTCCGTTGTCGGTGATGAAGGGTTGGTCTGGGGCAACCATGCGCAAGGCGGGATTCAACTCCTGCTCCGCGAGACGCCGTGCGACCAGTGATTTCGAAAAAGGTACCACCTCAATAGGCAGTGGGGCCTGGGTACCCAATTTATCGACCTGCTTGGAGGGATCGATGATAATGATCTGATGTGCAGTAGCGGCAGCGACGATTTTCTCGCGTAGCAGAGCGCCGCCCAGGCCTTTGACCAGGTTGAGATCGGGATCGACCTCGTCTGCGCCATCGATCGTTAAATCGACGTGCGGATTGGCCTCTAGTGTAGTCAGATCGATATTCAACTCTCGGGCCAGAGCCGCTGAGGCCTCTGAGGTGGGAATCGCCGAGATGGCCAAGCCTGCTCCGACGCGTTGGCCGATGGCGCGGATGGCAAATTCGGCCGTTGATCCGGTGCCTAGGCCAACGACCATCCCCTCTTCAACGAATTCGGCGGCGCGGCATCCGGCTACTTCTTTGGAATTCATAGCTCTCCTATAGGCGCTTGCAGTAGTGGATCTGGTGGGCGACTTCCTCGAAACCGAGAGCCGGATAGAGGTGGGAGCCGATGGCGTTTTGGGCCAGGGTCTCGATCCGGGCGCATTCCATGCCTGCCGAGCGCAAATAGTCTAGTCCGTGCTCGAGGAGTTTGCGACCGATCCCACGGCCCTGAGCCTGGGGCAGCACCGCTATATTGGGGATCCCGCCTATTTTGCTATGGTGGTCGATGCGAGTGGTGATATAGCCTACGACTTCACCTGCTTCCTCCCAGACGAAGACGCCTAGTGATTTTTCTGCAGCTACATCGTCGTCGATATGGCGCAATTTGCGAAATTGCCAGTCATGTCCGCCGATTGGTCCAAAGCGCTCTTCGATATTGCGGTCGATGGATACTGCAACGAAACAGATGGCCGTAATATGCTTGAGAGTATCCAGATCTGTGGGTTGATAGGGTCGGATCATAAGATCTTAATATGGTCTTTAGTCAACGCTCCGGCAAACCGATTTTGGTGGAGATTGCTGAGGGTTTACCTATCTGTAAAAGCGCTGGGTCTGGCTTTGTTGCTCGCCCTTCCAAGAGCTCTGTGGCCCGTTCTTGAGCAGCTATCATTTTGGGAGTTCTGACATTGCGGTAGCCACGAACCTTCTCGGGGAGAGAAAATATCTGGACCCAGGTTCGATATTCTTCGTCGGAGTGGAAGGAAAACTGAGTCATCAGGTCTTCGTACCAGGTGGCAAATTCGCGTTCTTCGCGATGCCACCACGAGGAGAACAAGTGGCGCAGAAATTTCATCCGGGCCATTAGTCTCAGCGGTAAATCGCCCAGTTTGAGATCGGGGCGAAAGTCGCGACCCAAAAAGCGGAAATGCGGTCTGTTAAAGTGGCGGTAGCGGATTCGGTCCCCGCGCGCAGGGTCGATATTGTAGCGACGGTGGTCGCGGCGATATTTCTCTTCGCAGGTCAGGAGATAAGCGACATAGATCTCGTCTTTGATCGCCAAGACTTTGGCCAATTGATAAATCGCTGTTCGCGTCACCTGAAAGTCGTGTTCGGGCGTATCTTTCTCTTGAATGGCAAGCACTTGACGGATATAGCGGTCGGCATAGGCCAGATCTTCGTATTGGATCAGATCGTAGACGCGCAATGCGAAGTGACGTCGGGTTTCGGCATCGGTTGCGAGGGGCGTTTGGGTGATGCGGTTGTGGTAGCCTTCGGCAATGCGTTTCCCCCGGGTTCGGGTGAGCAGAGCGACTTTGTCGGCGACCAGTTCTTCGAAACTCAGCGGTTTTTCCTCGATGGGGAAGTAGTTGGGGTCCAGGGCCAGGCGTCGCCCCATATCGAAGGCTTGCATATTGGTTTCTATGTCGCGGTGCAGTGCTTTACCAATCGCCCAGCGCAAGTTCTCCAGATCCAGAGATAGGAGACCGCGTTGGAAGGCCACGCCCAGCATCATAATATTGGCGTAGAGTTTGTTGCCCAGGTAGTGCTCGCAGATGTGGAAGAGATCCGCGCCGAAGTAGGTATCGTTGCGGGTATGGGTGCGGATCAGGTCGGCTTGAGCCTCAGTAGAGAAATCGTCCCGGCCGATCAGGGTGTCGATGGTGGGGGTTTTAGCCGTATTGACTATGGCCGTGGTTCGTTCGGGGTGTGCGATGCGATAGCGGCCTTGAGGCTCTATACCTCGAGCTGCCTCGAGGATGTCCAGGCCCAGGAGCAAATCGGCTTTGCCAGAGGGAATCAATGGAGATACGGTGGTCCCCTGTGGGGCATAGCTCAAATGGGAGTAGACAGAGCCATTGCGGATGGCCAGGCCTTTCTTATTGGTGAGTTTTACCTCATAGCCTTGGCGTACTCCGGCCTGGGCCAGGACCGAGGCGATGACATTGATTCCCATGCCGCCGACTCCGGCGATATAGGTGTACCACAAGTCCTGCAGGGGGCGGAATTCGGGTTCGGGCAGCTCGCCGACTTCAATGGGGGGCAATTTGGTAGTGGGAGCTGTCTGGCGATAGATCGTGATTTCTTCAAACGAGGGGCAGGTTTTGTCTCCATCCCCGACTTCGACCCGGGTGCAGGCTCCGTCGCTGACACAGGAGGAGAGGTCGATCGCGACTTTAGATCCGTACGAGGTCTTGGGATTCACGGTCAGACCGCTGCAGCCCGTAGCCTGGGTACACTCGAGGCAGAACTCGCAGACATCTTCGTCGATGTTGATGTGGTTTTCGACCGGCAAGAAACCACGTTCTTTCGCCAGTGCGCTTTTTTGAGCCCGTTGGCGGCGGTGATAGGTGATACCACATTCCTTGTCGGCGATGATGATTTTGACCCCGTCGCGGGACAGGGTTTCCCGAACTAAGTCGGCGTATTCCTGGCGGACAGCCGGGTTCATACGGGCGATAAATATAGACGAGTCGCCAGCCAGACCACGGACAATCTTTTCGATATCCTGAGCGAAGGTTGGTTGTCCCAGGATATCGAGGCTTGCGCCTGGGGTTGGCTGGTGCCCAGTCATGGCGGTGGTTTTGTTGTCGAGGATAATGTAGGTGATATCCTGATCGTTCTTGACCGAATCAGATATGGCGATCATGCCGGTGTGGAAAAAGGTCGAGTCCCCCATAAAGACCAGCTGTTTGTTGTCGATGAAGGGGTCGATCCCGGCGCCGGTCCCACCGCCTAAACCCATGCCGGAGAGATTGTGCATCAATTCGGAAAACGGTGCGTATTTGAGCATCGAATAACAGCCGATATCGCCGTGAAAGACGAGTTCGAGTGGATCTTGCCCCGCTGGTGGGTCGGCGAGGTCGGCGGTAGTTTTCTTGAGTACGCTGGCCGAGTCACGATGCGGGCATCCAGGGCAGAAAGAGGGAGTGCGCGCCGGGACGGTGATGGTGGAGGATTCTAGGGTCAGGGAGGCTAGTTCGGCCTGGAGTTTCTGATCGTCAATGGGTAAATCTGTGTCCAGGGCGGCGAAGAGCCGGGCTAGGGCCTGGATGACCAGTGAGGGATCCAGGCCCTGGACGTCGGAAAATCCCGGTTCTCCACCGGGAAAGACTTTGCCCCAAAGATTCACGCCGAGGTCTTTTCTCCGGCTCAGTTCGGTTGCGAATTGGGGTTCTATAAAGGGACGCTTTTCCTCGACGATGCAGAAGGTTTGGGCATGCTCGGCAAAGCGCTGGATTATTTCGGGATCTACCGGGTAGGTGATGCCTAGCTTGAGGATCGGGAAATGGCCGCTAAGGCCTAGGATATGCAGGGCATGTTCCAGGTAAGTATATGACAGGCCCGAGCTTACAAATCCAAGTGGTTTTGCCGTGGAGTCGGTGGGATAGAGGATCTGGTCGATCTTCATTTCTCGCGACAACTGCCATAAGCGAGGGTAGCGTTGATGGATCACTTCGCGTTCTTTGATCGCCGTGATGGGCGGAATTATGACGCGGTCGTCGGAGGAGATGGTGCTGGGATCGAGGGTAGTGCGCTGTTTGCGGTTGAGGGCGGGAAAATGGTTGGGATAGACGGTGACGCTTCCGCCGCCATCGGCCTGGTTAGAGGTGACCATATAGGTCAGATAAAGGCGCGAATGCCGTGAGAGTTCGAATCCACAACCGATCCAGTCTTTGATCTCCTGAAAGGTCGCTGGTTCCAGGACCGGCATATAGAGATGTTGTGAGAGGAAACGCGAATCAGCCGGCACCTGAGTCCCTTCCGACCAGGTGTCGTCGCCGACGACGACCAGCGCACCTCCACTCGGAGAAGCGCCGGCCATGTTGCCAAGGGCTAAACCGTCGGCAGCCACGTGAAGGCCGACACTTTTCATCACTGCGATCGCACGTATGCCCTCCATCTGCGAACCATTGAGGCGGGCGGCGGCCAGGGCTTCGTTGTTGGCGATCTGAGCGACGATGCCGTGTTGGTTAAAGAGGTCTTTATTGATGTCGAGGGTGTCAAAGAGTTCGGCTAGGGGAGAGCCTGGGTAGCCGGTGATCGTGCCAATCTGGTTTTCGAGGGCACCCTTGACGATGAGCTCGTTTCCGGTGAAGATGCCGGTGCCTTTTTCGAGTAGAAAGCGGGAATCCATTGTAGTGTCTGACTAGGTTCGGGGAAATTAAGGTAAAATTATACGAGGCTCTCGAGCAATTGTCAAGTATTGTATTATCTTCCATAAGCCTTTGTTTATTATGTCTTTTTCGAAGTCTTGGAAGGCTGAAATATATTTATTGCGAATCGATCTCTGGGAGTGAAACCTTTAAGTGGAGGGCATCAATCAGGAATTTGGCAGCCCAATTTGGCAATGCGTAGGGCACGTATGGGCCCCAGATGGGCATGGAGGCAGGGACGCCTCCATGCAGTTCGGGGTGGCGATGGATAAGGAGTTGGGCCGCCTTGACTTGCTCAATAAGTGCCAGAGCGGCACGCGCTAGTTCAATGCTATAGCCTAGGTCGTACAGTTTGAGCATAACGATTGCCAATTGAGCGTTGCCGGGTAGACATGAATGGGTTGACTGGGCAGACCAATCCTCGTTCAGCGCGGCGGGGAATCGGGCTGGGGGAGGATGCAATTGGGTCGACTGGGCTTTGAGCAAAGAGCAGGCATCGGCAGCGACGAGGTCACCCAGAGTCTGCCGCCATGGCTCGCCCAGCGCCAGACCGCATTCGAGGAGGCCGCGCAGCGTATAGGCGATGGTATGGGTAATGGGTACTTGTCCAGGTTCGAGGGCCATGTGGTTGAAGCCGCCATCCGGTCTGCGTTGGGTTTGCAGCCAGTGGAGGAAGCGTTCGGCTGCTGTCCGGTAAGGTTCCTCACCGGTTAGCGCATAAACGCTCAAAAGAGGCCAGGCGACTCGGGAGTGGTACGCGCGCGGGGCATTCAGATAGGTGTGTCGGCTCCATTTGCCGTCCGAATCCTGGATGGTGAGGAGCCAGTCTGCGGCGCGTTGAGCCGCGTCGAGGAAGCGTTGCTCGCTGGTTGCGCGGAAGAGCGCAGTCCAGCCGAGAATTACCTGCCCGGTGTTGAAGACGATGGGGTAGTTGTTGAGGCCAATGCCGCCGCGGACCCCTCCTGTCGGTAGCTGCACTTCAAGCTCCCATTGGCCCAGGGCCAAAGCGCGGTCGTGGTAGCCGGCAGCGAGCAGGGTCGGGATGATATACCCGGTAGTTTCTGGATAGGGGGGCATCCACCCGCGTTTGAAGAAATATCCGCCCGAAACTCCGCCTGCAACGACGTCCTGGGCCCGGCAGAGCCAGTTGAGTGCCGCGGTAAGGTGTTCTTCATCGCTGAGAGTCTGGGGGTTGATGCCGTTCCGGTCGCGTCGGATGGCATACCAGTGGCTCGGGTGGCTGCAGAGTTTCAGCGTTTCGTAGATACTAACGAAGAGTTTTTTCAAGGAGATGATGATCGATGGAGGTGATATGAGTTCGGTTACAGTTAACGCTATATGTAGTATATTATAAACGATGTCGAGTATTGCGCACTACTTTCGGAAGAGGAGGGGATGATCAAGCGGCTCTTGCGCCGGCTCTTGCCCGCTTCAATGTACAGCTTGGGCAAGTCGGGTCTCCGGGCCTATCGGAATCGGCAACGCGCAGGTCGGTTGGTCCTTAGCGAGGCAGCGTTCTGCCGGATTCTCACGGTCGAACTTGGGCTTGGCTGTGGGGATATTGTTTTTGTCCACAGTTCGATCGACCGGCTCAACCTGGCTTTTCCTTTCTTCAAGGTGCTTGGTCTCTTGCGCCAAATTGTGGGTGAGCAAGGGACATTGCTCTTTCCCGCGAGTCAATTGACAGAGCGTCCAGAGACCTGGTTGGCTAAGGGTGAAGTGTTCGATCTCAGGCGGAGCACGACGCCGATGGGGATAGTGCCCGAGTTGGCGAGGCGGCAGCGAGGAGCTTTGCGTAGCCTGCATCCGACTCATTCGGTGGTCGCGTTGGGACCACTGGCTGCCGAACTGATTGCAGATCACCACTGTGACCCCGCCCCTTTTGGGCCACTCAGCCCCTATTACAAGGTCGTCCAGCGTGGTGGGGTGGTCGTCGGCCTGGGCGTCGATGTCGATGTGCTGACCATGGTACACTGTGTTGAGGATCTGCTCGGTGAGCACTTTCCGGTGGAGACACGGCACCTTGGATTGGGCCAGGCTCGCGTGCGGGATCTGGAGGGAGCGGAGCACGAAATCGAGACGGAGATCGGGCATCCTCGGATGCGTTTTCGCCGCATGCTGCATTATTTCGATCGGCATATCGGCACAAGTGCATGTCGGCGCTTGCTGGTCGAGGGGGTGCCTTTTTACCGGGTAGACGCCGCTCAGTTGTACGAGCGGATGCGGGAGTTGGCCGAACGGGGGGTGACGATTTATTGGCGCGGGATTCATCGGGATAGTTTCTGGGAGCGAACCTTGAGCCGAGTGGCAGAAAAATTGGAGGAGAGATAAGCATTGGCAAGGCGTGAGCGGATCTTGGAACTGGTAATTGCTGCGATTGGCGAACTCAATCAGCAACGGGGACCAGGTGATCAGGTGGGTATAGGGGATCAAGCACCGCTTTTTGGCCAGGGAGGGCCGCTCGACTCGCTGGGATTCGTCAATCTCATCGCCGATCTCGAGGGACGGGTTGAAACGGAATTTGGCCAGTGGATCAACTTGGCTGATGAAGAGCTTTTGGCGCGCGAAGAGAGTCCCTTTCAGAACCCCGGGGCATTGGCGACCTATATCGATGAGGTCCTCTAAGCGACTGCTTGCCCTTTCCGCGAAAGTTTTTAGATGATTGACAGTACGTACTTACTGATAAGCGATTTTAATAGCGGCAATTTGGCGGCTTTTTTGCGCAATGACGATGCTACTCCTGCGCTCGAGGTTCGCGAAGCGCCATATGATCAGGTTTTGCCGATTCTCGCGGAGGCCGATCATCCGTGCTGGGCCGAGGGGAGCCAGGGGGTGGTGGTGTGGACCCGACCCGAAGGAGTGAGCCCGACCTTTGCCGGGATCTTGCGCGGCCAGGCAGCAGAAATCGGAGAGTTGGAAAGGGAAGTAGACCACTATACCGCGCTCCTCGCAGCAGCGGGGTCGCGTGTCCGCTTGCTCTGCGCGCCGACCTGGGTCGTGCCGACGCATCAACGTGGTCTGGGCATGGCCGACTTCAAGCCCGGTGGAGTTGCCCACGCCCTGATGGCGATGAACGCGCGTCTGGTGAGAGCGCTGGAGGGCGATTCTCAGGTTTTTGTTCTCGACGCGCAGAAGTGGTGCGCAAAGGCGGGGGCTAGAGCTTTTGATCCAAAACTTTGGTATCTGGGTAAGATTGCCTTTGGCAATGAGGTCTTCAAAGCCGCGGTTCCAGATTTAAAAGCTGCGTTCAGAGGAATCGATGGACGTACCAAGAAACTCGTGATAGTCGATTTGGACGATACGCTCTGGGGAGGGGTTGTCGGCGAGGTGGGAATCGATGAGCTAGTACTGGGGGGCCACGACAGGATCGGCGAGGCATTTGTCGATTTTCAACACGCTCTCAAGAAACTGGTGCGCCGCGGCGTACTCTTGGGAATTGTCAGCAAAAACGAGGAGCGAGTGGCGCTCGCTGCGATAAACGGCCATCCGGAGATGGTGCTTGAACAGACTGATTTCGCCGGTTGGCGGATTGATTGGGGAGACAAGGCCAATCATGTCGCGAGCCTGGTGGCTGAACTCAACCTGGGTTTAGAGGACGTGGTTTTCATTGATGACAATCCAGCTGAACGCGCTCGAGTGCACGAAGCTCTGCCCGAGGTTTTGGTCCCTGAGTGGCCTGCAGATCCCTCCAATTATGCCGCAACCCTGGAGGCCATGCACGTTTTCGATACGCCGAGTATGACTTGGGAAGACAGTGAGCGGCACCGGATGTACACCGAAGAAGAGGCGCGGCGCAGAGATCAGCATGAGGTCGGGTCGCTCGTTGATTGGTTGCATACACTCGATTTGAAGGTTTCGGTCGAGCAAGCGAAGGGAGTTAATCTGAAACGGGCAGTTCAGCTTTTGAACAAGACGAACCAGATGAATCTCAGCACCCGGCGTTTGAATGAGAGAGAATGGGGGGAGTGGTTCGAGCAGGCGGATTCTGAGGCATGGGTTTTTCGCGTTGAGGATCGTTTCGGCGATTCGGGTTTGACTGGTCTCCTCGGTCTGGAGGCGGAGACTGGTGGAGGACGGGTTGTCGACTTCGTACTGAGTTGTCGGGTTATGGGGCGGGGGGTGGAGGAGGCCCTGATCTACTATGCAGTTCAGCGGGCTCGTGCGCTGAACTGGCACGAACTCCGCGCCGAGTACTTGCCGACGAAAAAAAACAAGCCCTGCCTCGATTTTCTCAACCGGGTACTCGCTCCTGTCGAGGACAATGCGCATCTTTTCCTCTGGGAGGTTGAGTGCGACTTTCCGCTACCCGATTACGTTCAATTGCAGGGATGAAGACCGTAGCCCACTGCATTTCTCCCTATTTACAGACCGCGGGTCCCTGGATCTACGAACAAATCTGCCGGACTCAGCGCTACCGGCCAGTAGTCCTGACTCAGGGTGCACGCAATCTCGATCAATACCCTGTCGAAGCTCTTTACTCGGCAGAGTTATTTCCACCGGCCAAGAAGTTTTGCAACCGGCTCTGGCGCAGGATGGCCAACGAGTACCTGTTCTACTGCGAGATCCTCCGCACTGAAAATGCCGTTTTGCTCCATGCCCATTTTGGCTACGAGGCTGCCCGGTTGCTTCGTGTTGGGCAGGCAGCAGGTTTGCCGCTCCTTACGACCTTCTACGGGGCGGATGCAACGGAATATCCTCGCTATCCGCAATGGCGCAAACGTTATCTGAGACTTTTTGCCCGCGGTGAGCTTTTTCTGGCCGAAGGTGGAGCGATGGCACAGACTCTGGTCGATATCGGCTGTCCGCCAGATAAGGTCCGAGTTTGGCGGTTGGGCGTAGATCTCGATCGGATCGAGTTTGTGCCGCGCGTAGAGGGCGAGTCGGTGCGCTTACTCATCTGCGCCGGATTTAAAGAGAAAAAGGGTATTCCCTATGCGCTGAAAGCATTGGCATTGGCCCTTAAACGGAAGCCTTTCCGGTGTGCGTTGACTCTAATTGGCGACGGAGAGGATCGGCCGCAAATCGAGGCACTGGTAGACGAATTGGGCTTGCGGCCGTGTACGACATTTCGAGGGATCTTGCCCTACGCGGAAGTTGTCGCGGAGTTGCCTCGTCACGATATTCTGCTACAGACCAGCGTTAGAGCAGCGAACGGCGATGGCGAGGGTGGCGCTCCGGTGATTTTGCTCGATGCTCAGGCTTCGGGAATGCCAGTGGTGGGGACGGTGCATGGGGATATCCCCGAATACGTGCTCGATGGTCAGAGCGGTCTTTTGGCGCCGGAGCGAGATATAGAAGGTCTGGCCGAGCGGATCACCTCTTTGGTCGACGCGCCAGATTCTTGGGAAGTGATGGGCCGGGTGGGTCGGAGACATGTCGAAGATAATTATAGCGCGGTGAGGCAGGTCGAGGTTCTAGAGCGGATTTACGATGAGTTAAGCTGAGTTGTCCTCTTGGCTGTTTTCGTTTGGATAGAGTTGAATCTTGCTCGATTAGCTTGTGTCCAGCGTAATTTTGTTCTATTGCCGCTTTATGTATCGACCGTTGTGGTGGTTTCGTCGGGGCTTGGGTACTCGGTTTCATATCGCGACAAAGCGATCGACCTAGTTCTCGGTATCGTGCCAGTAGCGCTGGTATTCCTCCAGGAAAGTCAGGGTCCGAAGATCCTCCATGCGGTCGAGGAAGATCACTCCGTTGAGGTGGTCTATTTCGTGCTGGAGGACACAGGCAAAGAAACCTCTGGCTTCAAATTCTAGAGTCTGGCCGTCGCGGTCCAATCCTTTTACTACGACCTCGGCCGAGCGTGGAACGACGCCCCGCAATTCGGGGATACTCAAACAGCCTTCCCACCCATCGACGCGCTTTTCGGACATCGCGGTAAATTCAGGGTTGAAGAGTACGGTTAATGGAATGGCCTCTTCGTCCTGGGGGTCAGCATCTGGAATACCCAGGACGATCAAACGCAGAGGTTCGAATACCTGGGGTGCAGCCAAGCCGATTCCCTCGTAATCGACCATGGTATCGATCATATTTGTGACCAGGAGCTGTACTTGGGGGCTTGAGATCTCTTCTTGCGGTACTTCGTGCGCGCGTTGACGCAATACAGGGTGACCCAGTCGGGATACTTTGAGAATAGCCATCGCTTTTCTTCGCTGTAATTGAAAGAGAAAAAAAGGGTCGTCAGAGAGGATTTGTCAATTGAAGAGATTTATTTGAGGCGGCGATTGATCTTTTTAGCGCGTTTGGAATCGATGCGGTCGAGCACCTGATTCCGCAATTCGGTGGGAAACTGGCGCAGAACGGTCGTGACGCTTTGATCATCGAGGATCGAGAGTTTCAGCGCGATCTCTTTTGGCGGTAGAGCAATCAGCGATTTTGCCAATTCTCCAAGCATGGAGCTGCGGTCTTTTTTGAGAGCTTGGAGTTCGCGGTGGAGCTCGTTTTTGAGGGTGCTGAGTTGCTGCATGGTTTTCTGGTTGGGCTTGAGGGGGACCGGGGCTGCGGTCGTCGCCTTGGTCGCGGCTGTCGGCGGCAGTGTTTCGCTTTCGATGGTTGGTGTCGGCGCCTTTGCCAGATTGGAGGGAGAGCGAGCAGGGATAGCTTCGGTGGGGCGGGCCGAATTCCTCTTTGGCCTGAGCCTTGATTGGTTTGGGCGCGCCTGGTGTGGAGCGGACTCTTGTTGGATTCGGGTTTTCGCGCCTTTGTGGTGGATGGGGCGTTTAGACTTGGTACCCACCGCCATTAGTACAAAGGCCAGGATAAGCCCGAAGGATAGGGTCATACCCCCGCAGAGCAAGAGGAACGATTTGGGGTTCATGGCAAAATTTGCCGTAGCCGTAGGCACTTGTTGTGATATCACCTCTCAGATACGATAGATAGTGCGGCAGGCCAAGTGTTTTGAAAATAGAGAGATAGTCTCTTTGGCCTGCGATTCCATCTAGGAGGTGAAGCAAAGAACGGACCACCTATTTGCTGGTTTTACTCGTTAGAATGGAGCGACAACAGCGAAAGCCCACCAGGTCGAGATGATACTCCGGATCCAGGTAGAGCCCGTATCGGGTATCGGCTCTGGCCAGGTTGGCGCTGTGGAAAAAAGAGCCCCCGCGTACTACTCGCCAGAGTTTGGGACGCGAATACCAGGAAGCAGTCCACTCCCAGGCGTTGCCGATCATGTCGTGGACTCCGTATTCATTCGCGCACTTTTCGAAACTGCCACTGGGCGCGAGGCCTGGGCCGCGCTGCCATAAACCATCTTTGTCGAAAGGTGTGTTGCAGCGCTTAGATTCGAATTTTTTGCCATAGGAATAGGTGTAGTTCTGTGGCCCGGTACAGGCTTTTTGCCATTCCTGTTCGGTGCATAATCGTTTGCCCTGCTCTGCGCAGAGCGTTTCCGCCTGGCGCCAGGTTACGTCGACTTTAGGCAGGCTTCCGTGCTGGTTGGGAAATTCGTAGATATCGATGAAAAAGGTCTCATCGATCGGGACCATGCCTGCGTCGTCGGCGTTGGTTGTGGTCGCAAGGACCAGTAGGGTGCAGAGAGTTGAGAGTTTGTTCATCGCTCAGTGTACAAATTGGACCGCCCCAAAGCGGTCGGGATGATGGAAGCCACGCGTATAGGTCTCGTTCCAGGCGGTAAATTCTGTCTCTTGGCGGTAGTGTGCCTGAAGAGGAGCCAGGGCATCGTCTATCTGTTCTAGTCGTTGACTCAGTGCGTCTAGTGCTTGACGGCTTGGAGCATCGAGCAGGCTTTCGTCCTGGGATTCGTTGCTCAGGCTATCGAGTTGGGCGCGAATCGGAGCGGCCTGGGTCTGGAGGGCATCGATCTGGCTTTTTAAGTTGCGTCCGCCTTTGCGCTCGATGCGGTAGAGATTGAGGCGCCATATATCGCCGGGCACGGGTCTGGTGCCCCCGGTTACGCTATCGGCGATCGCCGCCCAGGGAATGGCGATTTCCGCGGTCCAGCCCTGGTCTTGTGCAAGCGAATCGTCAACAGTGCCATGGGCTTGGACTGCTGTTTTGAGGCCCGCGATATCCCAGTCTATCGATGAATGCCATTCGGGTGCAACGCTGTAGATGAGCAGGTCGACTATCTGATTGTGTGGATTGACCTCCAATTCCAGATAGTTTTTGCCGTCGCCATCGGGGTCGATAAAAATTTCTACGACTTCCTCTTCCCACAAATGATCGTCTTCATTCTCGTATATCGCCCACATATCCGCATCCTGGCAGACAAAGGCAAAGTAAAAATATTCACGGTCCCAGAGCATCTTTGCCCGGGTGGGAAAGAGAACCTGATCGTACTCATTTAACATTCGTTCTAAGTTGTTGATTTGAATGGACTTTTCCCAGGAAAATTCATCTAGTTTTCCATCGATCACTAATGATTCATCAGCTCGTTCTACCGCGTAGTAGGAGACGGGGCCATCGTTGGTCGGCAGTGGATCGGAACTCGCAAGCGCGGGACATAGAGCGATGAGAATAAGACGCGGTAAGAAGCGCATAGGTTCTCCTTCGAAAGGGGAAAAGCAGGCCTAAATATACAAAAATTAACTCTGGCCTACCAGTTTGATGCTCAGCTTGGTGTGCACGGAATTTTTTTCCGGTCTTTCCCAGCGATAGGATTGGGGCAATGATGTCTTTAAAGCAATAATAAACAGTCATATATAGGTATTATATCTATTATTGGTCCGCGTGGCACATAGCTTGCTGAACTGATGGAGAGCAATGGGCTTTTCCACTTAGAAAAAGAGCAAATATGATTGAGGGACTTTTTATCTCCGGATCGGGCATGTTGCCAAAGGCAACCCAACACGAAACCATAGCCAATAATCTGGCAAATTCTGAAGTCCCTGGTTTTAAGAAGGATAGCCTATTTATGCGCGAGGTCCGTGAGGCGATGAAACGCCATTCTGGTGATTATCCAGATTGGCGTCTGAATCGTTTCGAAGGTGCCTGGACCGACTACGAACAGGCCGAGTTGCGGCATACGGGCGATGTCTTCGATCTGGCGATACATGGCAAAGGTTTCTTTGCAGTACAGACTCCATCGGGAGTCCAGTATACCCGCAACGGCAACTTCTCCAAGAACGATCAAGGGGCATTGGTCAACCCGCAGGGTTATTCGGTCCTAGGGCAGGGCGGAGATTCGATCATTATTCCCGACGATTTCCAAGAGCCGATAATTGACGGGGCTGGAATCGTGCGCGTCCGCGATGAAAACCTGGGAGAAGATACAGTTGTGGGTAGATTGCAAGTGGTTGATTTTCCTGAAATTTATGATAGAAATGCAATGGCCCAGACGCCTTATCAGCCACCACTTAGAAAGTCCAAGGAAGGGCTTTTTATCCCCCATGCAGCCACGCCGCAAGTGGAGGTAGAAGGGGCAGAAATCGTACAGGGATTTTTAGAGTCGTCCAATGTCAAGCCGGTTTTGGAAATGGTTAAAATGATCGACACCTACCGTTCCTATGAAGCCGAGCAGCGGGCTATCCAGATTCAGGATGGCACTTTGGAGCGGGCGGTAAATGATCTAGGTCGCGTAGGTTAAGACAAAGGGGAGATTTAAGCATGAGTAGGGCATTGTACACCGCAGCGACAGGGATGATCGCCCAGCAGATGAACGTCGATAATATTGCCAATAACCTGGCCAACGTGAATACCACGGGCTATAAAAAGAGCAAGATGGAATTCCAGGATTTGCTCTACCAGCAATTGCGTTTGGCTGGCGCCACACAGGCGGAAGGCGCACAGGTCCCGGTAGAATTACAGGTCGGTTATGGTACCAGGCCGGTGGCTACCCAGCGGATCTTTTCTCAGGGAACGATCGTACCCACGGGGAATCCATTAGATGTTTCGATTGATGGCACCGGTTTTTTGCAGGTGACCCTGCCTGACGGTACCACCTCGTATACCCGCGATGGGGCGCTGAAGATGTCTTCGGATGGCACCATTGTTACCTCAGACGGCTATGCACTTGAGCCGCAGATCACCGTGCCGCAGGATGCCAGCGACATCAATATCTCGTCGAATGGTGAAGTCGCGGTCAAATTGCCAGGTGACGCGGCTTTTCAAGATGTGGGTCAGTTGGAGTTGGCCCGGTTCATCAATCCGGCGGGTCTCAAGACCATTGGCCGCAATTTGATGCTGGAGACTCAGGCATCGGGTGTGGCGATCATTGGAGCTCCCGACGAGGTGGGTTTCGGCAAGCTCTCACAGGGCTTTCTAGAATTGTCGAATGTGGAAGTAGTCGATGAAATGGTCAGCATGATCGTTGCCCAGCGAGCTTATGAAATTAACTCCCGGGCCATACAGACCTCGGAGGAAATGCTCTCCAACGCCAATAATTTAAAGCGATAGTGAGCTCATAAGATGAATAAAGCAATTTGGATCTTTGTCGCGTTGATGGTTCCCCAGGGACCGGCTCTGGCCCAGGGCCTAGTTGCGGAGACAGAAATTGTAGCGGCGGTTGAGGCCTTCGTCCACAAGGAACTCAGTGGTCCTCTCAAGGAAGGGACGCGGATCGAGATCAAAACCCGCTGGCAGGGTGATGTGGAGTTGGAATCCGAGGGGGAAACACAGATTCGCGTACGTCGTGCATCTTCGCGTCCATTGCGTGGGCCAACCGTTTTGCGGGTGGGAATTGATGTCGAAGGAAAAACGCAGCGGATGATGAGTATCACAGCGGATATCCGCCATATGCGGTCGGTGCTGATTGCTCGTCGAATGCTGCAGCGTGGTGAGGCTCTGGTGGAGGAAATGTTCGAATTGGATGAACGCGATATTACTGCCCTGCGCCATGATTATTTTAGTGATCCCGCGATGCTGCAGGGTATGCAGACCCGCAGGAGCTTGGCAGTCGGTAGTGTATTGACCGGCAATCATATTGAGGCTATTCCCATCGTGCGTCGCGGTGATAAAGTCCAATTGATAGCTCGTACCAGCCGGGTGAGCGTTTCGGCATTGGGTCTGGCGATGCAGGACGGAGGCGTCGGTGAGCGGATTCGGGTCAAGAATAGCGACTCGGGCAAGATCCTCTATGGGCAGATCCTCGACTCGTATACCATTCAGATTGGATTATAGCAAATGCGGAGAGATTGGGGATGGTCTTGGGTCTTTATAAAGGCGGCCACAATGGCGGTTGCCCTGGTAGCAACGGTGGTCTCGGCACAGACAGAGTCGATTTTTTCCGATCCTAAGGCCAACGAGATTGGCGATGCTTTAACGGTTATTATCCAGGAAAACGCCACCGCGACAAATCAGACTTCGACGAATACGGCAAAGAACAATAACACGTCGATTAGCAGTACCATTCCCGGCGACGGCAATGTACTGGACTTCATACCGCTGCACGGGATCGATAGCCAGATTAATAATGGCTTTCAGGGTCAGGCCTCAACCTCGCGGAGTGCCAGATTGATTGCGCGGATGACCGTGACCGTCGTCGGCAAAAAGCCCAACGGCGACCTCATAATAGAAGGCGTGCGATCCTTGAAGATCAATGGTGAGGACGAGGCGATATACCTCAACGGTTCGGTCAGTTTGGCTATGGTTCGCCGCGATAATACGGTGTTGTCCTCGAGCATCGCTGATTTGCAGATCGAGTATACTGGCAAAGGAACGATCACTCAGGGGATGAGGCCGGGCTTGGTCGTTCGATTTATTAACTGGATTTTTTGAGCTATGTGGGCGGGACGCTTATCAAGAGTATTGTTAGTGGCGGTCATACTGATCACCAGCGGTATGTTCGCGGAAGTACAAGCTGTTCCGGCGGTCAGGATCAAGGATCTGGCCAAGGTGCAGATGGGTCAGGATATCCAACTCACGGGCATTGGCCTAGTGATCGGTCTCGAGGGCACCGGGGATGGTCGTCGGGCCGAATTCACCTTTCAGATGATGGCCAACATGATGCATCGGATGCAAGTGGCGGTCAGTCCCGAACAGGTGCGGGTGCGCAATGTCGCTGGTGTTAGCGTCACTGCATTGCTGACGCCTTATCAGCGCAAGGGAAGTCGAATCGATATACATGTGGCCTCGATCGGCGATGCCTCTTCGCTGCAGGGCGGTACGCTCTTGCAGTCGACTCTGATTGCTCCCGATGGCACCGTCTATGCGACGGCTCAAGGACCGATCTCGATCGGTGGGTTCAACCTTGGTGGGGGAGCCGCCGGGTCGATGCGAAAAAACCACACGGTAGTTGGCGCAGTGCCTAACGGGGGCATCGTCACCGAGGAAATAGCTCGATTAGAAGAATTGGAAAAAGATGTGACGTTGATGTTATACGATCAGGATTGGACTACGGCTTCGCGAATGGCTTTTGCTATTGGCGAGCATTTTGGCGAAGGTGATCTGGCACGGGCCATGGATCCGGGTTCGGTCGTGGTGGCGCTGGACCAGGTGCGTAGCCAGCCAGAGCTAATGGTCGATTTCATCGCCGAGTTGGAAAAGGTCGTCGTGGTACCCGATCTACCGGCCAGGGTAGTGGTTAACGAGCGAACGGGTACCGTGGTTATCGGCGAGCATGTTTCGGTTTCGGCGGTGGCGATGTCACATGGTAGTCTAAAATTGAAGATTCCGGGAGACGAAGGGCAGGATGTCTTTGGTGGAGGAGCGGAGGTTGAGGAAGAGCCCGATCGCTTGCATCCGATCATCAGCTCTTTTGATGTTGGAGCGATGCCCACAGTGCGGGAGTTGGTCCGCAACCTCAACGCCCTAGGGGTTACGCCCCGAGATCTGATTTCGATCTTACAGGCGCTCAAGACGGCTGGGGCTTTAAGAGCCGAATTGATTATTCAGTAGGGGATTGGCAAGATGAATGATCTGGTGGGAATAACGACATCGTTCGGGGTAACGGATTTCAAGGGTTTGCCGGACCAGATAGAGTTCCGTTCGTTCGGAGATGCGGAAACCATTGAGGAAAAACGCGAGGCACTAAGGGAGTCGGCCAAGGAATTCGAGGCGATCTTCATCCATCAGATGATTTCGGCAATGCGCAAGACCATCGGCGATTCCAGCCTGACCAAAAAGAGCAATGGAGAAAAGATTTTTGAAGGTATGTTGGACGAGGAGTGGAGTAAAAAACTTGCGGGCAAGACTGGGCCGGGTAGTTTGAGCGAAATACTTTACGGGCAGTTGAGTGCTCGTCTGGGGCTCGAAGAGACCGAAGAGGATATCACAACTAAAAAAATCCCGTGGCCTGCACCTCCGGCCTTGGTCAAGGTCCATGAAAAGAGTGATCGCAATGAATGATCCTTTGATAATTGACCTAATTGAAGTCATCAACGAAGAAGTTCGTGCTTTCCACCGATTGCTGAACTCGCTGCAAGAAGAGCAACGGGTTATTGTCGAGGATGATTTGGAGGGTATCGAGCAGGCTGTTGCCGATCAGCGTGAACTGGCTGTTTATGCTCATCAGCTTGAAGCGCGGCGGATCCAACTCGTTGCCGAACTCTCCGGGCGCCTGGATATAGAATTGGAGAACGTCAGTCTGGGACGCCTGGTGGAGTTCCTCGAAGGACCGCATGGCGAAGAGTTAGCGCAAATGCGTGAGCAATTGATCGGGCTCAATCGTCAGATTCGCGTCACCAGTGATAACAATGCTTTTCTTATTCGTCAGTCGTTGCGCTATACAGAGCGCTGTCTCGACATTCTTATAGGCCAGCAGACCGAGCGCGGAGTTTACGGACAGTTCGGCAAGGCTAAAAGGGGCACTGGTGAGCGTTCGGCATTGAACCAGACGGCCTGAGGAAAATAGTATGGCTCTCACTTCATCTGCTAGTCACGGCATCGAGGTCGGTCGGCGCGCCCTTCAGGCGCAGCAGGCGGCTCTCAACGCGACTGGTCACAATATCGCCAATGCCAATACGCCGGGTTTTTCCCGGCGGCAGGTACGGCTGGAAAATGCCGTTTCCGGTATCCAGGGCGATATTGGCACTGGATCTGACTTAGCAGAAGTGACCCGACAGCGCAGCCGCTTAATCGATGCGCAGATGCGGGTGCAGCAGCAGATTCTGGGTCGCTGGGAAGTTCAGGAGCGGGCACTCGGCAGTATAGAAGCGATATTCAACGAGCCAGCTGGTCCCGGGTCTAGCGAGGCGGGGACGATTTTCAACCAATCTTCCGGATTGGGACTCTCTGGTTCGTTCAGCCGTTTTTGGAACGCTTGGCAGGATCTGGCGAATGTACCCGAGAGCGGTGCAGCCCGGGCTGTTGTGCGTCAGGAGGCGGATTTTATGGCGACTACGCTGCACCAATACGACTCCAAGTTGCGCGATGCCCGTAGCGAAATCGATGCGGATGTGAGCGTCGAAGTCGCCGAGATCAACGAGATGCTTGAGGAACTGGCCGAGATCAATGGCGAGATTCCACGCTCATCTTTTGACGGCGGCGACGCATCGGACCTGCGGGACCGGCGCGATCTTATCGTCGATGAACTATCGCGTAAAGTAGATATCTCAGTTCTCGAAAACAGCAACGGTCAAATTTCGATTTTGTTAGCCGGCCACAACCTCCTGCAAGAGGATCGGGTCGTTCATCTTAGGATGCGGCAGATCGTCAATGAGGGCATGCCGGTTAGTCAGATCCAATTTGACGACGATGGGACGGTAGTTTCGATTAGCGAAGGCCGGTTGCGTGGTTTGCTTGAGGTGCGCGACAAGATCGTGCCGAAACTTCTGACCGACTTAGATGCGATGACGGTGAGTTTAGTCGAAGAAGTCAATGTGCTGCACCGGGACGGCTTTGGTTTGAACGGAAGTAGCGGGATCAACTTTTTTGATCCTGAAAAAACCAATGCTAGTAATCTCGCCATCGACGACGCGATCCTGAATGATCTCAACAATATCGCGGTTTCTGCTGATGGCAACCCCGGTGATAACGGCGTAGCTCTGGCGTTGAGTTTTTTGCGCAATAAACGGGTCCTCGCCGAGGAGACGCAGACGATGGAGGGATTCTATCACGGGATGCTTGGCGAGATTGGTGCCCAGAGCAGCGGAGCCCAGACCATGGCCGAAAATCATCGGCTTTTCTCCACCCAGATCGAAAACCGACGGCAGAGCGTGCAGGGCGTGTCGCTCAATGATGAGGCATCGCAATTAATTCTTTTTCAGCGGGCCTACCAGGCAGCCGCGCGCACGGTCTCGATCATCGACGAGTTGTTGGAAGTAACGGTCAATCTATGAGATTTAGAACAAAATGCAGCTTCGATTAACTGATGGACATATTTTTCTCAAGCCCCTATATTTGGGCAACTGAGTAGGAGATAGACGCCATGCGGGTCACAACAGGGATGGCCGTTGGCACTTTGCGGACAAATTTAAATCGTTCGTACGAACGCATTGTGCGGTTTCAGAACGAGTTGTCTTCCGGTACGCGAATCAACAAACTCTCCGATGATCCGGCTGGTGTTGAGCGTTCGCTGGCTTTGCGCTCTGAGTTGCGCAATATCGAACAATTTCAGAACAATATCGACGATGGGATGGGATGGTTGGAACTGAGTGAGGCGACTCTAAACGAGTTGGGAACACTTTTCGTCGAGGTTCGCGGCTTGGCAGTCCAGGGTGCGACGAGCACTTATAATGCGACTCAACGCCGTGCTCTTGCTGATCAGGTGGATCAGTTTCTAGAACACGCAGTGGGTTTGAGTGAAGCGCGGTATCGTGGGCGCTATATATTCTCGGGTACTCAGGCTGATGTACCCTATAGGCCCGATCGCGACGAAAATGGCCGTGTTGTGGCGATCTCTCCGTTGGGAGATGCCAGTGGCAGCATTGAACGCGAAGTGATTGACGGAGTTCGCATGCAGGTCAATGTTCCGGGCAACGAGATTTTTGAGGATCCCAGGCATATCCGCTTGCCCTTGGATAGGCTGTCAACTGATCTGACGGTCGATGACCAGGCGCGGTTTGAGCAAATCCTCGATACCGGTTCTCAACTTGAAGCTGCAGTGGATCATCATCGCGATATCGATATCGATGCATTGAACGCCGCATTGGATGGAGAGCAGGACCCGCCCTTAAGTATTGAACTACGTGATGCTTTGATGCAGACGCGCGATGCGTTCGAAGACCAGCAAACCAATCCCTTCGGTGTGCTGATCGAGTTGCGCGACGCTTTGCGTGAAAACAAGATCGAAGACGTGCGTGGGACGCTAGGCAAACTAACCAGCGTAAATGAGCGTATCTCATCGGTTCGCGGTTTGATTGGTGCCAGGGTCAACCGCATGGAAATCACCCAGAATGTACTCGACCGGGTCGCGGTGGAGATGACGTCTATCCTCTCCGAAGATGAAGATGTCGATCTTTCGTCCACTATTGTGAACTTGCGTCAGGAACAGGATGTTTTCCAGGCGGCTTTGGCTTCTGGATCTTCGATCATACCCCAGTCGCTGATGGATTTTATTTAGGCTGTACTTCTCCCCGGGTGTCCTCCCCACACCGGTTTGAGACGAGTGTTAATTAATAACAACGACGATCGCCGTGCATACAGGGGATTATAGGATGAGCGAATCGGATAAGCTAACGTTTCAAAACGCCAAATTTGGCGAGGTGACAGTTGATCGGGGAAACGTACTGAACTTCTCTCAGGGGTTGCCTGGTTTTGAGCGTCACCGCGACTACGGGTTAGTCGAACTGGAGGAAGAGCTACCTCTCTTGCGTCTTCTCTCTGTCGACGAGCCACGTCTGGGATTTGTCATCGTCGATCCGATGCTTTTGTGGTCGGAATATGATCCGGAGATTGGCGAGGAGGACTTGCAAGGCTTGGGGATTAGCCGTATTGAGCAGTTGGCAATCTATTGCATTGTGACCTTGAGTTCCGAACCGGGGCAAGTAACGGTCAATCTCAAAGGGCCGATTTGCATCAATACTGAGACGATGCAGGCCAAGCAGATGATTTTGGTCGACGAGCGATACAGCACCAAACATTCGATATTGGAAACAAGTACTCAGGAAGCCTAGCGCATTCTGGTCGCTGGGAGCGACCGTTTCAATCAGGGAAGATTCGTTATGCTCGTGTTAACGCGAAAAGCAGGCGAAAGCATTGTAATCGGCAGTGAGATCCGCGTCACTGTTCTGGATTTGCAGGGACGCCAGATCCGCCTGGGGATAGAAGCGCCATCCGATATATCGGTCCATCGGGGTGAGGTATACGAACGGATCCGCGAAGAGAACGAAAAGGCGGCCCAGGGCGATCAGCGGGAACTCAAAGCACTTAGTCAGGCCTTGAAAAAAGTAGGAGGCTAAACGAAGGTGCCCGGGAGGCTACAGGGATGGGCCTGTCGATATATATGACATCGGATGCGAGACTGGCTATGAGGCCATTCGATTACTTGCATGCAAAAGCCCGACAAGACACTCCGAGTGCTGGTTTTCAACTGGTGCGAAGTTCGACTGCGTCATATGGCCCGCACGGGCCATTCCTTTCATTTAGTTCCACCGTATCGAAATTCACATAAAAATTGGCACCGAAATTTCTGGCCTCTGCCTGAAAATGTTGTTGAGGTAGATTGGTCGAGTGCCGAATGCGGGGTCCGCACGGGCGACTACGATTTGCTCCTGTGCCAGACTCTTGACGACCTCACTAGCACGCGAGCTTGGGGAATTCCCAGGCTTTTTGCACCTTTGGCGATGGATGACTCCGCATCTGCGGGGCAAAGTGCTCTTCGCGCAGAATTGCACTCATCGTTGGAGGATATATCTCTGGTTTTTGACTCCGAGCAGAAAAAGCGATCCTGGGGGCTGGAAGGTCAGCTGCTGAGACCGGGTATCGACCCGGATGAATTCGCATCGCCCACCGGAGAAACGCCGGCGGTTCTGCACTTTCGCACAGAGATGTCCGACTCTTTGGGCTGTGGCCAGATCGAGGAAGCTGTACTCGATAGCGGATTGTCTGCAGTCTTGGTCGATCTGGGCAGCGAGAGGTTGGACTGGGAGAGCGTAAAGGAGTCTCTTCGCTGCCACCGCGTACTTTTCAGTCCTCTGCCCGAAGTGCACTCGGATGGCTACCAGCCTTTCGTATTGGCGGCGATGGCCGCCGGGATGCCGGTCGTTACAACCGCCAATATTTGTTCTCCGATTACCGATGGCTTAAACGGTTTTGCTGCCAGCGATTATCAATATTTACGCGAAAAGCTGCAGCTGCTCCTCTCCGATCGGGAATTGGCGGCCGCACTAGGGCGCAATGCCCGGCAGACCGTTGAGGAGCGCTTTCATATTCGCGACCACATTGCCGATTGGAACGCCGTTTTTGCGGAATGTATGAGCGGTAAGGGAGTCGCTCAAGCGTCTCTTGGTGCAAGTCCGCCTCGCGTCAGTATCGCTATATCGGTATGCAATGAAGCGGAGTCTACTGAAGCGTGTCTTTTGGCCTTAGTGCAAAATAGCGGCGCCGATATTGACTACGAAGCAATCGTCGTAAATAATGGCTCAAGTGATTGGACCCACTATCTGCTCCACGCCTTCGAAGGCGACCTCCGGGTAATACACAACGAAGAGAATCTCGGATTTGCGCGAGCCAATAATCAGGCGGCTGATATTGCGTTGGGAGAATATCTGCTCTTTCTCGACAACGATGTGATACCGCAGCCTGGTTGGTTGGGCGCAATGGTCCGCTTGGCTGACTCCGACTCTTCGATCGGCATTGTCGGGGCCGAGGTGATCTGTGCCGAGATGGACATAGTACGGAATGCTGGATTCGAGTTTGTCAACGGGAGTTTCGAACCCGTATCTCCGGGAGTTGTAGCCGATGATCCGCACGCCAATACGGCACGCGATTGCGATATGGTGACCGGTTCCTGTATGCTGGTACGCCGTGATTTTTTTGCAGAAATAGGCGGATTTGCTGTACGGGAACAGGATGGAGTTGAAGGCGTGGATTTGTGTCTCCGTGCACGCGCACACGGCTGGCGGGTTGCCTATTGTCCGGATAGCGTGGTCGAATATCACAAGGAGAGCAGCAGAGGTCGTTACGAACTGGTGAAGGATAATTTGCAGCGTCTGGCCGATCGATGGCAGGGCAGTCTTGATGCCCGGGGGCGCTTGCCTGGCGAGGTTGGAGTTGAGCCGTTTGCAGAGTCGGTATCTGTCGATTCCTTCCAGTCTCTGGATATATCGTCGCCGAGTCGTTCCACCGATGCCGGGTCTGCAGATGGGACCATCGTAGTTCTTGGATCTGTCGCTGACGAGGTGGTTAAAGCGGCCGTCGAAGGGTCGGGTATCGATGGACCCCGTTACGATGTCCAATTGAGGGCCGATCTGGCGTTGGGCGAGCAACTTGAGGCGGTGCGGCAGGATGCCCGAGGTGAGTTTCTGGTGATCATTGGTCAGGGGGTGGGTTTCAGTGCCGAAGTTGTACACCAACTCATAGATTGTCTGCGGAGAGAACCTCAAATCGCTCTCGCAGCACCCTCAGTTTCCGGTGTGGTTCGGGGTAGCGGTATCGAAGAGTTGGAAATTCCTGACGGAGGGCTGCTCGTTTTTCGTCAGCAAGCCCTCCAGGCAGTCGGAGGTTTTGACCCCCGTTTCCGCTCCGAGGCAGTGCTCTCGGAAGCCGGGCGTAAGATCGGACGTCAGGGGGGGCGGATAGTCCGGGTCCTGGAATGTGTGGTAGAGGGAGAGTTCTGTCCGGGTAGCGAGATTTATGAGGATGAGTTTGAGTCGATTCGCTCTCTGGCCGAGGGTGATCGGATGCGTGCTATGGGTGACGATGAGGCTGCTCTTGACGCTTATAGAAGCTCCGTAGCGGCGAAGGGGGATTTCGTCGAGTCTATCGTGGTCTTGGCTGCAATGCTGATGGAAGTGGGTAAGCCGCTGGAGGCCGCTAAGCAACTGGAGCAGCTAGTAAAACTGGACGAGGCCTCATTTCAGGCTCATAAGTATTTGGGGCTTGCCCGGTATCAGGCCGGACAGGTGGAAGCAGGGCGGGCCAGTTTGCAAAGAGCTCATATGCTCAATCCCTCCTACGTCGAAATTCTGGTCAATTTGGCCGTGCTCGAATGGGAACAGGGCCGGCAGCAGGATGCGATCGACTATATGGAACGGGCGGTCGCACTAGAGCCCGATAATCGCGACGTGATCGTCAATACGGGCATTATGCAAGCCCAGGCGGGCAACGAGGCTGCGGGAATTGCCCTTTTGCAGGATTACCTGGACCATAATCCATACGACCTAGAGGTCACATCAGCGCTAGCTGATTTGCTCATAGCCAAGGACGACCTGGCGGCAGCAGGCGAATTGGCTGCGCGACTTCTGGCGTTCGATCCACAATGTCGGGTGGCACGTACTATACTGGAGAAAATAGGTGAGTAAGAAAAATAAGGCCAAGCGCAAGAAGAAGGGGCATCGTCCACGGCCACTGATTGCGCTCTGTATGATTGCCAGGGATGAAGCGGGGTTATTGGAGCAGTGTCTGCAGAGTGTCGCCGGATGGGTCGATGAGATGGTGATCGTCGATACCGGTTCATGCGATGATACGGTTGCGGTTGGTCGTCGCTATGGCGCGCAGGTTGTTAGCCAGGCGTGGCAGGATGACTTTGCCCGGGCGCGGAACCGCTCGCTGGATCTGGCTCGGGCAAAATGGATCCTGGTTCTGGATTGCGACGAAGTACTGGCACTGGAAGACCGCGTTCGTCTGGAGGCCTTGCTTGCCGATGCTGATGCCGATGCGTATCGCATGACTACCTATAACTATTGCCAGGAGACCGATGCCGCCGATTGGGTTTCCTGTCGGGGATTGGCCAAAGAAGAGAAAGGGTATCCGGGATATTTCTCGACGACCAAAGTACGTCTTTGGCGCAATCGGCGCGGAGTGCGTTTCGAAGGAGCCGCCCACGAGTTGGTCGAGCCGTGCCTCATGCGGGCGGGATTGACTATCGGCGATTGTCCGGTCCCGGTACACCACTACGGTTATATCGAGAAAGATTGGGGCGTGCATCGTGATATTGAGACCTGTTTCCGCACGGGTCACAGGCTCTACGCCTCTGGCCAGCGCGAGTTCGCCCGCCAGTACTTCGCACAAATCCTCGCTGTCGAGGCGCAGGCGGTTGAACCTGCCCATTTACGCAGGTCGGCCGCGACCTTGGCCGGACGATGTTTTCTCGAGGAGGAGCGCTATGAGGAGGCTATTGGGCCGCTGGATATTGCCTATGGCCTCGCGCCCGACGATAAGCTGACCCTGCTTTCGCTGGGTGATTGCCATGTTAAGCTGGGACGTTATGAGCAAGCACTGGCGTATTTGCAAGCGGGTCAAAAGGGAGATCTCGATACCCGAATATCTTTGGACCCACTGGCGATAGACTATTCGCTGCATTTTTTCATCGGACAGGCACTGCATGGTCTGGGGCGGACGGGCGATGCCGAAGCGGCTTTCATTTGCGCTCTCGAGGTTGCTCCGGAGCGGAGAGAAGCCGCCCAAGCACTTAACCTTCTCCAGCAGAGTGGTTCTGGGACCGGACTCTATATAAATAATCAGGTCGAATCCGCGACGGATTCTGCGGGATCTTCGCCTGCGCAATCGATTGAAGGTGTCCACCGGCTGACGCTTTGCATGATTGTCCGCGACGAGGAAGAACGGCTCGGTCGCTGTCTCGAGAGCGTACAGGGACTGGTCGACGAGATTGTAGTGGTTGATACGGGTTCGAGCGATGGAACGGTGGCGCTGGCCGAGGGGTACGGTGCTAAGATCGGACACTTTACCTGGTGCGACGATTTCGCGGCGGCGCGCAATGCCTCGCTCGCACTGGCCACTGGCGACTTTGTCCTCTGGCTGGACGCCGACGATATCCTGCCGAGGGAGTGCCATGCCGAGATCCGCCGGCTGGTCGATGCAGGGGGCCGCAAAAGCTATTTCTTTGTTCTCGATGATCAAGGGTACGAGTCCGTGTCCTGTTTACAGATGCGGCTCTTTCCCAAATTGCCCGGAGTCGAGTTTGAGATGCCGGTCCACGAACAGGTCACCCCTTCTCTGGATCGATTGGGCGTCGAGATGGTATCTACTGATCTCCGCGTGGTGCACACCGGTTATACCTCCCCGGAGATCGTCCAGGCGAAGAAGGAACGCTATCTGGGCATTATGGAGCGCTGGCTCGTCGACCATCCGGAAGATTATATGACCCGCTCGCACGTGGCACTGACCTACTATTCGAGCGAGCGTCTGGTCGAGGCCGAGGCGGCCTATCGCAGTATCGCTGATGAGAGCACCTGTCGGCAGGACCGCAACTGGATCATCTATGCTACAGCATTGCTCTTTCGCGGACGGACCTTGATGAAGATGGGCGAGTTTGAACGGGCAAAGAAGGAAATTCTCCGAGCCGAAGCCGTTGATTCCGAGTATATCCTGACCAGGCTTTCGCTGGCCGAAGTGCATGTTCGTCTTAGTGAGTGGGATGAGGCGTTGAATTATGGCCGTGCTACGGTGGAGTTGGATGGCCAGAAGACTTTTTTCCCAATCGACAATGAGGAAATCCGCTACGCGGCTCAACTTATCTGTGGACAGGCTGCTCAGGCGCTCGAACGATGGCAGGAGGCCGAAACGGCCTATAGGCGGGCGGCTGAGGCGCCGGTAACTCGTCGCAGCGAAGCTCTGGGAAATCTAGCCAATATGCTCATTGGATTAGACCGGAAAGAAGAGGGATTGGGGGTCTTGGAAGAGGCATTGGTGCTCGATCCGGAGAATTCGCAACATCTATTCAATAAGGGCGTGTGGTATTTGGAAGCGAGCGATATAGATCGGGCGGAGGCCTTATTTAGGTCTACGCTGGAGGTACAAGCTGATTGTGCCCCGGCACTGCTCAATCTCGGCTATATCGCCAAGCGTCGGGGCGAGTTCGAGCAGGCCGAAAAATTCTATCGTTCCGCAGTCGACTGCGATGTCGCAGGGGTGGAGGCTCAAGCGAATCTCGCTCATCTCTATTTGGAATTGGATAGGTTTGTAGAAGCTGGGGATTTCTTCGCGCAGGTACGCGAACGTCAGGCGGGTCTGGTCGATATCGATTTGGGGCTGATGGTGGTGCGGGTGCAGCAGGAAGATTTCGCTGCTGGAGCCGAACTCTTCGAAGCTGTAGCTGGGCGTTTCAGCGAGTTCGAGCGCCGTCCTGGAGATCTCGATACCCCAGGGCGGGCCGCACGTGCTGCACTGGGGCTGGGAGAGGTGCTGCTTAAGCGGAGACTGGCTAAATGTGCCGAATTAACCCTCTTAGCAGCGATTCTCTGGGATCAGGATTTATTAGAGGCGCGGCAAAGACTGGCTGAGGTCTTCTATCTGGAGGGTAAGTTCTGGAAAGCCGTGTCCCAACTCGAGTCCGTGTTGTTGGTTTCGCCCCGGGATGGTGCGGCATTCAAGTGTTTAGGCGATTGTTATCGGCAACTTGGGGTGGAGGAAGCGGCACGCGAGTGTTATGCGCGGAGTGGGCAGGCAGTGCCCGGTTCGAATTCGGTGCAGATGGGGAGGCCGATCTGAACAGGATTCGATCTCAGTGTGCCGCTTGACGTTCGCGTACCTGCGCGTTGCGGTATATGCCAGTTCTTGAAGTCCTTGTCAGTCTTTTTACGCTAGTCTGTCTGGCGAATTCACGGTCTGTGACCGCATAGATCCCAATGTCAATCCCTCTATACAATATATAAGATCTGTTTTTAAGGTGGGTAACTGCGGGTAAAAGCTTCCCTCGAGTCTTTCAAATTTTTCTCGTTCTTCTTCTTTTGCTTTGATTTTCTTGTGTCAGTGCGCAAAAAAACAAAATCAATATAATTACAAGTAGTTTAAAAATAGTTATTTATGGACATTTTGTTATAATTTCCAAAATTTTGGCATGGTGCTTGCTCAACGGCGAGTAGAATTATTTTCGAATCCATATAGCATGCCGGTTCGAAATGTGAGGGTCTAGCTAAGGAAGGCCCAGACAGTCCGGCGACCAAGGAGGTTTACCATGCCGATACGCCTCGGTAATAATATTGCATCAATCAACGCCCGGCGCTACTTGAACCAGAATAGTGCCGATTTTACCAAACGTGTAGAACGACTTTCATCTGGTCTTCGGATCAACAGAGGTGCTGATGATGCTGCAGGACTCTCGGTCTCTGAGGGTATGCGATCGTCGATATTGGGTATGCGCCAGGGGGCTAGCAATGCCGAGCAGGGCATCAACCTGATCCAGTTGGCGGAAGGATCGCTCAACGAGGTCAGCAGTATGTTGCTTCGGATGCGCGAACTCGCTGTACAGTCGGCTAACTCGACGATTAACGACTCCAACCGCGAAGGCCTTTCGGCTGAATTCAACCAATTGAGTTCTGAAATTGACCGTATTGCTCTCTCTACGACCTATAACGACCAGATCCTGTTAACGGGTTTCGGTAACTCGGTTTCGCAGACTAGTACCGTGACTACGGCGCTCGATGGTTTTTCCGGTGTTAAGGAAGTAAATATCTCGGGTGCGGTAGAAGGGACCTATACATTCACTGATGACAGTGCAGATGATAACCAGATTACGCTGAGTATCACCCAGGATGATGGCACGGTACTCACGCAGTCGATCGATGTAGGCTCGACGCTCGACCGCGACGGCTCCGATAACCTGGTAGCTACCGGTACTACCTTTATCGCCAATTTCGATCGTTTAGGCGTTCAGGCGACCTTGGTCGGTCCCGAGGTGGATACCGAATCGGATACACTGAAAACCAGCGAGATTCCAGGTGTTGGAGGCAATGTATTTATCGGCGATGAAGTTGTCGCAATTGGTGCGGGCCAGAGCCTTGAAGATATAGCGGATGACCTGAATGCGGCCCTGTCTGGTTTGGACCCGGCGGGTGAGGCTAGCTATAATACGGAGCTAGACGAAGTCCAGATCAATCTCAATGGTCAGACACTGCAGGAAGTACCGGATGGATTTCTTGGGCTGGTCTTGGCTAATCACTATATCGATGGTCGACTCAATGGCAAAGAAATTGTCGTCACCGAATCGGCCGGTGGTATCTTGCAGGTCGGACCCAATAATGAGTCTGCTCATCGGATTGCCGTCAATATCGGTGATATGCGTGCCAGTGGTTCAGAATTGAATCTGACCGGACTGTCGGTAGCCAATCTCGAAAGCGCAAGAAGTGTGATTGAGCGCGTCGACTCGGCGATTCTCGTGGTGACCCGACAGCGCGGTGATCTGGGCGCTGTTCAGAACCGCTTGCAATTTACTAGCAACAATCTTGAAAACGCGATTGAGAACTTAAGTGCGGCGGAGTCGGCGATTCGCGATGCGGATGTTGCTGAGGAAATCTCGAACTTTACGAGAGCCCAGATTCTGACTCAGGCCTCCACTGCGATGATTGCCCAGGCTAATTCATTGCCGCAGAGCGCATTGCAGTTATTACAATAAGGATCACAAAAAGCTAAAGGCTTGTAAATTCAAGTCGATAGATTAAGTAGTAGTTGTTGGTATTACTTGATAGTTAAAAGTTTTGAGAAAATGGTAGAATGGATTCTACCAGGGAAGTGTCGCCAGACAAGGAGGTTTTGGTATGGCTCTTCGAGTCAATTCAAATATAGCCGCTATGAATACGGCAAAATCGATGCGGGCCAATATAGCCGACTTAAGTACGCGACTTGAGCGACTTTCGTCGGGGGTGCGCATCAATTCTGCTAGGGACGATGCCGCAGGAATCTCTATAACCGAAGGGTTTCGCGCTCAGATCGCGGGACTTGCCATGGGGGTGCGCAACGCGGAAATGGGAGCTCATATGGTTCAGGTTGCTGAGGGTTCGCTTAACGAGGTTAGCGCCATGTTGATTCGCATGCGCGAATTGGCGGTGCAATCATCTTCCAGTACGATGTCCGACCTCAATCGCGAGTCGGTCGAAGCCGAAATGACCCAACTCAAAGAAGAGATCGACCGCGTTGCCGACTCGGCGGTATACAACGACCAGGTTTTACTAAGCGGTTTTGGCAATGTGACAGATGAGGCTAGTTCTACAGCACTGGACCCGGTCGAAGAGACTGGCGTGACCAATGTTTCCTTATCCGGGGTTCCTGCGGGAACGTACACCTTAACAGACAGTGTTGCCGATGGCACGATCTCGATTGGCAATGGCACGGTCTCGCAGACTATTAATATCAACACCGAACTCGATGGTAATGAGGTGGCCGCCGGGACGAGGACGGTGATCGATTTTGATCGTTTGGGGATCAGTCTTACTGTTGCCGGCGACGGGGTTATTGGTGCAAATGGCAGTTATGCTACCGGCGATCTGGATGGCAAGACTCTCGTTGTTAGCGAAGGGGGCGGGGGGTCGATTCAGGTCGGTGCCAATAATGGGGCCGAAGATCGAATCGATGTGAGTATCGTCGATATGCACGCTAGTGGCGATATGCTCAATTTGGGCACCGTATCGGCCTCTTCGCAGGCCGGTGCTCGAGATGCGATTGCTCAGATCGACCAGGCGATTAGGAATACTGTTTTGGTAAGAGGTGATCTGGGAGCGGTTATGAATCGCTTACAGCACGCAATCAATTATACGGACAATTCTATTGAAAATAGTATCCACTCCGAGTCGGCGGTTCGCGATGCCGATATGGCGACAGAGGTGACGCGGTTTACCCGCTCTCAGGTCTTGACCCAGGCGGCTACGGCGATGCTCGCCCAGGCCAATTCTGCTCCGCAGCAGGCATTGGGTCTTTTGGTTCAGTAGGAGATGGGGGTCGTAAAGTGTTTTCCAGTAATTTAATTAAATGATTGTATTTAATTGGTTTAAGTTTTTTTTATTAGGTTGTCAAGGTTGTGAATACAGAAACTCGACTCTTGCGGTACTTGGGTGCTAATGTCGAATTCTTCTGGATGGGAAAAGTGCCAGCATCGGCTACCGGCTAAAGGCGGGATTCTGGCTATTTTAAAAAGATTAAAGATCGTTATTGCAAATGCCGATAAGATCACTAAGAAAAGAAATTATCTGGCTGTGAGTGTTTTGGCACTAATAAGGAGGTGGACAGGCGAAGTTGGCTTAAGGGTTCAGTTATTTAAATCGATCGGATATATAGCTCCGTTGGGGAACGGAGCGAAAAACTAGGCATGGATGCCTTTTATTAGCAAGACAAACAAGGAGGTTCGACTATAATGGCGCTTCGAGTTAATAATAATATTTCTGCTCTCAATGCAAAACGGCATCTGACGGCGAATAATCGCGAGTTGACGACCAGGTTGGAGCGTTTGTCTTCGGGATTGAGAGTTAACAGGGCTGCTGATGATGCTGCTGGCTTATCGATCCGAGAGGATATGCGGGCAGAAATCAGCGGATTGAAGATGAGTGTGAGAAACGCCGAACAGGCAACTAATCTTATTCAGGTTGCTGAGGGTTCGCTCAATGAGGTCAATGCGATCTTGGTGCGTATGCGGGAATTGGCGGTGCAGTCTGCGTCGAGTACCGTTACTGATGAGAACCGGGAATCGATCCAGGCTGAGTTCGGCCAGCTTACTGATGAGATTACCCGTATTGCCAAGTCGACCAGTTATAATGGCCAATCGCTTTTGACTGGATATGGCAATGCGGTCGATACTGCTAATAGTGACGCAATATCCGACAGCAGTGATACGGGTGTGACTGGTGTCCAGATTTCCAGTGCTGCGGCTGGTACCTATACTTTTGAGGACGCCTCCGACGACGGCGAGTTGACGCTGGGCAATGGCACGGTTTCGCAGACGATCCGGATTGGTAATCTGCTCGACAATCACGCAGGTGGAGGTGCCGGTGTGGGACAGGTTGCTTCTGGTACTCAGGTCGTTGCTAATTTCGACCGTCTGGGTATACAGGTGACGATGGCCGGGCCGAATGTTATTGATGCGACCTCATTTTACTCCGATGATGACCTTGAGGGTAAGACGATAGAAATCACTGAGGGGTCCGGTGGTTCATTTCAAGTCGGTGCTTTTAATGAATCGCATAATCAGCTCGAAATATCAGTTAAAGATATGCAGGCCAGTGGAGATGCGATCAATTTGAGTGGTAAGTCGGTGTCCTCGATTACGGATGCGCGCACTTCGATCACGGCGATCGATCAAGCCGTCACGGCGGTGGCTATGCAGCGAGGTAGTCTGGGTGCTTTTCAAAATCGGTTGGATTTCACTATAGCCTACACTGAGAACGAGATTGAAAATGTCCAGGCGTCGGAAGCTTCGATCAGCGATGCGGATATCGCGTCTGAAGTTACTCATTTTACCCGGGCGCAAATTCTCAGTCAGGCGGCTACGGCGATGCTTGCTCAGGCCAGGCTCTTACCGCAGAATGCTCTGGCGCTGTTGCAATAATTATAAGTTAAGTCGGAGAAGGTCCTTCCGGAGAGCGTCGCAAAGATTGCTCTCCGGAAGGCCAGGCCCGCAAGAAAAAGGGTAAATCAAATACTGCCGATAAAGCAGGGCATCTCTCAAAGAGAGGGGTGAGATAATTATGGAAAATATAAGTTCCCTGAATACCAGGCATGAAAAAAACCCAGTAGACGTGCAGGTCTCGAGACGGGATTCCAAGGGAACGGCAATCCCTGAGGATGGGGTGGAATCTGTTACTCCTCCTGTGTCTGCGTCCGAGTCGGGACGCGAAGTTGGAACCGAGCGAACCGAGGCGCTGACCAAGCAGCTGAATAGTGCCCTCGCACAGATTGACGGTAATTATTCCGTATCGGTAGATAACGATACCGGGATGGTGGTGGTGAGGATAACGGATTCTGATACTGGAGAACTCGTTAAACAAGTTCCCCCACAACAGGTGCTGGATGTCAGCATGAGTGTGGAGAAGATTATTGGCTTATTAGTGAATGATTTAGCCTGACTCGCTTTTCGGGCGCGTTAGGTCCGCTCTAAGTATGTGGTGCGGAATCAAAGCTACGGAATAGGTTAGCATGTCCCAAGGTATTTCATTTGCTGGTCTGGGTTCCGGGCTTGATACCGATGCGATAATCTCGCAGCTTATCGATATCGAGCGTCGTCCCGTTGTGCTCATTCAGCGGCGCCAGGTCGAGTTGGAGCAGGAGAAGGCCGCGGTTGGTTCGATCAATTCCAGCCTGCTCTCGCTCAAGGACTCGGTGGCGAAACTGGAAAGCGATGACCTCTTTTCAATCGTCAATGCGCAATCGGACGATAGCGACCGGATCTCGGTTAGTGCCACCAACGAAGCGACCGCCGGCTCGTTCAGCGTAGAAGTGCTCGAACTGGCCGAGGCTCGCCGCCTTTCATCGCGTTCATTCAATAGTTTTTCCGATTCGTTGGGAGTCAGCGGTGACTTCACGATAAATGGTGTAGGTGTTGAGCTCGAAGCCGATGACGATTTACTCGATGTTCGCGACAAGATAAATGCCGCAGATGCAGGTGTCTCGGCGCAGATCCTCACGGTAGCCTCTGGCGATAACAGGCTGATTCTGACCGCTGACGAAGTGGGCAAGAGTGGTTTTTCGATCCAAGATGCCAGTTCTACTAATCTTCTCCAGTCACTAGGGTTTAGCTCTTCTGGTACCAGCATAAAGAATGCCTTCGCCAGCGGTGGGAGTTCGAGCCAGTTCCTCGCTTCCGATCAGGCGGTGGGTGAGTTGCTTGGTTTGAGTTCATCGCCTTCGGGTACGGTCACGGTTGGCGATCGGGAAATTTCCATCGATTTGGCGACCGATTCGCTCGATGATATTCGCGACAAAATCACCGCAGCCGCTCCTACTGATGTTACCGCGACCGTGCGTTCGAGCGAAGAAGATGGTCTGACTCGTTATCGCCTCGAATTAGAGGGCACGACCAGCCTCGTCGACGATGGTGGTGTATGGGAGAATCTGGGGGTGTTGGCAAGTGATGGGTCGATCGCTGATGAGATCATCACCGGGGCAGAGAGCGATGGCTTTGTCAGTACCAGTACTGCAATCGGATCGCTCTTGGGTCTGGCCAGTGCTCCTAATGCCACGGTGCAGGTCGGGGGCGAAGATATTGCGATTGATCTGAGCGCCGATTCGCTTGCCGATATCCAGAATAAGATCAA
This sequence comes from uncultured Gemmatimonadaceae bacterium, assembly GCA_964520345.1. Classification (GTDB taxonomy): domain Bacteria; phylum Latescibacterota; class UBA2968; order UBA8231; family UBA8231. The sequence goes on along the minus strand of CAZFMY010000018.1, from coordinate 6,493 downwards.
CAGTGCGGCGCCAGCCGGGGTGACCGCGACGATCATCTCCTCTGGCGATGACGATGGAAACACCGAGTTTCGTCTGCGTATTGACGGAACCGATACCTTCGTCGACCAGGGCAATACACTGGAGAGTATTGGGATCCTGGTAGGGTCAAACAACGCCTTTGAGAGCGTCGCCCAAGTCCAGACTTCCAATACCGCGCTGCAGGCAAAAGGGACTTTGGTCCATGAAACGAGCGATGGAGCCAAAAGTGACGACCTGAGCAGCAATGCCGATGCAGTTGGTGGATTGATCGATTCTTCGGCTTCGGGTACAGTGACCATTGGCGACAAAACGGTCACAATAGATTTAGCCGCTGATTCGCTCAATGATATCCGCGATGCAATCAATACAGCAGCGCCTTCTGGTGTCACGGCTACGGTCAACGCCATTGATGCGTCGAGTTTTGAGCTCGAAATCAGCGGTTCGACTGAGTTCGAGGATGACGGTGGAGTGCTTGAGGCTCTTGGGGTACTTAGCGCTCCGAGCACAACTGACGCCGATACCCGCTTTTCCGAGATCCTCGGGGCTGGTATCCAAGCCGGTGATACCATAACTATCAGCGGTACCAATCACCAGGGTGATCAGGTATCCGGGAGCTTTGCGATTTCCAGTGAAAATCTCAAGGTTCAGAACTTACTCAGCGCTTTAGAACAGGCTTTTGGGGATGAGATAGAGGCTTCTATCGACGATCAAGGCCGGATCAGTATCAAGGATTTGCAGACCGGATCCAGCCAGCTCGATATTTCGCTCAGTGCAAATAACGAGGGGGGCGGTAGTCTCGATCTGGGTGCGCTGGCTCTGACGACGACAGGAGTCGATGCCCGGTCGGCTGAGTTGCAGGCGGGGCAGGATGCAGTTCTTCGTATCAATGGCATCACCTTAAGCCGCGCCGATAATACTGTGACGGATGCAGTTCAGGGTGTTTCCCTGAATCTGCTCGAAGCCGAAGAAGGTCAAGAGGTCATCATCACGATCGACAAGGATGACACTTCGGCGCTCCGCGGAAATATTCAGAGTTTCGTCGATGAATTCAATTCGGTCATGGACTTGATCGATAATCAAACGGCCTTCGACGAAGGAACCCAGCGGAGCGGACCACTCAACGGCGATTCTACGCTGATTTCAGTACAGTCGGAGTTGCGCTCGGTTATTTCCTCTCAGGTTGAGGGGCTCGTCGATGGCTTCGATGCTTTGGTGCTGATCGGGGTCAGTTTTGACCGCAGTGGACGTCTGAATATAGATAATGATCGGCTGAATACGGCGCTTAATGATAATCTTGAAGAAGTGCGTAAGCTCTTTGTCGTGGAAGGTAAAACAAACGATGACAACGTCGAGTTCGTTTCGACCAATCCGCAGACGAGAGCCGGGAATTATGCGATTGGGGTTACCCAGGCGGCGACCAAGGGGAGTGTTTTGGGTTCAGTGGAGTTCACTGGTGAACTCGATGAGGATCAGACTCTGAAATTGCTCGACAGTGTCACCGGCAAGCCTGCTTTGGTCGAGCTGGCGGCAGGATCTAGTTTGGACGAGATTGCGAATGCGATTAATTCCGAACTTTCCAGCGATGTGGCAGAGGTGCGGCGCGCTTCGATCGCCAATACCAGCAATGGCACTGCGGCCATCGATGCCGATACGACCTTCGCCGGTATATTCGGGGCCGGGGTGCAGAATGGGGATACGATCCGGATCAACGTCACGAGTCACGAGGGAAACAGTCGCAGCGAGACATTTTCGATTGACGATGCGGCTACAGCAACAGTGGGTGATCTACTGACCAAGATTCGCAGTACTCTCAACGGCGAGGTGAGCGTCAGTGTCGATGCGGAAGGACGAATCAGTGTCACCGATAATCGGTTGGGAAATAGCGATCTGACGGTCACGCTCATCGAGGAGAACGAAGGCGGAGGGAGTCTCAACTTCGGCAGCCTTGAGGTTGAGACCGAAGGTCGGATCGCGCTCGATATAGCTGCATCGGTTGTCGATGGTAAACTTTCGATCGAGCACAATGGTTTTGGTCAGCGCAATGGCTTTAGTATCGAGGAAAATATAGAGGCACTTGGAATTGAGGTCGGTACCTACGAGGGCCAGGATGTCGAGGGTACGATCAATGGGGAGGAGGCCGATGGGTTTGGGCGGATCCTCACCGGGGGATTGGATGCCGAAAATATCGCAGGACTTTCCCTGCGCGTCAATCTGACGCCCGACGAAATACCGGAGGACGGCGAGGAATTGGGTAGGGTCGATCTGGTTTTCGGCGTAGCCCGTCGGCTCGGAGCTGCCCTCAATTCAATCACGGATCAATTCGAGGGCACGCTGACTAATCGCGAAGAGGCCATAAATGACACCATTGAGGATCTGGGCGGCCGGATTGCTGATATGGAGCGGAGGATTGAGCAGAAGAGGCTAAACCTAGTCGGTCGCTTCGCCACTTTAGAGGGCACGATCGCCAACTTGCAGTCCCAGGGCAATTTTCTCAGTAGCCAGCTTTCGGGATTGGCTAGGGGTTAGGGATTAAATCGGGATATTGAGGATCTATGAATAGAGGCGGATACAAGCAGTATAATCAGGTGCAGATCAAGACGGCTAATAAGGGAAAATTGATCGTCATGCTCTATCAGGGCGCGATACGCTTTATGAAGCGGGCATTGATTCTGCTGGAGAAAAAAGATATGGAAGGTAAGGGTAACGCCCTTATCCGATCCCAGGATATCATTCTGGAGTTGCTCTATTCTTTGGATCAGGGCTTACTGGATCAAGGCGACGAACTGGCTGTGAATTTACAGCGCCTCTACCTGTATTGCTATCGTCGCCTGGTTCATGCCAATGTCCATATGGATTCAGACGCGGTCGAAGAAGTGATTAAACTGATGGAAAACCTGCTCCAGGCCTGGGAGCAGATAACCGGAGGTGCAGGATCTGGAGAGCCAGAGTCGTCTCAATCCGGTTTGGCTTTAACGGGGTAAAATTCATTGGCCAATTTAAACGAGTTGCTTGAGCTGCTCGATCAGCAATGTGTAGACTACCGCGCCATGTACTCGGTTGGATTAGAGCAGCGCGATTGTGTCGAACGGGAGGATCTGACGGGATTGGAGTTTGCTTTTACCCGGATGCAGGAACTCATGGATCGAGTGCGGTTGCGCCAGCGGCGTATCCCCGATCTTGGCGACGATCGACCAGCACTAGCTTCGCGGCTCGAAACCATGCGCAATTTGCTCTACGAACTCGAAGACTTGCGTAGTCACACGCAGGCCCAGGCCGAAAAATTACTCGTGCAGACCCGCAGCGAGATGCGCCAGATAGGGCAGGGGCGGCGGGCGTACCGCAATGATCCAGGTGCGAGGTCTGGTACTGCGCGGCTTTATGACGGGGTGCGCTGAGATTGTGGTCTGCTGGGATTTTGTCTATATTTGAGCGAGTGACGTTCTTTATGTAAAAATTATTCAAATAGGGCTAAAGTTTCCCTCTCCAAGGCCGATAATAGCAGTAAGAGCCGGGTTAACCATCAGAGAAGCAGGTAGCGTATGATGCGTGGTATAGATCGTCTGTCGCATCAGCTTAAAACCTCGCAGGCGAAGCAGCAGAGCGCGGCCGTAAGGCCCAAGAAAGAAGGCGTATCGCTCGGTGATACGGTCGAGATCTCTCGGAATGCGAAGAGTGTTTCCGATCTGAGTGACCTCGCAGAGTCGGCGCCTGTACAGTCCAATGCTGATTTAGATCAGATTCGCGAGAAGGTCCGTTCGGGATTCTACAATACCAGCGAGGCACTCGGAAACGTGGCCGATGCCATGATCGAGTCCGAAGGCCTGCAGGACACCGTAGCGGAGATTGCCCAATTCCAGGCCGTAAAAGACCAGCTCAGTCAGGTGCCTGATGTGCGGGCTGAAGAGGTCGAGCGAACTAAGCAATTATCAGATCGCGGTTTTTACAATCAGCGCCAAGCCCTTGAGGGAACGGCTGACGGCATCATCAATGAAATTGTTTGAATTATAGACTTGGGTAAAACTAAAAAAGGGGCGATGCCAGCCGGCATCGCCCCTTTTTTGTACGCTGGTCTAAGTATCTGAGTTTAGCTCAGGGCCTTCTTAGTCGTCTTGATAATGACCGCCGCGACCTTATAGGGGTCGGCGTTGGAGGCGGGACGGCGGTCCTCTAATCGACCTTTCCAGCCGTCGTCAATCGTACCGATCGGGATGCGGATAGATGCCCCTCGGTCGTATGCTCCATAGCTGAATTTGTCGATGGACTGGGTCTCGTGTAGTCCGGTCAGTCGCTGGTCGTTATCGGCGCCGTAGACCGCGATATGCTCTTCGATATTCTGCCCGAAGGCCTCGCAGATCCGGGTGAAGGTTTCCTCATTGCCGACCGTGCGCATCGCCTCGTTGGAGAAGTTGGCATGCATGCCCGAGCCGTTCCAATCGCCCTTGATCGGCTTGGGGTGCAGGTCGATGGCGATCCCGTATTTTTCCGCGGTGCGTTCCAGCAGGTAGCGTCCTACCCACATCTGGTCCCCGGAGCTACCGGCGCCCTTGGCAAAAATCTGGAACTCCCATTGCCCCATCATTACTTCTGCATTTATGCCCTCGACATTGAGGCCCGCGGCAAGGCACAGGTGCAGGTGCTCGTCAACGAGTTCGCGGCCGTGGGCATTGCGGGTGCCTACTGAGGTATAAAAAGGGCCTTGAGGTTGGGGAAAGCCCCCTTTGGGAAAACCCAATGGCAGATTGGTTTCTGGGTCGATCAGGGTGTATTCCTGTTCGAAGCCAAACCAGAAATCGTCGTCGTCGTCGTCAATGGTGGCTCTGCCATTGGAAACGTGGGGCGTCCCATCGGAATTGAGCACCTCGCTCATGACCAACCAGCCGTCGCCGCCGAAGCGATCGGGATCTGGGTAGACAGCAACGGGTTTTAGTAAGCAGTCAGAGGCATTTCCTTCGGCCTGTTGGGTTGACGAGCCGTCGAACGACCAGATTGGGGCATCGGCTAGATCGCCGGAGAAATCATCGATCACTTTGGTCTTGCTGCGCAGGCTCTGGGTCGGCTCGTAGCCGTCGAGCCAGATGTATTCTAGCTTCGATTTACTCATCTATGCGGCACCTTTCTAATTGGGAAGTTATGGGAGAGTGAAGTGTTGAGTTTGAAATAGAGCTATAATAGATGTCGATTTGCTGGCCGATCTTCTTGTAAGCTCGCCAATTTCCGGTTAAGAGGTTGAAAATAAAGGACTTTTTATCTTTTAGAAGCTGGGTCCAAGGCCAATAAAATAACATTGTTTTCTCCCTCGCACAAGTCGGGGCTTCGCTCGGGCTGGCGCGGGGTGGATTTTGCAGGCGATAGGCGATAGATGAACTATATTCGGATGGGGGTCCCATAGTCTCTGAGGGTTGGATTATGGGAATTATCTGTTGAACCAATCCCCGCTGGTGATTACGACAAAAGATTCGCTTTGCTCGAGGAGTTTTTCTCCGGCCAGGTAAACCCAGGCCGGAGTCGTCCTCCCATCGTCCATCGCCACATCTGTCCTTACTCGTTGGTACACACCTGCGGATACCCCTTCGTAGTGGTCGTAGGCGATCAGTGCTTCGCTGTCGACCTCGTGTACTTCAACTACCGTTCCACTGCCGGCTTCATCGTAGATCATCGCGGGAAATCGTCGGTGTCCAGGATAAATTAGCGTGGTTTTTTCAATCCGACCGAGATTGTCGCTGCCTTTGCGTAGTGTACCGTAGACGGCCAGTTTCATCACATTGTCAGTCATGGGTAAATGCGCAAGCCAGGCCTGGGAGAACGCCTGGCAACGAACGGTTGTTCGATATGGGAGTTGCAAAGTATACAGGCTAAAAATTGATGCGGGGCAGGATGGAGGTCAAGGGCAATACAAAACCATCAGCGGGATTAATTCCAGGGAATCACGAGGCGAAAAATGGAAAAATTTGCATTTCCTCATCGTCGGATCGTTAATGTTCTAAAGAGAGCAAATCGCGGGCAGGGAATTCGAGAGTAGAAAAAAAGAGCTGTTGATGATGAAATGGTCAATAGGTTGCGACGGTGGGGGAACCTATACCCGTGCAGTCTTGGTCGATGATAGCGGTGTTGTGCAGCGTGTGAGCAGGGGTGGTGTGGGAAATTTCCAACGCATCGGCGAAGCGGGATTGCTGGCGTTGCTCGACCACTTGCTGGCTCCTTTGTTGGACCTAAGTGGAAAAGAGAGCGTATCGCTTGGTCTGGCCCTGGCGGGAGCGGGGCGCACCGTCGAACAGGAGCGGATCGAAGCGCTGGTCAAGGAATGGGGATGGAAGGGAACCGTCCATGTCGAGAGCGATGCTCGTGCAGCTTTGGAAGGTGCCCATGCGGGTGCTCCTGGTTTGATTGCGATCGCGGGTACGGGTTCGATTATTATGGGCAAGAACGATCGAAATGAATCGGTGCGGGCGGGTGGGTGGGGACCGCTTTTGGGTG
>CAZFMY010000017.1:0-86436 GCA_964520345.1 uncultured Gemmatimonadaceae bacterium | reverse complement strand
CTTTACTTCAGCTTCGACATGCACTGGACCCCGGCCGGGCACCGACTCGTGGCCCGTGAACTAGAGCGGCTTATCGCCGACCGCCTTTAATCTTTACCTAGAGAAAGATACCAACTATGAGCACTTCTCCAATCGCAATGGACTGGGATCTAACGAGCTATTTCGCCGAGTTCGACGGCTCGGAGATGCGGGATTTTAAAGAAGCACTAGAAACAGATATCGTCGAATTGAGCCAAAAGGCTGCCGAACTCGCACCGCTTGCCACAGACAATGCCAATGCCTGGGAAACGATATTCCTCGCCGCCGAAGACCTGTCCGACCGACTCTCCCATCTAGGCTCTTATCTCGGCTGCCTCAGCGCCGCCGACGCACGCAACGAAGACTATGCACGCGAGGAAGCGTCCTTTGCTCTTTTGGCCGCTTCAGGAGAAAAACTCGAAGTCGAATTGCTCCGCGCGCTCAAGGGAGTCTCCGATTCGATCATCGACGCCTTCAGCCACCGACCCGGCCTGGCCGAGTGTGGACACTTTCTCCACCGTCAGCGCGAAGAAGCACAACGAACCATGAGCCCCGAGCAGGAAGTGCTCTCCGCCGACCTCGGAGTCGACGGCCTGCACGCTTGGGGCCGGCTGTACGACTCGATTTCCGGCAAGCTCGAATTCGATATGCACTTTCCCGACAAGCCAAAAGAAAGGCGGCCGATTTCACAGCGCCGCGCCCTGATGGAAGACCCCGACCGCCAGGTTCGTCAGGCCGCCTTCGACGGGGGCAACCAGGCCTGGGAAGAGATGGAGGATATCGCCGGTTCTGCGCTCAACGCCATCTCGGGCACACGGCTGACCCTGAATCGGCACCGCGGCGTCGACCATTTTCTCGATATCGCACTCTTCCAGTCTTCGATTTCGCACCAAACCATCGACGCGATGTTCAGTGCCATCGCCGACCAAATCGAGCTACCACGACGAATCCTTGCCCTGAAGGCGCAACTCTTGGGGACCAAGGCCATCGCCTGGTACGATCTCGGCGCACCGCTGCCTTTGCCAGAACGAGAAGAGCTTTGTTGGGAAGAGGGCAAAGCTCTGGTCGCCCGATCGTTCGATCAGGCCTATCCGCTTCTCGGCGAGTTTTTCAGCCAGACCTGCGAACGCAAATGGATCGATCACAGCCCACGACCCGGCAAGCGGCCCGGCGCCTTTTGCACCGGATCGATGCTGACCCGAGAATCGCGGATCTACATGACTTATAACAGCACCCTCGGCGACGTGCGAACCCTTGCACACGAAGTCGGCCACGCCTTCCACAGCTATATCATGCGCGACGTGCGCTCCTATGCACACTACTACCCCATGACTCTGGCCGAGTCGGCCTCGACCTTCGGCGAAATGATTCTCACCGAGGGCATCATCTCCGATCCTTCTTTCAGCCCAGCACAAAAGGCCAGCGCCCTGGACCAAGAGATCGGCCACGGCGCGATATTCCTCTTGGATATTCCGGTGCGCTACCAGTTTGAAAAAAAACTTTACGAAGAGCGCGCTGCTGGAGAGTTGAGCGTAAGTCGGCTCAAAACCCTGATGGTCGAAACCCAGCGCGAAGTATTTGGCGAGGTGCTCGAAAAGGGCGGCGAGGACCCCTACTTCTGGGCCTCGAAACTCCACTTCTATATCACCGGAGTGACCTTCTACAACTTTCCCTATACGTTCGGCTTCCTGCTCAGTCGCGGCCTCTTCTCAATCTTCAAGCAGGAGGGAGCCGCTTTCCTTCCGCGCTACGAAGAGTTTCTCCGCCTCACCGGCAGCGAGAGCGCCGAAGGCGTGGCGCGCCGGACACTGGGCCGCGACCTGGAAGATCCCCAATTTTGGATCGAGGCCATCCAGACTCTGGAAGCACCGCTGGCCCACTTAGAGAAACTTCTTCCGGAAGTGATCTCCGACCAACCTTAGCCACTCCCAGCGGAGTTCACGCCGCCCGCACCTCACTCTCAGGTGCATTCTCCAAACGCGAGAGCCAATAGGAAACGTCATAGGTCTCGTCGCCGGTCAAAAAACGCCACATCTTGATGCGATTGACCACTTCCAACCGCACCTCGTTGCCGTACCAGCGGTGATTGGCGTTGAGCAGCGCGGGGATTTCCGCATCATCGATATCGTCGGTGTTCCACAACTTCTTCTGCCGCACGGTCGGATTGAGCCGCAGCTTGAACATATAGCGTTTGCGATCCGTCAGATTGGGCTGGGCACAATGCCAGATCCCGTGGTGGGCCACCGCCACGGTGCCGGCTTTGCAAACCATCGGAGTCTGGCCGAGAAAATTCTGGTAGCGGGCGATATCCGACTCGCTGATACGGCGGTACTGGCTACCGGGCAAAAACATAGTCCCGCCCATTTCCCGCGGCGTATCGTGCGCAAAGTAAAAGAGCTGTATATCGAAGTGCAGCCGCGTATCGATGATCGCATCGGCGTGCCAGATCTGTCCATGCTCGTGGTTGGCATCGACGGTATGCACCGCATGGTGATCGTAGAGCGGACCGCTGCCGACCAGGCTCTGGATGATGCCCTGTATCTGCGGTAGATTCACAACTCGACCAATGGCCGCATCGGTCCACAACTCGGCAAGCGGCACCCCGGCCCGACCTCTAGGCACGCCCGATTCCATCTCGGCGCAAGCGGCGCGGTTCAACTCATCGGGAACCAACTCTTCAAAGCACAGAAAGCCATCGGCGACGAAGCGCGCCATCTCTCTGGTGTTCAGGAGATATTGTTTATCAACCATCGAGTTCCTCCATTTTTTCGAGGATATACTCATATTTGAGGTAAGATGTATTGTATTCCATACCCGGATAAGCCGGGTACTGCTGCGGGAACTGAACCACCCGCCAACCGTCCTGCATCGCCGCAACCACCGATGGATAAGGCGACTCGTCACTGTCACCGCTGCTCGACCGCCCCTGGATCGTGCCATCGTAGAACGACCAGGCCACGGCCTGGCTGTGCAGGTCGGGCGAATGAGCGTAGAGCACGAGCAACTGCTGTCGAATTTTAGTTTTAGCCATAGGTCCCCCAATAAGACTCGTCTGAATATAGTACAGAGTATCGACCCCGGCAATCGCGATCAACCCCTTGTAAAACCAAAATTCCGTCCTATCTTGGACAGTCGATCTATCCCCTATAGAAAGGATGACCATGACCCGATCCACAGTCCTCTTCGTCATCGATGGACTCAGACCCGATGGTCTGCAGAAAGCCGAGACTCCTCATATTGACCAGATTATCGCCCGCGGTGTCCACACCCATAGCGCCCGCACAGTCATGCCCTCGTCCACTCTGCCCTGCCACACTTCGATGTTCCGCAGCGTTGCCCCCGAGCGCCATGGGATAACCACCAATACCTGGGTACCCCAAGTCCGTCCCGTGCCCAGCCTGACCGATTTAGTCCATGCCGCCGGCCTGTACACATCGGCATTTTACAATTGGGAACAACTGCGCGATCTTTCCGATCCGGGCTCCCTGGACCGATCTATTTACCTCAACAATTGCTACGATCCCCAGGGCGACTGCGAATTGGCCGGGATCGCCGCCGATTTACTGACGCAAAAAAGCGATGGATTCAGCTTCGTCTATCTGGGCCATACTGATGTCGCCGGACACAACGCTGGATGGATGTCGACATCCTATATAGAAGCCATCGGCCGTGCCGATCGGGCTATAGGTCAGGTCGCTGCGGTCCTCGGTGAAGAAACCTTCCTGATCGTCACCAGCGACCACGGCGGACACGACCAGACCCACGGTACAGAGATGGCCGAGGATATGACCATCCCATGGATCGCCTGCGGACCTGGCATCCCATCCGGACACCTGATCTCAGACCCCGTCTCCATTATCGACACTGCACCGACCATCGCTAAACTGCTCGACGTCGAACCAGCTGCAGACTGGGCAGGCCAAGTCGTCAGTGCGGCTGCAGGAGCATGAGAGCAGGACGCTTAACCGCCTATTGTGCCAACTTCGTGCTCTTTGGTGCCAGCGTAGTCCTCATTGGCGCAGCGGTGCCGGAAATAATCCGCGATTTCAACTGGAGCTATCTCGAGACCGGCGCAGTACTCTCAGGAGGTGCGGTAGGCTTCTTCCTTTCGACCTTTTTCAGTGGCTTTCTGGTACAGGATATCGGCGCGAAAAAAACCCTGGTTGGCGGACTGATCCTGCAGGGATTGGGCCTGCTCTTCATCGGCCAAGACACTGGCGTTTGGCCCAACTTGCTGGCCATTCTCTTGATCGGCCTAGGCGAAGGAGGCAACGAGGTCGCCACCAACTTCTGTCTGCTGCAGCTCGAAAAAAGCGGTCGCAGTCAGTTGATGAACTCCGTACATGCCACCTTTACCGCCGGTGCAATTCTCGGACCTTTGGGCGTAGGCTTTCTGCTCGAACATAACCTGCCCTGGCAAAATGCCTTCCAAGTTCTGGGCCTGCTCTCCCTGGGCATGGCCTATCTCTTCCAACGGCTCTCCTTCGCCGACTTACAAATCACCTCTGGACCGGTTTCAATCTATCAATCCCTGAAGCTCCTTCAGCGCGACGGCCTGCTCCTGACCCTGACTCTTATTATCTTCCTCTATGTGGGAGCAGAAATAGGCATCTCAAACTGGATCGCCGAGTATTTCATCCAGACTCGAGGAGCAACTCCGGCGCAGGGAGCCTATATGGTCTCAGTATTTTGGCTGGGACTCTTGGCAGGCAGACTACTGGTGGCCTATGGCTATCGCGGTCGGCGTCAGGCTCCGCTACTCGCCGCTACTAGTATCCTGGCTACAGGAGGACTCGTAGCAGCTCTCTTAGCGGACAGTTACTGGTTTTCTGGCCTGTGTTTCCTGATAAGCGGGATCGGATTTGCGGCCGTCTATCCGGTGACCGTAGTCATGGCGGGACAGTATTTTGCCAAAGACCAGGGATTGGCCATCGGCACCATCGCAACCGGCGGTGGAATCGGAGCCTTTCTTTTCCCCTTCGCCATGTCGGCACTGGCTGCAAACACGGGTATCGGGCAGGCGTTCTGGTTCTATGTTGCCATCAGCCTGGCAATGACCCTGATGGCCGGATTAGCCCTTAGAAAAGATCCGCGAACAGACGCAGAGTCCTGACCATGATTTTTAAAAAAACAGACTCAGCTATTTTCGCTGGCAAAGCAAACGCCTGCTCATTGAGAACGGCCATCTAAAACGAGAACCGCTCCAGGACTCAAAGCATCCGGTCAATTGCGCGAAAACTCGATCATCAACTCTCCGCACTGAGCCTTCATCTTCTCCAAAGCCCTGTTCCTCAACTGTCGCACTCGCTCGCGGGTGACCCCCATCGTGCCGCCGATCTCCTCCAGAGTCATCGGCTCGCTCTCGTTGAGGCCAAAATAGGCGCGGACAACCTGGCATTCGCGAGGATCAAGGACCTCGAGACAATCGGTTACGACCGCACGCATTTCTCGATCGATGAACGATTCGTCCACGCCTGTTTCATCGGAGGCAAATACCTCGACCAGGGTCGTCGTCTGATCCGGAAAGGCAGGGGCGTCCAAAGATAAATTCTGCTGACTCGCTTCGAGTGCGTTGTGGACTCGGTCTGTAGAGATATCGATGCGATCGGCGATCTCCTCCAAACTGGGTGAGCGACCCAATTTTTGCGCGAGCAGATCGGTCTCTTTTTCGATTTTCTGCGAGTCGTTGATCTGGCTCATCGGTCGTCGCTCAATCGTTCCCTGCTCAGCCAGGGCCTTGAGGATAGACTGCCGAATCCACCACACTGCATAAGTGATAAATTTGAAACCCCGAGTCTCGTCAAATCGTTTAACCGCTTCCATCAACCCAAGATTGCCCTCGGAAATCAACTCGAGAAGTGAGAGGCCGTAGCCCTTGTATTCGCGAGCGATGCTAACAACGAAACGCAAGTTGGCAAATATCAGGGCCTGAAGCGCATTTTCATCACCAGCTCTGGCGCGATTGAAAAATGCTACCTCTTGCTCCCGACTGAGCGGTTGGGCATCCTTGATATCGCGCCAGTAAAGATCCGTTACAGACAATGTACTTCCCGATATTTTCGTATCCATCGACATCCTTTACGATTTCAATTCAGAAAAACTTTCAAAATTACCATTATTTGACTCTTACGTTGACGTTAAGTTCCAATTTTAAATTCGGCATCACGTGATGCAAACTTAACATTCAATCGGTAAATGTCGGATTTTCTTTAATCCATGGAAGGGCGACGACGACCCTTTTTCTTATCCGAATGGCGCTTCTTGCCCTCGAGCCGACGAGCGCGGGCAGCTCGACCGGGCCTGGTCTTTTTGCGCTTCGGCGGCGGTGGCTTGATCGCCTCGGCGAGGAGAGCTGCCAATTTTTCGAGGCAATCCTCGCGATTTCTACCCTGAGTGCGAAAGCGCTCCGAGTTGACCACCAATTCGCCCTTCACGCTCAGCCGGGCACGCAATTTATCCGCTATCTGCTCTCGCTGGACCTGACTCAGTACTCCGCTATGAGCGAAGTCGTAATACAACTCGGCGCGTGTATTGAGTTTGTTGACATTCTGGCCCCCAGGCCCCGAACTGCGGCTGAACTTGAAATACAACTCGGAAAGCGGGATTTCGAGCGTGGAAGCGACATAGAGCGTTTCCATAATTGATGCACCAAGAGACAATTAACTATATTAGCTCTCTGCAGATAATACATCATCGCCAAAATTTCGCCAAGGAGATACGCAATATGACACGCTATACCGCCGCCATTGTCGGCTGCGGCTCTATCGGCAATGCCCATATGGAAGGCTATAATCTCATCGACGAGGTCGAAGTCGTCGCCGTCTGCGACCCCTCTATGCCTGCTCGTAAAACCTATATGGATGAATACGGCATCGACCAAGAATTCGAGACCGTCGAAGAAATGATGGAAAAAGCCAGACCCGATATCATCAGCGTCTGTACCTGGCACCTTTTGCACCCGGCTCCCACCATCGCCGCAGCCAAAGGCGGCGCCAAAGCCGTCATCTGCGAAAAACCTATGGCGATCGGCATGGCCGCCGCCGACTCAATGGTCGACGGCTGTGCCGAGCACGGTACCAAACTCGTCATCAGTCACCAGCGCCGGTTCACCCCCGGCTGGGAAAAGGCCAAAGAATTGATCGAGGAAGGCGCAATCGGCACGCCACTCTTCGTTACCAATAAGGTAGCCGAAGGCCTGACCAACTGGGGCACACATTCGATCGACGGATCGCGCTTCGTACTCGGTGATCCCAAAGCCGAGTGGGTGATGGGCGCGGTCGAGCGCCGCACCGACCGCTATGAGCGCGATACGCTGGTCGAAGACGCCTGTATGGGTCTGGTCCACTTCGCAGACGGACTACAACTATTCATCCAATCCGACCTGATGCGCGAAGGCGCCACTGCCGGAAGTTTCGACATCCGCGGCAGCGAGGGTTTCCTCTGCGTCAGCGAGACCAGGGTCCAACTCATGAATGCCTCCTCCAATGGTTGGCAGGATATCGAACTGGGGCTCTCAGAGAACGATAAAGCCATCGGCGGCAATACCAACGCCGCTCAGGTCCAGGAACTCATCGCCTGGCTCGAGGGAAAAACTGAAATTCACCGCAATGCCGGCACCACTGCCCGCGACACCGTCGAGATCATGATGGCCCTCTACGAGTCGGCGCGTAAGAACCACGTCATCCGCATGCCTCTGCAAGAAAAGAGCTATCCGCTCGAAGAGATGGTAGCTGAGGGCGGCCTGCCCGTCGAAATCGAGGGCCGCTACGATATCCGCGGTTTTCTCAAGCGCGACAATATCGACGAGGAGAAATACAAAAAACTCTGGGATGAGGGCATGGGTCACCACCAGATCATGCGCCAGCTAAACGAGGCAAAGGAGCAGAGCTAAGCTATGTACCGCCCCTCCTACGACGGCGAGAATAAGAAAGTTCTATGGCAAGAGTTATGGCGCCACGAGTTCGAAGCTGCACTCAAAGAAGATCCCGTAGTCGTCGTGCCCGTAGGCTCAGTCGAGCAGCACGGACCGCACTGCCCGATGGATGTCGATATCTCCGCCCCCTTCTATATGGCGGTGGAGGTCGCCCGCCGCATCGACGATTTTCCCGTCCTAGTCGCACCGCCAGTATGGTCGGGTTTCACCCATTACAATATGGGTTTTCCCGGCACCATCAGCCTGCGGCTGGAAACCTTCCAAAGCCTGCTCAGCGATATCTTTCGTTCGATCCACGCCAATGGATTCGAGCGAATCGTTTCGGTCAACGGGCACGGTGGCAACCACGCACCCTGTCGCGCCGTCTCCTGGGCCATTGCCGAGGAGGACATCTTCACCCTGAGCTTTTCCTGGTGGGACATGGTCGAGAGGGAACTGCGCGAGTGGAGTGCCACCGACGAAGGCGTCGGTCACGCCGGCGAATGGGAGACATCAGTACAACTCCACCTCCGCGCCCACCTCATCGACCAGACCCGCCTCGACGCAGACTGTACCGGTACCCAGCCCTTCAAAGGTGAACTCGCCTTCGCCGAATTCGCCGAAAGGCGCCGCGACACCGCCAAGGACACCGGCATCATGGGCGATGCCACGGTCGCCAGCGCCGAGAAGGGCGGACAAATATTTGGCCTGGCCTGCGATAGATTAGAAAAACTCCTGCGCGAATATCGGCAACTGCCAGTACGCCACTATCGGGAATTCGGCAGTTTTTCTAGCTAAAAAAAACAACCGCATATGCTACCGGGATCTTGGCCGAGACCCCGGTAGCGCGGCTGTAGTATAAGTAACTATCGATCGGAGTTGGGGAAACGCCGATCGGAACTCAAGAGGATCAGGGTGGGTAGCCCTGAAGGGGAGGCTATTTAACTGATCGGATATTTTCAGAGGTTCGACTAAAACCTGGCATTAAATAGTCTCTACCCCTATTATCGGCGAATCAAAACTATTCTTTACTATTAAATACCAAGTAGTATTACAATATATTTCACAAGACTCTGAATTCACCGAGTTGACCACCAAACGGGAACGAGCGTTAGCATATAGATCCAAAAGAGACGAGCGATACAGTGACCCTATTTATCGACCTGTAATCATTTGCCTCAATCTTGTAAAACCGACCAGGATACCCAGCGCCAACCAAAAGATCATACCATTGAGCGGCAGCCGCAGGGGATAACTCACCAGGCTGTGGACCAACATCACAGTAACTATCCCCAGGCCTGCCCACAAATAGGACGAGCCATCGCGCCAAGCCACTTTCAGCATCTCCCATCCCGCCAAACCCACAAGCACCAGAAAAGCAACTAATCCCAACACGCCGCTTTCGGCCCACAAGTGCAAGTACTCATTGTGAGCGTAGGGAGTGTCCTCTTGCTGTTGGGTCCAGACCAAACTCTGGAAATGGGCATCTTCGCGACGAGAGTCGCGAAAAACAGTAAATCGCTTCTGATAGTTCCCATACCCAAGACCCACCAGGGGCCGAGTCTGAATCATAGCCCAGGTCACCTCCCAAATGAAGTAGCGGTGGTTGACGGTAAAATCCCGCACTTCGATCTGCGGAGTCAGCGAATCCACTCCAGCGGCCACGGGCACTTCGCTCTCGACATAGGGAGCAATAATATGGCGGGTACTAAGGATCCGCTCGGCCATCGTGACTGAGTCGCCCCGACTTTCGACCACTGGACGCCGCGAAAGCAAGAAGGTCAGCGCCACCAACAACCCGACCAGTACCACCAGCGAGGGCCAATGCAGACGAATCCGACCAAGGTGAACCGACCGGGCTACACCAGCCCCTAACACCAGAACTCCGGCGACCCCAGCCAGCCACCCCCCACGGCTCCCCGCCAGGAACCCACCCGCATAAATCGCACCCACTCCGAGAACCCCAACAATCCGATGCCAGTTTGTCGAACCTTGCAAGAGAATCAGCAACGCCAAGGGTAGCGCGCAAGCGGCGAAATTGCCAAGAAAATTGGGGTTTTCGAAGACCGCAACGATGCGCTCGTCACCAAAGGCCGTAACCGGGGGCAGTGGATCCAGGCGATAGTACTGAAGAATCGCGTAGACGCCGACAGCAATAGCCCCAATGACTAAACTCCCGCCAAGACACCGCAACGCTAGCCGATCGCCAGCGATCCAAGCACCCATGCACAAGAAACCCCACTGCGATGCCGGCAGCCACAAACCGAGCCAATCGGTGTCCTCATTGACCCCGACCGAAACCAGAGTCGCCGCGACTAAACTCAACAATCCGATGCTGACCGGTCGGGTAATAGGCCAATTGCGATGCCCAGCCATAAAAACCAATGCCAGCGCCGTGCATACCGCGAACCCCGCCACCAGACCATAGGTCCACAGACGCGAATAGAGGGCCGGATGGGCCAGCAAGACCAAGAAGCCGCCCACCACCAAAAACAAAGCCAGGACCAGACGAGCACTCATCCGTTCCCTACCTCCATATTGACATTCCTCTCTCCCACCCGTATTTTTTCAAAATCCCTAATCTCGCGCCAGATCCAAACCTGGCGTATTAAAAAGGAGTATCGCCATCGCCAAGTTTCGTAGCAATCGAAGAGAAGCCGTAGCCAAGTTAAAGCCCGAGGAAATCGACTACAAGCGGCTCGACGTTCTCGTCAAATTCATCACGCCAACCGGTAAGATCGAAGCCGCCCGGCGCACAGGGGCTACGCGTAAACAACAAACACGCGTCGTCCGAGCCATCAAGCGTGCTCGCTACCTGGCACTGGTTCCCTATACCCTCGACGACACCCGCTGATTCCGGACCGGACCTTCGATGGCTGCCGTAGGACTGATCGAGACCCAGGGTCTCGTTGGAGTCATCGAAGCGGCCGATGCGGCAGCCAAAGCCGCCCAGATCGAACTCCTCGGTATTGAGCAGGTCGGCGCCGGACTGGTTTCGGTGCGCTTCAGCGGTGAGGTGGCCGCCGTCCAGGTTGCAGTACAAGCCGGCGTAGAAGCCGCACTCAAGGTCAGCCAGGTCGTCAGCCATCACGTCATTCCCTCCCCCCACCTGGATCTAAATAATCTGCTCCAGGACCCAAGCCCAACAACACCTGCTACTGCCCATCACCAAAAAGCCGAGACCAAATCCACTCAGCAACACCCAACACCTCATACTCTCGACGAACTCGATAACCTGCCCGTTGTTCGTCTGCGTCAACTGGTGCGACAAATGCCCAATGCCGCTCTCAAAGGTCGGCAGGTCTCTCGGGCCAACAAAAAAGCACTCATCGACGAATTGCGCCGCAACTGGTCCCCAGACGTCTAACCCATACGAGGTCTTTGCTTGTGGGCAACCTTTGGAACCATCTCGTGAAAGGACTGCAGGAAGGCACACTCGCCTCTACCGACAAAGTCGGAGATCTACTCGGCGTAGCCCGTGTTAGACTCGATATTGCCGCCGCCAAAAATCAACTCCACCACACCCAGGCCAAATTGGGTGCACGAGTCCACCAACTCCTGAGAGCCAACGCAGATCCTAGAGATGACGACCAGGTACAGATGTTGAGCAACAAGCTCGAAGCACTCTTTACCGAACTGGCCGCTTCCGAAGCATCCTACGACGCACTCCAGAACAAATCGCAAACCGACGCGATTGACGACGCGGTTAGCGACAGCGAAAAAAGAGCAGTATGAAAATGGATTCGATTCGATGGAGATCGCCAGCACAACCCGAATAAGCCCGCACGACCTAGAACTAGGTCGTTTTTTTCTTCTTTTTTACCGGGATCTTCTTGCCTTCGACTATGCGGTAGTACTGGCCATCCTTGGTGCGGAAAAGCTTACCCTCTTTTGACTTGTCCGACTTGTCCAACTTGTCCGACTTGTCCGACTTGTCCGACTTGTCCGACTTGTCCGACTTGTCCAACTTGTCCAACTTGTCCGATTTATCTTTAACGATCTTCTTTTTCTTCTTTGCCGGCGCAACCGAATCTAGCGGCAAGTCATCGATATCATCGTCCAGATTCTCGGGGATTTCATCTTCGTCGAGAAAGACACTCATTGCTGCGAGCTGCTCCTCCATCTCGGCCTTCTGCTGCGCAGCAATCTCCTGGGCGGAGGGCTGCGGCCAGGAGAGGAAAAAATCTTCGACCGCCACGTTGAGCAAAGTACCCTTGAGATAGCGCTCAAAAGTGGTAGCGATAATATGGGCGTCGAGCGAATCGATCTCGGGATCGTCTTCCCTCAGCCAAAGCTCCATTATCTCGTGCAAAAGCAGAGCATCGAGCAAGGTGAACTGGGAGCAACCACCCACTCCATCTGCATCCTGATCCCAATTCTCCAGCACCTCTCGTACATCGGTGATCAGATGGATCGACGAGTCGCGCTCATAAGCCACGACCTTGCTCGCTGCCAAATCGAGAAGTTCGGTGCTATTCACATCGTGAAAAGGATGGCCGATAACCTTGAAGGGCGTCTCATTGGTAGGGCTGAGCCGATCGGCCAGCAGACGCCCAACCTGGGCGGGTTGACCCACAAGATAATCGAGCATGGTATCCGAATTGGGAGCCCAGATATCACTTAGCTTCTTGGTCTGGGCTCGCAGCACTGACGTATAGTCCTGCTCCTCTTCGGACTCGACAAAGATCTCAGCAATCTTGGCCTTTTTGTCCCCGGGACTATCAGAAGTGCGAAACTTGAACTGGCCAAAACGCTGTAAGGCAGCAACCCTGCTGCGCATATCCGCCGGCGCTACGTCGAGTAAGGCCTGGAAATAAGTCATCATCCCATCCTCGACAGTCCAGGTGCGAAATTCCATCGGATGACGCTTGAGCGAATCCATTTCGTTATAGAGCCGACCGACGATCGAAGCGTAATCTCCTTCGCGCGTCTCGTGATCATAGAGCAGATCGGGCGTGCCTTCGGCTTCCTCAGCAGCAAATAGGATGCTTTCTTTCGGTGGAGTCCGGCTTCCATACCAAGCGCGGAGTCTCCGGGGTTGGTCGCTCAAAATTCCATCTCCTAAAAACACTATAGCTCAGTTCAACAAAATTAATTAATCAGACAACCCTAATCTTTAAAATAAGCAGGCCGATCAATTGTATCAAGGTGAATCCTGTACGCGCAGACCTGAGTAGGCCAGATAGATAGGTGTTTTCTTAGACAAGGGGTTAGACACTTCGCTCTATCGATCGAACCACACCTCTGATCCCAATCCGTACCGATAGCAAGAATCCGTAGACCGGAGATCCACACGCACCCCAATCCACGAGTTCCCATCAACCCCTGACCCTCCTTTAGATTAACTAAGAAGCATTTTGCGTCAAATAGCGTTGCCTAAGTTCATTGCAAACCGTATCATACCAGATATAAACCCCCTGCGCGTAAGGATAAACCATGGCCACTCCCCATATCGATGATCGCGACTGGTCCAGCCTCACAACCAACCAGCGCATCCGCCAACTCGAGGTCGAGGGTTACCTCGTCCTCCCCGACCTGCTGGACACCGACCATATCGCCCGCCTCAAAGCCATAACCGCCACATTCGAAACCAAAGCCGTCGACTACAGCAAATACCAGCGCGGTCGACCCAATCTCCAATTCGACGGCGGCGAAATCACCACCCTGCTCAATCACCCACCGACCCTCGAATTCCTACGCAAACTCTTCGGCGACGAAGTTATCTTCATGCACTACGGCTACGCTCGTTCGGAGCCCGGGCACCCCGGTATAAGCCTCCACTCCGACGGTCAGCCCTATGGATCCAAGATCTTCGGATTTGAAGGATCCTGTCCGGTGCTAGTTCGGGTACTTTACTATCTCGACGATCTCACTCCTGAAGTCTCGCCCTTTCGCGTCGTACCGCGCTCACATCTGTGTCTGCACGCCGATGCCAACCCCTACAAACGCTACGAGTCCCACCCTGAGGAGGTCATGGTCACTGCCAAAGCCGGCTCTGCTGTACTGATCCACCACCGCGTCTTTCACGGCAACTTCCCCAATGTCGGTAAGTACCCGCGCGAAATGCTGGCGATCGCCTATAGACCCGCCTGGGCCGGCCCCGTCGCCGACGTCAATCCATGGGACGAGCAGGATCTGCAGACCCTGCCCGGCGAAATCCGCCCTCTATTCGTCGACCGCAATACCCGTCACTGGGATTACGACGGCGGCAACAAGCCCCCCAACATGGCCTCGGAAGCTCCGGGCATGGATCCCAGCCGCTGGCAACGCAACTGATATGCATCGCATTAGCCGCGAACACATCGCCTACCGCCTGGACAAAGAGCATGCACCGATCCTGGCAATCGATCCGGGCCAGACCGTCGTCCTTGAAACCTATGACGCCCGCACCGGCACCATCCAGAACAATACCGACCTCCTCGACCACCCCCATCCCGATGGGGCCAATCCCGCAACCGGCCCAGTCTATGTGCGCAATGCCGAGCCGGGCGATGCGCTCGTCGTCGAGATTGAAAAAATTGAACTGGCCCCCGAGGGCTTCCTGGCGGTGAAAGCGGGCGAAGGACTCCTCGGCCACATGGCCAAGAACTTCGCCACTCGCATGGTACAGATCGAGGACGGAATCGTCCACTTCGGCAACTTGCGCCTCCCCGCCAACCCAATGGTCGGCGTCATCGGCACATCGCCCGCCGGCGAGGGGATCAGCACTTCGTTCGCCGGGCCCCATGGCGGCAATATGGACAACAAGTACCTAACGGAGAAAAGCCGCGTATACTTGCCGGTATACGTCCCCGGCGCGCTCTGGTCTCTAGGCGATGTGCATGGCGCAATGGGCGATGGTGAGATCACCTTCATCGGTTTGGAAATATGCGCCGAAGTAACCGTGAGGGTCGATGTGCAAAAAAACGCCGCCCCCAAACGCCCACTGATCGAAACCGCCACCCACTGGATCACGACCGGAGATCATCTGGACCTGGGACAGGCCGCACGCATCGCCGCCGAGGAAATGGTCCTCCTGATACAAGCGCGCTCCAAGCTAAGTTTCGAAGAAGCCTATATGCTCATGAGCGCCGCCGTAGATGTGCAAATATGCCAATGCTGCGAGCCGGGAGAATTTCCCACCACAGCACGAGCAGTGATCAGCAAGGAAATCCTGGCCTGACCTCCCGCCTACCTGGCGAGTGGATCCTCTTTCTTTTTCCATCTATCAGTACATGAGAGCACGCGATGCCTCATCGCGTGAACACTGTCCCCCGCACATAAGATCCCTCCTCCGAAGCCAGAAACGCCAGCACCCGCGCTACGCCTATCGGATCCCCCAACCCCGCATTCTGCTTCGCTTGCTCTGGATCGCGACCTGCTGCCACCGCTGCCTGTGCCACATTCTCCAACTTCAACGGCGTCGCAATCCCACCGGGACAAATGACATGCAGACGCACTCCCTTGGGCTCCACTTCCTGTTGTAGTTTGAAGTGCAAACCGTGCTGCCCTGCCTTGCTCGCCGCATAAGCATAAGATGAAGATCCACCTCGTACCCCCGCACCCGAGGCAATGATCAAGAGTACCGATTCGTCGGCTGCGGCCAAAAGCGGAGTTGTATATTTGGCAGAGAGAAAGGTACCCTTCAAGTTGGTATCGAGCGTCACATCCCAATCTTCGACTGCCAACTCCTCAATCGTCTTGAATGCTCCTTTTAAGACCCCGGCCGCAAATACCGCTACATCGAGCCGAGCGGTACGCTCTTTAACCCGAACTATAGACGCAGCTACGCTCTGCTCCAACCGCACATCCGTAGAGTAAAAATGAGCCTTGCCACCCGCCGCTTCGATCTCGGCCACCGCAGCCTGCCCCTGCTCCTCGTTGTAATCGATGATGTGGACACAAGCCCCTTCCCTTGCGAAGAGTTCGGCTGTCGCCCGACCAATGCCGGTAGCTCCACCGGTTATCAGTGCTTCTTTGTTTTCGAGTTTCACAATTACCTCCCCGAGTATTGGTTTGTTCCTAAGGTAGCCACACCCGCAAGACCCCGCCCTCGTGCCCGGCACCGACTAGCATCTGACCGTCTGCTTGCTGCACCGCGGCCAGATTAGTCGAGAGGCTTCCGCCGAGATCGACTTCCCAGACCATTCGCGCACCAAACGAAGTCCGCTCGACCGCCCCCAATCGTGCAAAATCCTGCATCGGCAGCAAAAGTTCCTGATCGCCATCGCCGTCGAAGTCCCCGGCCAGAGCCATATCCAGATTGCGCGAACCCAATAAGTGGGAACTGTAACCGTCCAGCTGGGTTGCGATATCCAATACCGCATCGCGACGGCGGTAAAATTCGACGATACCGCTAATATGCGGTGTGCGCACCACCGCAATTTCCGCCACTTCATCACTGGCGAATCTTGCGATAGCCACTTGGTGACGCCAGCGATACCCCTGACCGAGAGCCCGACCTCTGGCCAGCACCAGACCATCATCAGTAAAGACGGCAATCTGCGCTCCGCGCTCCGCATCGCTCAAAGTCACAACGATCTCGCGCCGTCCGTCGTCGTCCAGATCGACCCAGAGCGGCGCAATCCCCTCAGCTACCGGCTCGAAATCGATCTGCAACACCACTTGCAGTCCAGAAGCGGTTTCCACCAGCACTGCCCCTCCCGCCTCTAGACCATCCCCCAACACCGCGTGATCGTAGCGGGTCGTCGGTTGGTTGTACAAAAGCAAGCGCTCGGCTTCATCGACCAGAATACGGGCGTCGGGCAACGCGTTGACACCCAAACTCTGGCTCCTACCGCCTCGATCTTCTAATACTAGTTCACCTGCGGTGCTAATATAGACCAGGCGATCGTCCGAAAGCAGAACCGGATGACTCAACTCAGAACTATCCCCGGCTACGATGTTGGCCAGCCGCGGGCGTAGATCCTGCTCAATCGCCAGAACCGGCGGCGCACCCGGAGGCAGTGTGGCCGATGCCAGGGGCACGGGGACACTGATGCCATCAGCGATCCGAAAGGCCAGAACCCGACCGTCATCTAAAGCCACCATCCAGATACTGCCCCGACCTGCAGCGGCAGCCACCACCCAACTCGGCACGCCCTCCAATTCGATATCGAGGACTTTCGCTGTGGGCATCCCACCACTTCCGGCCACCAAGCGGTTCCCGTCGGAGCGGTGATAGGTATAACCGACTGCCGTAGTCTCTCCTCTTATAGCGATCGAACCGTCTTCGGCAAGAGGCGACCCCGTTGCGATAGAGCCATCATCTGCAGAGGGCAATTCGGTTGTGCCGCCAGAGGATTCGGCCCGTTCTCGATCGTCACCACCGACCGCAGGAGCCGTCGGGCCGTCTGCAGCACAACCTAGTCCTGTGATCGCAAAGGCCAGCACCGCGCACCACTCAATGCATTTCATCAAATCTCCGTCACAAATCCAACCAAGCGCGCCTTTGATATCCCGAACCAGTATTGGACCACATACTACAACGCAAGCAAGACCCGCGCCAGTGCGACCCGTGTCTCATCCAGCCAATCGGACTCCGGAACAGACCTGGGAATCCGGCCGCTTGAACTCCGCATAGGAAAGAATTCAAATCCAGCAGCCAACTTGGCACCCTCAGACGTGCACGCATCGGTCTGGATCGAAGCACTCGCCCGCGCGACGAAAAAATCGCTCGCAATCCCTATCTCAGCGCTACCCATCCACAGTCTTTATTTCGACGCGAACCTGGGCCGTTTGTGGATCGAAAGCCGCCAAGGTCACCGCGCCATCACACCAAAAAGTACCACTCTGAAACCCAGCCCGGGTCCCCGCCCGAACCAAGGGACGGCCATCTACCACAATTCCGGCGACTTCGACCTCTTCGATCTGGAGAGTTAGCTCGAGCGGGCGCACGGGCAGATCCAAGACTACGATCCCGTCCCCCGTTTCTATATGGGCCATTTCCCGAGCGCAGGCGTAGGTTGTAATCTCACTACAGGTCCGCCACCGGGTCCGCTCCCCCCGCGGATCCCGTTCGCGGAGACGCCCGACTACGTCCTTGAAGGCATTGAATCCGCGGCGATCTTCATCGTGCAACCCGTAAAATCCCTGCCAGTGACTGCACAACACGACGGGCTGCCCCGCATCGATCAGCGCGGGAAGACGCCCTCCCTGCAAATCAGCCTCAATATAGCGATCTGCACTCACCTCACCATAACCAGTCCACGACCCGGTCCAGTCATTGGTGCTGGCAATAATCTCCCCTGTAGCCGTCCCCTCCTCCCTATCGACACACCAGACCGGAGTCTCCACCTCGAGCCCCGATTCGATGCGCTTAAAAAAATACGGGATCGGATTACCGGTCACAGCACGTACCGCCTGACCAGCCACCCGGGCATAAAACTCGAGGGTCCGGCCCCCAAATCCACCCGGCGAAGTCACACCCTGAGGCGTCAAACCCACATTCACCAGAATCTCACAGGCCCGGGCAATATAGCGAAAAACCCGCTCCTCATCCTCCACAGGCAGAGTCGCCCACTCGTACTGCTCCCAGATCCCCTCGGGCAACGGCACGCAGGTGTCCGGATCCACGACTACCGTATGAGTCATCATTTCGGGCGTGATATCGAAGTTGGGCGCGATCCACTCGCGGCACATCGCCAACCAACTCTCCTGCTGGGCGCGACTGAAGAGCGGCAAACCCTCGTCGATACGACCCAATGCTGCCGGACAAGGTACAACGCTGTACTTACCACGGACCCCGTGCTCGAGACACCACTCGGCAAATTCGCGGGTAAAGGACTCTGGATGGACGACGGGCACATCCTCCCAGCGCCTTGCCTCGCCATCGACGAGATTGCGGTCGCGCATAAAAAAGTAGTTGAGATTCACGAGGAGCGTGGAATCGTCGAAAATTATCGACAAAGGCACGCGATCCAGAGCATGGCGGGCAATATTGATACGCATGCATTTCTTCCTCAATACAAAGAGCGCCGTCGCAGAGCCAAAGCCAACTGCCTGATAAGGAGGCCCGGCAACCAGATCACTAAGCGCGCAGCAGCAAGAATGGGCTCTCTCCGTTCCATTGTGCCACTGCGCTTGTCAGAGGCTCGTCCTCCAGGATTAGACGCGTGTAACTCGCATCTGATTTACCATCATCGCACTAAGCAAGACCAGGCGCAAAACCCATCCAGAAACTCGAGTGCGGAAAAAACCGAAGCGCAACCGCACCGCAGGCTCCACAGCGATGACCCGGAGGCACTCAACCACCCGTCGGTGATTCACCCAGACCTTGGGCGTGTTGCAGAAAAACCGGCAAAGGATATTTTCTTAAAAGACCCTATTAAACCAGGTTACCCATGACCAACAACCGCCAACTCGCCATCTGGCTCCTCGCTGTTTCGGCGCTCATCATCGTCCTCATCATCTATGGCGGTTGGGTCCGCCTGACCCGTTCGGGTTTGTCCATCGTCGAGTGGAACGTAATTACCGGCGTCGTCCCCCCGCTGAGCGCTGAAGCCTGGGAAAGCGAGTTCGCCAAGTACCGTCAGACGCCCGAGTACCAAATCGTTAACTACGGTATGACGCTAGACGAGTTCCAATTCATCTACTACATGGAATTCGGACACCGTCTCCTCGGTCGGCTAGCGGGTCTATTATTCGTATTGCCCCTGGTATGTTTCCTCTTGCGCCAAACCATTCCCCGATCCCAGATCCCCGTCTATCTGGGCATCGGCTTGCTTTTCGCTCTCCAAGGCCTGGTCGGCTGGATGATGGTCAAGAGCGGCCTAGTCGACAGGCCCCAAGTAGACCACCTGCGACTTACCCTGCACCTTAGCTGCGCTCTAGCCCTGCTGGCCGCTTGCCTCTGGCAGACCTTCGGCTATCTGCTGCCAGCGCAAAATACCCAGGCAGTGCCCCAAATCACTCGGCGCCTTGCCGCCTGGCTCTTTATCGCAATCAGCCTTCAGATCGCCGCTGGCGGGCTGGTCGCTGGACTCAAAGCCGGCCACGTATCGGACACCTTTCCCAAAATGTTCGGTGCCTGGATACCCTCGGGCTTGTGGTCGATGCAACCATCGCTCATCAACCTGATCGACAATGCCATCACTGTCCACTTCCAACACCGCTTCTTCGCATTTGCGATCCTGGCTCTGGTGCTGGCGCTCTGCGCCGCAACCCGCAATTCCACAACGATCCTGAAAAACGGAGCCCGCTTAATCCTGGGACTGACCGTTCTTCAGATCGGCCTCGGAATCGCTACTGTCGTCATGCACGTGCCTTTAGGCTTAGCCTCAGTGCACCAAGCCATTGCGGTTGCGCTCTTTGCGACAACTCTCTTCGTCTGTCACCGCGCCTACCGATCTTGAACAGGCCAATCAGCACTGTGTACACCCAAGGCAGCACAACACTCCTTTATACCAGAGTCGCCTTGAGCCGCGCGATCCGCGCACAGGACTCATCGATCCGCTCCTCGGCAACTTTTCCTGCCTCGACCAGTCGACGGATACAAGCTGCAGCACGAGGTACCGAATCCTCCTCGTAAAGCGTATTATTGGCTAAGATCACGATATCGGCTCCAGCTCCGATCGCCCGTTCAAGCGCCATTTCGAAGCCGTAGTGGTTGGCGATCGCACCCATCTGTATATCGTCGGTAAGAACCACCCCATCATACCCGAGCTCACCGCGCAGAATTCCGCTGATCGTCGCCTCCGAGAGAGTCGCCGGAAAATCCGAATCCAGATGCCGATTGAAGACATGTGCCGTCATGACTGCATCGGCTAGTCCTGCGGCGATCAACTCGGCATAGGGCTCAAGCTCGCTCCTGGACCAGGACTGGGTCACATCTACCAGATCCATATGCGAATCGTCCGCTGAAGAACCATGCCCCGGAAAGTGCTTGAGCGTACAGGGCAAACCATGCTGGCGATGCCCCTCGATAAAAGCTCGCGCATGGGCGACTACCACATCCGGATCGGCGGCATAAGAGCGCTCACTGCCACCGACGACCGGATTCTGCGGATTGAGATTGAGATCGACCACCGGCGCCAGATTCAGATTAAAACCCAGACCCGACAAAGCTCGAGCAGTCTCGGCTGCCAGTTCGCAGGTCCACGCGGGATCCCCCCTCTCACCCAATACCTGTGCCGAGGGCAGCGATGGGAACTCCACCGACTCTCTAAGCCTGCGCACCTGCCCCCCCTCTTGATCCACGGCCACCAGGAGCGGTTCCACAGAGGCCATCTGGAGCGCGTTGATCAGCGCGTGTACCTGAGCGAAAGATTGGATATTGCGCTCGCTACTTGCGAGTGGTACATCGTAATCGAAGAGTACCACACCACCCAGATGATACTCACGGATATCGCGGATGATCGGATCGGCGGGGCCAGCAGAGAGACCGCGAAAACCGGCCATCAGCATTTGCCCAATTTTGGCGTTCAGTTCCATTTGCTTTAGCGGCAGCGCAGCGACAAGAGCCCGAAAATATCGACCTCATCCCAAACCCTCATCAGACTGCCTCATAGCGGTTGGTGATCTGGGTTTCGAACGCACCATCGGCCGCGATTCTACGCACCGCAAGCGCAATCCGATTTTCCTCGTCCAAGGCCTCCCAAAGATCGGTTCCAGGATCATCATCGAGAGGCAGCAGATAGGGCAACCCCGAAAATGAAGGCAATGGGTCGCCGTCTGTATCGTATGTCGTGATGGTATAGCCGTAACCTGGTTCAATGCAATCAAAGCGAAAAAAATGACGTTCGCTCTGCTCGGGACCAAAGGGACTGACCTTGATGATCGAAAGCCAGGCCTCGTCGGCGTCCAAATCGATATAACCCGAGATCCGCGGTGTGAAATTAGGCGCGTCGGGTTCATGCCGCCATTCGGCCAGACTTTCGGCCAGACTGCGCTGGGCGGCAAAACCCTCGTAGACTGCGTCGGTCTGGGCTCCATTGGTAACAATGTAGCGCCGACCGCAAATCCGCATGGCATTGTAGATAATCAAGCTAGGGTCGGCCACCAGCCCCGGATCGGCCGCCGCAGTCCGCAGCAAATCTCCTTCGCCGACGAAAACTCGGTTGCGGCTGTTGGCACTGCGCCCCATGATCCAATAGACCTGGACCCAATCTCCTTCCCGATTTCGCCCCAACGCGATACCCCGACCCGGGTAGGGATTTCCAACTAGCCGCTCCCGCAGGTTGGCCATCGCCTTTTCTCGCACCATAAACTATATCCTCCGCTATTCGCCTGCACAGAAAAGTAGGCCAAGACCACAACCAACGAAAGCGTCAGATATAGCGCATAGAGTTGGAAGAGGCGACCAGCGCACAAGCTAAGATCAGCTGTGATTGTCCTCGATGGAAATATAGGTTGCCGAGGGCTCATGCATCTTGAAGTGCTGGCCAGTCTCCGGAGCCAGCCGACTAAAAATGGGTGGCGTCAGTACAATCCCATTGCCAGGCAGCCGGGCAGCGATATTGACCACATCGCCAAAAAGGTCAAAATGCTTGTTATCCCGAGTACCAATCGGACCGCAACAAACCGAACCAAAATGCGCTTTGATCGTATGGCGACAGATTGTTCCGCGAGAGGAAAAGAATCGGTCGCCTTGCTTTTTTAGCGTGCGCAAAGCCAAGACTCCGGCATTTATCTCTTGTTCTGAAAAGGTCAACAGGGCCGCATCACCGATGAATTTTACAACCTTGCCGCCACCGCCGGTGACAATATCACCAACCAATTCGTAATAATCGGCCATCAGAGCAAAAATCGCCTCTTCGCTCTGCCCCTCAACAACGCGTGCAAAAGCACTGAGATCCGAGAAAGCCACCAGCAAATTGCGGCGCTCCGGAACCTGGATTTCATCTGGTTCGCACATCTCGAACCCTTCTCCTTATCGACCACGGGTTTAGTAGCACTTCTACCATAACTTGCAAAAGAAATAGCTAGCCCATGCTTCAGGCAATCTAGCCATGAGATTAGACCCTTAACCTTCGCTCGCCAGGAAACCATACGAATCAGCGTCGTGAGTGAACAAAATAGGGCCGGTGTTTTCTCAGCTTGGGGTCGCCGAAAAAATACCGGCCCTTTACGGTAATAATAGAAGCGAACTATTTGCTGCGTTTCAGCACGGGTAAGCCGTTTTTACTCTCGGACACCTCATAGCCATCCGGCACAGCATCAAGAGCTCCTTGCTTCTGAGTCTTGGCAAAAAAATAGATCGTCTGAGAATTCCCGTTCTTGAGCGTCGTAACCTGAGAGTGAAGGATATACGTAGCTCCCTTGGAATTCGTGTACGAAAAAGCCATAATCATCTCCTTCCAGCTTATATGAAGACGCATGAACCACGTCTATACGACGCGCGACATCGCTCTGAGGGGAGGGAGAGAAGTAAGTACAAAGCTAGGCGATTCGCCCAAAATCGCAACTATTTTATTGCTGAGCCCTCACTATATCTAGCCCCGAAGCAGGATCCCCGCCGGCAAGACGACTCTTGACTAAGGACGCCTAATAACGTAAAATATATGACTGTTAAGCCCTTTGTCTACTTAATTGTATACTAAAGCTGCGACAAGGATTTATACCTTTTCATTTGGATAATTAGCAAAGCTGGGAGTAGTACATGAACAATTTTAGCGTTGAGGTCAGATCGGACGAACCCTTTGAAAAGGCGTTGAGACGATTCACGTCCAAAACCCGTAAAGCCGGTCTCTTACGCGACTTGAAAAAGAGGCGCTTCTACACCAAACCCTCTGTACAGAAGAAGATCAACCGTCAAAAGAGCATCCGCCGACAGCAGAAAGCTGCCCGGATGGCTGAAGTTGGCTTTGTCCGCGGAGGACGCGGTGGGACCGGAGGACGCGGTGGAGCCGAAGGGCGCGGTGGGGCTGGCGAACGCGGTGGGGCTGGCGAACGCGGTGGGGCTGGCGAACGCGGTGGGGCTGGCGAACGCAATTTTCGCTAATACTGCCTTAAACGATAGTTTTCAGCACACGTAACTCTGTTGGCCATGTCCCCCTCTAAGATGGATTCTTCTACAAAGCCGACTTGGGACGTTCTTGCCCGACGCAATTAGCAACTGCAGGGAGGTAACTCTATATGTCCGAACGCCAGAATGGCTCCGTTAAGTGGTTTGACAGCTCCAAGGGATTCGGTTTCATCCAGCGAGAAGGACAGGACGATGTCTTCGTTCACTACAGCGCTATTCGCGGCGAAGGATTCCGCTCATTGGAAGAAGGGCAGCCGGTGGAATTCGAGACGGTCGACAGTCCCAAGGGGCTTCAGGCCCGAGATGTTATCGCCCTCGGATCTGGCTCTGAATCAAGCTCCCAAGGCTCTGAAACACCTGAATAACTTTAGCATTACAGAAACGACAAAGCAAAAAATCGCAGTATTGATGCGATTTTTTGTTTGTCAACCTCAATGGGTCTGGAAAAACTCCAAGACTTCGCCGCTAGGTCCCTTGAAGAAGGCGATCGTCACGCTCAGATGATCTAGCTCCAGATCTTTAGGCTCGATTGTGATCTCATATCCGGCCTCGCGCACCCGCTCGGTAGCAGCTCGAGTGTCTTCGACAGCCAGGGCAAAGTGGGTCACCGGATCGTTCGGACTCTCGCTGTCGACTGCGGGAGAATCCGCCACCGGAGCGAAGAGTTCCATATAAGTGCCATCGCCCAGATCCAAGAGAATGATCTTTCGTTCAGGCGAACCGAATTCGGCAACGATCTCCATTCCCAATACATCGCGGTATAGACGCAGTGAAGCTTCCCAATCTCGCGTCTGTACGGCTACGTGGTGCATCCCACAACCGGCAATTATAGCATTTTTTTCCCCTAACGGCATCTAGCTTCTTCCTTTCGTTTATATTGTTTCCGATAGAGAACAAGATAGGCCGATCCCCTATCTCTGGCAAAATTACCAGCACAAATTCTCCCTTGCCCAAAACCGCCTCTACCCCGTCTTTTGGATAGGTCCACACCTGGAGATACTGCGATGGCATATTGGGGGCGAAGACCGATCTATGGCCTCACGCTCTGTCTGGTCTTGTGCGTGAGCAACGCCAGGGCCAATCCCGATTGGGGCTTGAGAATAGGGGGAATCCACGCTTCTACCGAGCTCGAAGACCGCCCCGGGTTCGGACTCTTCGGCTTCATCCGACAAAAGGTACTCTCCCGCTATCAAGTTGAGTTCGGAGCCGGATATCAACGCCTGCGCGGAACCGACTACGCCACCGATGTCCTCGTGGGCGAGGGACGCCTGCTCTATGGCCTCGGGCAGGGCCGCCATTGGAGCGCCCACCTCTACAGCGGAGCGGGCTTGCTCCGCTACGCCCTGGTTAGCTCACCCCCCGAAACAACCCCCGACGCAGCTGCTGCCGGCTGGGGAGCGATCACACCGATCGGCCTCGGCTTTCAACGGTCCCTGGGCCCCGACAAAAGCCTGGACCTGCATTTCGGCTACACCTATACAATGCGCGACGATCTCAACCGCGCAATCCTCAAAAAGGGCAACGACGTTATCTGGACTTTGAGTATCGGCTTGGTCTTCGGTCAAATCGAAGATCGCGTACCCAGATTTCAGTTGCCGCAACAACAAGTCCCATCCAGCGAGTCAGAAGCCAGAAGCGACCGCGATGGAGACGGCCTCAGCGACCGCGACGAACAGTTGCTCTACTTCACCAACCCGATCATGGCCGACAGCGATGGGGACGGTCTCAACGACCGGGAGGAAATCGAAATCTACGGGACCAATCCCAATCGCCTCGACAGCGATAATGGCGGAGTTCGCGACGGGTCCGAGATCGCCCGCGGAGCAAACCCCCTGGACCCCGGCGATGATTTCGTCCCGAACACGATGCTCGAAGAGGAACCTCCACTCATCACCGAACCGGCCCCAAGTCCCTTACCGACAATATTTTTTCCGACCGGAGGCACAGTACTGATCCGCGAGTCTCGCGATGACCTCAACGACGTTGCCACCTACCTGCTGCGACACCCCGATGTTCCGCTCGAATTACACGGGCACTCCGACAGCGTCGGATCGCGTGCCATCAACCTCCAGCTTTCGCGGCAGCGGGCCGAAACAGTAAAGGACTATCTCGTCGGCCTTAACATCGACGCCCGGCGCCTCAAGATCCGCGCATTAGGCGAGAGTCGTCCTATAGAATCCAACGCCAGCGAAAAGGGACGTCGCAAAAACAGGCGGGTGGAGTTGGTGATTCCATAGCCGACGAACCCCCACCTCAAGCCCTATCAACCATCAGCACAAAACGGGCAATGGTTTTCTCCAAGTCGAAACCATATACGGCCCTGTTCCCCTCCACCACTCGCCCGACCATTTCCGGCGGCAACGCCTCAGCACCGCAACAAGCCCCGACCAAGGTACCGGTAATCCCCGCATAGCAATCGATATCGGCGTAGCGCCGCCAGCACCCCTCCTCATCCAGGTCGCCCTGATTGACCGCTACCTGCAGTGCGAGAAAGGGATCATCGGGATGAGCCAAGAGCACGGCGAAAACAATCGCCAGCACTCGAAAAGGATCAAAGACACTGAAATAACGCAACTCCAGCGAGAGGAATTCGGCCAGTGCCCTCCCCTGCTTGCCCGCTGCGCGGGCCAGAAAGGGCGGCAACCGCTCCCTGACGAAAGGCCCACCGAAATAGCCGCCGAGACCAAAAGGATCCAACGCCAGAACCTCATCGACCAGTGCCGGCGGCATGACTCCAGCGAGCGCTGCACTCTGCGCCGCCGCCAGCATCGCCGTAGCCTCCCGTGCATAACCCACGTCGAAAAAAGCCGCCTCATAGGCTGCTCGATAGGCTCCTTCCCAATCGCCGGGAAAAAGTAATCCGACCGATGGCAACGCTAGAAGCCCCGCTATCGTCGGATAGTTAAGACCGACGCTTCGCGTAGCCAAGACCGATGCTGGCACTCCCGGATAAAGCGCTGATTCCTCCCCTAGACAACCGCGGCTAACCCCTTCCCAGATCTCGAACTGCCCCCGTGCCAGATCCTCAGAACCGGGAAAGAAGTCCCCCGGCCGCTCGTAGACATCCAAAAACCTCCTCGCCACTTCGCGATCTACGGGCATTCGCCCTAATTCAATGGCCAACTCCATAAAGAGATAGTTGTAGCGCACATCGTCGCTACCGGTACCCGCCGGAGCTTCTTGCCCCCACACACTGTGCGGCCCCTTCTCACCCACAAACGGGTAGAGCCCCTCCAACCACTTATTGCCAGTCTGTGCTTCGACCACATCAACCGACGCGAATTCAAACGGCACGCCCAAAGCATCTCCCAGCGCCTGAGCCAATACCGAGCCGCGGATTCTGTTCTTCAATGTCGGCGTCATTTTCAAGCCAATCTCA
The DNA here is from genome assembly GCA_964520345.1 of uncultured Gemmatimonadaceae bacterium. Lineage (GTDB taxonomy): Bacteria > Latescibacterota > UBA2968 > UBA8231 > UBA8231. The sequence goes on along the minus strand of CAZFMY010000017.1, from coordinate 59,184 downwards.
ACACCGAATTGGTTTATTCCAAAAGCGCACTCAACACCTTAATATTCGTTTTATCTCAATATCCCAAACTACCAATATTGGGTGTGTTGAAAGTACAAAAAAACGCCAGAGGAAATCTCTGGCGGCGATCGAAACTACACGGAAGATGCTCTACTCCGATCCCACCGGCTCCCCTCCAGTGGGTCGAGCTTCCAGCTTGTTATTGACGATCATCCGCGCGCAGGAATTCCAGTGCAAAATCGCATCATCGTCGTCCGGCCCGCGCAATGCCTCCGCCTTCGCGTACCACTCCATCGCCCGACTGAAGAGCTCAAAGGCATCAAAACGGGCACCCGGATAGTCACGCACAAGCCGAGCTTTACCCTGTCGCTCGTGCACCAGCCCCGTATAGTAATCGCGCGTGTACTCGCCTGATAATCGCGGAATAAACTCCAGAGCAGAATTGATGCCCTTGTTGACCTCCAACTCAAACTGGTCGGTCAACGCCAACACCAACCCAACAAGAGCCTCCTGGTTTTCCGGATCGACTTCCAGAATGTCATAGCAGATACTCTCGGCCACTCGCGGCTGGTTGAGCAGACGATAGCGCTCGACGCGGTCGAGGGCTTTAGAGATGGATTCGCGGCGAATTTTCTTGAGTTCGAACATCAACTCTTCCTCCGAACGGAGATCCGCGATGCTGCGTTAAAGCAAGAAGAAAAAGATATAGGCGGCCAGCGCAGTAGCGAGCAGTGCACCACCGTAGCAGAGATAGGGCAGCGGAACGATGAATCGGCGAATCCCAAACTCGTGCAGCGTGAAACGAATCCGATGCGCTGCGTGGTAGAGCGGCATAACGATCAGGACGAAGAAGTAGATCTTAGCCAGTGGGTGAGCGATCAGTTCGCGCATCGTCTCGTAGCTACTCACCCCGGAACCGGCCAGGCCCAGCGGCTTGGCCAATCCGTTGACGAGAAGGTGCATGGGAATCAGCATAGCGGCAACTACGCCGCCCGCCGAAAACATGCCCCACCAGAAAGGTTCGCTCTTGTCTTTTCTGTAGTTCATGACTCTATCGCAGGAAAAAGTAACCGATCGCCGCCGAAATCGCGAAAAATCCGACAAATGTGCTAGCTGTTAACACCACGGGCGGCAGGGTGAAGTTACCGATACGCACGACCTGAATCCTTCCGATCACCCCCAGCCAGGTAATGGTGTGGTACACCGAAAAGACGAATGCGATCGCATAGAAGACGATGTATATAGGATTTAGGAGCGAGTCCTGGAATGCCGCATAAGCTTCTGGCCCCTTGCTGAGCAGGAAAAGCTGATAAAGAAGGAGCAGGACAAAAGCGGCAACGAAGACGCTGCTCAGCTCACGCATCATAAACATGAAGTAGCGGCGACTCTGGAGCCACCAGGTTGGAGAGAGCTTTGGTTCATAGGCTTTGTATTGATACTCTGTCTGCGACTGGCTCACTTGTTCCCCCAGGGCATGAGAAAAGATTTGAACCAATTGGTTGTGGTCTCGACCTTGGTGCGCTGAATAGCAGCAGCCGGATCGACACCCTTGGGGCAAACCACGGAACACTCACCAATGAATGTGCATTCCCAGATGCCCTCGCTACTGGCAGCCACAACCGTCCGCTGGGCGTACCCTTCGTCGCGCGAGTCCATATTGTAGCGATAGGAAAGCGCCAAAGCTGCCGGGCCGACAAAGACATCCTCGAGACCGTAGACCGGGCAGGCCGAGTAGCAGAGCAGACAGTTTATGCACTGACTGAACTGCTTGTATTCTTTGAGTTCCAGCGGCGACTGTAAATACTCGCCTTCCTCAATGGGCTTTTCCTCTTCGCGAATGATCCACGGTTGGACCGCCTTGAGTTTGGCCATGAAGTCCTCGACATCGACCACCAGATCGCGAACAATCGGAAAATTGGCCAGCGGCTGGACAACCATTTCGTTGGGGTAATAGTCCTTGAGGAAGGTCGCACAGGTCAACTTCGGCTCGCCATTGACCATCATGCCACAAGAGCCGCATACGCCCATCCGGCACGACCAGCGATACGAAAGCGTACCGTCAACGTGATCCTTGATGTAGTTGAGCGCATCGAGAACCACCCAGTCCTCCTGATAGGGAACCTGGTAGACCTGCTCGGTAGGTGCATCCTCCTCTTCGGGCCGGAAGCGAGTCACCCGTATGCTGATGGTCTTGTCGCTCATAACTCCTCTTTCAATCCAATAGCGAAATCAGGAAATCAGTACTTGCGCTCTTCGGGCTGCCAGCGAGTAATAACCACGTCCTGGTAATCAATCCGCGGTTCGCCGTCGGTTCGATACGCCAGTGAGTGAACGAGAAAATTCTCATCGTCGCGCTCCTCGTAATCGGAACGCGAGTGCGATCCTCGCGACTCTCGCCGCAACAACGCCGAATGAGCTACCGCCTCGGCCACATCGAGCAGCGAACCCAGTTCCAGTGCGGCGGTCAACTCGGTATTGAACACCGCAGAAGTATCATCGACCTTGACCCGGCTATAGCGCTCTTTGAGCTTGGGGATCTCGAGACAGGTCTGCTTGAGGCTTTCTTCTTCGCGATAAATACCCGCTCCACTTTCCATAGTTTTCTGTAGATCGGAGCGAATATCGGCAATTTTCTCAGTACCCTCGTTCTTGAAGAACTGGGAGTCGATCCGCTGCTTTTCATCGGCAACCATCTGCTCCAAATCACCCGAGGCCGGATACGCGGTTTCACTCGAGTACTGAGCAGCATGCTGACCGGCACGGGCACCGAAAACCAGAAGTTCCGAAAGCGAGTTGGAGCCGAGGCGATTGGCTCCATTCATAGTGGCGCAGGCCGTCTCACCGGCCGCATAGAGACCCGACACCGGCGTCGCCGCATTGATATCAGTGTGGATTCCCCCCATCATGTAGTGGACCACTGGCCGCACCGGCACCGGCTCGTAAACCGGATCAATGCCGACGTAATTCTTGGTCAGCTCGCGCACGAAGGGAATCCGCTCATCGATCTTGCTCTCGCCCAGATGCCGCAAATCCAGGTGAACGTAGGTGCCATAGGGTCCTTCAAAAACCCGACCGGCCCGCTCTTCGTGGACAAAAGCGCGCGAAACCATATCGCGCGGCCCCAATTCCATCTTGCCGGGCAAATACTCGCTCAGATAGCGGTCGCCCTCATTATTGATCAGGTAGCCACCCTCGCCGCGCGATGCTTCGGTCATCAAGATTCCGGTACCCGGAAGCCCCGTCGGATGATATTGCACAAACTCCATGTCCTTGAGCGGACAGCCGGCCCGATAGGCCATGGACATTCCATCACCGGTTTTGATCGCAGCATTGGTCGTAAACGGGAAAATTCGACCGCCGCCGCCGGTGCAGACAATCACCGACTTGGCAGGAATCGCTTGCAGCTCGCCGGAGCGCACGTTGATCGCGGCTACGCCGCAGGCAGCACCGCGCTCGTCGAGAAGCAGCTTAGTCACATACCATTCATCATAACGATGAATCCGATCGTATTTGAGCGAGGTCTGAAAGAGGGCGTGCAACATGTGGAAGCCGGTCTTGTCGGCCGCATAAAGCGTTCGCTTGACCGTCATACCCCCGAAGGCGCGAACACTGATCCGTCCATCCGCATCCCGGCTCCAAGGGCAACCCCAGTGCTCGAGCTGAATCAACTCGTCGCGGGCCTCCTTGACGAACGCCTCAACCACGTCCTGGTCGGCGAGAAAATCGCTGCCCTTGATGGTATCGTAGCAATGAGAATCGAAGCTATCGTCTTCGCGCATCACTGCGGCGGATCCCCCCTCGGCCGATACGGTATGGCTGCGCATGGGATAAACCTTGGACACCAACCCGACGCTGAGACTCTGGTCGGTTTCGACTGCGGCAATCGCCGCCCGAAGGCCTGCACCGCCGCCACCGACGATCAAAATATCATGTTTGGGTACATTCACAGACAATAGCTACTCGGATGAAGAGGTTTGGAAAAAGGCATCCGCTCGAAGCAAATCCATAATGCCTCCCGACTGGCCAAAATCCAGACGGTACCAGTAGAAAGCTAATGGGAAACAGCCCAGAGGGCAACCGTCAAAAACACAAAAATTCCGTTCGAAAGAACCGAAGCATAAAAGAATACACCGGAGTCGTTTCCCTTCTCCTGGGGACAATACAATCCGGAAAAACCATTCGGCGAATCAGATCCGGAAAACGCATCGCTACTCGTAACCGTACTCCCGCACCGCATCCTCGTCAAAACCCATAAAGTGAGCCAGTTCGTGGATCAAGGTAATTTCCACCTCCTTGACCAGGTCGGCCAATACGGGAAAATCTGCCTCTAGAGGACCCTGGTAGAGCACGATTACTGGCGGCAGGTCCCCACTGTCCTCCAGGCGACACTCAGGCAGAGGAGTACCTGAAAAATAGCCGTAGATCATTTCGTTCGGAATGCCGGTAATCTCCTCGACGATATCAGAATCCGGCCAATCCTCGACGACAATGGCCAGATTGTCCAGCGCCTGAACAAATTCCTCAGGCAGACGCAGAAGCACCTTTTCTACGAGCTTCTCGAACGCCTGCTCTTGCATCAATCCCTACCAATCGGCAACGCTGCCGTCATTTTCATAATAGTATTCGCCACCCAACTCTTCGGAGTACTCGACGGTCTTTTCCACCTCCGATTCGATCAGTTCAAATCCCAAACCGGGCTCGGTAGGCAATTCGACGTGTCCCTCGATCACCTGCCATGGCTGCTCGAGAAGCCCCTCACCCAACCCTACGTCGACCTGTTCCTGGACCAGGAAGTTGGGCACGACTGCATCGACCTGCATGCAGGCAGAAAAAGCCACCGGACCGATGGCACAGTGCGGCATGATGTGGATATAGTACACCTCGGCCATATTGGCGATTTTCTTCAACTCGGTAATCCCACCCGCATGCGAGCCATCGGGCTGGATATAGGACACCGCCTGTTTCTCGAAGATCTCGCGAAACTCCCAGCGCGAGAGCAGCCGCTCCCCCGTAGCGATCGGGAAAGATACATGGTCGGAGACCTCTTTCAACGCCTGTGCATTTTCCTGTGGGATCGGCTCTTCAACGAACATCGGCCGCATGCCCTCGAGTTGATGACAAACTTCGATCGCCAATCCCGGTGCCATCTTGCCATGGAAGTCGAAACATAGTTCCACATCGTCACCAACCCACTCGCGCATTGTATAGGCATCTTTGACGAAGGCATCGATACGCGCAGGCGGTTCATGCGCTCTCCACTTGCCCCCCGGCCCCGATTTGAAAGCGGTATATCCCTTCTGCAGCAGCATATCGAGTCGATCACGCGCCGAAGAGAGTGCCTCGTCGCTCTGGCCGTGGATACCCCAGTGCGCATAAACGCGAATGCGGTCGCGAACTGCCCCGCCCAACAACATATATGCGGGGACATTATAGTGCTTACCAGCAATATCCCAGAGTGCCTGGTCGATCCCCGACAACGCACTCATCAACACATTACCCCCACGGAAGAAAGCCGAGCGATATACGTGTTGCCAGTGATGCTCGATACGCAGGGGATCTTTGCCAATGAAGTACTCGGCCAGTTCCTCCACCGCGCCCCAAGTGCTCCTGGGCTTACCCTCCAGCGTGGTCTCACCCCAGCCGACGAGGCCATTGTCGGTAGTGATCTTGACCAGGCGCATCCGCTGACGCGGAAAAAACTGTTCGATTTTGGCTATTTTCACCGTTTTCTCCTTTTGCTAGTGGCACTCGCGCGTCACGACCGAACTCGACTTGCCGACCAGAAAGTCGAAATCTACTCCCTTGTCGGCCTGCAACACGTGGTCGACATAGAGACTGACATAGCCGCGGGTATCATGGGATGCCGGCGGCTGCCAGTTTGCGCGTCGGCGACTAAGTTCCTCATCGGAGATATCCAAATGCAGACGGCGTCCCTCCACATCGAGTTCGATCTCGTCTCCATCGCGTACCAGCGCCAGATTGCCACCGATTGCCGCCTCGGGCGCCACGTGGAGAACAACCGTCCCATAAGCAGTACCGCTCATCCGACCATCCGAAATCCGCACGATATCGCGGACTCCTTTTTCCAGCAGTTTTTTTGGCAGCCCCATATTGCCCACCTCGGCCATGCCCGGGTATCCCACTGGCCCTACGTTCTGCAGGACCAGTACGCTTGACGCATCCACGTCCAGGTCGGGGCTGTCGATTCGCTCGTGGTAATCCTCAATCGTCTCGAAGACCACTGCTTTGCCCCGGTGCTGCATCAACTCGGGCGAAGCGGCCGAGGGCTTGATAATAGCCCCGTCCTCGCAGAGATTGCCCCAGAGGACTGCCAAACCCGCAGCCTCGATCAGCGGTTTGTCCAGCGAGGCAATGACGTCGCGGTTGTAGCAAACAACCCCCTCGTTATTCTCGCCAAGCGACTTGCCCGTCACCGTCGCGACATCCAGATCCAACTCGTTTCGCAACTCATCGATGACTACCGGCAACCCCCCTGCGTAGTAGAAATCCTCCATCAAGTATTTCCCAGACGGCATCAAATTGACCAGCAGCGGCAGGTGGCTGCCCAGACGGTCGAAATCATCGAGTTCCAACTCGACGCCGATACGCCCGGCAAGGGCCAGCAGGTGGACGATAAAGTTGGTCGAACCGCCGATGGCGGCGTTGACCTTGATCGAGTTCTCGAAAGCCTCGCGGACCAGGATTTTGGACATCACCAAGTCCTCGGCCACCATTTCGACAATCCGCGACCCCGCCATATGCGCCAGGACCTTGCGCCGCGAGTCTGGTGCCGGAATTGCCGCTCCCCCCGGCAAGGTCATGCCCAGTGCCTCGACCATAGAGGCCATCGTCGCAGCCGTCCCCATAGTCATGCAATGGCCGTCCGAACGCGTCATCCCGTCCTCGGCCAACCCAAATTCCTCACGCGTCATCTTACCGGCGCGCAAATCCTCACTGAACTTCCAAACGTCGGTCCCGGAGCCAATATCGCCGCCCTGGTACTTGCCGTTGAGCATTGGACCGCCCGGCACGACAATGGTCGGCAAATCGACACTGGCCGCCCCCATCAAGCAAGATGGAGTGGTCTTATCACATCCCGTCAGCAGTACCACACCATCGATTGGATTAGCGCGAATGCACTCCTCCACGTCCATACTCGCCAGATTGCGAAATAGCATGGTCGTCGGCCTCATGATCGGCTCGCCCAGCGAAGTGACGGGAAACTCGACCGGCAACCCACCCGCCTCGTAGACGCCGCGCTTGACCGCCTCGGCCAGATCGCGAAAGTGAATATTGCACGGAGTCAACTCGGACCAGGTATTGCAGATGCCAATCACCGGTCGGCCATCGAATTCGTGTTCGGGCAGCCCGCGCTTCATCCAACTGCGGTGGATAAATCCACCTTTGTCCTCACGCCCGAACCAATCGGCGCTACGCAATTTTCCACCGTTCCTAGTCATTGACTTCCCCCGCGTTTAGCTCGAATAACGCTCGCGCTCCGTTGGCGCGAGATCCAATCTATGAAATCTACTTATCGCCGCAATACTAATATCTGGCAAACGACGGATCCGTTTTCATATTTTGCTCTCAGCCCAACCCTGCGCCTGGAAAAAAGGATGGATTAAATCTGTCAAAAACCAGGCCTCCTAAGCCCTAAGTTAGCTTCTAACAATCAGTTCGGGCTTGCTAGCCCAGGATCGCAAACTTAAGTTCAGTCTATATACTCTAGAGTAAAACGCCAGAACTCAACGCGGCCCAAACGACACTATGGATATCAAACGCATCGCCGTCATCGGCTCCGGTACTATGGGTAGGGGTATCGCTCAAGTCCTAGCCCAGGCCGGCGTGGAGGTCCTACTCTACGACGCAGATCCCCACGCCCTTGCACAAGGTCTCGACACTATTGCTGCGCGTCTGCGCCAAAAAACCGCCAAAAATCGACCAGAGTCGGCCGCAATACAGGGTATAGACCAGCTCGAAAAGATCGATGAGGTCGAGATGGTCATCGAAGTGGTGCCCGAACGCCTGGACCTAAAACTCGACGTGTTTGCCCAACTCGGCCAGCTCGCCCGACCAGAGACCATTCTCGCCAGCAACACGTCCGGCCTGGATATCGACGCGCTCGCCATAGCAGCCGGCCGCCGCAACAACGTGATCGGTATGCACTTCTTCAATCCACCGCCTTTAATGCCGCTGATCGAAATCGTGCGGGCAGCGGAAACCTCCGACCAAACCTTCGCCGCCGCCATTGCCCTGACCGAACGCCTGGGCAAAACACCCATTCCCGTCGCCAACAGCCCTGGTTTCGCCGCTAATCGAATCCTTTTCCCCATGATCAACGAGGCTATCTATGCCCTCGCAGAAGGCGTGGCCAGCGCCACAGACATCGACCAGGTACTGGTGCTGGGAGCGAGCCATCCCCTCGGACCTCTGGCCCTAGCCGATTTCGTCGGCCTCGACGTGACTCTGGATATCCTGGATTCATTTGAGCAGCGCTTCGACAACCCCAAATACCGACCCTGCCCCCTGCTGCGCGAAATGGTCGAACGGGGCGAGTTAGGCCGCAAGACAGGTCGAGGCTTCTTCTCCTATCCATGAGCGCCGATGGGTCTCGTCCTCCTTCTAAGCCTCCTCGCCGCCTGCGGCTCGATCCGACCGCTGCCGCGTTATACCGACGCGACCAGCAACGACAGCGTGGTCCGCGAACTCACGGAGCGCCGCCGCGCCACGCCCAACCGTCTCGCCCGCGTCGTCGAAAGCTATCTCGGCATACCCTATAAATGGGGTGGCAACACCCGTGCGGGCATGGATTGCTCGGCCTTAGTTCGCGCCATTTTCCGCGAGACGTACGGTGTCGAACTACCCCGCACATCCAAACAGATGTACGGGCTCGGCCTCAACGTCGTCCGACGGCAAGACCTCGAACCAGGTGATCTGGTTTTCTTCAAGAACACCTATGCGGGTCCGGGTATCTCTCACGTCGGAATCTACCTCGGTAAAGGCCGCTTCGCTCATGCGAGTTCAAGTCAGGGCAGCACTATCACCCCTCTAGCGAATCCCTATTTCCACCCCCGCTACGCCGGCGCTCGGCGAATAGAGCGCTGAAGTGCAGCTCGCACTGCTCCTTCTGGCCTGCGCCATCGAAGCATGCTGCGGCTACCTGGTATACCTGGGCGATCTACGAACCCAAATACCAGCGTTTTGGGCCGGCTTCTTTGCCGCTTTCCTCTGTTATCTGATCGCCGGGTACCTCATCCTGCGCCGACCGTGCGGTTCGTTGCTTCTGATTCTCGGCAGCGCCCTGATCTTCCGCCTGACGCTCTTGCCAAGTGCGCCGACGCTCTCGGACGATATTTTTCGCTATATCTGGGACGGCCGCGTCCAAGTGGCTGGTATCAATCCATATCTGTACGCACCCGACGATCCCGCTCTAGACCACCTGCGAGATGCGCTGCACCAGAATATAAATCACCGCGAAATTCCAACGATCTACCCGCCGCTGGCACAGCTCTTCTTCCGCCTGACCTGCTCGGTAAGCGCAACGCCGAGCGCACTCAAATTGGTGCTGGTCCTCGCTGATTGGAGCCTCTGTTTTCTCCTCGTACGCAGCCTCGCCCGGCGCAACCAGGATCCACGCCGCGTACTGCTCTACGCCTGGAATCCCCTGCCTCTGATCGAAGTCGCCGGCAGCGGTCATATCGATGCACTCGGCGTCTCGCTGCTCTTCCTGGGCCTTCATGCACTTCAGGTCCGGCGCGCGACCGTAGCCGCCGGGGCTTTTGCCGGGGCCTTTCTGGCCAAACTGATCCCTCTGATCCTCTTACCCACCTTCTGGCTACGACCACAAAATCGCACTCTTGCCAATTGGCTCGACCCCCGTGGGCGAGGGAAGTTCATGATCTTCCCTGGATTGGTTCTGGTTGCTTTTTTGCCCTTTGCCGATGCCGGAGATAAGTTATCGACTGGATTGCAGATGTACATGCAGCATTGGCATTTCAATGCAGCTGCCTACTCAGTTGTCCACCTCGTTCTCGAACTATCGAGCAGCAACGCCCACTCATACGCCCGCTGGATTTGCGTAATCCTACTCGTACCCCTGGCTCTCGGTGCGCAAATCCGTCTCCGCGATCCCTACCAAGCTGCCTTTATGACCCTGGGAGCTTATATCCTGCTATCTCCGACCATGCACCCCTGGTACCTACTCTGGATCTTGCCTTTCTTACCTTTTTTCCCCAGTCCCGCCTGGATGCTTTTCAGTGGTTTGGTATTCCTTGCCTACGAAGTGCTGATTGGCTACAGCAGTACTGGCATATGGCACGAAAACCCATGGATTATGTGGGCCCAATACGCGCCTTTTTATTTGCTTCTTGGCACCACAACTTTCTATCGTCGGGTTATTAGGAGCAGGGCACCCCGGACTAACCAGCTCACGGATTGAGAGCGAATCAACCAGCCTGTGCAATTGGCATAGATCACTCCAGACATCAACCTCACCGACTTGAGGAGGCAACTTATCGGCAAACCCAGCGTCCTATTTATGGACTCCATCCAGCAGTGAAAGCTCGGCAGAGTTAGAGATCCTTCGCGATCTGCCTCTGGACGGGCCAATGCGCAAACATTATGGTATTCCTATATTTTGCTAAGCACTTGTTCGGTCCGGGATGCACTCGCGCCCTTATCGGAACCCTACCCGAAACCCTATCGCCAACTTGGAACGCTCCGCAAAAGACACCCTCTGCCTTTTGGCCCTCTGTTTTGCCACGCTGTATCTGTCCAGTTGTTTGGAACTGGTTCGCCGCCCTTCAGCGGGTGTCCCTGTCGTTTACCAACCGCAAGCCGGCACGGATGACAAAACCGACACCACCCACGCCAGCACAGCAAAGATCTCTAACACTCAGAGACCTTCCCCCGTGGTCATCGCAAACCACCCCCAACGCCAGGACCAACAACGACGGAACATCGAGGAAGTCAACCGATACGCATTGTGGTGCATCGAGAACGCAATGTGGAACGAGGCGCAATCCCACCTGGAGCGCGCCCTGGCCCAAGACAGTCTGTCAACCAGCCTGCACAACAACCTGGGCATCGTCTACGAACGACTCGGCATGACCGACAAAGCCCGCGATTTCTACCACCGGGCACGGGCTCTCAATCCCTCTAAGAAAGCCTACATGGCGAATTTGAGCTATTTTCAGGAGCTTCAAGAAGCCACTCACGATTCCACGGGGCACTTCGATATTTTCGAGTTGAACGACAACCTGCCGAGGCGACGGGGTACCCGACGACCCGATAATCCATCCATTATCACGAGAGAGTGAACGTGCTGGCCAAAACGAGATCATACCGTGCGTCCCTTCAGAGCCTCGCCAGCGCTTTATTGCTCAGCCTGGGTGTCGGAGCCCTCGAAGCCCAAGATATCCTCACCTTACAGTTGCAGCAGGGCTTCGGCAAAAACAAAGTCCGCTATCGCGACTTCAAATGGGAGGTCCTCGAGAGCGAGCACCTGGAACTCCACTTCGAACCGGAGTTCCAGAATCTGGCCGTGAATGCAATCGAATACCTCGAGGAGGGCTACGACCACATCAGCGAAATCCTGCACCACGAGCTCTCGCACCGACCACCGATCGTCATCTATCAATCGCATTACCAGTTCCAGCAGACCAATATCTTCCCCGATTTTCTGCCACCCGGCGTCGCTGGTTTCGCCGAGCCGCTGCGCTTCCGCATGGTTATTCCCTTTGACGGAGACCTAGACGAATTTCGCAATGTCCTCGTCCACGAACTGACACACATCTTCCAGTACGATATCGTCCACAAAGGACCCATTCGCCGAATCTCGAGCCCGATCTCCCAACCGCCGACTTGGATTATGGAGGGTTTGGCCGAGTACACCACTCCGGGCCGCAACACCATCGACGAAATGGTCCTGCGCGACGCCGTGCTGACCGATGGACTGATCCCTCTGGAAACCATGAACTCGGCCTGGGGCCAGGGCAACGTCTTTCTGGCCTATAAGCAAAGTCACTCGATCATGGAGTACATCGCCGAGCACTACGGTCCTGAAAAGATCAGCCGTATCCTGCGCCTCTGGGACATGCAGAACGACACCGACAAACTCCTGGACCGCCTGATCGGCATGGAGATGAAGACACTGGACAACCGCTGGTCGGCCCACATGCGCAAAACTTACTGGCCGCTTTTGCAAACGCGAGATTACATTTCCGAATTCGCCGAAGAAATTGGCGACGAGGAAGAGAATTTCCAGAGTTACTCCAGCGCGTGCTGGTCGCTCAGTGGCGACATGCTCGCCGTCTACTCGTCCGATGGAGTAGAGCAGCATATCGATATCATCCGCCTGGACGACGCTTCGCTGGTCGAGCGCGTTACTCAAAGCATGCGCACTGCCAATTACGACCATCTGAGCATCGGTAGCGGCACTGTGGCCTGGGCCCCGGACGGCCACACGATCGCTTTCGTCGCCAAAGAAGGGCCCCGCGACCGCATCCTGCTCTGGAATCTCTACGACAAGCAGCTCAGCCAGACTCTGGTCGTACCCGACCTCGAACTCATCGAGAATCTGGCCTGGTCCCCCGACAGCCGCCACTTGGCCTTTATCGGTACCGGCTACGGTCAGAGCGATCTCTACACCATCGATATAGAGACTGGCGAGCGACGCCAACTCACCGGTACCCCCCAACGCGAAAGCCATCCCAGTTGGTCTCCCGATGGTCGACACATCGCCTTTGGCGCCAAATACCACAACCAGTTCGACATCAGGATCTACGACCTGGCCGAAGGGGTATCGCACACAGCTATTTCCAATCCCACCGATGACCTATGGCCGCAATGGCTACCCGAAGGCAACAAAGTGCTCTTCGTCTCCACTCGCGATAAAATCAACGACCTTTTCGTCTACCATCTCGATGAGGAACGCGAATACCGCCTGACGCGCAGTCTCAGCGGCATTATGAATCCCGCCCTCTCCCCCGACGGGCGCCAGATTGTGTTCAACTCTTATTTCAAGGGCCGTAGCCACCTCTTCCTGATGGAGATGCCCGAATGGCCCAAAATCAAACGCAAAAGCGCCGAACTCCTGGCCCGCGTCGAAGGCGAAGAGGAATCTCCTCTCTCATCTCCTGCAATCGCGGCCGCTATGATATCGCGAGACAGCAGCGCAACCTCCCAACCCACAACTCAGGACGATATGCTGCTCTCCAACGAGAGTGGACTCCCCAATCTGCAGCAGGTCCGCACCCGCAAAGACCAGGACCGGATGCCCCCCGACGATGCCATACTCCTGGCCGGAGCTAGCGGCCCGCTACCCCAACCCGAAAACCAGGAACCGGGAGCCATCGCCGTCGAGTTCGAGCAGCAAGACGCAACGGACGTACCAGTCGACGACGACGAATTGGATTTGCGCCGTCGACGCTACACACCCAAACTCGAATTTGATGGCATCTCAGTCCAGATGGGCTATTTCGACGGGTTTTTCTCGTCGGTTGCCCAATTGAGCATGAGCGACCTCCTCGGAAATCACTCGCTGGCTCTGGCTACCGACTACGTAGCCTCGCAGGAGATCAACAACGACTTCAACTTCGCCGCCAGCTATGAATACTACGGAAAGCGTCCCACATATCGAGTTTCGATTTTCAACTGGAACCAGTATTTCAGCAACAACCGCACCTTTATCTCACGCGGCCGCTTCACCGGAGGTATTAACCGGGTCCAGCAACGCGGTGCCCTGACCAACGCAACCTATCCACTGGATCTCTACCGCCGCCTGGATCTGAGCTACACCTATGTCGGCGAACAAGAGGAACAAATCTATCCCATATACGAACTGGGCCCGACCACCAGCACCCATCTATTCAAATCGGCCTATGTTCATGACTCGATCACCTACGGCCTCCTCGGCGCCACTGCCGGCAAACGCTATTTCCTCTCGGTGGGCCGCACCTTGGATCTGGGCTCAGCAACTCGCTCCTTCTCTCACCTGGAACTGGATTATCGTCACTATCTTCGACTGGGACGGTGGTCGGTCCTGGGCCTCAGAGCCTATGGAGTAGGATCCCTGGGCAGCGACGCACTCGAATACAACCTGGGCGGCCCAACCTGGTTTTTGCCCTTCTATACCGGCTTCAACCTCAACACCGGTCCGCTGCGCGGCTACCAATTTTCCGAATTCGCCGGCAGCAGAGTTCTCCTAGCCAACGCCGAATTGCGCGTGCCCTTTGTACGCGGGATCCTCTTCGGTTGGCCCGGCACCTTCCTGATTCCGGCGGTCGACGGCAGCCTTTTTATGGATATAGGCACAACCTGGAACAAGGGCGATAAACTCACCCCCTGGCCTTTGCTCAACCCACACGCCGAACCCGAACAACCCGGAGAGCGGCAATTCCGCGCCAGTGTCGGTTTTGGTCTACTGGTCTACTTTCTGATGCCAATGAACTTCGAGTTCGCCAAACAAACCGACCTCCAGGGCAACTACTCCGACTATAAATTCCACTTCAGTTTCGGACAGAGCTTTTGATCCGCCTTATCGTCATCGCGCTGCTCTGCGTGGGCTGTGGTAGCCACAAGGGCTCTTTCAACGAAGTCAAATTTCGCGCTCCGTCGCAACCGGACCCGGCGCTGATCCCGATCCTCGAAGAGGTCGATCAAATCGGTGTGGTCTGCGTGACCAATATCGAACCCTTTCGGGAACTGGACATTGAAAAGGTGATGGCTCGCCTATCCAACGCCGTAGCCCGAGGGCTGGGCAATATGTCCGAGATCTCGGTCGTAACCCAGGACGAAATCATCTGGAAGCTCAAAGAGGTCCATTTCGACTCGACGAGCATCTACCAGGATACTGTGCGCTCCGCGCTGAGGCAGAAACTCGACCTCGACGCACTGGTCTTCGTCGAACTGAAGCATCTCCTGGCACGGATGATGCCGATGTCGCCCTCGCCCTATGGCATGTCCCCCAACCCCGGCATCGATCTGACGGTGGATCTCAAGGTCAGCCTGATCAACCTCAACACCAGCCAAGTCTGGCAGCAGGGAGGCACAGAGCGCAACTATCGGCCGGTACAACTGCAACTTTTGGGGGGCAATAAACAGAGCGAGCGCCAGTTACTTCTGGCGTTGGCTCGCCCATTAGAGCGTTTTCTCTACCGCATCGCCCCGCCACCCAGGTCCCAGACCCGCCACTTCGAATTGAGCGGCGACTGAGCTTTTCGAAACAGGGCACAAAAATAGCGGAGGTCCGAAAATATGGACCTCCGCTATTTTGTCATTATCTAAGCAGGATCAGCGGCGCGTCTTCTTGGGCTTGGCCGACTTCTTGGTCGAAGTCGATTTCGAAGCCGGAGCCGTAGAAGAAGCTTTCGGCGTGGCCGAGGGCGCACTCCTCGGCGCGGAGATAGTCGACGTCGCAGGCCTTGCAGTCGGCGTCGGAGCCTGGCGAATCCGCGGTTCGACACGCTTCATCCAGATCTCCTCCTCACGCTGCTGAAGTTCGGCGGCAGCAGCTTCTGGATCGACGACCGGTGTCGCCGCACTCATATTGCCCGCCCGCAACTCATCAAGTTGGCGCGTACTGACCAGTTCATAGCCTGGTGGCACGTAGTAACCGCCTGAATCCTGATAGTACGGATCATAACCATAGCTATAGGGACCATATCCGCCGTAGGAGTTATACCCACCGCCATACCCGCCATAGCCACCACCATAGCCACCACCATACCCACCACCATAGCCATACCCACCATACCCACCATACCCACCGCCGTAACCACCATAGCTACCCCGCACGCCGGGATAGCGATAGAAGTCATCCATCTCATCACGGCCATCGAAATCGCCAATCATTCGCGATCCGTTGCCTTGACGCTCACCGGAGTAGGCCAAATCCCCATCGTGCAAATCAGCCACAGCGTAAGGATCCGTGAGGACCGTGTAACAACCGCTGGACAGAAGCGCAACCAGCGAGGACATCAATAAAAGAAATAAAATCCTAGTTTTCATAGATCTATCACCTCCTATCTGGGGGCGTCGATTCTCGTCCATCTGACCTAAATATACGCAAACCGCGATCAGGGGCAAAAAATTATCTTAAAAGCGGTACCCCAAGCCGAGAACAAAGCGTTTAAGATCGTGATTCTCTTCGATAATGCCGTCGAGTTTTTCGACCTGACTAAAAGCCCCACCGACCCAGGCCATATCAACCTGGACGACACCATCGAGCAACAAACCGGCACCCAGGGTGATAAAACGCCGGTCCGAACTAATCCGAATCGGTGGGTAAGCAGCTACCGGATCGAGATCGCGCGGCCCGACGAAGGGAATCGGATCGGTATAAAAACCGGCCCTGAGATCCAAAGCCACCGTCGGCACCCGGTACTCGACACCGAGATGGTAGCGCATCACGTCTCTGTATTGCGTCTCAAACGAGGTCCCGGCGCGAAATTGGTCGTCATCCTTCAACTTGTATTCGCTCTGCGACCACTCGGCAAAATGCAGGCTACCTGCCAAGGTCAGTCCCGGTATGGCCTCGGCTGAAGCTCCGACGCCAAATTCGAAAGGCAGTGCAAGCTCGTACGTACCGCGGAAATCATCATCTGGGAATTCCTCTACCACCCCGTCATCATACTCGACTAGACTATACTCCGTAGGACCACGAAAATCATAGCGAATCTTGGACGCGTCTCCGGTCGTTATAGTCGCACCCAAACGATAGCGAGGCGAATCGCGTGGGGCCCGAATCATCACTCCTAAGACTGAATACAGGGCCCGTTCGTACTCGTCGGTGAACGTTTCGCGCGCGAGAAAGCGCCGCTCGAGATATTGATCCTGCTGATCAGTCCAGTTAAACTCGTTGAAAGACTGGTCCTCGCCACTGACCATCCCTATCGTCGCACCCAGCGAAATCGCCGGCGACACATCAACAGCGACGGCCACCCCTGCCAGTGCCAACTCACCCTCGTGCTGGAATAGATGGTCGGCTTCAAGACCCTGGTCCGCACCCTTGAGTCTGAGGCTCCAGTCGAAGTCCTTGATACGGGTAAATCCAGCAGCGAGAACCAGACTACCCCGGTATACCGGATAGGGGTAGGCAAAACCCAGCGTTCCAAAACGGGTATTAATCAACTCGCTCCGACCAAGAGTGCCATCGAGCTTCGATTCCGTGTCGCGGCTATTACGCAGAAAGGACACCTGCATCTCGCGATCAGTGATCTGAGCCAACCCCGCTGGGTTCCAGTACATCGCAGTAACATCGTCGGCGACCCCTGCAAAAGCACCCCCCATACCCATCGCCCGCACCCCGACCCCCGAAAAATTATCGATGGCCCGCTCCTCCTGGGCACTGGCTCCACTTGCGCAAAGACAGAACATCGCGATCGCTAGTATACGCATCAAAACTCCTCGGTGTAGATAACCGACAGTTCTCGACTCGATCGAGGATCGAAGCGGCCGCTACTCAGCGTATTTTTGAGATAGCAGGCAACCTTCAGTTGGGGCGCTACAATCCAGAAAGCCCCTATATTCAGGTACCCTTCTGCCACACCCTGCGCCTGTGGGCCGTCATTGCGGCCCAGATCGTATTCGGCGAGCAAGGACAAATCTTCGTTGATGCTCTTATCCAAACCGAACCAAGCCGACCAGTCGCCATCATCTGTTTTCTCACGCGTGAGATTGGCGCCAGCGTGGAAGCCGAACTGCCCCAACGCCGACGCATAATTTTTGCTCGCCACCAGGTAGAATCCTTTGGATTTAACCTGGTAGCGCTTACCGCGATAAGGCCCATATCCCTGCGTCTCATATCCCAGCACCAGCGCCGGCCAAATCTGATTTTCTTCAATAACGCGGTAGCGAGCCGCAACCTCCACGCGGGGGAACCAGTCGACACCGCCCGATCCGATCAGTTGCTCGCCACCGAAGGAGAGACCAATGCTCAGACGTTTGAGCGCACCGGCCTGCAAGCGGCCGACAACGCCCCCGTCGGCAAAGAGACGCAAATCCACCGCATAGCGCCCCTTCTCGATCAGACCAGCTGTCGGGCTATCGACCAGACGTGTCAACTCGGCTCGCTCGGCCGCCGCCGAACCAGCAGTCAAGCAAAGGCCCAGTAGCATCCCGATCCATCTCAGCCTCAGCAAAATCCCCTCCTATTTGTAGAAAATCCTGCCCCACTAAGTGTTAGAACTCAGCTTCCACAGTCTTACCCCTGCGCAGGGTAATCCGCCGCTCATCACCTCCGCCATGCTCGAGCCACACTTCGCGACATCCCTCGGGCAACAAACCGTCAGCGCGTTCAGCCCACTCGATCAGACAGATTCCCTGGCCGTAAAAATACTCTTCCGCACCCAGATCCTCAAGCTCGCCGGCACCACTGAGCCTATAGAGGTCGAAATGGTAGACGGGCAGGTACTGACCTCGAAATTGACCGGCGTACTCGTTGATCAGAATAAAAGTCGGACTGGTGACGTAATCGGCAACCTCGAGCGCCTGACAGATGCCCTGAATCATACAGGTTTTACCGCTGCCGAGCTCGCCGCGAAAAGCGACCAGCTCACCCGGTTCCAGGCCCCGACCCAATTCGCGCCCCAACTCCTGTGTCTCGAGCGCCGAATGCGTAGTGATAACCTTTCCCATTGTACTTATTTCGGTTCCATAATGGCCACCGGCAACACCATTTCCTCTAAGGATATTCCACCGTGTTGAAAACTGTCTTTATACTGCCGCTGGAACTCGTTGTAACTGGTTGGATAGACAAAGTAGAAATCTTCCTTGGCGACGATGAAGTTGGATCCCAAACCCGACGAGGGTAAGCCATAGGCCTGCGGGTCGGAAATCATTAGTGCATCCTTTTTCTCGCAACGGAGGTTGCGCCCGTATTTGTAGCGCAAATTCGACGAAGTATCGCGATCCCCATGAGCGACCGTCGCCCTGACCCCGCGCACCGAGCCATGATCGGTGGTCAACACAACCACCGCATCGGTACGAGCGATGTTTTTGAGCGTCTCGAAAAGCGAGGAATTACCGAACCACGTCTGCACCAGGGCACGGAACGCGGCCTCATTGGGTGCCATCTCCTTGAGCAACTCCGACTGGGCCCGACCGTGCACCAACATGTCGAGGAAGTTGTAGACTACCGATACGAGCGGCCACTTGCCCAGCGACTGTACCTTGCGGGTCAGATTTTGCGCCTCTCTGGTATCGAGAACTTTGACATAGTGCGATCCTGGTTTGAACTCGATACCCATGTCGGCCACCTGATCGTCGATGAACTGATGCTCGTGCCGATTGAGGCTGTGCTCGTTGTCTTGGGCTTCGTGCCAAATATCGCGATACTTTTCGGCAATTTCGTTAGGAAAGAGACCGCTGAAAATCGCATTGCGGGAAAAAGGGGTGGCAGAAGGCAATAGCGAGTAGTGGTAAGAACGCTTGATGTTGAAGTAATCGGCCAACTGAGGCTCCATCACCAGCCAGTGGTCCAGACGCAAACAATCTACGACGATGAAAAAAACCTGACGGCCGCGCTCCAGATGGGGAACTACAAATTCGGGAACTACGTCCACCGATAACGGTGGCGAGTCGGTCTCATCCGCGACCCAATTGGCGTAGTTCAGCTCGATAAAACGTCCGAACTCGTGGTTGCACTCACGCTGCTGATCTTCGATCATCTGGCCTAGTCCTGCGTCTCCCAGGCGCGCCACTTCGATATCCCACTCGCAAAGTTGCCTGTGTACATCGATCCAAGTCCGCCAGGTGACCTCACCGGAAAGTCTTGCGCGGATCTCGCTCGCCTTGGCCACGTAATCCTGCCCGGCCCGACTCTGGTGGATCTGGCGCGAGTCGAGAATTTTTTTGCAGGCCATGAAAATTTGACTGGGATTGACTGGTTTAGTCAAATAATCATCGATACGCCGACCGATGGCCTCGTTCATCAGGTGTTCTTCTTCGTTTTTAGTGATCATAATGACCGGCACATTATAATCGACCGTCTTGATCTGTTCCAGAGTCGAAAGCCCATCCAGACCCGGCATCATCTCGTCGAGCAATACGATATCGAAGGACTCCTGAGCGATCAAGGAAACCGCATCCTTGCCGTTGCTCACCGGCGTTACCGCATAACCTTTGTCGTCGAGAAAGCGGCGATGCGCACGCAGCAAGTCGATCTCATCATCGGCCCAGAGTATCTTCCTCTTATCGTTTTCCATTGGCACCTCTCAGCAATAAATCAATAATGACTGCAATTCATTCGTATAACGGCCCAACCCCAATCTCGTTCCTCATTCAACTTGCACTCTGGCCCAAGGGCAAAATGACTTCAAAGGTCGTCCCCACACCCGGCGCACTTTGCACCACGTTGATTTTGCCCTTGTGATATTCTTCGATGATGCGTTTGACAAATGCCAGACCCAGCCCCCAACCGCGCTTCTTGGTACTGAATCCCGGCTCAAATATGCGTTTGATGTTCTCGGGCTCGATGCCGCGGCCATCGTCCTGGAACATAATCTGCACCGCGCGTGTCTCCGCTAAGAACCCTACCCGAATACGCACACTACCGGTCTGTCGCTCCATGGCATCTATGGCATTTTTAAACAAATTCTCGAAAGCCCAACTCATTAATTTGGCATTGATCGGAATCGGAGGCAGGTCATCAAGACGCTCCATTTCGATATCGTGCCGACCAAACTGCGGACCACGGTGTCTGAAATAGTTGATCGTCTCCTCCAGTACCGCCGCCACATCCTCCTCTTTGAGTTCGGGCACCGAACCGATCTGGCTGAATCGCGCAGCGATCTGGTCGAGTTGACGCATATCCTGCTGCATCTCTCCAACCATATTGTCGATGCGTCCCACAGCTTTATCGCTACCCTCCCTGGCTGCCCCCTCAATCTCATGGCGAATCAGTTCGAGCCAACCCGAAAGTGAGGAGAGAGGGGTCCCGAGTTGGTGTGCTGTCTCCTTAGCCATGCCCACCCAAATCGAGCGCTGCTCGCTGCGTTTGATATTGCGATAGCCAATATAGCCGACGAGCAGGAAGAGCAATAGTACACCAATCTGCACCAAGGAAGCCAAAGAAATTCGACCGACCAGATCCGTACTGCCGTAATGGATATAGTGTTCGGCAGGTATTCTGAATGCGAGAGGTTCGCGCCCATTGGCAAGACGGTTGGTAAAGTCCCCAACCCGGGCCACGACCTCCTCGGTGAGTTCGCCGCCCGCCGGTAACTCCGCCCCACGCCAGGCCTTGACTACACCCTCATCATCAACAATAACCGCATTGGCGCCGTCCCAATGCAGATAGCTAAAACCAGCAGCGGGCACAGTGAAAGCCAGCGGCCTTGCCGTCCCCATCCCCTGCAGAGCTAATTGCACTTGGATCAGAGCCGCCGTGGTTGTATCTCCGCTGGCCGGCAACCCTGCCCCCTGCCATTTGACGATTTGCCCCTGGGTATCGGTAATGACGACCCAATCTACATTGTTGTACAAGAAACCCGAAGTCTCCTGCGACCAATAGAAGGCAATCGGCGGATTTTGAGCATCCATCTCCTCGATCAACCGCTGCAATTCGACCGCAGAAACCTCACTCGTATCAACAAGAGCCACCTCTTCATCTCGCCAGAAGGCCAAGCCTGCCAAGAGGCTACCGACCACACCCAGCGAATCATCATAGGCAGGGATATCGATACCCCGGGCCTGGATGATCTCGCCGCGGTGATTGGTGATAATCCGCGGAAAATCAACCTTGGTAATCACTTCGGTAAAAATGGTAGAAATCTGTTCGTCAGAGGCCAACGGCACGAAAGAGATTAGATGCGCATAGAGATCGACCCGGCTTTTCTCGTGTTCACGCAACTCGGCAATGATCGACTCGTTGTAAAGCAGGAAGGCCAGGATAGCAGCGATGCTGCCAAGGAAAATATAGGCGCGAAAAATCGGCGATACACCCAGATTGGGAAAGACTTCGCGCCGCCAGCGCTGCCAGCGCCTAACCCGAGATCCACTATTCTCAGATCTGCTATGGACGCTTGAAGGCGCAGAAACCTCCTCTACCGGCACCCTTTGACGGCGACGGCGGCGTCTGGAAACCGTTTCGGTTGCGGAGCGGGATTCCTCTTGATCGGACATCGGCAAGGAAGGGTATCGCGCGGCGGGTCGATCCCGTTTGTGCGCATCTACCGGAAACGTATATTACCTATAAATAAAGCTAACACCTCTATATTTGTCACCCAATGACTCCCAGAGACCAAACCAGTTCCACCTCCACTCGGATCTGGTTCCGCCAGAACTCGTTGGCGGCACTCGCCATCGGATTGCTCGTGCTGTGGAGTCCTACCAACGCTACTGAAGATCCTCCCTCTCGAATCCATTTCGACCGTCTTGCCCTTATCGGCGGTGGGGCCATCACCTTCCGTTACCTGGGCTTCGAATACGTCGAACGGACCTGGTACCAGGGGCAAAAACTCGACCATATCCGCTGGCTCAACGACTGGGACGGAGCAACTTATCTCAACTTCGACAAGACCGGCCACTTCATGGGAGGCCTCTTCATCTCGCAAACCCTCAACGACGGTTACGCCTGGGCCGGCTTCGGCACTCGCACAGCCGCTGTCCTGGGCACACTCACCAGTTGGGCGGCTCTCCTTGAAGTGGAGATGCGCGATGCCTACTTCGACCAATGGGGCTTCAGCATCCCCGACTTCGTCGCCAATACCGCTGGAGCTAGCCTGCCACTCCTGCACGCCTTCTTCCCGCGCACTCAAGCCATCAGTTTCAAATTCAGCTATTTCCCCTCCGACCTCTACCTGGACAATGAGCGCCGCGCCACCCTCGATCACCCGCATATCGACCATGCTATAGACGACTACGAGGGAATGACCGCGTGGATGACCATTGCCGTCAATCAGTTGCTCCCCGATCGCGCTGCAGATCTGTGGCCCAAATACTTGGGCCTGGCCCTGGGTTATGGCACCACAGGACTACACGGTAGCAACGTCAAGAGCCGGGGCCGGTTTAAATACTACCCGGACCGGCCCGACGCCCAACCCGAGCTTTTACTGAGCCTGGATTATGATCTACGCCAGCTACCTGGTCGAGGACGATTCTGGAGCTATTTCAAAAAACAGCTCAACTGGATTCACTTCCCCGCACCGGCGGTGCGCCTCTATCCCGATTTCCGCTTTTATCTGATTTATATGTAGGAAGCTACTGCATCAAGGTGAGGATGCGCTTGATATCGACGTCGGCTTCCAGGGCCAGACTGCTCGCCGTCTGCGTCATAATCTGCGAACGAGTCAAATTCGACAAGGTCCGGGCCACGTCGGCATCGCGTACTTCGCCCTCGATACCCTGCATCCGCTCGACGATGCTAGCGGTCGTCGTCGCACTCAATCCCAGGCGGTTCTGAAAGGCGGCAATGTGATTGCGCTCTTCGATCACCTTCTGATGTACTTCCTCTAAGCGATCGAGGGCCGCGCGCACATCGTGTCCGGTTTCGAGCGAAACGGCCTCGAGATTGAGTTCCGGCCCCGTTGCACGCATATCGCCGATAGTGATCCGCGCCACATCGTTATTGGACCCAAACGGCCCGGCCTGGATCGCAAACTCGGTCTCCGCACTGAGCAAATTGATGTCATTGTAGGTAGTAAACTCGGCGATGTGTTCAATTTCGTTCTTGAGGGTCTGAAATTCAGCATTGATATACGAACGATCAGTTTCGTTGTAGGTCGAAGATGCCGCCTGTGTCGCCAGGGTCTGCATACGCTGGACGATATCGGTAACTTGACCGAGCGCTCCTTCTGCAACCTGCAACATCTGGATGCTTTGCTGAACATTGCGGCTTCCCTCGACGAGGGCTTTGACCTCAGAATCGATACGATCAGCCAATGCCAGGTCGGCCGGATCGTCACTCGATCTATTGACTCGCATACCCGATGAGGCCTTTTCGATCTGGGTACCCGCATTCTCAAAGTGGATCCTCATGTTGTGGTGGATCTGTTTGAGATGGACATTGTTGTTGAGCCGTGCTGGCATAAGGCCTCGTCCTGGCTAAATGGAAGGAAATCTACCTCCTCAAAGCAAAACCTATACCAAGGCGAGAGAAATACGTAAAATACTAATTATATATGATTTACATTGAAAACAAAAAAACCATCTGCACCGATATGCGGATGGTTTTTCCCAGGTGGAAAAAGGGTGGGAATATTTAGTTATCTCCGACTTAGGCCTTGGACTCTACCAGGGTCTTTTTGACCTCGTTGACCTTGGCATCAACGGTTCTCAATTCGTGCAAAGACTCACTCTCTTCGGCATCCATTGAGCAGGAACCGTGGAAGATCGCACCTTCGGATATCGAGAGTTCACTGGCGTGGATATCACCGATAAAACGCGCCTGCGAGTCCAAGCGCACCTTATCGGCGCGTACGGTGCCACGCACGACGCCATTGATGTAAATATCCTTGCCTTCAATCTCGGCATAGGCCTCACCGGACTGGCTGATTGTCAGCGCTCCCGAACACGTCAGTTCGCCCTTGAACACACCGTCGATTCTGACGCTATTCTCAACCTCCATCTTTCCTTCGAAGAGGGTACTGCGCCCAATAATCGTATTGAGCGTTTGACCGCCACTGGCAAGTGCTCCGTTTTCCTTTTTGCCTAACATTTTTTCTTTCCAACCCGATCTCATATAGTCACTTAGCACACAAAGGGTCCACAATATACGTCCTATATTTAGAGGAAGCAATGAAAAAAAGGACTCTTCAGCGTTCCTTGAGGTAGTCCTGCAAAATCCGAACAACCTCCTTCTGCTCCTGCAATTTCTCACTTATGGCCATAGCGGCCACGCTGGTCAGGCTCTCAATCGAGCCTGTTGGAACCACCGGGATCCCCTGGGCAATGCTGATATCAATGAGGTGACTCTGAATCGCGATGATCTGATCGAGATTGGTTATATAGCGATGAACCGGACGCAACGGCGACTCGCTGGCGCGCAGGGCGAAGCGGTTTTTGAAGGTCTCGCGGTCCGATACCTCCAAGCAGATTGGTGCGACAAAAGCTTTATCGGCGTACGAATCTAGGCCGAGCATGTCGCCGAGCAGATGCACACCGTCGATGATAACGCTGGTATTCTCCTCAATGCAGCGGCTGATAATCGCCTTGACCCCGACGCAGACCACGCGCGCCTGAGCGCGAAATCCGGTGATCACTGCATCCTCTTCTCCGGTCGCTAAGGTGCTCTCCCAAGCGGCAAAAGACGACTTGTGCAGTGTTGGCTCCAAATCTTGCGAAAGCATTAACCGCATAACCTGGCGCAGATCATCGGTCGCCACGACCCGGTTGATATTGAGTACTTTGGCCATCTCAATCGCCAGCGAGGTCTTGCCCACACCACTGGCACCACCAATGAGGATGACGAGTGGTTTATCCACATCGCTCCAGGCCCGCCAGAGGAAATAGCGTTCGGCATAGGCTTGGTCCGAAACTTCCTCGACCAGAGCACCCGTAAGTTTTTCTAATTCCTCTGATCTAATATTCTGACGATGCTGATCTATCAGGCGAGATTCGATCCGTTGAGCAATATCGTAACTCTGGTCGGGAAAGAGACCCGAAGCCTGGATCGAATGAGCAAGCAATTCCTTGGAAAAGGGACGCAATTCACCTTTGCACTCGACGGCGATGGCAGTGGGCTGGCGCCTCCAGAAGACCAGGTTGCCGAGTTCGCACTCGCCGAGCTTCTTTTGGATCTCCGCACCGACAATTTTGATCATGTCCTTCTTGCGCACCTGATCCGCTTTGCCCAAAGCGTCGCGCACTGCGTTGGCAACGCCGCGCGCATCTTTGTGGCTGAATCCGTGTTCAATCAGGTAATGGACCAGCATCCCGCGCATGAAGCGAATACGCTCTTTCCCATCGACTATGATCGGCACAGAAACCGGGACCTTTCTATTATCAGAACAGCAACACCTTCAGGAATCGTGCACTGGTAAAGCAGAAGCGACAAATGAAGTATGGACATCTAAATCCAGAAGACAAGCAAGAATGATTTCAAGTACTTACCGATTCCATCCACTTTAGCGTTCGCTTCAAGCCTTCGCGAAACGGAACCATTGGCTCATAACCCAACTCCTCCCGAGCGCGCGAGATATCGGCTAAGGAGACGCGTACATCACCCGGTCGAACCGGCCCGAAAACCGGATCTAGTGCAGCACCCATAACCTCGTTTAGCGCTCTGACCAATTCCAGAATCGACACACTCCGCCCACTGCCTATATTGTATACCTGTCCCGCTATTCCAGGCTTGGTCAAAGCTCTCATATTGGCTTCGACCACATCATCGACATAGACGAAATCGCGCGATTGCAGGCCATCTCCTGCAACAGTCGGCGCCGTACCCTGAAGCATCCGTTCAGCAAAAATCGAAATGACGCCCGAATAAGGAGAGGACGGATCCTGGCGAGGACCGAAGACGTTGAAGTAGCGCAGGCAGACCACCTCCAAACCATAGATCTGAGTGTAGACCCGAGCGTAGTATTCGCCCATTATCTTGGAAATGGCATAGGGCGACTCCGGTTCAGGTGGCATCTCTTCGCGTTTAGGCACTTGCGGATTATTGCCATACGCGGCAGCCGAAGCAGCAAAAACCACGCGGCGCACCTCTACCCGTCGTGCCGCCTCCAGAAGCCGCAGAGTCCCCACGGCATTGACTTCCTGCTCAAAGAGAGGCCGCTCTACCGAGGTCTGCACCGAGGCGACGGCCGCATGATGTAAGACGCAATCTACGCCTTGTATCACCTCTGCGAGCAATGCCTCATCGCAGAGATCGCCTTCTACGAATTCTACCACATCTTGGATTTCCGCCAGATTCTCGCGTCGACCCGAACTCAAATTGTCCAGAACACGCACGTCGTGCCCCTCGGCAACCAAGCGTCGACAAAGGTGGGAGCCGATAAATCCCGCGCCACCTGTCACCATACACCGAGCCATAGAGTACTCCTGAAACCATTAGGCGACATTTGAACCTGTAATATAGAGGCAAAATTAGCAAAAATTCAACAAAAATAAGGTGTCGAGACAACTTTGGAGGGTAAGTAAAAATTATTTGTGTATGCCCATCAAAATAAACCCATTATGGGTTTGACAATTTTTGCCCCAACTGTTAAGTTGGAAACAATCTCACACGAGGCGGTGTGGGGGGCCACGGCATGTGCTGTGGCCTTTTTTTCTGCACGTCCACCTCATCCCTTCCCGATCTCGGCTCTATGGTGTTCACCAAACCGCAGGAAACCCGATCATAGCTCGACACCCAGTCGACCAGTCGGACCAGTCGACAAACTTCTATAAGCCAGATCTCGATATGACCCAGACCTTTATGAACTCCGAACGCATCCCCGACCCTTGTGTTCTGGTCATATTCGGTGCGTCAGGCGACCTGACCCAACGCAAATTGGTGCCGGCCATCTGGCATCTGGAGCAACAAAATCGCCTACCCGAAGCCTTCGCCCTGGTCGGTGTAGCCCGCCGCGATTGGAACGATGAACTCTTTCGCCAGCAGATGCGCGAGTGTCTGACAGAATTTGTCGGCGAGATCGACAACACTGCACTCGACGCTTTTCTCGCCAAGCTCTACTATATCCGCGGCGAGTCCAACGACCCGAGCACCTATACCGCCCTCGAAGCGCGGCTCGAAACACTAGATCGAGAGCGCGGCACGAGCGGCAATCGTTGCTTCTACTGCTCGGTACCTCCCCAGGTCTACCTCGATATTGTCTCGCAAATGGGTCATTCCGGCCTCAACCGCCAGTACTATAACGGGCACGGCTGGTGCCGAATCATCGTCGAGAAACCCTTCGGGCACGACTTCGACTCCGCCCGCGATCTCAATCAGGCTCTGCACCGCGTCTTTGCAGAAGAGCAGATCTACCGCATCGACCACTACCTAGGCAAGGAGACCGTGCAAAATATTCTGGTCTTCCGCCTGGGCAACTCGATCTTTGAGCCGTTGTGGAACAGACGCTATCTCGACCACGTACAAATCACTGCTGCCGAGACCGTCGGCGTCGAACACCGGGCCGGCTATTACGACCAATCGGGTGCGCTGAGGGATATGATTCAGAATCACCTGCTGCAGATCCTCTGCATCATCGCCATGGAACCTCCCTCTTCTTTTGATGCCGAGAGCGTGCGACTCGAAAAGCTCAAGGTCCTCCGGGCCATCCGCCCTCTGCGCATCGGCCAGGTCGATCGCTACGCCGTCCGCGGACAGTATGGCCGGTGTTCACACGAAGGCCGCGAAGTACCAGGCTACCTTCAGGAAAGCGACGTGCCGCTGGACTCGCGCACCGAAACCTTTGCCGCGCTCGAATTCACCATCGACAACTGGCGCTGGCAGGGTGTGCCGTTCTACGTCCGCACCGGCAAGCGGCTAAAAAAACGAGCCAGCACCATCACGCTGCAATTCCACCAACCACCGCACCTGCTCTTCGCCCGGGCCGACGCAATGCCCCCTAGCACCCTCACTATCCGCATCCAGCCCGCAGAGGGAATTTCGCTTTCCTTCAACGGTAAAATCCCTGGCCCGGATATCAATTTGGGCACAGTCGATATGGATTTCAGCTACGCCGATTCATTCGGAGGACGCACTCCAGAAGCCTACGAGACGCTGATCCTCGACTCGCTGCTCGGCGATGCCACGCTCTACTCGGACAGCGAGTGGATCGAAAAGTCCTGGGAACTCCTGATGCCCGTCCTCGACGCCTGGAAAGCATCTTCGTCGGGTGCAGTACCCACCTACACATCTGGCTCCTCTGGCCCCGAGGAAGCCGATTCCCTACTCGACCAGGAGTGGAGGCAATGGACTCAACTTTGATCGTCGCAGGAGATATAGGCGGTACCAAAACCTATATCGCTGCATTCGAACCATCCGCTCAGCACTTCGAGCCAGTGGCCGAACGACGCTACGAGACCCGTTCCTATCCAAGCGCCGGCACCCTGCTCAAAGCTTTCGTCGACGAAACGCACACAGATCCAAAGCGGGTGGTGATGGGCGTGCCCGGCCCCGTGCGGCAGCTTCCCGTCCGCGCCGTTAATCTCCCCTGGCTCATCGACCCCGGGGAGATATCCTCCGCACTCGGTGGAACCGAAGTGCATCTGCTCAACGATCTGCAGGCAACATCTTACGGCACTCTGGCCCTGGAGCCGAGCGACCTCTCTCCGCTCAACACAGGCACTGAGGACAAAGAAGGTAATATCGCCGTCATCGCCGCCGGCACCGGCCTTGGCGAGGGCGGTCTCTGCTGGGCACAAAATGGCTATGCGTCGATCGCCTCCGAGGGAGGGCACTCGACCTTCGGGCCCAATTCGCCGCTAGAGATCGATCTCTGGCACTTCCTCTACGAGCGCTACGGCCACGTCAGCTGGGAGCGGATTGTCTCGGGTCCGGGACTGGTCTCGATTTACGACTTTCTGCGCGAACGAGAGCCCCAACGCGAATCGGCTGCACTGCGCGAAGAACTGGAGTTGGGCGACCGCTCCGATGCAATCTCGCGCGCCGGTCTGGCAGGGAGTTGCGAACTCGCCACCGCAGCCCTCGATCTCTTCGTGCACCTCTACGGACGCGAGACGGGCAATCTCGCACTGAAGCTGATGTCCTCGGGCGGAGTTTTCGTCGGCGGGGGGATTGCCCCCAAAATCCTCGCCAAATTGCGCGACGGGCGATTTATGGAAGGCTTTTTGGACAAGGGCCGCATGGGCGAGCCGCTGGCGGCGATTCCGGTCCATGTCGTACTCAACGACAAGACCGCGCTACTGGGCGCCGCCTACTGGGGTACTCAGTTTTAGCTAAGAGGTCTGGAGGGGGAAACGCCCCGGGGTTGAGGCGGCAAACAACGCACGGCGCGCAAGACTCCCTCCACCACGACATCCGTCAGCCTCGCCGGCAAAAAGCAACGCGACCAGGGCCTGAGCGCCAACTCTCGCCCTCCAGCCAGTATTCGACCGCTCCCCTCAGTGACAATCAGGATCGAAAAGCGTCCATCGCTATCCAGGCGCAAATCTTCGCGACACTCCACCCGACGTAACTCCAACCGATCGGTTTGCGGCGCTGCCAGCACTGATTCCTCCCGACCTCCATCCGCCTCGGCAACGATCTCGATCCGCGGTCCGAAACGCTCCTTGACCTCGGATAGTGGATACTCCGCATAGTCGAAAAGATCCAGCACCGGTTCCAATCCCAACCCCATCGTCCGCGCCGATTCGTCGAGCGTGAGCCCCCCATGAGCATATTCACAGCGAACCACGTAGTCGGTCGGTTCCTGAATCTCCACCATAAAAATCCCCGGCCCAATTGCATGCGGCACCCCCCCTTCGATCAACAACACATCTCCAGACTTCACCGGCACCTTCTCGAAACAATCCGCCATCGCCGCCAAATCTTGCTCCGCTATGATCTTCCGCCAGATCTGGGGAGTCGGCGCTTGCTGGAAACCGAGATAAACCCAGGCTTCCTCTTGCCGCGTGCCCAGGACCCACCAGGCCTCGGTTTTTCCGCTCTCGGCCCCTAAACGCTCACGGGCCCAACTCACCGAGGGATGAGCCTGAATGTGCAAGCGCATCGCCGCATCGAGTAATTTGACCAGCAAATAAGGCTGCGCTCCGTAGGCAGCAACATGAGCTCTACCCAGTGCCTGATCGGGATCCGTCCGATACAACTCCTCCATCGAGTACTCCGCCCCATCAACTCCACGCGCACTCCCGACCCCTTCATCCGGCAAATTCTCCCGCCCCATATTCACCGCCCGCGTTGCCGACCCCACCCAATCCTCGGGAAAGTGGCCATCTTCCCCTTTCTGTCCCGTAATCTTATCGAGGGTCGCACCACCGCGATAAGTGCGCCAAACCCGATTGGGCAGAATTTCAAAAACCTGGTCGTAGTCTATCCCCATCCTAACCTTCCTGCCCGGTCGAACCATGGATCGAGAGCGAAACCGCTGCGGCGCTGCAAACGCAGGCCTGGAACCACACCCACACCTAGTTCCGATAATCCAGTGGCGGCTCCCGATCTCCCAGCAGTGGCGTATATACAAACTCCGTTCCCCGCCTCTGCACCAATTCCTCCTGCGCCGCTCGCACTAAACTCGGATCCCTGAATAAGTCCACAGCCGTCAACGCCAGCACCTTGGCTGCCACCACCATCCCCTTGATGCCGATCCCCATCCCTCCAACCGCCACCGCCTGCCAGCTATGCGCCGCGGTTCCCGGCACCCAAGTCGCCGTCCCCAGATCCGAAGTCGGCACGATCCAACTGAGATCGCCGACGTCGGTCGACCCCTTGGAGTCGCGAGGTTCAAAAGGCTGAACCTCGGCTTCGCTCCCCAGCGCTATATCCGTGCGGCCCAGAGTCGCGCGAATCCGCTCGGCGAATACCCGTTCCTCCGGTGTGTAATTCACACCGCCAACTAAGCGCAAATTCTTATCGATCTGCCGCGATAGCGCAGTATTGGGCACTTTGTTGTAGTTGCCGTGGATCACTTCGTATTCCATCTGCGTACCCGTACCCAGTGCCGCACCCTCGGCCGCCTTGACCACGCGATCCCACAACTCGGGCAGAATTCGGGCTTCGGGATGACGCACGTAGTAGAAAACCTCGGCGAATTCAGGTACGATATTAGGGGCGACACCACCGTGGGTGATCACGTAATGGATGCGGCAGTCCTGGGGCAGATGCTCGCGCATCAAATTGACCATGTGGTTCATCGCTTCGACCGCATCGAGCGCCGAACGGCCCCGTTCGGGCGCCATAGCCGCATGAGTTGCGACTCCGTGGAAACGAAACTTGGCCGACTTATTGGCCAAGGTCGTCCGCGGACTAGCCGTATTCCGATCCGCAGGATGCCAGTTGAGCACCGCATCAACATCGTCGAAGAGTCCGGCACGGACCATGTAGACCTTGCCCGAGCCGCCTTCCTCAGCCGGCGTGCCGTACAGTCGGAGTGTGCCCGGCACCCCTTGGCGCTGCAACCACTCCCCAACTACAACCGCCGCCGCCAGCGATCCCGCGCCGAAGAGATGGTGCCCGCAGGCATGACCAGCCGCGCCGGCGACCCGCGGCTCTCTATGAGTGACATCCTGCTGCGACATACCCGGCAGCGCATCGAATTCGGCCAAGAGAGCCACCACTGGCCAGCCCGAACCGCGTTCGGCGATAAAGGCGGTGGGAATACCGGCTACTCCGCTCTGGACTCTGAAACCCGCTGCAGCCAGTTTATCCTTCAGCAGCTCCGAACTCCGCTCTTCCAGGTAGCCCAGCTCGGCGTATTCCCAGATCGAATGCGCTACGGCCGCAAATTCGTCCTGACCCGCGTCAATCGCCTCTAGGACGTCGCCCTTTTTAGCATCGGCGAAAGCAACGAGCAATAAAACGAAGAGCAAAGAGAGTCCAATCATCGTTTCCCCCCTATAAAAAGAGACTGGCTGGCACCTGGCTGGCTCTCTATACTATCACGAATTAAACCAACTCAGCCACCGAGCAATTCGCCGAGCCGCCGGGCAATCTGCTCCGGCTCGCCCTCCTGCAAACACATCGGCCCAAAGGTCACCACTCCCTCATGCACATAAGAAGGGTTGGCAGCAATCTGCGGCTGCCCCTCCTGCAAGGCTCTGACCAACTCCAGTGCCGTCATTCCCGCGGCTTCCTCGTCAAGCGCAAGCCGCACCGACGGAATTTCGGAGCGCTTGCGATCAGCCACCACCTCGAGTTCCGCATGCTTAAACACGCCACACGCATCGACTAATCCCTGCATCAGTCCCAGCCAGTGCTGCCGTCGCAGATCGGGATCCTCCGCTGCAAAAAGACGCAGCGCCTTGACCAACCCCGCAATCTCCTCCTTACCGACCTTGCAGGGACGACCGATACCGTGCTGCGGAGCCCCGGGCAGCTTCTCTTTATCGATCAGGCTTGTCGGCGGATTCCAGAGTTCGGGCATCACATCGAGATCCTGATGCTGCAGCGCCGCCGCCGCGATCAAATCACGTCGTCCACACAAAATCCCCGAAGCCTGCGGTCCGGCAATTGCCTTACCGCCACTAAAGGCCACCAAATCGGCCCCGGCAGATATAAAACGCTGCAAATTCTCTGCTGGCGGCAACTGCCCAGCCGCATCGACGATCACCGCTACGCCCTTTTCGTGCGCCGCAGCTACCACCACCTCCAACGATGGCTGTGTATGCGCATAGGCAACGTAGACCACCGCCGCTGTCTGCTCGGTGATCGCCGCCCCGATTTCCCATCCCTCTGCATCGCGAACTCCTGCCCCGGAAAAGCGATCGGCAATCCCCACCTCCACCAATTCAATCCCCACCGAACGCACCGCATGGTCGTAGAAATTCCGATGGCTTCGCGCCATAATCACTTCGTTCTTCATTCCACGGGTATCCGGCAACCGGTTCATCTTGCCCGGATCCAGCCCCGTCACGCAAGCTGCTGTTCCCAGCAAAAGACCTGCTGCCGCACCACTGGTCACATACCCGGCCTCAGCCCCTGTGATCTCGGCAATAACCTCCCCCGCCCGCGCCTGCAACTCCGCAATATCCACACAGCACTCAGAAGCCTGGCGCATCGCCTCCGCCACCTCCGGACGCATGATCGATCCGCTCAACCGAGTTGCAGGACCTACGGCGTTTATAATAGGCTTGACACCCAATTCCTCATATATATTCATCTCATCACTCTTTCCTTTAGCTCATCACATTCTGCCACACGAATCGGCACTCACTCGATCCGGTATGCGGGAAATGATCCCAAAGCGCAGGAGCCCTGCTGAAACTAATCCGCACAGTGCGCCTCAACCGCAACCAAAGGATCCCTATTCAAAAACCTGTTCGGAAAGCAGATATTTTTCCACCGCTTCCCGATTCAACGAAAATCCCAACCCCACTCGATCCGGGACCCGCAACGCCCCGTTCTCAAACTCGAAGGCCTCATTGGTCAAATCATTCTCCCAGGCCATCGGCCCAACCATGTCGTAGGGCTGCGAAAGATGGGGCATACACGCAGCGACATGCAGCCCCATTGCCGCACCCGGACCATAGGCCACCGTCTGCGACCAGCCACCCAACCCCAAATCGGCAGCGAGTCGCGAATGAGCCAACGTCGCCGTATGGGTCGGGCCACCAACAATCGCATAATCCAGCGCCCCTGCCTGGAAGCGCCGCAGCAAATCCTCTGCATCGCGCACGTGATCGGCAAGCGGCAAGCGGATCGTCTCGCGCAAGCGCCGCCATTCCGAAAAAGTGCCTGCCGCTGCAGCCTTCTTGATCGGACTCTCCAGCGACTCGAGCCGATGCCCCTCGAGCCGCTGAGCCAACTCCTGGGCAACCCAGACCTCTTCGAGTCGCCAGCGGATATCGGGCCGCACAGCCATCTCCGGCAAAACCCGGTGAATCGCTTCGATCCGATCGACCACATAGCGAATCCGTTCTTCGGGAGTCCGCTCGGCCGCAGTGATACACTTCATTTTATAATAGCGAAAACCTCGTTCCCAACCCCACTGTGCATCCTCAGCCGTGTGCTCGGGCGTCTTGTAGCCAGTACACTGTGTAATCGGCACCCACTCCCGCAGCCGTCCGCCAAGTAACTGCCACACAGGCACTCCCAAACTCTGTCCGCGCAGATCGAGCACCACCTGCTCAAAAGAACTGGCCATTACCGACTCCGGTACCATCAAGTTGACCGCGAGCAGATCCCGATCCAGCCAGGAATGGAGGGTCTCATGGATGGTTTCTTGCGGAGTAAAACGCTCGATCTGAGTAAGTCCTATCAGCCCTTCATCGATCTCGACTTCACAGATCCCGTGTTCGGCACGCTGGTGCAGAGGCTGACCATAGACGTCGTCCGACCACCACCAATGGCGCTCGGGAACATTGACCATATAAAGCTTGATGCGCTTGATTTTCATAGGATGGCACCTCTTCTCCGCTCGATATAAGTCTGGTTATGGGTATTAATAAATGGGCGAATCCGCTGGAGCCGGCAGCTCGACCCCATTCAAACAGCGAAGCTACCGTGCCGCTCTCCACACGAACACCCTTCTCCGAGTCCCCTGAGCATCGGACGAAAATCCCAGCCACCGAAGAAAAAGTCAGGCATATGATAATGACTGGGTACGGCTTAGTGAACCACCTCGATCTTAAAGCGGACGCCCGTCCTCGCCATAGAGCAAGCCAGGCGCGGGAAAATGGTCACAGAGCGCCCGCACCTCGGCTGCCACCTCGGCGTAGGCCTCCTTGCGGTCGTTTAACACCAGTCCTTCATCGGCCCGCACCTGAGCGACCCGGTCCATCCACTCCGCTAAGTGATGCATCTCCACAGCGCCAAAATTTCGGCTGCTAATCGCCGGCGTGCCGATGCGAATGCCGCTGGGCTTGCGCGCCGGACGCGTATCGAAAGGCACGCGATTGAAATTGCAGACGATACCCGAGGGGTCCAGTGCCTTAGCCATCTGAAAGCCTGTAATGCCCTTATCGGTCATATCGATGAGGATCAGGTGGTTGTCCGTGCCCCCCGAACTCAATGAGAAGCCTCGATCCACCAAGGCCTCCCCCAGTACTCGGGCATTGGCGACCACCTGCTGCGAATAGGCCTTGAACTCCGGACTCATCGCCTCCTTCAGCGCCACGGCGATCGCCGCAGTCGTCCCATTGTGCGGCCCACCCTGCAAGCCGGGAAAAACGGCCCTGTCAATCGCCTTTGCATATTGCGATTTGCATAGAATCATACCACCGCGCGGACCACGCAACGCCTTGTGCGTCGTCGTAGTCACCACATCGACGTGCGGGACCGGATTGGGATGTACCCCGGCGGCGACCAATCCGGAGATATGCGCAATATCGGCAACCACGATCGCACCGACCGCGTGTCCGATCTCGGCAAAACGCGCAAAATCGATGATCCGCGGATAAGCCGTGCCTCCGCAAAAAAGCAATCTGGGTCGATGCTCTTTGGCCAGGGCTTCGACCTGGTCAAAATCGATCTCGCCGGTATCGCGGCGCACGCCGTACTGCACCGGTTCATAGTGCATCCCCGAGACACTTACCGGATCGCCATGCGTCAGATGCCCCCCGTGCGCCAACGAAAGACCCATGACCGTATCACCCGGCTCGCAGAGACCCAGATAGACCGCCTGGTTGGCCGGCGAACCCGAATAGGGCTGAACGTTGACGTGCTCGGCACCAAAAACCTCCTTGGCGCGTTCGACGCAAAGGGACTCGATCTTGTCGATCTGCTGCTGGCCCTCGTAATAACGCTCACCCGCATAACCTTCGGAATATTTATTCGTCAGGATCGAACCGGTGGCAGCGAGAACCGCCCGGCTGGCATAGTTCTCGGACGGAATCAGGCGAATCTTTTGATGCTGGCGCCTATTCTCAGCGCGGATGATCTTGTCGATTTCCGGATCCACTTCGACCAGTGCCCTGCCAACTCCGGACTGCGTTGCCAATGCCCCCATTGCTTTGCCTCTCTATAGGCCAATTTGTTAAGTTTAGCTCATAGCACGAAAAGATAATAAATAAGGGGATTTTTATGGGCAAGTATCTGGGCATCGACTCGAGCACCCAATCCATCACCGCACTGCTCATCGACAGCGAACGCCAGGCGATTATCGCCGAAGAATCGATCAACTTCGACACTCATTTCAGCACCGCGTACGGCATTGAGAACGGCGTCTTTGAAAGAGGCGGAGGCACCGTCCACAGCGCACCGCTGATGTGGGCCGAAGCACTCGACCTGCTCTTGCAGACCCTCAAGGATCAGGGACACTGCCTCAGCCAGGTCCAGGCCATTGCCGGCAGCGGCCAGCAACACGGCACCGTCTACTTGAACCCCAAAGCCACCGCAGCCCTGGCCAATCTCTCGCCCGAACGCCCCCTCAAAGACCAACTCGCCGATATCTTCTCCCGCACCACCTCTCCGATCTGGATGGACACCTCCACAGCCACCCAATGCGCCGAAATCGAAATCGGCGTCGGTGGCCGCGACGCACTCCTCGCCCTCACCGGCAACACCGCTTTCGAACGCTTCAGCGGCCCGCAGATCCGCAAGTTCCACCAAACCGAGCCCGATGCCTACGCCGACACCGCCTATATCGGATTGGTCAGTTCCTATATCGCCAGCTTGCTGGCCGGCAAACTCGTCGGCGTCGATCCCGGCGACGGCAGCGGCACCAATATGATGAACATCGCCACCAGACAGTGGAGCCAGACGGCACTCGACGCGACGGCCCCCGACCTGGCCGACAAGTTGCTGCCCATCGCACCCTCTGGACAACCCGTCGGCCCCATCAGCCCTTACTACGTCGGTCGCTACGGCTTCGCCGACGAGTGTTTGGTACTCCCCTTCTCGGGCGACAATCCCTGCAGCCTCATCGGCCTCGGCCTCGTCGCTCCCGGTCAGGTCGCGCTGAGTCTGGGCACCTCCGACACCCTTTTCGCCTGCATCGACCAGCCGCGCACCTCCAAAACAGGCGAGGGCGCTCTTTTTGCCTCCCCCGACGGAAAGCACTATATGGCACTGACCTGCTACCTCAATGGTAGCCTGGCTCGTGAAGCGATACGCGATCGATATCAACTCGACTGGGATCGTTTCACCGAGGCACTTCAGCGCACTCCTCCCGGCAACAACGGCGGCCTGATGCTGCCCTACTTCGCCCCGGAAATCGTTCCCAATGTCCCCTCGCCCAATGTTGTACGGCAAGATCTCGACGAATCGGATGCAGAGGCCAATGTTCGCGCCATCATCGAAGCTCAAGCGCTCTCATCCCGCGTCCACGCAGCGTGGATGGAAATCGATATCACCTCGCTCTACGTTACGGGCGGTGCCTCGGCCAACGCCGAAATTCTGCGCGTATACGCCAATGTCCACAACTGCCCGATCCACCGTTTCGAGACCACCAACTCGGCTGCACTGGGCGCGGCATTGCGAGCCACCCACGGGCATCAGCTCACAACCGGCAGCTCGGTCTCTTGGCAGGAAACCGTCGAACCTTTCAGCCAGTCGGTCCCAGACTCGACGATCGAGCCAGAACCAGCAGCGGTGGCAGTATATGAAGCGCTGGTCGGAGCGTATGAAAAACTGGAGGAAAAACACACTAGCGGTTGAGTTTTTGGTAGCCCAGAGTCTATCCATAAGGCTCAAATATCGGGGCGGATCTGGAGAAGACGTTCGCAATCCGAAATCGCCCCGCCGCAACAACACCTAGACCAAGATAGCAGGAACACCTCAATCTTCTCGACAGACCGGATTGTCCGGCTAACTCTTTTGAAAGGGCCCCCTAATGCTCCTGATCGACGCCCACCTCGACCTCTCGATGAACGCCCTCAACCTCAACCGCGATCTCAACTTGAGCATCGCCGAACTCCGCGCGCACGAGAAAGAACAGGGCATGACCGAACCCGGCCGCGGCCGCAACACCACGACCCTGCCCGAAATGCGCAAAGGCGAAATTTTTATCTCAGTCGTCACCGTCATCGCCCGTGCCACCCGCCCGGGATCCAATCCCAGGGACGCCGCCACTCAGGAAATCTCCTATGGCCGCGCCCAGGGGCAGCTCGCCTATTACAGAGTGCTCGAATCGCAAGACAAAGTCCGCATGATCACCGACGCTCCGAGTCTCGACCGACACGTCGAAGCCTGGCGGCAAAACCCCGACGACGAACCCCTCGGCTTCATTCTCAGCATGGAGGGCGCCGACCCCATCGCCTGGCCCGAACAAATTCACGCGTGGCATGAAGACGGCTTGCGCGTGGTTTCGCTATCTCACTACGGCATCAGCGCCTACGCACACGGCACCGGAACCGAAGGCGGCCTCACCGACCAGGGCCCCGCTTTGTTGAAGGAAATGGAAAGAGCCGGCGTTGTCCTCGACCTGACCCACCTGGCCGACCAGGCCTTCTGGGAAGCATTGGACCACTATGACGGACCAGTGCTCGCCAGCCACAACAACTGCCGCGCCCTCGTCCCGCACCAGCGCCAGTTCACCGACGATCAACTCAAGGCGATCATCGAGCGCGACGGCGTCATCGGCGCCGCACTGGACGCCTGGATGCTCTACCCCGACTGGGTCCGCGGCGAAACCAACCCTTCGGTACTGACACTCAAGTCCGTAGCCGATCATATCGACCACATCTGCCAACTCGCCGGCAACACCCACCATGCTGCGGTCGGCTCCGACCTTGACGGAGGCTACGGCACCGAACAAACTCCGGGAGACCTCGACACGATCGCCGACCTGCAGAAACTCGACGGGCTCCTGTCCGCCAAAGGATATAAAGTCGAGGATATCGAGGCGATATTCCACAACAACTGGCTGCGCTTTTTCCGCAGAGTCTGGGCCTGAGGGCCGAGTGGGATCAGAGAGAGCACCGGTCTTTTCACTGGGTCTTGCGCTTTAAACCGGCCCAGACCTCAGCGCCGAAAAGGCTCGCCGCACCCTTCATCACCGACTCCACATCGATCGGACAAATCTGGGCGATGGTGCGCAGAATCGGCTCGATTTGTTTGCGGGCATAGTGTTCGTAATCAGGCGGTGTCGAAAGCCGACCTACTGGTTGCGGACCATCGCAGGTAACCACGTACTGGATCACACCCCGAGGCCGGGGCAAAAGACGCGCCGCCTGCACATGAGGCGGCACATTGCGAATGTAATCAGCTACCGGTTTGCGCAGACTCTTGCGGTAAACCAGATCGGCATCTTTTTCACCAGCGCGCAGAGCCCGCACCCACTCCACTGCACACGCTTCGATAGCCTCCGACTCCGCGTCGTGAAAGAGCAGATCCAAAAGCTGCCGCTGCAACTGATGCGCCAACCGAGTCCAGTCGCGGCGCACCGCTTCCATCCCAACGATCTCGAGACGCTCCTCGCCTGCGACGACCCGGAGTCCGGCATAGCCCTTGGCCCGTCCCTTCTCACTACCGCGCATCGGCGGTAAGAGAAAGCGCAGGTAGTATTTCTCGAATTCCAGTTCCAGTCGCGACTCGACCCCGTACTCCTCGCCTATATGCCGTGCCAGAGCCTGATCGGCCTCGGCGCAAAGTTGTGCCCCCAATATCCGCGCCTGATCCGCCGACACCTCCTCGCCGAGACCGGGATCGACGAAGACCGAATCGGTATCGCCATAGATCACCCGCACACCCTGATCCTCCAGCCGCTCCTGCGCCCAGCGCAGGATATAGTGCCCAAACTCGGTGATCGCCCCGGCCATCTCGGCGGCAGCGAAGCGGCAACTCCCGGACGCCAAGACCCCGTAGAAAGAGTTCATGATGATCTTATAGGCGTGCGAGGCCACTGCATCTCCTCGCGTTTTGGCTTCTTCGCGCTGTTTCCAAAACTCCTCGAGCATCTCGGGCAGAATACCCGGCGCACGATCGAAACGGGCTCCATTAGGCGCCTCGATCGCCTCCGCACCAGCCCAGGCATAACTCCAGGGATCGATATTGAAGGTGCGCATTATGGATGGGTACAAGCTTTTGAAATCGAAGACAAAGAGATGGTGATAGAGACCCGCCTGCGGCTCAATAACCAAACCTCCGGGCGCACCGCGTCCTTCGCGGCGATCCACACCGGTTGTTGGCGCAACGGTCCCGCG
Organism: uncultured Gemmatimonadaceae bacterium; assembly: GCA_964520345.1. Taxonomy (GTDB): domain Bacteria; phylum Latescibacterota; class UBA2968; order UBA8231; family UBA8231. Next base: position 18,555 of record CAZFMY010000017.1, on the reverse strand, counting down.
CCGACGCAATGCGCTGATGTACATGAAGTCGAAGGCTGCCACGCTACCCCATGCGCGCTCCAGCGGCAGGCCTATAAGCCGCGAGCGCCGTAGCGTCAATGCGATCAGACCCTCTTTTTCGAGGATATCCCAAACCAGCTGTGAATCCTCCAAACAGTAGGCGCAAAAAGCAGCGCGATCCTGTTCGTAGGCGTGAACGATCGCCTCGGGCATCGTCTCGTCATCCTCTGGCTCCAGCGTTTTACCCCGGCCAAGTACGGCGCGGGCAACCGTACCCAGCCTCCAGTCGTCGTAGGTCTGCATGGTCGCGCGAACCAGGTGCAACGCGTCGAGAATCTGTCGACCATAGATGACCATCCGGCTACCACCCCAGATTTTACTCTCGCGATACCACGAGGCATCCTGGGTGCGACCGAGATTGAAATCCAACTCGTGCGCTTCAAAGCGAGTCTGTAAGACCTTGAGATCGAAATCGATGATATTCCATCCCGAGAGAATATCCGGATCAATCGATCGAACGCGCCCGGCCAGTGCCTCGAGCAGCGAGCGCTCATCCGCATGGCAACAAAGTTGGTCCGGATCTCCTGCGGCCGGCGCGCCGACCAGGTGAATTTCCTCGACGCGGTGTTGAGCCGCGGGACCACTGCCCACCAGCGAAACTGCATAGACCTCGGAAGCGTCGGGAGCCGTCTCGATATCGAGCACCAATAGTGCCAAATCGGGCTCAAAATCGTCCGGGGCAAGCTGCGGGTCCGCATAGACCCGATCGACGCCCTTGCCCGCCTGCCAGGTGCCCTCGATCCGCACCACACCGCGGATCCCCGCTTCCATCAGACAGTGCAATCCAAAATTGAGATCCGCCTCATAGGTGCGTATCCCATCTTGCTCCAAGTGCCGCTCCAATCGACGCAGGTCGCTCACCCGCGGGCACTCGACGCGCAAGACCGGCTCGCTATCGATCGTCTTAAACGAGCTTTCGACCAACACCGCTCGATGCACCCCGACTCTGCCCTGTACGACCTCGCGATCCGAAACTCGACAATAGAAGAAAGGACGCCAGCGAGTATCCATCAGTCCAAAAGTCTCGCCACACTCCAGCTTGCCCACCGCGTAAAGGATATCGCGATCCTTGTTCTGCCGGTGGAACACATGGAGCAAGAAACCTCGCTCGATGCTATGATTATCTGTGTCGGAATACATGATTATGCACAGCTGGAAATTTCGCAGCTCCCTCACGAATGTACTGCACACCGATTTAATTTGATATGCAAAAAAAAGGCCGGAGAGCCGCAATGGGCAATCCGGTCTTTTAAATGAATCCTATCGATTCAAGCCAATGCCGTACCGTCCTGCGGCTCGTACCCCAGTTCGCGCGACACTTCCAAATCCATCCACTGCACCGTGTGGTTGGAAGTGCCGTGCACAATCTTGAAATCGACATCCGCTGGAGCCTCCAGACAGCAGGCAAAAAGCTGGGCTTGGTCACGGGCTGTAATACCGGCCTCTCGGTGGGTCGGATTGCGGGCAGGACCCTGTTCCCAGGCCGCTCCACCGATCCGCACCATTATACACGATAGTCCATGCCGGTGCGCGTAAACCCGCCCCAGCGCCTCGCCAAAACACTTGGTCGCCCCATAGACATTGACCGGGTAAACCGGTGTATCCCACGCTACCGGTTCGTCCTGATTGGTACCGAGGATTGCGTTTATGCTGCTGGCAAAGACGATCCGCTTACAACCTGCTGCGCGCGCGGCCTCGAAACCATTGTAGCAACCGATGATATTCAAGGGCAGCAGCGAGTGATAAAACTCGGCATCCATGCTGGGATCCGCCGCCAGGTGCACCACCGCATCCATCCCCTGACAAGCGGCGAGAAAGGCATCGTACTCGGCGATGTCCATCTCGACGAATTCCTCGTGCGCCGCCAGATCGACTACCGGCCGTATATCGGCCAATCTCAGCTCATAACGGTCGCCCCAGTGTTGGCGCAAATGCCCCCCGACCAAACCGGCGGCACCAGTGACCAGGACCTTCATCTTATCTTCCATACTAATTCTACTCCGATTTGGGGAAAGTCGTTCCATCCTCGGGCTCGTAACCCAGGACTCGGCAAGTCTCTTCTATATCCATCCACTCGTTGCGATGGCGCGACGATCCGTGCACAATGGCAAAATCCACCTCGGCAACTTCGATGCAGCGCGCAAAGAGCTGCGCCGTATCACGCGGACTGATCGTATCGTTCGAATCGGCCGGATCCCAGTCACCGCCCTGGTCGAAGCGTGGGCTGCTCAATCGCACCATGATACAGGAGAGCCCGTGCTGGTGCGCATAGACCCGCCCCAGCGCCTCACCAAAGCACTTGGTCGCCCCGTAGACATTGAGCGGAAAGATCGGCGAATCCGTAAAAGTCCGCTCCTTGTAGCGATAACCCAGGATCGCGTTGACACTGCTGGCAAAGACGATCCGACCGCACCCAGCCGCACGCGCTGCCTCGAAACCATTGTAGCACCCGATAATATTGAGGTCGAGCAATGTCTCGTAGAATTCGGCGTTCGGGCTGCGATCAGCGGCCAGGTGCACCACGGTATCGACCCCCTCGCAAGCCGCGAGAAATTCGTCGTATTGCGCGATGTCCATAGCCACGAATTCTTCATGTGCGGCCAAATTCTCCACGGGCTGAATATCCGCCAGCCGCAACGAGTAACGATCGCCCCAGGCCTGGCGCAAGATTCCGCCGACCAAGCCGGCGGCGCCGGTAATTAGAACTTTCTTTTCAGCCATCTGCTCCCTTTGCTTTCCAGGTAGAACGCAACTAGGCAGATCTCTCCCCCAGCAACGCCCGATAGGCCACCAACGCCCCCGCCACGTGCACATTCATCGACGGCCCCTTCCCGTACATCGGGATATAGACCGCTCCGTCGCAAAAAGACAGGGTCTGCGGATAGACGCCCTTCGTCTCGTTGCCCAGCACCAGACACACTTTTGCCGGGTAATCGTATTCCAGATAGCACTCGGCTCCCTGCGCCGTCTCCAGGGCCACCAGGTGATACCCCTCCTCTTTCAGCGCGGTCGCCGCTTCGTCGATCCGACCGATCCGCCGCCACGGCACCCGCCGCTCGTGCCCGCGCGCCGTGCGATCGATTTCCTCGTGGGGCGGCGTCGGAGTCGGTCCGGTAAAGACCAGTTCTCTGGCCCCACAGGCGTCGGCGACGCGGAAGATCGAACCGACGTTGAGCGGATCTTCGAGACTCTGCAAGAGAAAGGCCAATTCTACTTTGGGAGGATAATTTTGCTCGGCTGCACTAAAGAGCCGTTTGACCTCGACTTTGCGCAGGGGACGCATCGGCATCAAGTGCGAACTATCGCTTTAGCTGCGTATCCTTCCTCATCGAGTGCCGCGCGAATGGCCTGGTCCTGAATCTGTCCTTCGATCCGCGCCTCGCCCGACTCCAGATCCACCTCCACGGCACTGACCCCCGCCAACGCCACGAGGGCCTCGCGCGCATGACGGACGCAGTTTTCGCAGCTCATCCCCTCAATCAAAACTTTAATCATCGCACCCTGCTCAGAATCTAATCGCCTTGAACTTCTGGATATGGCTGGTAATCGCGACTTCCACCGGCAGCCGCTCCATACTCGACGCTCCATAGAATCCGTTGACGCCCTTGGTATGCTGCAAGACGTACTCGGCATCTTCCGGCTCCGATATCGGCCCCCCGTGGCAGAGCACAATGACCTCTTCATTGACCCCCCGTGCCGCATCGCAAATCGCCTGTACCGCTCCCACTGATTGCTCCAGATTCAACGCCGTTGTAGCCCCGATCGTCCCCTTGGTAGTCAGTCCCATATGCGCCACCACGATATCGGCTCCGGCATCGGCCATCTGCTCCCCTTCCTCCGGCTTGAACGCATAGGGCGTGGTCAACAATCCCATCCCATGCGCGGTCCGCACCATTTCCACTTCCAGATCGTAGCCCATTCCCGTCTCCTCCAGATTCTGCCGGTACAATCCGTCGATCAATCCCACGGTCGGAAAATTCTGTACCCCGGCAAAACCTATCGCCTCTACCTCCCGCAAAAACACCTCCATCTGCCGAAATGGATCCGTGCCGCAAACCCCCGCCAAAACCGGCGTATCCTCTACCACCGTCAACACCTCACCGGCCATATCCATCACAATCGCATTGGCATCGCCATAGGGCATCGTCCCCGCCAGCGACCCCCTACCCGCCATCCGAAACCGCCCGGAATTATAAATGATGATCAGATCCACCCCGCCGACCTCTTCAAATTTGGCACTGATTCCCGTCCCGGCTCCGGCACCAATAATCGGTATGCCGGCGTCGATGTTTTTGCGCAATCTCTTTAGCACTTCATCCCTGGTAAAAGCCATTTCTATCTCTCTTTATCCATCGAGGTATAACCAATCACCAACGCCCGGTGAAAACCAAATCCACGCCAGCGCTATCCGTTCACCGCCTCCTCGATCTCCACCCCCTCCATCTTCCGCAATTCCGCCTCCGGACCAAAGGGCGCATAGATCGCCACCAGCTTCATCGGCACATCTCCGCTATTTACCGTCGAATGATAAATCGCCGTCGGAATATGCACCAACTCCCCCGGCCCAATCTCCTTTTCCAACTTGCCCGATGCCAACTCCACCGTCTGTATGCCCCTCCCCTCGATCACATAGAGGATCTCTTCGCTATAAGGGTGATTGTGGCGCACGTGTCCCTTGCCCGGTTCCAGCGTAACCACCCCGCAGCTAAAACGCTCCGCCGCGGTCACCAAGGGCTCCGACAACCAATTCAGCCGTCCCCAGTCGAAGACCTGCGTATCGACATCTTCGCACTTTACGAATGTTTTCTTCTCAGACATTTGTTCACCTCGCTATTTCTGCGCAATCAATTCCAGCAGCACTTCGCAAGCTCGCGCCGAAAATTCCGGATCGTTGATATTGTGGTCGATTTCGTGAATGGGAATCTCAGAATCTAAGTTGATTTTCAGCGCATCGAAAAAAGCACTATCGGCGGCCCGATCGCAGAAAAGTTCGCCATCGCCGTCCAGAATCGACACGCCCTTGAGCGGGAGCAGAAAGGCTACCGGCCCGGTCGCCGCATTGGCTTTCTCGGCAAAAATCTTACCCAGCTGTGCATTCTCGTCGGCACTGGTCCGCATCAAGGTCACTGCGGGATTCCACTCGTAGAAGATCCGATCGCCTTCTTTGAATCGCTGCGGCACCGTATCCATTCCGCCGAAATTGGCCATATCGATACAACCGGGCACGATCAGGTGCGGCAAACCCGCACGCCCTGCAGCACTCAGTCGGTCGGGGCCGGCGCTGAAAACGCCCTCGCATATCTCGTCGGCCCACTCGGTGGTAGTAATATCCAGCACCGAATCAACCAAACCCTCGTCGATAAGTGATTCCATGGTCTTGCCACCGGTACCAGTAGCGTGAAAGACCAGTACCTCGTATCCTTTTTTCGCCAGCACCTCGACACAAGCATCGACGCATTCGGTGGTATTGCCAAACATCGACGCGACGATGATCGGCTTGTCGTCATCCGCCGTCGGCGGCTCAACCTCGACCATCCCACAAATCGCTCCCGCCGCTCGAGCAAAGATCACCCGCGAAATTCGATTGACCCCCGCCACGTCTACAATCGACGGAATCAGTACAATATCCTTGGCTCCGACATAGGCCGAGGTATCGCCCGACGCCACCGTCGAAACACAGACTTTGGGCACCCCCACAGGCAGGGCGCGCATCGCAGCCGTCACCACACTGCTGCCGCCCGATCCTCCCATCCCAACAATACCGGCAAACCTCCCCGCAGCGAAGAGCTCCTTCGCCACGACCGCGGCTCCCGCGCTCATCGCCTTCATCGCCGCACCGCGATCTCTCGACTCGCGCAACGCCTCAAGCGACGAACCACCCGCCGCAGCCACTTCGTCAGCACCGAAGTCCACCGCGAATGCTTCGGCCTCGCCAATCACACCGGTATTCATCGCCAAAACCTCGTGCCCTCGCGCTATAATCTGGTCGCGCAAGAAGGCGTATTCCGGGCCTTTGGTGTCAAAAGCGCCAACCATCAGAATTTTAGCCATAGCTATTTTGCTCCCCGGAAATATTAATGGCAGAAACCAGGCTTTTGGGCAAACGGGCAGATCTGCCCAGAAAAGTATAACCAATCTACTAAGCGGAGCAACTTAGGAACTCTCGTTGTCCATTGATCGTTCGGTATGAGGACTGAAACTCCGCAACCGCAATGCATTGGCTACGACCGACACCGAACTGAAAGCCATCGCGAAACTCGCCAAAATCGGGTTGAGCAGCGGACCACCGAAGAGATATAGTACCCCCGCGGCTACTGGAATCCCCGCCGCGTTGTAAAAAAATGCCCAGAACAAATTCTGCCGTATCGTCCGCATCACGGCCTGGCTCAACTCGATAGCCCGCACCACATCGATCAAGCGGTTGTGCACCAGCACCAGATCCGCCGACTCGACCGCGACATCGGTCCCCGTGGCCACGGCAATTCCCACATCCGCCGTGGCCAGAGCCGGTGCATCGTTGATCCCATCACCGACCATCGCCACCCGGGTGTCCTCTTGCTGCAGGCTTTGCACAACGGCCGCTTTGTCTCCGGGCAAGACCTCGGCATACACGGTCTCAATCCCCACCTCATGCGCAACCTTCTCTGCTACCGCGCGACGATCGCCGGTCAACATTACGACGTCCAGGCCTCGCGCCCGAAGCTGAGCGACATCGTTTCTACTCTCGGGACGGATACGATCCGCCAGGACCAAATGCCCTGCCAACACTCCGGCAATTGAAACCCATACTATCGTTCCACCTACCGCGTCCGGGGACAGAAGACCCCCATCTTCGAAATCGACCCCGGCCGCTGTCATCATCGCGCTATTACCCACCGCAACTACCACACCTCCCACCTCTGCCCGCGCTCCTTTTCCAGGCAGCGCCTCGAAACCCTCGGCATGCGGCACCTCGATACCACATTCTTCCGCTCGAGCCAGGACCGCCATACTCAGTGGATGCTCCGAGCCCTTTTCCACCGCTGCCGCATAGCGCAATACATCGTCTTCGCCATGCCCATTCAACGCGCTCATTTCGACGAAGAACGGTCGCCCCTCGGTAATCGTACCGGTCTTGTCCAGGATTACCACATCCAATTTATGCGCCGCTTCGAGCGCCTCCGGACTCTTGACCAGGATGCCCAGTTGCGCCCCCCTCCCCGTACCGACCATAATCGCAGCTGGCGTCGCTAACCCCAGACTGCAAGGACAAGCGATGATCAATACCGCTACAAAAACCTGGAGCGCAAAGGCCAAACTCTCTCCGGCCAACAACCACCCCCCTGCGGCCACACAGCCGATTACCAGCACCGCCGGCACAAAATACCCGGAGACCACATCGGCCAAGCGCGCGATCGGTGCCTTGCCCGCCTGCGCTTCCTCGACCAGGCGCATCATCTGCATCAGCACCGCGTCCCGACCCACTCGCTCGGCTTCTATAACCAGTACCCCCGCCCCATTGAGACTGCCACCGGTCACCCCATCGCCCGGCGCTTTGGCTTGCGGCTCTGCCTCTCCCGTCAGCAGCGATTCATCGACGGTCGACACTCCCTCAACGACCGCACCGTCTGCCGGAATCCGTTCACCTGGCCGCACTCGCAAAAGATCTCCTAGTTCGACCTCGTCGGCTGCGATTTCCCGCTCCAACTCACCTTCGATCAACGCTGCTTTTTCGGGTCTGATCTGCAGCAATGCCCCCATCGCCTCCCCCGCGCGAAACCGCGAGCGGGCCTCCAGATAACGCCCCAGCAACAATAATGCGATAATGGTAGAAACAGCCGGAAAGTAGGAATCGAAACTCGGCGCAGCTCCCGCTATTACCGCAACCAATCCCGACGCACTGTAGACAAAAGCCGCAGCCGTACCAATGGCGACCAGCGAAAACATATTAGGGCCGCCGCCGAGCAGCGCCCGCCCGCCATCGATATAGATCCTGCGACCGATCCACAGCACCGGCACCGTCATCAGCAACTGCCAGACTCCCATGTGCAGTCGATTCAATGCCGCTGAGAACATCGTTTCAACAGGCCATCCACTCATTCCGGCCATCTCCACCCCAAAAATTGGCAACCAGAACAGCAGCGCCCATCGCAAAACCCGTAGCTGTCCGGCCAATTCGGTCTGCCGTCGATCTTGCCGCACACCAACCCCACCCTCTTGGCCAGGTACCACCTCGTAACCCGCAGCAATCACCGCCTGGCGCAAATCGCGCAACCGCACCTCTTCGAACTCGATCCATGCCTCTTCGGTCCCCAGATTCACTCTCGCACTGCGGACTCCATCGACCTTTTGCAAATCGCGCTCAACTCGCCGAGCGCACGCCGCACAACTCATACCCCCGATACCCAAAACCACTTCTTCCACTTCCCTTAGCCGCGCCCCGTACCCAGCTTTGGTCACCACAGCAACAATCCCCTCCTCATCGACCATCACCGGATCAAAGCGCACTCCCATCCGCTCGGTCGCCAGATTGACCGCCACATCCTCGACGCCCTCGAGCCCGGAGACACGCTGCTCGACCCGCCGCACGCACGCCGCACAACTCATGCCCTCGATATCGAAACTCTGCTCCCTCTGCGCCACTATAACTCTCTCCAATCACCTAGCCGATCGCCGCAAAACACCCATCAATCCCTCGATGAATTCATCGTAATGCTTTGTCGGCCTCATTGCCCGACTCCAGATCTCGCCGCTTCCACCATAAGACCCCCACCTGGACCAAAACAAAAAACCAAATCGCGAAAATAATCCGCGGCCTTCGTCTGCGCTCAGCATAGTACTCCTCCACCACCTCCTCCGCTCTTGCAAGCCCACCGCGGGCTTCGATAAGCATCTCCCCAATCATACCCAGATCCAACGCATGCGTAGCCGCATCCGCGGCCCGTAACACCTCGCGCGCATCATCGATAAAAGGCCGCGCCTTGCGCAGCGATCGGTCCAGCACCTCCAGACTGTCGACTACCTGTGCCATCCGCTGCAAATGCTCCGCTCCCACCTCCAAATCAATCCGGATTTCGCGCCCCCGATCAAACGCCGCGCTCCATTCATCGTGGCACGAGCCGCAAGTCTCATCCATCAGCGTCAGATCCGCCGCAAGCACCTGGTGGTTGCCGTGACAATCGATACAGGTGGGATTGGCTTCATTACGCCACTCGTGATGCGGTCCTTGCGCGAAGAATCCGGCCGGCCCCGCATGACACTCTGCACAAACCTCAGCCAGGTTCTCACGACTCGGCTTGCCGATAAAGCCCGTTTCGGGTGCCTTAGCCAATTCTGGATCTTCCTCAAAGGGCAATCCACCGTGGCAGTCGCTGCAGAGCATGTGGCCCTGCAGGTAATGTACACTCTGGGCGAAATCGTCCGCTTCCTCGAAATGGCACCAGGTGCAAGCCACCTCATCGAGATCGGGCGACGCAGCCCAGAGCGGCGCAGCAGCGACCAACGCAAAAAGTGTGCGGATCACGGCCCCTCTCGCAGCGGCATGCCCTGGATATCGAAGTAGTAGGTCGTACCCAAGATCGTCCGCCGCGTCTCCGACACGTGGCCGAGCAGGCCGAGCAAGACGACGAGTGCCAGAACACACCCGCCAATGCCAATCGCGCGCAACCGCCGCCTCGGATGCCGCTCCTTAGATCGGTCCAGCAAGAAAGGCAGCAAGAACAAGAGCCCGAACAAGAGTGGCGGGACCAACACTCCGATGGCCTCCGGCACATACTTGAGCAACTGGTAGGCCGGGAGAAAATACCACTCCGGCTTGATTCCAGCAGGCGTACTCAACGGGTCGGCCGGTACACCGAGATGAGCTGGATAGAGAATCGCCAGACTGGTAAGCACCCCCATGACCAGATAGATCGTCGTCAGATCCTTGAGCACGTGATGCGGAAAAAACGGCTCACCGCCTTCCGCTCGCACTTCGCAGGAAGTCGGTTCGGGCTCGTCGGTACGTCGCAGCGACGAGATGCCCTGGTAGCGGATCAGGAAAAGATGCAAGCTCGTCAAGAGCAGCAGCGCCAGGGGCAAAACGGCCACGTGCAGAGCGAAAAAACGCCCCAGAGTCGCATCGCCGACCTCAGTGCCACCAAGCATGAGTTCGCGGACAATCGGCCCCAGCACCGGGATCGAGGCCGACGCCTCGGTCGCCACCACCGTACCCCAATAAGCCCGCTGATCCCAGGGAAGCAGATAGCCGGTGAAACCAAAGGCGAGCACCACAGCCAGGAGCATCACCCCGATGATCCAGGTTAACTCGCGCGGCTTCTTATAACCGGCATAGACAAAGACGCGGGCCATGTGCAAAACGAGAAAGATGACGATCAGATCGGCACCCCATACATGCAACGAGCGCACGAAACCGCCCAGGGGCACCTCTTCTATGATCCGCTCGATACTCGAATAGGCACTCTCAGCCCCGAGACGATAATAGACCAGTAGCAGAATACCGGTAAAGATCTGCAACCCTAAGAGCGCGGCGATCGCCGCCCCCAGGGTGAAGAGCCAATTGAGGTGGGCGGGCACTGGCTTGCGCAGATTGGCTTTCACGCCCTCGACCAGCGACCCCAAATCCAAGCGCTCGTCCAACCAGCGCCAGAGCGCAGCGGAGGCGTTCTTCACGAAGCCAATTCCAGGATGCGCAATCCTTCGGCTTCCTCGCGAATCTCCACCCGTTCGAGCGGATCGCGCGCCGGCCCTCTGAGCACCTGGCCGTCCAGATCGTAGCGCGCACCGTGACAGGGACACTCAACCTCGCCGCGCGCACCATTCCATGCGACTGTACAGCCCAGATGGGTGCAGGTGGCCTCCAGACCGCGCAGCGCACCGTTCTTGCGCACCACCAGAACCTTGCCCCGAAGGCTGCGACCCACCACAGCCTCATTTTCGCCGAGTTCCGCCCCCGCAACCCTGCCGCGAGCGGTACTGAGAAACTCAGAGCTTGCCCCAGCGCTTTGCACCGGCCACAAATAGGCCAGTGCCGTACCGACAAGGCCGCCTAGCGTGCTCAAGAAACCCAATCCCACTACGGCGGTAAAAAACCGCCTAGTCACAGAGTCTGCTTCAGGCATTATATCCTCCGATCTTGCATAGAAGATACAAAAATCCCGGGCTGGCTATAAAGCCCACCCGGGAAACACGGAGTTACTGACGCTAGTAGATCAAACTCTTAATCTGCGCCCAACTCGACTCTTCGACTGCGGTCGGCACGGGTTCGGGTAGCGGTGGAGTACTCTCGGAATCGCCAGGGGCGAAAATATCGCCCTCCGGATCGGCATCGCCAGCCAGCCAAGCGCCGTCGGGATCGCCCAGTTCTGCTCCGTTAGGCGCCCCATCACCATCGGAGTCCAACGCCGCCAATTCGGGACCCCAAACCACGTCGCCATCCGCATTGAGAAAATTGGCCTCGATCTCAAGGCCAAACGGATTGCGCGGTGTGCCGCCGCCGCTGGTATGGCAAGTATTGCAACCGGAGAGCCCGCTGTTGGGTATCTGCGTCATGCGTTTGCCGCGTGCCTCGGCTTCTTCGGCAACCAAACCACCGAGCAAAAACGCAGCAACCAACAAAACCCCTGTGTTTTTCATCGCAATCATGAATTGTCTCCTCTTCTCTAATGGTGAAACATCTCAATAAAGGCCCTCTAACAAAGCGCTAGTACGGGCCAGCTAAACCGAAACCTAGAGCAAGCATCAAGCTAGCCGACCCAACGAACGAAAAACGAACACGACGCAAAAAACGTCGCCCAACCTCAACTGCTCTCCAACGCCTCGGGCAATGTCTCCACAAAGGCTCGGATCTCGTCGCGCACCCTCCGGTAGCACTCGAGCGCTTCCTCTGCGCTCCCGGCGTCCCGAGCCAAGTGCGGCGGATCTTCGCAAGCGAGTGTTGACCAACTAGGCCCCTTGCCATACCCACGCAGTGACCTGCGCCACAGCAGTCGGATCACCCGATACTCGCAAACCTTATGCCAATGGCGACATCTTCACATGAATTATCATAAGATAATGTTTTTACAAGGCATAGCCATATAGAGCGGAGCGAGATAGTCGTTTGATTGAGGCATGCACTTGCATAAATGCGGCATGCAAGCGGCTCACCTATCCCAATCTATAGCCAATATTATTAACTACTTAAATCAATAAATGCAAAAATGCGGCACTGCCGCTATTTTGCGGCATTTTCAGATAGGACGGAAACCTTCGGAGCGGAGATCGTGTTTGCTGAGCAAGCGTTGTAAGGAGGTGCGATGCATCCCCGCATGGGCGGCAGCGTGCGATACGTTGCCCTGGCACTCTTGCATTAGTGCCTCCAGGTACTCTCGCTCGAACCGTTCTCGAGCCTGTTCCAACGTACCCGTTGCCGGGGCAGTGGCCTTCTTCTGGCGCATCTCTTCGGGCAGATCAGCCACCTCAATAAGCGAAGTGCCCGCCAACAGAGAGGCACGCTCGATGAGATTGTGCAATTCACGCACATTCCCCGGCCAGGAGTATCCAAGTAGCAACGCCATGGCATCAGGAGCGATTCCCTGGAGCGGAACGGCTCTTTGCGCATTGACCCGGCGGAGGAATTTATCGACCAATGGAGGAATATCTTCCAATCGCTCACGCAAGGGAGAGAGCGATATCGGGACTACGTTGAGACGATAGTACAGATCCTGTCGAAATCGGCCCTGGTCAATTGCCGCTTTCAAGTCTTCATTGGTGGCCGAGATCACGCGAATATCAATATCGATGATTTCGCGACCTCCTACCCGAAGCATCTGGCGCTCCTGAAGGACGCGCAACAATTTAACCTGAATATCCGGCCCCATCGTGGAAATCTCGTCGAGAAATACCGTACCGCCCTCGGCTATTTCCAGCAATCCCTTTTTGCGTGCATGGGCACCGGTAAAAGCCCCTCTCTCATGGCCGAAGAGTTCGCTTTCCACCAGGTGTTCGGGCAGAGCACTGCAGTGGATAGGCAGCAAGGGATGGTTGCAGCGCCGACTCTGTGCGTGAATACGTTGGGCAATCAGTTCTTTCCCCGTACCAGTCTCCCCCTCGATCAGGACACTGCTATCCTGGCCAGCCACTTTTTCCACTAGGTCCAGGACCCGCTGCATTTGCGCACTCTCGGCGACAATATCGTCCACTTGCGAGCGCCTGCCCAGTGCTTGGCGCAAATCGGCGTTTTCATCGATCAAGAGCTTCTGTCGCAAAGCTCGTTCGACGACGATGAGCAATTGATCGGGATCGAAAGGCTTGGGCAAATAATCAAACGCACCCTCGCGAATCGCCTGGACCGCCGTACTTATTTCGGGAAAACCTGTTATCATGACCACCGCCAATTGCGCATCAATAGCCTTAATCTCGTGCAATACCTCCAGACCATTCATATTGGGCATCCTGAGATCGACCAAAACCAGGTCGAAAGTATCTCTCCGCACCGCTTCGATACCAACTTCTGGACGACTCTGGACCTGAACCTCGTACCCTTGGTAACTCAGTACCTCCTCGCAGGCTTCGAGCAAAGCCACTTCGTCGTCGATGATCAGAATCCGCTCTCCAACCATGCTATACCCCTGCAATAGGTAGTTTGATCTGGAATGTGGTTCCCGATCCCGGGAGACTTTCCACTTCGATACGACCTCCCATATTATCGATGATATTGTAGCTGATCGACAACCCCAGTCCCGTGCCTTCGCCAGAATCCTTGGTAGTGAAAAAAGGATCGAATATGACGTTCAGGTCTTCGGCATTGATGCCCCTGCCGGTATCCTGCACTGCAATGCTAATTTGTCCTGCTTCTGTACAAGAAATCAGACTCAGTTCACCGCCGTCGACCATCGCGGCCACCGCGTTGTTGAGCAAATTAATCAGCACCTGCTCGAATTCCGCTCGATCTCCCAGTGCGCTCGGCAATCTCTCGTCCAAATCGAGGACCAGGTTGATTTGGCGATTGGTCATGAGGTGGTGAGAGAGCCGGACGCTGGAACGAATGCACTCATTTAAATCCAGAGCTTGCGGTTTGCCGGTCTTCTTGCGGGAAAAATTGAGCAGATCCTGTACTATGCGCGCGATCCGCCCAACCTGCTCTACAGCAATTTCGAGTGTGGCAATCGTCTGCGGGGTCAAATGCTCCCGCGAAGAGACCGAGAGCAGAAATTTGAGCTTCATCTGCAACACGCCAATAGGGTTATTGATCTCGTGCGCGATACCACCGGCCAGCAGACCAATGGCCTCGAGCTTCTGCGATTGGCGCAACTGGTCCCCGAGTTTGGCTCGCTCTGCCTCTGCCTGCTTCCGCTCGGCGATCTCCCGCTCCAACTCGGCGGTGCGCTCGGCGATCCGCTCGACCATGGTGTTGAAGGTCCGGGCCAAAAGACCTAACTCGTCGGCGGCGACCACTTCGACCCGCCGCCCCAGGCGACCGGCTCCCACCTCCTCGGCGGCCTCGCTAAGGGCGCGGATCGGCCGGCTCGTCCGCGATGAAAACCACAGGCTGCAGAGCACGGCGATCAGCACCGAGACCAGACCTATGCCCAGCATCCACAGATCGAAAAGATCGATTTCCTCCTGCAACTCGTCGAGGCCTCGGGACAGCACCACATCGCCCCCGGCCTCGGCTAAGGGCACTGTAATGGCCAGACGCTCCTTGCCTCCCAGTACGACTCGAAACGGCACCGCCGCGGATTCGGGATCGCGCAACTGCCCACCCAGTGCGCTGAGTTCGTCCGCGCTCAGAGCCTGGGGCAGGTCTTCCCACGACTGGATCGCGACTGCCCCATCGTGAAGTACCAGCAGGTCCTTGCCCGTCGATTGGCGGATCTCCGCGGCGACTGAAGAGTCGAAACGATCGCCCAGCACCAGCAAACCGAGGATCTGCTCCTCGATGACGATGGGCGTCAAGGCGATCTGGTACAGTTCGCCGCTATAGGGCCAAATACCGCTGTATTCGCCGCCCTGCAGCCCCTCTGCAATCCCGATCATGCCACCCATCTCGCCCACAGAGCGATTCATGCGGCTGGCGTCGGCCAGCAAGCGGCCCCGGGTGTCGACCAAAAGCATGAGATCCGCACCGATCGCCTCGTAGAGATCGCGCGCTGTGTAATAGACCGTTTCGGGGTCTACCTCGGGGATATTCATCACAGCTTTCAAGAGTGGAGTCTGCGCGATGGAGCGGGCCTGGCTGGCGACGATATCACCGCGCAATTGGGCGAAGAGCTCGTAGGCCTGCACCCCGCGCAGCAGATTGTCGCGGACCTGACGCTCGCCCATCCGCAACGCCAGTCGGTTGACCACCAGGACGGAGAAGATGATGAATACCGCGAGGACAGCCACCATTCCCAGAAAGATCTTGGTCCGAATTCGCAGGGATTTCATTAATACTTTTCAGGGTAGGATTTGCCGAATTTATTTTTATGCCGGAGGATTTTGCGGTCTTCCCAGATCTCCAGATCCAGATAGTGGAGGCCACCACCCTCCACTTCGACCGACCGGCGCACCTCCCCGCCCAACTCGTGCCAAATCCGCAATGGGTATCTCCCGTCCGGTACGCCGGGTATGACAAAGAGGCCAGCCTGGTCGGTGAGCGAAAAAAAGGGGTTGTCAAGCACCAGGATATGGGCATTCATCTCAGCGTGAATATTGCAATAGACTTTGATCCAACCGGTCTCGTCGAATCTCATCGAGCGCGTCTCTCCCGGAGGGTATGCGTCTAAATCGAAGGGTCGTGGCCGGGACAAAGAGAAGACATTGTGGAAAACGCGGTCGTCGTTGGGAAACTCGACCTTGGTTCCCTTGACTACCGGCAGGACCCGCGGCGCGAAACGCTGCCCCCGTTGCGAAAGAGCTGGCAGCGCTCCGGACGGCGGAAAGAAACCAGGGACCCGGTCGAGGAAGACCAGCAGATTCGATCGATCCAGCCGTTCGACTCCCTCTTCTTTAAAGACTCTCACCTGACCGGTGACAATATTACCTGTATTGGGGTAGAGCGACTCTTTATCGGTGGCGAATTTGACGTGGCAGTAGACACAGGTATGACGAATCTTTTCGACGATTCGCGGTATTTCCGCCCGATTGTCTTCCGCGGTGGCGATTTCCAATTCGGCGGCCAAATGGCCGATATCAGCTCGGTACTGGTCGAAAATCCGGACCAATTCTTCGTTTTTCTGTGGCTCTAATTCGTCCAGATTCCCACTCTGCGCCCGCAGGGCGCGCACATGCTCCGTCAGCACTGCCCGCTCGCCGTCCGCCAGGCTGTTCTCGATCCCAACCAGCGCCTGGCTGAGGTGATGCATCGAGGGGGACGCCTGCTGCAACTCCTCGCCGAAAACCGCAGAGGCGACGAGCGAGAACCCAACGGTGTATTTGGCCACCCAATACATAAGTGCCTAAAAAGAGGCGACGAGTTCAAAAACATAAAAAGCCCGGTCGTCTCCCTCGGGATCAAAAGGCGAAGCGACGATGACCTCGAAACGGTCGCGCCCGAGTTCCAGCTTGAGCCTGCCCCGAGCATTGAACTCCCAGCCCAACCCCAGCGACGAACGCTGCAGCCTCCTCGCGTCATAGCCGAAGGCCCTTCGGCCACCGGCGAGGAATTCACCGCCCAGACTATAACCCTCTTGGTCATCGTAGGTCCCGATCTCGCTATAGCGCGCCACAGCGTAGAAGCCACCACCGAAGCCCTGGCGCGCCTGCAGCATAAACCAGCGTAAATCCCGGTCGAAAGCCTCGACCGCATCGTCGACAAAAGCTCCTCCGGCGGCGAGATCGAAACGCGTCGCTCTAGCCGGTTTCCACTGAGCATCGATCTGATAGAGCCGGGTGTCTACCACGTCACTGGGACTCTCGCCGACACTGGAAGTCGCGTCATCGGCTCCCACCGGTTTCAAAAAGCTTCCCCCCAGGAGTATCGCGCTTTCAGCCGCGTCGCCGTTTCGCATCGCGCTAGCGCTCAAATACAGGGTCTCCCAGGGGGATCCGTGGATCTTGGCATTAAGAGCTTTCGCCGCGTTATCTTCTTGACTGCGAGATCTGGTGCCGTCCATGATCGAGGCGATCCATCCCAGGCGCCCACCTGCCCACTCTCCGTAGAGCACCACCCCCTCGTCCCAGAGCCAGGGATAGGCCGCGGAATTGGAGATCAGCGAGTTGTCGGGAGCATCCTGCCACAGATATTCTTCTCCGAAGGGAATATCGACGCGACCGATCTTAAATCCCATGCGACCCGCGCCCCATCGCTTGAGCAGATCGCGGAAGTGGACGTAGATCTCGCCGGTGCGCACAGAGGAATTGTGGTCGCGCTGCAGGGCAGTGGTCTGGAGTTCGAAAAAGAGCGTCATCTCCTCCCAAACCTCAGCCTCGACGAAGAGAGCCGACTCTTTGATGACAAAGCCCGCTTCGGGCCGTGTTCCGTCCGCACCCGAATCGGCAAACCAGAAGGCACCGAAACCCGAGAGCTCAACTTTTTGGTACCAGGGCCTGGCCAGCACGTGATACGCATCCGAATGAAGCGAGGCCAACTCTCCCCCGGATAGATCGACCGCATCGTCTTGCTTCATCGCTGAGGAGTCGGCCATCGTTTCTTCGTCTGCGATGCTTGTGCCCACACCATACAACGATAATAGCACAGCGAATATATATCGCATCAGATCGAACCCCGCGTTGCAGCTATGTACTGATTCCAGCTTATTTATCTCTTTGATAAATCGATTGATTTCGTTCGTCTTATCGAGAGGCTCTCAGTATATAAGCAATCTGCTCGATCTATCCAAGAGAAAACAATGCGATGGTGGATAGCGGAGATTTAGGGGGTCAGCATCGGTCCCTTAAAGCACAATCGCCGATCTGAAGTTGCCCATATCCTGGAGTCCATTGGCATCTGGATTTATTTGTTGCGGCCTGATCACTGGCTTAACTTAATGGGACAAGTCCCTCTCTTCTCTAAGGTGCTGATCTCCCATGCTCCCTATAGCGCGCACTCTCCAGGTATTCGCCCTGCCCTCACGGACCAGGAGAGCATTGGTCCGCATCTCAATCGAAGGCCTTCAACGCCAGAACGCCGTCGGCTTCCATAATGCGACCCTGCCTGAGATAGTGCCACGAGCTAAATCTCAACTGATAATTCCTTCACGACCATTTACTAGGAGACAATCCCCATGAGCACGCCCCAAAACCTCGCAGAAAAAAACGCCGAGCGATTCGGGTCCGGGGACTTCTCCACCCCCAACATCGATCCAGCGAGCTATGTCTACCACCCGTTGGCCCCCGCCAGCGATTTCGTCGAGGGCGAAGGTAAACCCTTCACCATTGACGGTACCCATTTGGCCGTCTTTCTCTATGAAGGCAAGTTCCAGGCCGTCGATAATCGCTGCCCGCATATGGGCTATCCGATGTCACAGGGCAGTATCCGCGACGGAGTCCTGATCTGTCACTGGCACCACTGGGAATTCGACCTCAAGACCGGCGGCTGCCTGCTGACCTCGG
>CAZFMY010000016.1:7520-87243 GCA_964520345.1 uncultured Gemmatimonadaceae bacterium | reverse complement strand
ATCCGGACCGCGACTATACAATCGAGATAGAGTGTCCGGAATTCACTTCGATATGTCCCGTAACCGGGCAACCGGATTTCGGCACTATACGCCTTTCCTACGTTCCCGACCAGCAGTGCATAGAGCTCAAATCACTCAAGCTCTACCTCTGGTCCTTTCGCCAAGAAGGCGCTTTCTACGAAACGGTGACCAATACCATTCTCGACGACCTTGTAGCCGCCTGCTCGCCACGGCGCATGACCGTGGTGGGAGACTTCAATGTACGCGGGGGCATTTCCAGTGTCGTAACAGCCGAATTCACCCAATAGCTATATAGCTATAACGGTCCCGGAACATATCGCTCATACGAATGGAGAAGAAGATGGAAGAAGCACACGAGGAGAGCGCCGAAACAAGTGCGGAAGAAGGCCAGGAGGAGAACGGTTCTAAACAGGGCAAGACCTGGTATCCGTATATTACCAAAGTCCAGTTCGAGAAATTTCTTTCGCGGCTCGAAAACAAAGTACCTGAACAGATAGACCGCGACTATGTGCGCGCCATTATCCGCACCCCATCGATGATCTACCGGTTCCTGCGCGGAATTGAAGCCATGGGGCTGATCGACCGCGATCAGCAACCTACAGCCCTCCTCGCTCGGGTAGTCGATCGTCCAACGCGCAAATACGCGCTGGCCGAAGTAATCCGCAATCTCTACAAAGAACTACTGCCCGAGTGGGAACAAACCGACGGCAATATGAGCGATGACGCGATCATCGACTACTTTCGCGACCGCACCGGTATGGGACGTGATTCCGCCAATAAGATGAAGATGTTTTTCAAATATCTTATTGGCGAAGCGGACTTCGGCGAACCACCAGAGACGGTTCAAGCAGCAGACTCGGCCGAAGACGCCGCCGAAGACGCCACCGAAGACGCCACCGAAGACGCCACCCAAGACGCCGCCAAAGACGCCACCGAAGATACCGCCGAAGATGCCACACCGGCACCCCCACCGACCCCAAGGGGACGCAGCGGTCGGGATGGACGTTCCGGCCGCAGCAACCAGGAACGCTCTTCACGCTCGGAACGCTCGGAACGCTCGGAACGCTCGGAACGCTCGGAACGCCCGGAACGCCCGGAACGTTCGGAACGTTCGGAACGTTCGGAACGCTCTTCACGCCCCCTGACCGAAACGCAAAAAGCGTATTTAGACACCGTCCAATCGGTAGTCCAGATCAAAATCGACGGCGATTGGGACGAAGACATGATCCGCGTCGCCTTCGACAGGCTCGAGCGGCTTTTCGACCGCATCCGGCGCGTCTGAATTCAGGTCCGATAAAAAAATCCCCGTTCGCGTCAGTGCGCGAACGGGGATTTTTTATCGGCTACTCGATCTACTCTTCGAAACAAGCCATCTTCGCAAACTTGTCCATCCGTTGGGCGACCAGCGTTTCCGGCTCGAGAAGCCGGAGTTCGGCCAACGCCTCCTGAACATGGCGTTTAAGTATAGAAGCAGCCTCGTCCCAGTCGCGATGCGCCCCACCGAAAGGCTCGGGAACAATGCGGTCTATGATCCCCTGTTCTTTCAGTTCTTCGGCAGTGAGTTTGAGTTCCTCAGCTGCCTCCTCTTTGCGATCGCGCACTTTGAAAAGTATGGTCGAGCAACTTTCCGGTACGATGACCGAATAACAAGCGTGTTCGAACATCAGGATCCGATCTCCCACCGTGATTCCGATCGCTCCCCCACTAAAAGCCTGCCCGGCAATAATGACGACGATCGGAACCGGCAAATGCGACATCTCATAGAGATTGCGGGCGATCGCCTCAGCCTGACCTCGTTCTTCGGCTTGAACACCAGGATACGCACCCGAAGTATCGACGATCGTCAAGACCGGCAGTTTAAACTTGGCGGCCATCTGCATCAGACGTCGGGCCTTGCGGTAACCTTCCGGATGCGGCATGCCGAAATTGCGCTGCTGTCGCTCTTCGAGATTGCGACCGCTCTGAATACCAATCACCATGACCGGTTCGCCGTCCAACCGGGCCGGACCACCGATAACGGCACCATCATCGCCGAAGAGACGGTCGCCGTGTAGTTCGGTAAAGTCGGAAAGCATCCGCTGGACATAATCGAGGGCGTAGGGCCTATCGGGATGCCGCGAGAGCTGCACCCGCTGCCAGGGGTTGAGATTAGTGTATATCTCCTCGCGCATCTTCTCGGCCCGCAACTGCAACCGCTTGATTTCCTGATCCAGATCCAGACCATCGGTTTCGGCCTGATTCCCCAACTCTTCGATCTTCTTCTCCAATTCGACAATCGGTCGTTCGAAGTCGAGTTGGAAACCGTTGCTCTTCACGGACAACTCCCCCTAGTCATATGGACAAAACCGTACTATACCCCTTATAGACACCACACATAACAATCTTCTTCGCCATTTATTCCAAGATATCGAGCGCTGTCTCGATCCGATCCATTGCCACTTCTATAAGTTCCATCGACGTGGCATAGGAAAGCCGTATATGATCGTGGGTGCCGAATCCGGCCCCGGGTACACAGGCGACCCTGGCCTCCTCAAGCAGATACTCACAAAGCAATACGGAGTTCTCTATAGTTCGCCCACCAGCCCGGCGACCGTAGTAGGCTGTGACATCCGGATAGGCATAAAAGGCCCCCTGGGGCAAGCTGCACTCAACCCCTTCGAGTGCATTGAGGCGCTCGACCATATAACGACGGCGTTCATCAAAGGCCCGGCGCATCACTTCGACCGAATCCTGCGGACCGTCAAGAGCCTCGACAGCCGCCTTCTGCGAGATCGATGAAGGGTGTGACACCTCCTGGCTCTGCACCTTGTTCATCCCGGCGATTATTTCCTCGTTGGCACCTGTATAGCCAATCCGCCAACCCGTCATCGAATAGGCTTTGGATACGCCATTGACCACGATGCTGAGTTCCTTGGCCTCTGGACCACAAGCGGCAATAGAATGATGTTCGGCACCGTCATAAACCAACTTTTCGTAGATCTCATCGCTGAGTATATAAACGCCATGCTCGACGGCCAACTCCGCCAGTGCCGCAAGTTCCTGACGTGAATATACTGCGCCGCTGGGATTGGACGGCGAGCAGAGAAAGAGCATCCGGGTCCGCGGCGTAATGGCTGCACGAAATTCGTCTACCGTGAGCTTGAGCCCATTCTCGGCGCTAGTTTCAACGATCACCGGCTCGGCGCCCACCAGCCGCGGCTGCTCGCTATAGGTCACCCAGTAGGGCGTGGGAATAATGGCCTCATCGCCCGGATTTAGCAGCGCCGCCACCGCCAGGAAGAGCGAATGTTTGGCACCGTTATTGACAATCACCTCATCGGTCGTATAGGCAAGGCCATTATCGCGTTCGAACTTGCGACAGATCGCCTCCTTGAGTTCAATAATTCCCGACCCGGGCGTGGTGTATTTGGTAAACCCCTCATCGATGGCGCGGATGCCCACATCTTTGATATTCTGCGGTGTATCGAAATCCGGCTCACCGGCAGAGAGCGCGACAACGTCGACACCGTCGCGTTTCATCGCCGCTGCCTTGGCCGATATCTGCATAGTCACCGAGGGCTGTACGCGCTGAACATTATGGGAAAGTGTCATAGTGAATTCCTCAAGTGGTGTACTCGGCGTTGATCCGCACGTAATCGTAACTGAAATCACAAGTGAAAATATCTGCCTCGGCGTCCCCCTGAGCGAGATCGATCTCAATGGGGATCTCCTCAGCTCCCATCAACTCAATGAGCGCATGCTGATCAAAGCTAAGACCCGATCCCCCACTATAGATGGCCGTCCCGCAGAGCGAAACCCGAACATGGTCTGGGTCTATAGCAACTCCCGAATACCCCACAGCGCAAAGGATCCGGCCCCAATTGGGATCGCGCCCGAAAACTGCCGTCTTGACCAAATTCGAATTGGCAACGCTCAACCCGACCTGCCTGGCCTCTTCTTTATCCCGCGCCCCACTGACCTGGATACTCACCAATTTGGTAGCTCCTTCTCCATCGCGTGCAATCTGCCGCGCCAATTCGCGACAGACCATCACCAACCCGGCGGAAAATTCACCCACTGATTCGTCCCCTTCAATCACTGGCGCACCCGACGCGCCATTGGCCAACACAATCACCGTATCGTTGGTACTCATATCACCGTCGACGGTGATGCAGTTGAACGATTGATCGACCGCTGATGCCAATGCCTGCTGCAAAAGATCCGGAGCTATATCCGCATCGGTCGTAACAACCGAAAGCATCGTCGCCATATCAGGTGCGATCATACCCGCCCCTTTGGCCATGCCACCAATTCGAACTTTGGCCCCCTTGATCTCTATCTCAATCGCGAAGGTTTTGGACACCGTATCCGTAGTCATAATCGCCGTTGCCGCATCCTCGCCCCCATGCACAGACAGCGCTTCCACCACCTGCGGGATCCCCTCGACAATAGCGTCCATCGGCAACGGAACCCCGATGACCCCCGTCGAGCAAACCACAACCTCTGCTGCAGCCAATCCCAGTTTTTCAGCCGTCAAATCGCACATTCGCCGCGCATTGACCAACCCCGGATCCCCGGTGCAAGCATTGGCGTTGCCCGAATTGAGTACGACTGCCCGTGCATTTCCATCTTGCAGATGTTCCCGGCATACCTGGATCGGCGCAGCCCGAACCCGGTTTTTGGTATAGACCCCCGCCCCACTCGCCCCTAGCTCCGAGTAAACCAGAGCCAGGTCTTTGAGCTCTTCTTTAACCCCGCAATTCAACCCAGCAGCCCGAAAACCTCTGGCTGAACAAACATTGCCACCATCCAGTATCTTCACCGGAGACACTCCATTTTCTTTTTTCTTATTGTGCGGAGACTTTTTCAATACTCACGGCAATTTCTCGGGGGATAAATCCCATTACAACCCGAGAACCATTCTACGCCGTCGCGATCTCCCCCCGCTCCACCTCAACCACCAACTGATCCTGCATCAACTTATAATGCAAACTATCCGCCAACGCGATCCAACTGGCCTCGATCACATTTTCCGAAACTCCCACGGTACCCCAAATATCCCTTCCATCCGAAGATTCGATCAAAACACGTACCTTGGCCGCCGTCCCATCTCCGCTAGACAAAACCCGCACTTTATAATCTTCCAGATGCACCTGCCTCAGCGAGGGGAATTTATGCTCCAACGCCTTGCGCAACGCCCTATCGAGCGCATTGACCGGACCGTCGCCACTAGCCACCGTATGGTACTCTTCTCCGCCAATATCGATTTTGACGATCGCTTCGGCATCCTCGGATTTCCCCCCTGTATTGCGGTTAATCGTACGGAAATTTACCAAGGAGAAAAGATCCTCGTAGGTACCCTGAACGCGACGCGCCATCAGCTCGAAAGATCCCTCCGCCGCTTCGAACTGGTAGCCCTGATGCTCGAGTTGCTTAACCCGATCCAAAATGTCGGCCACCAGCGGATCCTTCTTCTCAATATCGGGCAGGAAGCGCTGAAGCTTGTTGACGATCGTCGCCCCGCCGGCCTGATCCGAAACCAAAAAACGCCGTTCGTTACCTACGGCATCGGGCTCGATATGTTCAAATGAATGGGCTACCTTCATGACCCCATCGATATGGGCTCCACCCTTGTGGGCAAACGCACTCTCGCCAATGAAGGGCTGGCGACGATCGTGGTAGACATTGGCGATTTCACTCAAAAAGCGGGAGAAATTCATCAGATCCCCCAGCTTCTCCCGACCGATGGTCTCATAACCCATCTTCAGTTCTAGATTCGGCAGGATCGAGCACAGGTTGGCGTTGCCACAGCGTTCGCCGTACCCGTTGAAAGTTCCCTGCACTTGTGCCGCCCCTAGCTCTACCGCAGCGAGTGTATTGGCCACACCAACGCCCGAATCGTTGTGGGCGTGAATGCCAAAGGGAATTCCTATACGCCCTAAGACAACCTCGATGATCCGACTCATCTCGCTAGTCAGAATACCGCCATTGGTGTCGCATAACACCAGTATCCGCGCCCCTCCGCGCTCGGCGGCCAGAAGCGTCTCTATCGCGTACTCGGCATCCGCCTTGTACCCGTCGAAGAAGTGTTCGGCATCGTAGACAACCTCGCGGCCATGACCTGTGAGATAGGCGACCGAATCCTCAATGAGCTGGATATTGCCCTCGAGCGAAGTTCGCAGGATCTCGGTAACATGCAGCGTCCAACTCTTGCCGAAGAGGGCGATGCTCTTGGTCTCGGCTCGGAGCAGGGTCGCCAAGGTCTCGTCCTCCTCCGGAATATTGGTCGCCCGCCGCGTACTACCGAAAGCTGTCACCTCGGCCTGGAGATCGAGTTTTTGCGCTTCCCGGAAAAAAGCCAAGTCTTTGGGATTGGTGGGATTAGGCCACCCACCCTCGATATAATCCACGCCGAGTGCATCGAGCCTCCGAGCGATCAAGAGCTTATCTTCCAGCGAGTAGGAAATCCCCTCGGCCTGAGCGCCATCTCGCAGGGTGGAATCGTAGACTCCGATACGCATGCCGTTGCTCCTCTCCGTTTGTGCTACGCGTCGGCAATAGCCTGAGCTACTAAATCTCCCACTTCCGTTGTGGAATATCCCATTTTGCCCGCACCCATGTCCTGCAGTTTGCCCAGCGTCGAGACGATAGCAGCTTCCAGAATCTGCGCTCCACGATGCTCACCCAAGGTATCGAGCATCAACTGACAGGCACCGATCGCTGCCATCGGGTTAATTATATTCTGGCCAGTGTATTTGGGCGCCGAACCACCAATCGGCTCGAACATCGACACCCCCTCCGGGTTGATATTGCCACCGGCAGCAATGCCCATCCCACCCTGAATCATGGCACCCAAATCGGTGATGATATCGCCAAACATATTATCGGTGACCACCACGTCGAACCACTCGGGATTCTTAACCATCCACATGCAAATCGCGTCGACGTGAGCATAATCGCGCTTGATCTGTGGAAAATCAGAATCACCGACCTCGTTGAATGCCCGCTCCCAGAGATCGAAGGCATAGGTCAATACATTGGTCTTACCGCAAAGAGTCAGAGTATTTTCCTTGTTGCGCCGCTGGGTATATTCAAAGGCGTAGCGCAAACAGCGTTCAACGCCTTTGCGGCTATTGATAGACTCCTGGACTGCGATCTCATCGGGCGTGCCCTTCTTGAAAAAACCACCGGCACCAGCATAGAGCCCTTCGGTGTTTTCACGCACTACCACGAAATCAATATCATCCGGCCCCTTGTCCGCAATCGGCGTCGGCACGTTGGGATAGAGCTTGACCGGGCGCAAATTAATGTACTGATCCAACTCGAAACGCAGTCGCAGCAATATTCCTTTTTCGAGGATGCCGGGCTTGACATCCGGATGGCCGATAGCGCCCAAATAAATCGCATCGAATTGTCTGAAATCATCCGCTGCCGAGTCGGGCAAAACCTCACCAGTTCTCAAGTAGCGGTCACCGCCAAAATCAAAATCGACGGTCTCGTATTTAAAACCTTCTTTGGCAGCTACAGCTTCGAGGGCTTTCAGCCCCTCGGCCACAACTTCAGGACCGGTCCCATCCCCGGCTACTACGGCAATTTTGTACAATGCAGAAACCTCCAGCTATTAGGTAATGGCAAAAGAGTTGATATAGGGAAGGCGAGCGATGGTCTCAACAACTTGACTCTCAGCTTCCAGCAGTTGTCCCAGCGAGTCCCAGGTGCCCTTGATGAATTGCTCGCGTGAACCGTCCGCAATCTCCGCCGCGAAAACACCGCCGGCACAGTGGACCTGACGCGCTTTGAGATCAATGGCCAATTCCTGCTCCGGTTCGCTCTCCACAGCGGACATCATCTGCTGCATATCTTCGGCCGATACCAGCACACAGGGCAGACCCATGGCGATACAATTGCCATAGAAGATCTCGGCAAATGATTCACCGACAAAACCCTTGATCCCCCAGCGCATCAGCGCCTGCGGAGCATGCTCGCGGGATGAACCGCAGCCGAAATTGGAATTGCAGAGCAGGATCGATGAGCCAGCGAAACGCTCCTGCTCAAATGGATGTCCACCTCCGGCGCGATCATCCTCGAAGGCATGCTCGCCCAGATTCTCGAAAGTAACGGTGCGCAAATAACGGGCCGGAATGATCCGATCCGTATCTATATCGGCTCCGCGCACCACCACTGCACGACCGCGCACAGATTCTATAATGCTTTGAGTAGCCAAGATTATCCTCTCCTAATACTAATTGAGTAGACCGCGCACGTCGGCAACCTCGCCGGCGATTGCCGACGCCGCAACCATCGCCGGACTCATCAGCAAAGTACGCCCGGTCGGGCTGCCCTGGCGCCCCTTGAAGTTGCGATTGGATGACGAAGCGCAGAGCTCCCGGCCCTGAAGTTTGTCGGGGTTCATCGCCAGACACATCGAGCAACCAGCTCCGCGCCACTGGAATCCCGCCTCCAGAAAGATCTCGTGCAACCCCTCAGCCTCGGCCGCAGACCGAACCTGCTGCGATCCAGGTACCACCAAAGCACGCACACCCGCTGCGACCTTGCGTCCTTTGGCAACTGCGGCTGCAGCTCGCAAATCGGAAAGCCGACCATTGGTGCAGGAACCGACAAAAGCCACGTCGATCTTGGTACCAGCGAGCCGTTGGCCCGGTTTGAAATCCATATAATCGAAAGCCTCTTGCACCGTAGACTGCTCGGCTGGATCAAAGGCGTCGAGATCGGGCAGGGCCTGGTCGATCCCGATCGATTGGCCCGGATTAATACCCCAAGTCACGGTCGGTCCAATAGCGGAACCATCGATTTCGACCTTGTCGGCGTACACGGCATCGGCATCCGATGCCATCGAGTTCCACCACTCGACTGCGCTTGCGAAATCAGCTGGAGCATGCGGCCGACCTTTGATATAGTCGTACGTAGTCTGATCCGGATTGACATAGCCGACCCGAGCTCCCCCCTCGATCGACATATTGCAGACCGTCATCCGTTCTTCGATCGACATAGACTCGATCACTGGACCGGCGTATTCGTAACCGTAACCGACCCCACCATTGACCCCGAGTTGGCCGATAATATGCAGGATCACATCCTTGGCATAGATTCCTTCGCTCAATTTTCCATTGACCTCAATCCGCCGCACCTTGAACGGGTCCAACGCCAGACATTGGGTTGCCAACACATCGCGAACCTGACTGGTGCCGATACCGAAAGCTACGGCGCCAAAAGCTCCATGCGTCGAGGTATGGCTATCGCCACAGGCGATGGTCATACCTGGCTGAGTGAGTCCCAGCTCTGGACCGATGACATGAACCACACCCTGACGCTGGTCATCGATATTGAAAAGCGGGATTTCGAACTCGGCCGCATTGAGTTCTATGGCCTCCATCATCTCCTCTGCCAAATCATCGATAAAAGGGCGTTCGGTCAGATCTGTGGGCACGATGTGGTCCACAGTGGCAAAGGTGCGCTCGGGAAAGCGGACCTTGAGACCGCGATCTCTCAGCATTTGGAAAGCCTGGGGACTAGTAACTTCGTGCACGAGATGAAGACCGATAAAGAGCTGCGTCTGTCCCGAGGACAACTGACGCACAGCGTGCCGATCCCAAACCTTGTCCAACAGTGTCTTACCCATTTGTAAAATTTCTCCTCTATACCGTCTGATGCTCTTCTTTAGCATCCTTTATCGCCAGGCGGTTCAACGCATCAACATAAGCCCTGGCACTGGCCTCTATAACATCGGTCGAGACTCCGCGACCCCGCACTTTCTCTTCCTCCCGCGCCAGGTGTACCGTTACCTCGCCCAGCGCCTGGCTACCCGAAGTGATCGCACGGATAGCGTAATTCTCCAGTTTTATTTCGCTGCCGATCGCCAGACTGATCGCCGCGTACGCCGCATCGACCGGTCCATCGCCCCACGCCGACTGTTGTACCATCTCCTCGCCGATTCGCAGACGCACCGTCGCCGAGGGAACAGTACCAGTGCCGCTGACCGAATGCAGGTACTGCAATTCGTAATAGTCAATCGCCTCTCCTGGGTCGCCACCAACGATCTCGATCAAATCCCCGTCGAAGACTTCCTTCTTTTTGTCGGCCAGCTCCAGGAAAGCCTCGTACACCGCGTCCAGTTCCTCTTTATCCAACTCGTAACCGAGGACTTCCAGACGGTGGCGCAGTGCGGCACGGCCCGAGCGCGCCGTCAACACGATCTCGGTATCGTCCAGCCCCACATCCTTGGGCTCCATGATCTCGAAGGTATCGCGCTGCTTCAGCACCCCATCCTGGTGAATACCCGAGCTATGGGCAAAAGCATTCGCACCGACAATCGCCTTGTTGGGCTGAACCACGATGCCCATCAAACGACTCACCAACCGACTCGAAGGCACGATCTCCTGGCTGACGACGCCCGTTTCGTAGCCGAAGTAGTCCTGGCGCGTCTTCAACGCCATGACGACTTCTTCAAGCGAGGCATTGCCAGCCCGTTCACCCAATCCATTGATCGTACACTCGGCCTGGCGCGCACCATTCTTGATAGCAGCCAATGTGTTGATCACCGCCATACCCAAATCGTCATGGCAGTGGACGCTTATAATAGCCTCGCTGATATTGGGTACTTTGGCGGCGATATGAGCGATCAGTGCACCAAACTCTTCGGGCACCGCATAGCCCACCGTGTCGGGGATATTGATCGTTGTCGCCCCCGCCGCGATCGTCGCTTCGATGACCTCGCAGAGATAACCTGATTCGGTACGGGCAGCGTCCATTGGCGAAAACTCGACATCATCGCAATAAGATTTCGCAAGTTCCACCGCCGCTACCGCCATTTTCAGAATCTCTTCCTGCCCTTTGCGCATTTGACCTTTGAGATGAATCTCCGAAGTACCAACAAAGGTGTGAATACGCGGCCGGAGCGCCCCCTTTAGCGCCTCACCCGCCCGGTCGATATCCTTGGCCACAGCGCGGGCCAAACCGCAAATAACCGGCCCTTCTATCTCCTGGCCGATCCGACGCACAGCTTCGAAATCCTCGTTGGAGGAAACCGGAAAACCGGCTTCGATGATATCGACCCGTAATCGCGCCAACTGCTGGGCAACTTCCAGTTTCTCCTCGACATTCAACGAGGCTCCAGGCGTCTGCTCGGCGTCGCGCAAAGTGGTGTCAAATACGAAGACGCGATTTGAATCAGCCATGGTTCGTTCTTTCATCCTCTGGCAGGATAAATTTATACAGCAACAGACAGTCTCCTCCAGCCGTATAGCGACCATCTGCCGAACCGTGATCGGGATCGGATTTTAACTCGCTAAGTAGGGGATCCATCTGCGCCTCCTTTCAGGCTTTGCTATTTGTCGTCCAACCAGCTCATCATCTCGCGCAATTTGGCGCCAACCACCTCGATCTGATGCTCAGAATCGCGGCGCTTTATCGCGGTATAGACCGGACGCCCAACTTGGTTTTCCGCCAGCCATTCCCTGGCAAAGTGACCATTCTGCACATCGGCGAGGATCCGCTTCATCTCCGCACGCGTTTCCTCAGTTACCACCCGCCGACCGCGCGTCAAGTCACCGAACTCCGCCGTGTCGGAAATCGACGAGCGCATATTGGCAATCCCACCCTCGTAGATCAGATCGACGATCAGTTTGACTTCGTGCAAACATTCAAAGTAGGCAACCTCAGGCTGATAACCGGCATCGACCAGCGTCTCAAACCCAGCGCGAATCAGCTCGGTCAGTCCGCCGCAGAGGACCACCTGCTCGCCGAAGAGATCGGTCTCCGTCTCTTCACGAAAAGTGGTCTCGATCACGCCGGCTCGCGCACAACCGATGCCCTTGGCATAGGCCAAGCCGAACTCGTGTGCCCGACCCGTCGAGTCCTGATAGACCGCCAGAAGACCTGGTACGCCTCCGCCGGATGCGTAGACGCGCCGCACTAAATGGCCAGGTCCCTTGGGCGCGACCATAAAGACATCGACGTTGGGCGGAGGAAGAACTTGCCCGAAGTGAATATTGAACCCATGGGCAAAAGCCAGCGCGTTGCCTTCCTCGAGATTGGGCCGAATATCGGCCTCGTACACCGCGCGCTGCACCTCGTCGTTGATCAGGATCATGATGATATCGCCCATCCTGCTGGCCTCGGCCACCGTA
Source organism: uncultured Gemmatimonadaceae bacterium (assembly GCA_964520345.1). GTDB lineage: Bacteria > Latescibacterota > UBA2968 > UBA8231 > UBA8231. The sequence continues at coordinate 75,097 of CAZFMY010000016.1, read as the reverse complement.
GCCACCTCCAACCCAGCTGCTTCAGCCTCCGCGCGCCTCGCGCTGCCTTCGCGCAAACCCACCACTACCTTGACGCCGCTTTCCTTGAGATTCAGCGAATGAGCGTGGCCCTGGCTGCCATAGCCGATGATCGCCACAGTCTTGTCCGAAAGCAGGTCGAGATTGGCATCGTTGTCGTAATACATTTGCATTGGGGAGATTCTCCTTACTTAAGAGATATTGGGAATTTGATTTTTTTACAGACACAGTTTGCTGACGGCCTTTGAACTTTTTCAGAGGCTTCGTCCGATCTTAGGTTGTCGAAAATGGGATGAGGAGTGAAGCCTACTTGGTCCGCTCGTTAATAAGCAGATCTATAATGAGGAGGGGACGAAGGAGTACGCGTCCTAAAGCCCAAGCATAGGGGACGACCCCGACTCGGTAAAGATCTATGGACTGGACCAGTGTACTCACCCTAATTAAATCCAAGCAATTCAAGCAGTTAGCTCCATATCAGTGCAAGATCAGCTAATATATAATGGATAGCAGGAGATGTCAAGTAACAAACTACGGCAAAAATACAATCCACATTCGCCAATCTAAAGAATCTTGTTTTCTTCTGCTCTAGTTATTCGCCAATTCGAGAATCTTGTTTTCTTCTGCTCCAGTTACCCGCCAATTCGACCTAGCCTCTTGATTTATAATGGCGCATATGCTATCATCACACTTGCACACCGAGATCGACACCACAGGGTTTTACCAGGCCCTGCGCAACCGAATTTTCCCCTCCTCTTTTTCCGAGATTGAGGCGTGGCCGACAGCTACGAAATACACCTCGTCGACGAAGATGCCCCTTGGGACAACCTCGTCCGCCAAGCCATAGGCGGCAGCGTCTTCTCTACCAGTGCCTGGCTCCGCTGCGCCGCCGACGCTACCAAGAGCGAGATCCAACGCCTCGGCTGTTATCGCAACGGGCGGCTCATCGCCGGTCTGAGTGGTTTGGCACACAAACGATCGGGCCTCTACCGCCTCGCCACTCCCGAACTCACCCCCCACACAGGCCTGCTCTTATCTCCAGTCGAAGGCAAGGGGCCAGCCAAGGCCGAAGCCGAACAACACCGCATCTGTGAAACACTGATCGATTACCTGGAAAAACAATACGACCATGTATTCCTAGTCCACACACCAGCGATATCCGATACCCGCCCCTTCACCTGGCATGGCTGGGATGCGCGGGTGCGCTATACCTATCACTTCGACCTCGGCGACACCGACCGTCTCTGGGAAAGGGTCGAGCGCCGTACCCGCACCGTAATCCGCAAAGCCGAAAAACTCGGCTATTCACTCCAAGCGACTGACGATACCGCCCTCTTTCGCCGCCAGTACGAAGCCATTTACGCCCAGCAGCCCGGCGGCGCGCCAATCGCCGCTGCCACCGCCGAGCGTTTCGTCGCCGCAGTCCTCGCCGCCGGGATCGGCCGAGCCTATAAAATCGCATCGCCGACAGACCAGGTCGCCGCCATTGTCGTCTTCGTCGACGGATTCGACACCACCTACGCCTGGGCGGCCGGCGCAGATCCCACACTCAACAATACCGGTGCAACTTCACTACTCTACTGGCAGTATTTCACTACTTCTACCAGCAAGCACTTCGACTTCGTCGGCGCCAATATCCCGGCCATTGCGTTCTTCAAACGCGGCTTCGGCGGAGATCTCGTACCCTATTATCTGGTCGAAGGCTATAAGAACAAATGGATCAAACGCGCCCTGACCACACGCCGGGCCCTGCGCTCTTGAATTGCCGGACGACGATCGCCCCCGCCGCGGTTTAATACTGCAATTGCGTCACCGACTTCGATATCAATGCAATCGCCACCGCCGACATCCCCACCAAACCCATTCCACAGGCGTACCCCGCCAAGAGGACCGGTGCATAACTCCGCCAGCGCTCGACCCCAAAGCGCTTTTCCAACGCATAGCGCGCAATCAACGCTCCAACCATTTCAGGAATCAGCAGATGCGGCAAACCGGAGAGACCGCGAACAAAACCGTAGATCAGTGAGATCGGCCATTGCAAAACTGACAACACGGCGAATGTCCCACCTGCAAAAGCAAAGCCGCCCAAAATCCACCAGCCCTTTATCGCCTGATCAAAAAGCGTCTCCCCCCCCAGAGTCGCCGAATACCATAGACATTGACGCAGGGCAATAAGATGCCAGTAGGTCTGTGCGTATTGGAAGGCCGGCGACGGAATCGGTCCCAACTGCCAAACCAACGACCAGAACACAAAACCGCAGACCAGACCCAGAGGCAAAACTAACAACTCGGCTTTGAGGATCGAAGTGAAACGCGTACCGGTCAATTCGACCTCGCGGAATAACTGGGCTCGACGACCGTGATCGGCATAGGGGATCGGCGCAAACCAGATATCGATGCCCCGGTAGCCGCTGAGAATAAAGGCCCCTTCGCGAATCATCGGGAAGCTGACTAATTGGCCCGTCAAACCCGCCATCCGCGCATTGACATACGAAAGCGCCGGAGTCAACACAAAACCAAAGAGCAAGAGAAAAATCAGCGGGAAATCGTCTTCCTCCAATAGCAGCATGCAGAGCCCGACCATCGCCAGGGTCGAAAGAGCATAACCACCCACCGCCAACCAGAGCGGAAAATCACCACGGCCAAGCGGCACATCGCGCAAACGACCGCGCTCGCCCTTATTCCGCACCGCACCCAATGAGCGCACGGCGTGAAAAACGCCGATCAATCCGACAGCAATGCCGGCCCCGATATAGACGCTCATCCACACATCGACATCGTTGGCAAAGTTGGTCAGAATCGTATCCATCCCCGGCCGCCAGTGCGGCAGTGCGCCGAGATGGTAGAGAATCGGGCTGCCCAAAGCGTGAACCATAGCCGCAGCGAATGAACCAACCACGACCCAGAAGGGCAATACCATCCCCAGCAGCACCAACCCCAAATCGGTACCGATCCCCAGCGGGGCCGCAGGCAATAAAGACTCGGTGGTCCTGGTCAGATCGATCCAGGGAATGGGCAACAAAGAGATCGGGTCGCTGGCGATCAATCCGGTCAACGCCGGCAGCCCCACATAGAGCGCGCCGAAAAGCAGGCCGATCCCCATCCCCACCGAAAAAACCCGCCAGCGCCAGCCGTCGCGCGCGTCGTCGTCGTCAGCCAACGCCGTGGCTCCCTGCGCCGCTACCGGAGCCAACGGGAAAGGCAAGCGCTCGACATCCGAAGTGACCCGGAAAAGGATATAGCCCAGCGTAAACCACTCGACGCGCGCGAGCACCTGCGATGCCACCAGCACCGCGATCGGCGGGATCCAGGCCCGATGCAGAAAAGTGCGCGCCGTAATCGCTTCGGAATCAGCCTGAGGCGAGACCCAACTCGGAATATGCTCGGCGACACCGAAACCGGCCGCCGCCTGCGACTGTACCAAATACTGATGCCAGACCAATTGTCCAAAGGGACCGCCAGCCAGCATAGTACCCCCAACGACACCGGCCAGTCCCCCGGCGATATAGTAGATCAGATAGATCTCCTGGCGCGTCAGCGAAGAAAAGGAGCGACGCGCCAACTCGGAGAACAGAATGATCGTCACCCACTCTGCCGCCGCACCCAACGAGACCCCGGCGATCAGCCCCATATAGATCGCACCCGGCATCATGATGAAACCGACGAAGAAGGCACCGACCACAGTGCGTACGGTAAAGCCCTCGCCAAAACGAGCGGGGCGTTGCATCAAACCGCGATAAGTCGCCAGATCATCCATAATATCGTCGCCACTCAGCCACTATATCCGGTACCCCCCTCCCATCTCTCCCTGCCAGAGTGCCACACCCGCCCATACCAGTCGCATACAGATCTCGCCGAAAATAAGCCCCAGAAAAAACGGCATAACGCGCCGATAAGTCTGCGCCCCTCCATAGCGGACCACCAGCCATTTACAAAGCCAACCGCAGAAAACCGATCCCCAGATCAACCAGCCGAAACCCGTGCCGAAGACAAAGCCCATCGGATGAAGCGGCCAGCGCAAAAAATGCTGGCGCAAAAAAGCAAGTACCCAGGTAAATCCCGCCCCCAGTGCATGAAATCCCATCCGCACCCAATCGGTGTCGCCCTCGACGCTTCCAGCATCTTTGAACAAATAGTTGTAATAACGCCCGATCCGCGCCTCCGAACGCCCTCCTCCCTGTTCCTGGAGGGCGAAGAGTCCGTGTTCGTAGATCGTCTCCAGCGAAAACGCATAGCCGGCCACCAGACCCGTCAAGAGCCCCAGGCCCATACCCCAGACCATGCGCCGCGTCGAAACCCCGCTGAGTTCGGCCAGTTTGAATCCCTCGAACTGAATGGCCGGCCAGAGGCCTATCATCGTAAAACCAAAAATCGCCAAAAAAGCAAAACTGGTATAGGTCGAATCGGCGAAGAGCCCCGGCCCGGTCCCCAATACCACAAAGAAAAGATAGCCGATGATCTGCGGCGTTCCCGCAATGGGTAAGCCACCATCAATCCTCAAACGCGCAAAAGCCAGAGCGAAGAGCAGCAGCAGCAACAGCGCCGGCAAACCCATCCAGACCGGCACGCCCAGCGCACTGATCCAGAACCAGAGAAAAACCATGCCCAGGACGAAACCCCAGCTAACCCGACTGCGCCAAGATAACGCGGCCGCGATCGAGTTGCGCGCCGCATACAGGCTCAGGCATCCGAGGAAGAGTAGGCCACCACGCGCCTGGCTCATAAAGAAGGGGAAATGGCCTGGCCAATCGAGCCACGGCGACCCGTGTCCCGGAATAAAATCGCCGCGGTACTCCAGGCGACCGAAAAAATAGGTCAGCAAAAGCTGCAACCGAGTCAGGACGTAAAATGTCCAGGTACTTAAAGACACCTCTACCGGCGCCAAAAAGGCCACGCCAACCAGGAGCGGTACAAACTCGAAGAAAAATGGCGACTCAAAAGTAGCCATTGCCTTCCAGGGGTAATCGAGCAGAAAATCGGCCAGATTGAGCCGGGTGGAGATTTCTGGCACTGCCGGCACATAGTGATGCAGCCCGTCGACGCCGAAAACTACTAGTGGCACCAGCATCCCCCACCAGAACAGGCGCTCGGAGAACAATCCGCCTTCGATCAGTGCCCTGGGCATTTCGAGAAGGGGAAACCCAAGGCGCTCGGTCTCCAACCAGCGGCGGCGCAAAAGCAAGACCAGGCAGAGACTGGTCAGAAAAAAAGCAGCGAAAAAAGTGGTCCACGCCCCCAGCGGCAAAAACCACGCCCCCCACGGCACCGATCCACCACCTTCGAACGCCGCAACCGCCGGCGCGGAATTCGGCCCACCGGGTACCAACCACTCAGGCACGAGTTGCAGGAATCGGTAATAGGGGCTTGTAGACTGGGCAAAACCGCCGTAAAAGCCGGTGACCAGTCCCGGTAGGAAACGGTGCATCAACCCCGAAGCGGTCGCCGAAACCCCAAGCACCAAAGCCGTGTAGAGTACTGCCCGATCGCCGCGTCCGAGCAATCGGCGCGACACCGCCACAGCTCCCAGCACACCCAGCGGTATGGCGAGGAAAACCTGAGCACCGGGAAACCCTCCGGCCCCAGCCAGATAGGGCCCTTTGTAGACCAACTCGACGCGTTGGATCAGCCATCCGGACCCGACGACGATACCGACGATGAGCAAAATCAACCTCAAGGTCGCCATAACTCAGGCCTGGCCTTTATTCCGCGTCCGTACCCAACGCGGCAACTGCTCTGCATAATACTGCCGATCCTCTTCCTCCAGGGTCCGCCAGATCAGAAACTGCTTGCGCAAATCATCGAGGAAGGTTCGCACGACTCGATGCCAGGTGACCCGGTCGCCAGCTACGAGTTCGAGTTCTGCATCTATATCGCAGTAATGCGAGTCGGATCCGGGACTGATCTTGAGTACCGTCTGCTGGATTACGCCCTGATCGAAAGGGGCCAACCAGACCCGGGCCTCTATGCGCAATATATCGCCAGCGCGTTCGACGCCCAGCGCTTCGACGTAAAATCCAGCACCGATCGACTGCTCCTGGTTCTCCGCCCAGAATTCGGCCTGGAAGGCAGCCATCCCCAGCGCCTCGTGGCGAACGAGGGAAAACGGCAATCGTATCGCTATCCGGTCTCCCCCGGTCCCGGGGGGCAATTTCCAACGCCGTTCGATACCCGGCGTGCAAATTCGCCCGGCCATCTGCGCCGGATAGAGCGCTGAGGCCACCACGAGGAAACCTATTAGACCAATGGTCAGCACCGACGATAGGGAAGAGTAATTGAATTCGAGACCCTGAAGCCATCCCCAATGATCGAGCAGTCTCACAGCAGCCTGCCCCAGCAAATACCCTGAAACTACGCCAATCACCCCCAGCGCTACTGCCTCGGCTATAAAGAGTCCGCTAACATGCCCCGGTGCCAGACCAACTGCATTAAAGGTGCCGATCTCGCGCGTCCGCTCGTACACGGCACCGAGCATCGTATTAAAGACGATCAGCGCAGCAATCGCCAGAGGCACCGCTAATTCGCCCAAACCCGTTACCGATGCAACACCAACAGTATTGACCAAGAAGCGCATCCCGCCAAGACCGACAAAGAGGTTCAGATCCAGCGTCTCGGACAAGTCTTGTAACGCCTGATCTGCCGTTATCCCTCCCTCTGCAAATCCGACAGCCACTGAGGATAGATAAGCCCCTTCCCATCGCATCAGCCCTACAAAGGGTAGAACGACGACCGAGGCGCCGGGCAAATGAGTAAAGGGCAGCACCTGTCCACCCCGCCCCCCGACCGCTTCTTGCTCCGGGGGCTGCTGCGCCTCTGGATCAAGCGGAGTCAGCGGTTCGCCGCTGAGATCCGGGCGATCCAGTGCATCGTCTTCGAGCAGCCCCACTACGCGAAAGATCTCACCAAAAATCCGCACTCGCGCTCCGTCCAGCACCTCCGCACCGATGCCCAGCGAATCGGCCAAACCGACCGGTAATAGACAGACATCTTCCTCCCCCGCGCGCAGCCAACGCCCAGCAACCAGACCCTGCTGTGGACCTGTCAGGAGTCCTTCCTCCGGCGTCAGCCCGGTAAATCCCCATACGCCGACCGCAACCCCCTGCACATCGTCGCGTTCAATTCGAAACGAGGCCGACAACGATTTCACCCCTTTCCAGGCCCGCGGCGCCACCCGCTCTGCGCCGAACCAATCGCGCAAGATCCTATAGCCCGTAAACTCCATGGTCTGCCAACCCGGCATCCGAACCACCACACCGTCGTAAGCCGCTCCCGCTCCGATCTCGACCCGGTTGGTACGCAAGGAGGTGCGGATCGAAGTAAACGAAAGCAGCGAAAAAGTCAGCAGCACCAAGGTCGTACAAGTCAGCCCTGTACGCCACGGACGACGACGCAGATGCGCCAATCCCACCGCCACCGACCTCAACGCCGTTCCCCCGCGTCGGATCGACATCCGCCCGCGCCTTTTACGACCCAATTCCTGCAATTCCCGATTGAGCCGTGCCATACCCAAAGTGGTAACCAGAATACCCAGAGCGAGGATGACAAAGCCAAGCAGGATCATCGCCGGGGAGATCGATAACTCGAAAGCGGGATGCAGGTAGCGCAACGCGATAAAGCCGATTAGGAAGAGGACAAAATACCCCAGTACCTGGCGCCGCAAATCTGCAAAACCAAAGAGCAAACGCTCGGCGAAGTGAGCAAAGGGGATCAGCAACACCAGGAGAAAAACCACCCCTTGAACCACACCGGCCTGAGTCCGTTCTACATCGCGGTAGGCCGCTGCCGCCAGCGCCCAGGCACGGCGCGCGCGATCAAAAAAATCGCGGTGCCGCAATTCGGCGCGCGCTGCATCCGCCTCCTGCAAGAGTTGCGCGGAGCGATCGTGAAACGAAACCAGACGAGTGTTGCGCACTCCATGGCGACGCAGTTCGCCAACCCGCAGATCATTGAGCCAGTACAGATCCTGAGCTATCCGATAGGCAGTCTCTATCAAGCGGCCCTCTCCCGATACCCGATATCCCTCCCCCTGGGGCGCCTCGACCGAGCCATTGAGCAAAACCAAGCGACGGCCGAGTCCATAGCGCCCGGTGGCCATCACGCCCTTGAACCGCGAATTCGCTTTGGCGAAGAGCACTCCAACCGGAGCGATCCGCGATCCGATCCTGTTCTCGTAGCCGAAGCGTTCCGTCTCAGCTGTGGTCAGCGGCAGACAGGCTCCGTATAGAGCGGGCTCGGCCTCGGTTCTGGCATCAACCACCTGCAGGCGTTCGGGAGTCAGCAGATTGCGCGGATCGCAGAGACCGAAAAGCGTGGTCCCGCGCAGCGGAGCCGTCACGATCTGTACTTCTTCTTCTGCTTCGTCCATCAAGATCGTCAGCGATCGACCCGGCAATTTGCGCTCGCCATTAATCCCCCAATCCGGAGCATCCGTCACCACCCCAGTCTCCCCATCGAGCCGGTAGGCCTCCAACCGCACCGGCTGGGTGTAGATGAGCCCGCTCTCTACCCCGGGAACGACAAAGCGGCCCGAATCATCGGCCGCAGCCCAGAAATCCGGACGCACCCCGGACAAAGTCGGCTGGCGCAGCCGCAATCGCACCAGAGCGCCGGCCGTCGGCTGGTCTGGCAAATAACTGCGCGGACCGTAGTGAACCACTTCTCCGCGAACAGTGCCGAAAGCATCGTTGCCCCACTCCCACTCGGCAAGCTGTGGATCATCCACGAGCTTGGGCAGAACATGGTCGAGTAATTCGACTTGGCGAGCCAAACGCTCGAAATCCATCGCAGCAGACCGATCTACAGGGGTATCGAAAATGGCTCGACTGTCGTTAACGGTAGCAAAAGCCAGCGCCGGGCACCCGGCCAAGGCCGCTACCGCCGCATCGAGAGGAATCGCCTGCGCCAGATCACCCAACCCCTGGCGCGAAAAATCCGGTTTAAGTCCATTGGCCATCATCCGCGCCCCACCAAAAACCGAATCCTCATAGGCCCTAACCCACTGCATGAGACGAGTGGTAATCGGTGGAGTCAGCAATGAAGTTCTATAAGGCACGCGAGGACGGAAAACGCCCAGCACTTCGCTCTGTGAGGAGAGATCCAACCCCGCGAAAAGACGCACGTCGAGACCACGCAGACATCGCAGAAACTCGGAATCGGGGACGACGCCCTCGGGACGACGCCCTGATGCTCTCAGCATCAACGGAACAAAATGGCGCATGCCCGCCAAGTTCTGGAAGTGCCCGGCTGTCCACATCAGCACTATCGTGCGCGCTGGCCTAAGCTCGGCAAAAAACCGGGCCAAGTGCAAAAGCGCAGCAGCACTGGCGGCCTCCGCCGCACCGGGAGCCAGAGCAGGCACCGGCGATACGGCATCGTAATGAGCAGCGAGAATCACGGCTTCCGCACGCAGATTCGGATCGGATCCTCGAACGATCGCCACTATATTTTCTTCGCGCGTCTCGCGCCAGATCATCCGCCCCCGCACCCGTACCGACGCTCCCTCTTCGGCCAGCACCCGCAGCCGCGCAGCCACAGATGCCGAGGCGTAGAACCGGGGCAGATTCGCCGGCACCGAAAGAAACTTCTCTGCGGCTTCCTGACGATGAGTGCCCGCACTTTCCAACAGGATTACAGCACGAGCGCCCAGATCAAAAGCTTCGATCCAGGCCGATCCCGAGTTGTAATCGAGGAGGGCGATCCGGTCTGCGACTTGCTTTGTAGCGAAAAGACGCCCATCACCACCGTACACCATCTTGGCTTCGATTCCGGCAGGCGGCAGAGTTGGGGTGCGTACTAAATTGGGCCAGACTCCGTAGAGCGGGAGCGATTCTGCCCCGGATTCGAGACTAAATCCCTGGTCTACCGGCACCAGTACGGGAAATTCGTGCCGGTATATCTCATCCAGCCCCATCCCCTGGAGTTCGGCAACCAGCCACTCGCGAGCCTGCACAAGACCCGGGTAACCACTCATCCGGGACGGGGCGGAAGAAAGCGTCTCGACCGTGCGGCGCAAATCTCCTTCAACCGTTGCTCCAGCACCGGCCGGTGCACCAATCAGGAGCGGCAAAACGAGCAATCCGATCAAAAAAAGACCTGGGGTCATGATCACTAATCGCCGATCGCGACATCCCCTCCCTTGCACATAATGAGCAACCCCCGAGACGGTGCGAAGAAGGATCTGCCTGGACGCATCAGAAACGATTTATTGCCAGAGTTTGGGCAGCTGAATCCTTAGCGTGATGAAGGTGAAATAACCGAAGAACGCACAGGACCAGATCAGGGCCAGAAAACGCGTCGGGTGCATTGCCAAAGGCCCTTTGAGCACGCGGTTGTTCATCCAGAGCAGCAATACGGAATAGATCAGCATAACTCCCGCATTGAGCGAGGCGCTCAAGACCAGCAGTTCCACCGGTTTGTTATAGTCGGAGAGCATGATCAGCACCCCGAAGAGGATCTGCGCCCAGAGCAACAAAAAGTAGAGCCGATTCTTGGTCCACTTCTCGTTTTCGCGCAACCAGTTGACCTTGATGATATCGGTGGAGATCCGCGCACAGGCGTCGAGGAGCCCCAATTCTGTCGTCAATAGGATTGCGATCCCCATCCAATTAAAGAGATGTTTGAAGAAGCCGCCGTGTTCGCGGGCGATATAATCGCCTTCGGCCCCAATAAAACCCAGGCCGTCTTCCAAGCCCGGTGCCTGACGAGTGGTGGCATAGGAAATCAGCGAAAGCAGTATTAACGAAAGCGCCGAGAGCAGATAGAAGGTCACCAGGTGCTCGCGATTGGCCGCCTGCCACCAGCCGCGCCAGCGCCGCATATTCTCCGCATCCTGCTCAAAGTGAAAGCCGATATCGCCCACGGCCTCTTCCCTACCAGTCAAAGGACTGGTAAGACGTCCGATATAGGCACCCATCGCATAGCCTTTGTCGCGGATGAAGTCGCTTTGCACCAAATTCATGGTGCCACCTGCTCCGGCAAAGGCCAGCGCGCCGAGAAAAAGCGGCAATTCCATCTCGGCGGGGATATAACCGATATTGACGATCCCCTTGCACATCGCCCATATGTGGGCGGGCTCGACGACCAGAAAAAAAATCACCAATAAAAAAACCAGCACCAAGCCGACCAGCACCGTCTGGATCTTTTCCACAGTGTTGTAAACCACCGGCCCCAGACTCAACGCCAACCCCACCAGCAACAAACTCGCGATTGAATACCCCACTCGCACGCTTTCGTCGCCCCCCAACTCCCAGGTCAAAATCGTCGCCGCCCCCGAGGCCCAACCCGGCCACATCCAGGGCACCACATTGCAAAGCAGAAAGATCCCCGCCCAACCACCCCAAAGGCGGCAAAAACCGGTCACCGCCGTCTCCCCGGTCGCCAGCGCCCAGCGCTCGATCTCCATGTTGATGAAATACTGGGTCAGAACCCCGACCATGCAGGCCCAGAACACCGCGAAACCGAACTTATAAGTGATGTAGGGCCAGAGCACGAACTCCCCACTGCCCAGCGAGAGACCCAGTAAGAGAATGCTCGGCCCAACTAATTTTCGCCACCTGGGCGGCTCGGGCAAATCCCGATACTGCCCCGCCGGCAACCGATCACAGGGAATCGCCTCGTGCGGTACGGGTTTACGCTCCATATGCACCTTGCTGCCAGGCAACCAGCGGATGCTGCCGCTGCATCGGGAACTGCACCCGCCCTTTGGTAATCTGTGCCTCGTAGGCCCCCAGAATCATCTCCAAGGCCGCCACCGCATCACTGGCACTCGAAATCGGTTCGCGGTCGTTTTCCGCCGCATCGATCAAATCGGCAATCGCCAAATCGTTGCCGGTACTCAAGGGTCCCGCCTCGACCTCCTTGAGTTCTTCCCACTCTTGTCCTGCGTCAGTCGGATCGAATACCGTATGCGGATAGAGTGTCGCCACCCCACCCCCACCACCGCGCAACAAAATAACCCCATCACTGCCCACAATCTCCATGCCCATTCGCTTGCCCCCCCCTGCTTCAAACTTGCGCGAATCAAAGAAACCCGCCACCCCACTTTTGAAGTGGAAATAACTATTGACGCAATCCCCTGCGATCGGTCCAACCGGCTCGCCTGCCTCCCGCACATCCGCCAACGCCACTTCGCGCCCCTCATGGGTAATATGCGCCGACATCCATTCCACATCTCCAACGAACAACCGCATCATATTGAATAAATGCGTCCCCAGAACGATCATATCTTCTCCGCCGCCACGCAGATCCTGTTTGCCGTGGGCGTAAATCGCCTGCACGGTCCCGATCTTCCCATTCGCCATCATCTCTTTGACACTATGGGTCCCCGGCATATACGCCCCCTGATGGGCCACCGCCACCTTTTTTCCCGTCTCCTTGGCCCTGGCCACCACCCGATCCCCATCGGCCAGATTCCAGGTCATCGGCTTTTCGCAATACACATGGGCCCCCACGTCCAGGCACGCCAGCACCATCTCCAAATGACAATCGGTCCAGCGCGGCCCCACAGTGACGATTTCCGGCTGTTCTTTTTCGAGCATCTCCCGCCAGTCTGCATAGGCGTTCGGCGCGGCCAATTCTGTCTGCTTGGTCAACCTCTCTCCCTCATCTTCATCGGCAACAGCCACTACGGTGACCCGCTGGTGATTTTTCAAGCCCAGATGAAGACCATGGCCCCAATTGCCCTTTCCCGTCAGGCCGATTGCTGCTGCTCTATATTGCTTATCATTCATATTCCCGTTCTCCTCTTCTGTAAAACCGATGATCACCGAATAGAGATTGGAACAGAATCTTCCGTTTCCTGCTCCACAAGATCGCGAATCCGGGCATACGATTGCACACCGGAAAGCTTCCGATCCGGTCGAATCCAAAACCCAGCATCATCTTCTAAGACCACTACAATATTGGGAAAACAACCCTCTCTATCAAGCAGGTCATCATCCCTTCACCCTACGCCGATATGGATCACGTTTCCCATCTCACCCAGCAGAAAATCCACAACCATCCACATCGCTCCACCCATCAACTGCCCTGCGATCAACCCCACAAAGAGCGGCTTGTACCTCAGATAACCGCGGGTTCCGGAAAACTTGAAAATAACCGCCTTCAGCAACCAGCCCAGAAAGACCGAAAACCAGGCGACCCCCATCACCCAGCTATCGCTCACTGGCAATCCGATATAGTGCAACGGCCACCATAAAACGTGGTGTTGGATATAAATCAGTAGCCCCATCAGCACTGCGCCAACCGCAGTAAAAATCAGCCGCGGTCGAATGTGATCCCAGCCAATAGGGTTGTGAATTTTGTCTTCCAAAAAGCGGTAGGCTATAGACGGCACCCCAAACTGACGCAGATTGATCCCACCGTGGGTATAGTTCAAGTAGAGGGCGATCCAGGCCGCCCCGACCATGCCGACGACGACGGCCAGCACCAACCCCCAGAACAAGCGATGATGGTGCGCCTTATTGCTATGAGCCAGTTTAAGCGCATTGGCCGTCGAGGCCATAACCGTAGTACGCATCTCGGCCGCCCAGGAATAACTAAGGCTGATCGAAGCAAGCCCCTTCCAACCGATCGCATCAGTACCCAGCGTATAAACCGTGAAAGGCTGTGGCAGCATCGTCGACGAGGTGAAACCAACACCGCCCTGAGCAATGACCCGGGCAATGGCCAGAAAGATCGCAAAGGCCCCAAAAAAGAAGACCAGCGCCGCCAAAGGGGGTAAACCACTGAGCAGCAACCAGCCAAAGAAATAGACCGCGCTGCCGATCCACAGCCACACCGCTGCCCTATAGGAGAGGATTTCTTCGCTATCATCGGATCGGCTGTCAGGCCTGAATGCCGCTCTGCAAACCCGATGCAGATGCTCGCGCGCGGTCCACAGAATTGCGACCACCAACACCAGCATCGCCCCCATCCCCTGATGCGAAAGCGCTACCGAAGATCCGGTCAGCGCTTCGTTATGCCCTTTGATTTGAAAGCCGATGACATTGAAGATCCCGGTCTGACAACGACTCAGAAGATGAAAAAACCATACCGAAAAAGCGACGTTGAGGTTGAGAAAATAGGTCACGCCAATGATCGCAAAATTGAGAAAAATATGCAGCCGCACCGTATCGCGAAAAAGGAAGAGCGGATCGAATACCAGGCGCACTTCGGGAACAAAGAAGAAGTAGTGATTCAATCCGGTCAGCATCTGAATCGCGAAGGGCAGGACAAAACCAATCCAGAACAACGGATTGTGAAAGATCAGCGGGAAAAGACCCTCGTCGTTGCCGCGCAGAATCTCCAGCGGCACCTGGGCCAGAGGAAAAATCAAACGCTCTTCCTCTACCCAGGGCCGACGGAAAATAACCATCGTCGCGATCATCAAGAGATACACTGCGATCATCGCACTGCCCCAGGTGGCCAATGGCACAGCCCAGGCGGCCCAGGGTATATGCCCCCCAACAGGCAAGCCTTCATAGAAATAGCGCGCCACTTCCGGATCGCGCGGTGCCAACCAAGATGGAATCAGTGGCTGGACTAATTCGGCCCAACGGTTCTCCAGCGTGGCGTAGTAGAAGGGACGAGTCAGAATATGTAAGAGATTGGTCACCAAACCCCAGGTGGGGATAGCAGAAGCGACGATCATCATCGCATAGACAACCACCAATTCGCTGGTACGCAGCGCCCAGGACCTGAAGCAGATTTTCACCAGGGGATTTACCAGGCCGACCAGTACCAGGAAGATCATCATCGCTCCGGCTGTGATATAGTCGGAGGTCAGGCCAGCGTTTTGCAAAACGAGAACGGTGTAGGGACAAGCTATATTGAGAAAGAAGGCCAGCGATGCACCTAGGGCCAACGCACGCAGCGTTACCTCTGGACCGCAGCGAACCAGCGGTTTTCCTGCCTGTACTACGACCGGCGTATTGCGCATCGCTCGAAGGTAGCTCTTGCCGATTATCCCGGCAAACTCACCTTGCCAATATCGCATTCGTACGCGATGTTCCAACCATATCAACCCAGCCTAGTCCGAGCGAACATTACACGGAGGAAGACTCAGTGGACGCAATCGAAGCCATCGGCGGCAGCCGACCCCTCAAAGCCGAGGAATTCGCCCGGCGCGCCCATGCCTATGCCCTCAATCCGGCTCGCAACTCGCTCAAGGCCATCCTCGATCAATCCGAATCGGTCGAAAAAACGCCCCCTGTTTTGGGAGGGTTCAACGACGTGCCATGGCACAAACTGCGCGAAGCTGAAGTCCACTCCTGGGCCAAAGCCGGCTGGTCATGGATCGTCAACGACGCTGAGCACAGCCAGTGGGAAGGCTGGTACGGCCGCGAACAGAACGCCATCGAATCGCGGCTGGGAATCCTGCCAGTGCAGCGCCTGGCGCGCGAAGCCCGTTCCGAACACGGCGACGCCTTTCAACTCGGAGCCCGGGCGACGATGCGCCCCTACGGCACTACCGTCGAAGAGGCCGAACGCTACTTCCGCTCGATCAACTTTCCGGTCCCCGGCCAAGCTACTCCCGATGACCGCGGTGGTTATCCCGTGCGCGACGGCGAACGCACCATGATGTTCACCCCGGACGAGTTGCGCGGTACCGAGACCGAAACCCAGGGCTGGATCCAATTTGAAACAAAAGAGTATATCATCGACCTCGAAACCCGCGACCAAGTACTCGACCTGATGGCCGCCCAGGGTCGCAACAAGGCCTGTGGTTTTGTCGGGCCCTTCGACGCCATCCTGCGCGAAGGCGACCTGCCAGAGGTCAATGACGCGGTCAACGCGCTCTTTCGCGCCGCCGCCGAACGAGGGGTCCACACCGGTCGCGTCGTTGGGCACGGCGCAATGGAAGATCCCGCAGACATCGAGGATGGCATGGTCGAGGCCATCGAGAACGGCGCACGCCTGATCTGTGTCCACCCCCTGACTAGCGACATGGTCTTCCGCGGCGCCTACGCAATGGCCGAACCCTTCTTCCGGGCCTGCAAACGCTGTGGTTTCTAATACCGTGCCCCGCCAAGTACGGCTCAACCCAGAATCGCTGCACGGCCTCTTGCCGCCAAAAAACCACCCGCCAGGAGGGCTTCATGTATTGCCGTAGCACGCTCATCGCGACCGTTTTACTACTAGGCGTATCGGTCCACGCCCAACCGCTCAGTTACGATCCTTACTACGTACTCCCCGGCGGCTCCGGCCACGCCAGTGTCGATCTCGGCGTGCAAACACTGGACCTGAACGGTCTAATAGACGCGACCAACGTGCTGGCGATGGCCAAATTCAGCGCCAGCGATCCGATCGAAATCGGAGCCCACTTCACCTTCGGCTTCATCAACGAGAATGCCGCCAATTTCTCTTCGCTGGTCATCGGCGGCAAATACAAATTGGGAAATAGCGGTGCAGCGATAGCCAATCTGGTGCTGCCCGCCGGGGATATCAAGGATCCAGGGCTCTCGCTGGGCATCATGCAGAGCCTGGGTATCAACGATTCCTTTCGCATCAACGCTCAGATGCAGATCGCGGCTTTGAAGGGCTATACGGCCAAGGACGGCGGCAAGGGACTGGTCGCCGAGATGCTCTTCGAACCAGTCAAGTCAATCAGCAAAAATTTAACCATCTATGCACCGCTCTATATCCGGAGCAACAGCCAAGATTCAGGCGACCTCCTCGCCATCAACCTCCACCCCAATATCGACCTTTCTCTGGGTGACGGGATGGTGCTAAATACAGGAGTAAGCCTGGGGCTTGCAGGCAAGGCCAAGGCTCAGCAATTGGGTTTGTTTTTATTTGTTCTGCGGGATATGTAGATATAGTTCCCGAGGTGCATCCATAGCAAGTGCTGGAATCCACTGCGTAAATGTACTAACCTACTCCCGCACAAACTTGGGCCTGCCGGAGCCGTCGTTCGCCACATAGCTACGGGCTGGAATTTCCGTGTGATCGGGAATTATCAGAGTGCGTTCGGAAGCATTTTCGATGATCGTCCCGGCCCCTATGCGCACCCCCTGCCCCAACTTGATCTCACCAGGTCTGCGCTCCCCCGCCTTAATCGTGCCGATAAAGACCGAAACACCGATGTGGGAATCACAACCGATCTCCACCATCCCGTTGATTTCGACATTGGCACCGATGACCGCGCGATCCCCCACCTGCACCGGTCCAAAAAGTCCCGCGTCGGTACCGATAAACGCGAAGTTGCCGATCTCCGGATGCCGACGTTGTACTTTGTCGCTCAACCCGCCCAAGGTACAGGGATAAAAATGACATCCCGAGCCAATGACCCCCGTCTGACCAGTGGTCATACCGCGGTGGGGATGGTCGAGAAAATTGGCATCTCCGATCTGGGTCTCGGGATGAATATCGGCCTGATAATAGCGTCCACCCAGTTCGGAAATCGCCCGCGGCAGCAGCGGCACCGGACGCCTTTCGAGCCCCGGAGCCTCCTCGACTGCCCCTCTACGGGTCAGCGCGTGTGCGATATCGTGATAAAAGAGCACTCGCCAGCCCGGGTAGGTACTCATCACCAACTGCATCTGGTAATCGAAAATAAACTCGGATCCCAATTCGGCGAGGAAACGCCGATAATGGCCAAAGTCGCGACAACCGATCGCCTCCTCTAACTCCGCTCCGCAATCGAGTTCCAGAAACTGCTCTGGGGTCAGTCCGCACTTGTCCAGCAAATAGGCATCCCAAACCGCCGGATCTCTGAGCGCGGCGAAGCGATTCCAGCGTGATCGCACCTTGAAACTGGGTAGTTCCCAAAGCAGGGCAAAGGTGACCAGCAGTGCCTTTTCCTCCGCTCCTTCATCCTCACCAGCAGCCAGCAGCGACTGAGCAATCATCGCGTAGAGCTGGTCGGCGATCTCGCTGATGGACTGATCGAGATCCTGCTTCTGGTGGCCAGGCCCCAAGGCGTTGTGCGAGCCGGGCGCGACGCATTCGAGCAAGTTGCCCAAAACCGTCTCGAGCAAATCGCGATCGACGAATCCGCGGCCCGAACGCTGCGAGAGAATCTGCCGATCAATCGCGTCGATTCTCAGCGCCTCGATCTCCGCGGGGGTATAAATCGGCCTGAGTCGAGCCAGCAAATATTCGAGTAATTCGAGTTTGCGGCGCTGGTAGTACGTATCGAAAAGCGTGGTTTTGCTCATCGACTAGTCCAGGTGAAAAACCTGAGGAATCACTTCGATAACGGGTGAAGAATCCTCATTGCATTCCATCAGAGGCTCCATATGACGCCACCATTTCCAGGTCAATTCGTTATCTTTCATCGTGTCGATCGCCGCCGGATCATCGGTTTCCAAATAGGCGAAGAGCGTCAAGCCGTGCAGGAAGATGCTGTAATTCCGCACACCCGAATCGCTGAGCAACTGTGCCAACTCCGGCCAGATTTCGTCGTGGCGCTTCTCGTATTCGGCAGCACAGCCTTCCTTTATATGCATTACAAAAGCAAGTCGTTGCATTGATCCCTCCTGATTTGTCCTCATGAAAACCACCGCGTACCTTACGGAAAGTACAGAACAACCACCAAGCCGCAACCCGATTTATAGCCCATGGAGAATAACTATGCACCCTTTCGAAGATCTAGTCGTAACCGCAGATTCAGTTGGCATTCACTGGTTCGGCCAGAGCACGTTGGCCCTAAAAGACCCACAGGGCACCATCGTTCAGGTCGATCCCTACTATCCCCGCGAACGACCCACCGACCGCTTTGTCCATGCTCGGCCCCCGCTCGACGAAGCAGCTCTCCGCACCGACTACGTACTGTTGACCCACGACCACGGCGACCACACCTGCATCGAGTCGATCGAGCGTATCATCGCCGCTTATCCGGAGGTCGGCTTCATCGGTCCGGAAGAGAGCGTCAAACACATCCGCGACTCCGGCATTAGCAATGACTCGAGAGCCGTAACCGCCGGCGAGAGCGCCAAAATGGGCACCATGACCGCCCACGCCGTCTTCGCCAAACCACCGGCGGGTCTGCCCGACGACGGAATCGACCCACCCGATGTGACCCATCTCGGCTACGTCATCGAGGCCGGTGAGGTTCGGATCTATCTATCCGGCGACCCGGTCAATACCTTCGGAGATCACGAAGAACTCCTCGCCCCCGTCCGCGATCTCAAACCCGATATCGGCTTTTTGACCAACCATCCCGAAGAAGGCGAGTTCCCCTTTTTCGCCGGTTCGGCCAAGATCGCTTCGGCACTCGGACTCAAGAGTGCGGTACCGACCCACTACTCCTGCTTCGTCACCCGCGATTACGATCCTCGGGAGTGGGCTGCCGGGTTAGAAGGCGTCGAGCCGCTCATCATCCCCTACAATCAGTCGGTAGTCTATTCGCCCACCGACTGAGCAGATCAACGACTTGATTTTAACCAATGCGAATATACTGCTGACTCACTAGGTGAGAAAGGTATCCTTATGAGCCGTGAACACGAAGTTATCTTCTATACCGATGGTCGGCACTCTTCCGTCTATATCTACGAACCCCCTATGGACAAGCGCCTGTACACCGCGCCCATTGACGAACTCGTGGATCTGGGAATCGACACCATCACCTATGCGGTAGGAGATTGCCGCGTTTTGCTCTACGATACCAAAGCCGGTGAGCGCTGGGGCCACAATATCAACAGGACCAACCATATCATCTGGTATCGCGCCGCGCTCAACCTGGAGCAATTCATCGCCGACGGCAACGATCCCCTGCAGGTAGTCTGCGAGCGCGCCCACCAACTGGGTTTCAACTTCATTCCCAGCCTCATCCTGGGTATGCAGCACCAACAACCCGCCGAAATAACCGACTGCCGTTGTTCGGATTTCTGCTTCGAGCACCCCGAGTACCAGGTCGGCTCCGAGCCGGATATCCCCGAAGCCCGCTGGGACGACCCCACCCGTTTTTCCTATGCCATCCCCGAAGTACGGCAAAATCGCCTGGCCGTTATCGCAGAGCTCGTTTCCGCGTACGACACCGACGGCATCGAGCTTAATCTCATCGACTATGCCCCTTTCCTCGCCCGCCGGGAAATCCCCGAGCACACCGAAACCCTGACCCAATTCGTCGCCGACGTACGGGACTTGTGCAACCAAGCCGCCACCCGCCAGAACCGAGCGAAGCGACTCCTGGTACGCGTCGGAGCCAGTCTCGCCGGCTGCCGGTCGCTGGGGTTGGACCTGGAGGGAATGATCCGTGAAGAGCTCGTCGATACAGTACTGGCGATGCCACCCCACAAGAGCGGAACGATGGAGCAGCACCCCTCCGGCATCGCCGAACTGGTGCAGGCCGCCAGCGGCAAAAACGTCAAGATCGTCGGTGGTATTTCGACCACTATCCACCACGATGCTTTCGATAAAGCACCGCGGGAAATGCAGGTGGCCCAGGCAACCAATAACTACCGCGCCGGTGCCCAAGGAGTATTTTTCGCCACCTACTATCCCAGCGGCTATCCCTATACAGATTCCGACCTGGCGAACCTGCGCCATATGGGCCATCCCGACTTACTCGCACACAAGGACAAACACTTCGCCGTACGCCAGGGGCCCAACGGCTCCGAAGATACGCCCGGCGACTACCTCGCGCCCAACCCGCTTCCAGTCGAGCTAGCAGTGGGCGAAGAAGGCGCATCCCGGACGCTGTACCTCAGCGACGATCTGTGTCCGACCAAAGCCGCAGGCGAACTCTCCCGGTGCGAACTCAGAGTCCGCATCGCCTCCCTGATCCACAACGACACCTTCGACCTATGGCTCAACGGCGAAAAGATCCCGCGCGACAATCAGGAATGGCACGACTGGACCTATTCGGTACGACCGGTACCTGGCAATACCAGAATGAACAACAACTACTGGATTACCGTAGATCTGCTACGGCTGGGCCCCCTGCCACAGCAAGGCGAAAACCATATCCGCGTCGATTTGACCCGCCACGATCCACGTTGCGATCCGCCGGTGCTCCTACACGATATAGAGCTCGTCGTCCACTACCGCGATCACCGCCATGCCCCTCGACGCGACGAGTGGTGGAGCGATCCGCGGCAACAATAAATAAACGATCTTGCTCCCGATCCGGTTGCCTGAAACCCTTGCCAATGCTCAGCAGGATAGGCTGTACAACTCGTTGGTGGTCGACGCATGGACAACGTGCGAATAGTGCAGAGTCACAGCTTCTCGATCGTCCGCCACCCGGGTAGGTACCCGCACCGCAAACTCTGCTTGTTCCGGTCCATTATACAGAATATAGGCCAGTTGAAGCCCGGCCAGTGGATCTTCTCCAAGAGCGGTGAAATCGGGAAATAGTACCGGTCCCACATCGACCTGATAAGCTCTGGTAGGTGGATGTACGTTCATGTACACCACCGGAAATTCGATGAGAGCCCACCACCCGCTCCCTTCATCCCGAATCGTGGTTCTTCCCACCATGGGTTCTGCATCCAGGGTCGCCTGGATGATATCATCCGGACTCGCCAGGAGGCGCGACGGTACCCGCTCCAGCTGAAACCGCTGTGAAATTCCATAGGCGTACCTACCATCGAACAAGCGGTGCTTATCACCCAGGCTACCGATCTGGACGAGATCGTTATCGTGGTCAGCAAATTTCTTAACGAGCATATTTCTGCCCTCGCTGAACACCACACACACTTCGGAAGTGGGTATCTGCGCGATACCTCCCTCCATGTACATATGTTCGCCGATACAGGCTTTGCCGAGATAGAAGGTAGCGCTGACACCAGTCTCATCGTTGCCCAGATCGCACTGGGCCAGAATCTGGGTGCGGCAGGTGTTCTGCTCTACGCCCTCGATCGCCGAGGTGCTAAAAACGAAACAAGTGCGATAGTCGAGCACTTCCATCAATCACCTTCCTTCCCATCTGCAGCCAAGGGTCGTACACGACCAGCGTCCTGATCAATTACGTCTCAGTCTAGATCTGATTCACGATCTATAGACTTTTCTCGGCCACACCCGAATAGATGCTATTTGCGATCCTCTTCCGCCACATTCGACCGATCCTGGGGGTGGTAACCAATTGCTTTGCGACCGTGGTCCAGATCGTAGAGTGGCCAATCGCTGTCGGAAACTCCGAAGACCACCTCGAACCCGACGCCGGGATGGGTGATCGCCTGCTCGAAAACGCGCACGCAATCCCCGTGGCTGAGATGGTGGGGATGCTCGGGCTGGTCGCGGTCGAGTTTGAAGTTACCAATGCGCACAGACACCGTTTCCATCTCGAAGCGAGCCGAGTACATATAGGCGATGCTCTCGCCGAAAACCTTGGAGATCGTGTAGTAGCTATCCGGCTTGGGCAACATGTCTACTGTGCGTTGAATGGTGCGCGGATAGAAGGACTGCGGCAGGATCCCGCCGCGACTGGCATAGGCGACTCGACGTACGGAACACTCTTTTGCCGCCTCGAAGACGTTGTAGGTCCCGACCATGCTCTGTAGCGAGTGCTCCCACTCTCCACCGGGCACATTGACCAGATGGATGACCGCATCCATACCCTCACTAGCCGCTTTGACCTGGTCGAAGTCGCCGATATCGCCGACGATGGCGTCCGTTATTTCCGGCATCTCCTGGCAGTCGAAGCCCCGCAACTCGTGTCGATCCCGCAGTCCCTCCGCCAGCACGCGACCGATCGCACCGGCCGCCCCTGTGATCAATATCTTCATAGGTTTTTTCTCCTTCTACTGACCTCTACTGAATAGTTCATTCCAGCTGCGCTTTGCGCACAGCCTGTCCGATATTGCCCAGCTGGTCTTCGGTCAGTAGCCCGTAGTTATAGAATGTGATACCACCCGCACCAACCCCGCGGGCGAAATCGAGCTTCTCTCTGACTGCGGCCTCGCTGTTGAGATCCCCTCCCGGCCGCAAAAACAGGGTACCTCCCGGCGCGATCTGCTCGCGCAACTCGTCCGCTTCGATTATCGCGTCCTGATCCGGCTTGGGAGAGTAGCTCAGCCGATCGATATACCTGTTGATACACGGATCGAGATCATTGCTCAGCGCGCGCTCCGAATCGGCCAGATCCGTCTGCAACTTGGCCCCACCGGCGCGGATTATGCCAGCCACCTCGAGCCAGAGATTCGTCGTCACTTTACGGGAGATCGCCAGATAACGCGCCAATCGCCCCGAGAAGGCCTCCGCTACCCACGCATCAGTGACCGGCTCATCGGAGGCAGGATCAGCGCCCCTGGCCAATTGCGGACGCAGCCAGTCCACCACATCCCGCCGAAACGGTTCCGCCTCCAAGCCCTCGGCATCGGCATAAGCCATCGATGCGGGGTTGAAACACAGACTCAAGATAAACCGACAGCGCTGAGGGATCTCCACGCGCCTCTTGCCCGGCATCGGAAAGCTCCTCCGCATCAGCGACTCGACCCACACCGACACCGGACGATAGCGCTCGACGATCTCTGTCGTCAAGGCGAGAAAATATTCCCTTACATCCTGAGGAGCCGTACTCAGCTGTCCCATATAGGGCGTGCCGAAAGCATCGTGCTTGGCAAAGTGGGGGTACTGCTCGGATAGATAATTCTGATAGGTGTATACCATCCATGCAGCAAAGTGCAAACCCCGCTTATCGATAGCCTCGACGATGCGGTCGAAGTAGGCGTCGTCCGTCACCTCCCGGCTAACCCGGGGGCGAATCTGAGTCTCCTTGTAGCGGGACATATCTGGGGCGAAGAACACGGCGCCATTCTCGCCGAAGTAGACTGGATTGCGCGGATTGTGGGGTAGGAAGTACTCGGAGCGATGGTAACAGGGCGTCAGCAAGACCTCGTCGCATCCCGCCAACTCGGCAATGCGCTCCAGCGACACCTCCAGACCCTCGTGGGTTAGATCCCAGGGGTAGGTATAAAGCGATACGACGAAAGGAGTGGTTGCCATAGCCTCAGTGCAGATATTGTAAGTTTATTCCGAGTTCATCGACGCGCATCGGCACTCCGATATGAGATCCCGCTCAAACAAGCGGACAAAAGGTCCACGTACGAGGGCGTACTTGCTCAGGAACCACATTGGCCAGCCATTGTCCCAGGCGGCCGACGGTTTTCAGCGGTCTTCAACCGCAGTCAGAGATCCGACGAAAGGAGCAGATTCACCGCCAAACGATGGCCCCAGAGCAATGTAGATAAATGCATAAACACCGACAAGGGAATCGAGATTAGACGCACTCCACGAGCCCATTCCACTCGGCGCGATCGGTCCGGTCCGGTGAATAATCGACGAAATCGATACACTTGGGCCTTTCTATTGCACGACCAGTTCGTTACGTTGAATCCAGTCTGACGCCAACAGATTTGCCGCTTGTTGGTTATATGACGAGTGTATGAAACTCGAGCTGAGTAGGCAGAATCCAAGGGGGACACGCCGCGCAACTGAAAATCGGTATTCGCCACCCGTACAAACTCGCAAAAGGATCGCCGACTGCCCGGATCCAGGTAGCCGGATTAGAGGAGGAAAAATGATCAAAATCGGCTGTAATTACCTCAGCTTCAAAGGGGCCGAAATCAGCGTCGAAGAGTTCGTCCAGACCTGTCACGAGTTGCGGCTCGACTGCCTGGACTTCCACCAGCGGGCCTTCGCATCGGCCGATACCGCTTACCTGCTCGGCATCAAGCGCCAATGCCTCGACCTCGGTCTGCCCATCGGCTATCTGGGAGTCGCCGGTGGCTTTGCCGGCGACGACGATTTCCAAGAGGCCAAGATCGAAGAAGCCAAATCGGCCGTCGATATGGCGCTGGTCCTCGGCGCACCGCTGATCCGGGTATTCGGATGGCAGACCTTAGAAACAGGGGGGCGCGACCCACTCTTTGCGGCGCTGGCCCGGTGCCTGCGCGAGGTCTGCGAGTACGGAGCCGAACAGGGCATCGTCGTCGCGCTGCAGAACCACGACAACCGCAATCTCGCTGCCACCGGACCCGATGTACTGCGGATTATCCGCGAAGTCGACCACGCCAACCTCTCTTTTATCATGGACACCGGCCAGTGGCGCGGTTCTCCGGGCGCGTCGGGCGACGTCGATCCGGAAGTGGATATCTACGACTATATGGCGCAGACCTTGCCCCACGCGGGATACGTGCGCTGCAAGATCTACCAGATCGCCGGTGGCCGCGAGGAGGTGCTCGATTACCAGCGCATCGCCCGCCTGCTCCGAAAAGTCCAGTACAACGGCTGTATTTCCATCGTCTACGAGGGTCGGGAGCCCGGCGACCGGGCCGAGTTGATCGGCAAGGCGGCGGCGCATCTGCGCGAAGTATTGGCAATGGACACCAAAGAGAGGAGAGCATCGTGATCATCGATACGCACCTGCACATCTGGAGTGACGACCTCGAGAAATATCCGATGGATGGGAGCCGAACGGCAACAGAGGACGGCAGCGTGGAGTTGCTAAATGCGAAAATGGCCGAGGCGGGCGTCGACAAAGCCGTGATCGTCCAACCCATTCACTATCTCTTCGACAATAGCTATGTGGCCGACACGCTGCAGCGCTTTCCCGATAAGTTCGCGGCCATCGGCCTGGTCAATCAGTTCGAGCCCCAGGCTGCGGACCAACTCGAAGTACTGGTTGAGAAACACGGCTTCAGCGGTCTGCGAATCCACCTTTCGCGCCCCGATCACCCTTCGCAATGGGCCGGTGCCGACCAGGACGCCATCTGGGACAAGGCTGCCGAACTCGGCGCCAGCTTCATCGCACACGGACCATCGAGGCTGTACCCCGATATCGAGCCGATCATCGCCAGGCACCCCGACGTACCGATCGCCCTCGATCACAACGGCGGCGCGCCGCGGATCGAGGAGCCGCCCTACCCGGGCATGGCGCCAGTCCTCAACCTGGCGCAATATCCGAATGTCTACGTGAAATTGATCCCCCACCAGGAACAGGAGCCATTCCCCTACCGGGACACCTTCGATGCCTTCAAGCGCATCTACGATGCCTTCGGACCGCAACGTCTGATGTGGGGCACCAATTTCCCCGGAGTCGAACGGGTGACCAGGTACCAACCCGCACTCGAAATATTCGCGCAGCATATCGAGTGGCTCAGCGAGGAGGACAGGGAGTGGCTGCTCGGCAAGACGGCGATGGGCATCTACCGCTTTGGTGCGAGCTAGGGAGTACGGACGGCGAGAGCTGAGAAAAGCTCTCTACTCCACCGCGATCGTCTGAACTGCACGGAGACGAACCCGTCCCATCGCAGCCCAGCCAAACCGCAATACCGGACTGCGATGGGCAAAGGAGTAGCGGCCTGGTAGGCTGAGACGGCCGAACTCACCGCCCGTGATGGCCCCGGCCACCAGAAACAAAGCGAAAACTCGGCAAGGGAACTTCGATCGCCTCAGCCTCCCCTTCGCGCAAGCGGTAGGCCTTGTCCGGTGCCAGTCCGCGCCAGCTCTGCACCTCATTGGTCGCCGGCCAGGTGAGTTCGACCAATTCCACCGCCACCGCGTCGCCCAGCCCCAACTGGGGCGCCAGCGGATTGGCGCCAAAGCTGCCGCCAGTTCCGATCAGATGGTGAATCTCGTGCACCGATCCATCCTCTTCCCGCACCCGCACCCGCACTCTTCCACCAACGGCACCAGAATTTGAGCGCACCCCCTCTGGATAAAGCCGTAGCCAGCGGCGACCGTGCCCCGGATTCTCATAGAGCACATTCTGGTATACATCGCCCTCGTAAGCACCGCCCATAACCTCGAATACGTCCTGGTCACCATCGTTGTCGAAATCGGCGAAGGAGACACCGTGGCCCTTCTGCACATTGCCAAAACCTCCCGCTGTAGTCACGTCCTCGAAGCGCCGACCACCGTGGTTTCGCAGCATCCGGTTGGGCATCAGCGAACGCAGGTCGGGGATGCCGGTACCGATATAGCAGTCGGGATATCCGTCGTTGTCCAGATCCCCGTAGTTGGCACCCATCGCCAGGATGACCTCGCCGACTACACCGACAGATTCAGTGATCTCGACGAAATCGCCACCTCCGATATTGCGGTACAACCGCGCGTGATCGGCCGCAAACTCCTCGCCCAGATAGGCGCGCGCCATATCCCCCAAGTCATCCATATTGTACCCCCCCACAAACAGATCCAACCAACCATCGTTATCGAAATCCCAAAACCAAGTGGGAAAACTCTCGTTCGGCCCCGGAACCACGGTCGAAGGGATGAATCGCCATCCTTCGGCCTCCCTTCCAAGATTGCGATAGAGAACATTCGATTCATAGAACTGGGACACGTAGAGATCAATCAGACCGTCGTTGTCCACATCGCCCCAGGTGACTCCCTTGACAAAGCCCCGGTGATCGAGACCGACCACTGGAGCGACATCGACGAAAGTCCCGTCGCCCCGATTGCGGAACAACTGGCAGGGATGGGGTTTACGTCCCGACTCGTTGCCGACGAAGAGATCCAACCAACCATCGTTATCGTAGTCGGCAAAGGCCGCCGTCTGCGTCGGATGCGGAGATAGAAGCCCGGCCTGCCGCGTCACATCGACAAAGGTGCCATCGCCCTCGTTGCGCAACAGGGAATTGGGAAAGCGGCCTTGCTCTCCCATCCAAGCCCCGCGCAACACCAGCAAATCGACATCGCCGTCGTTGTCGTAATCGGCCTGTTCGAGATTGAGTCCGCCTATCTGTCCCTTGAGCCCTGCTCGATTCGTATGATCGGCGAAGGTACCATCGCCCTGGTTGTGAAAATAGCGCAATTGGTCGCGCAATCCCCACGAGGAGACCACAATATCCAACAAGCCATCATCGTCGAAATCCTCGACCGCACTGCCGCCAGCCAAGCCCACCGCCGCCACCCCGACCTCCGGCGCGATATCGTGGAAGCGCCCGATCGCGTCTGAGTCCCCGTCAAACAGATCCGCGGGAAGGCGCCATTGTTCGGGCACACCGTGAGGGAAGTCCCCCAGGGTCATATAAGCCAGGTTCAAAAGCCAGCGCGTGCCAAGGTCTTCCGGGCGCCGATGCAAATTCACAGTATAGTGCTGGATGGCACGGCGCGATCCTTCCGGCAAGGAATGCACGCCATCGGCACGAATCGGCAGCAGGCACGAATCGGAGGTATGATTGCGCAGGCAATTTTCCTGCTCACCCAACCGCAACCAGGCAATGCCCAATTGGTCGTGTAACATGAAAATGAACCCATCGTTCGCCGGAACCGCACCGGCTTCGACCTCGGTCAGAACACTCTCCAGATCTTCGATTCCACTCCGCGTATCTCCAGCGCGTATACGCTCTTGGGCAATCCGCACCCGCAAGTTCAGCCGCTTTCCCGCACTCATCGGCTGATCCAATAAGGTGCTAATCCCCTGCACGCGCTGTCTATTGAGATAGATATTCGCTATTGGATCAGCGCGCTGCACGAGCCGCGCCAGCACGGTCGCCATGAAGCGGGAGTCGCCGCGTTCGGGCACGGACTGGGCCAGTGCCAATGGCGCCCAGAACCACATCAACACCGCAATCCCGCCCCCCCCTATTAAGGTTCGACTCATGTGCTCTGTCCCCCGCCATTTGCGTCGACAATTCGGTACATGCCGGATTCTCGCAGTTACGAGCTGTGCCATATCTCCTAATCGGATTTCGCAATCCATAGCCAACGATACCGTCGACCCCCAATGGGGTCAAGAAGAGCGTACTGCAGCCACGTTTCCGTTGTCCTCCTCATAACCACGCGCTCGCGACCAAAAAAGTCAGATCCAGCAGGTTCGATTTACCAAATCGCCAGCCCGCAACCACGTCGAAATCACTGTCCCATTTTATCGAGTTCCCACACAGCCAATAAGTACCGAGTACGATTGAAAAAATCTCAAAGGTTTGATTTTTGTGACCGTTCATTAACGACCCAGATATCGAACCATCTTCGATAATCTAATTTACCAAACTTGCATCACATAAAGTCGTGAATTAACTTAGTCGAAGATCTGTAAGGAGTGAATTTTGGGCGAAAGTCGCCCAATCCTCATTTAACAGGACATAATAAGGAGGAACAATATGCGTAACCTCATCCTAACCAGCGCCTTCAGCATTGCTCTCTTAGGCACTGCGAACGCGCAATTTTGGGATCCACCCGACCTAGCCGACCGCAACGGTAGCCAGGGATTCTGGTTCTACATGCTTGAAGTTCCCGATCCAGGCTCGATGAGCATGGACGGCTCCAGCGCTGATTGGGGCTGGTTCGATCCCGAATACACCCTGACTATGGACGAATGGCGAGACGAAGGCGACCGCCCGGCTCCCGACCGCAACGATCTCAACGTGACCACCTTCATGGGCTGGAAAGGCGGCGATACCAACCGCTGGTACGTCTTCTTAGAAGCCACCGACGACGTACTTGCTCACGCAGGCACTAACGTCGCGCGCTGGGACGGCGACATGTTGCAGGTGGGCCTCGATCCTCAAGATCACGGCCGCGAGCGCAGCCCGGCATCCGGTTATACCATGGAATGGCTGATGGCCCCCGGCGACCTCAGTCCGCCGACGAATGTCGCCTTCCGCTACACTGAGCAGGAAGCATGGGCCGAGTACGGCGAATCTCCGTGGGTCGATTTCGCCGTGACCGTCGATCCGGCCGAAGCCTGGGCAGCCGATCTCTGGACGGACGGCGGCACCACTGTCTACGAATTCAGCATTAAGGTTCTGGCCTTCCAAGAAGACACCGGCCCCTCGGCCAGCGAGGAATGGCAGTTGGACGCCGTTGCCGGCGAGGACGGAGCGGGCTTGCCTTTCGCCTTCTGGTATGAGGATGGTGAAGGCCCGGATTCGAGCTTCTCACCCAGCGAGGATGGGACCCCGGGCGGCCGCAACGACTGGACTACCCGCGGCCCGGAAGCCTCGGCGCGTCAGTACTACTCGACCTCCAAGCTGTTGCGCATCGGCGAGTACGCCAATATCGCGACTGCCGTCGAGTCGTCAACTTGGGGTAAGATCAAAGATTCGTTCCAATAGTCTGCAGCCCCTTCAGCACGTGTAACGCGTCGGGCCAATTGGACGTGGTCCAGTTGGCCCGACTTTTCATTCAGGTAGCCTTCAAGGTGAAAAACCGCTCATTTTCCGCCCTCTGGCCACTCTTGCTCCTTTTGAGCGTTGTCTCCTGTGGACGCTATTTCCACACCCCGCTCATACCAGCTAACCACCAAAGTGAAGGTATGGCCGTCAATGACGACGGCTCGGTGACTTACAGGCTCGATCGGCTCGCCATTGAACTCAAACCGATGACCGATGCCGAACTCAACCGTCTGTCTTCCGCCCAACCCGACCTCAACCCCTATACCTTCGGCGATTGGGCACCACACGGAGAGGGGCAGGCGCCGCCGCGCTTCACCATATTCCGGCTCAAGGTCAGCAACTATCAGTTCCCCAAAATCAAGATCGAGCCGCAGAGCGCCCGTATCTCCACCGCCAATACCCGCCAGTATCCCTCGTTGACCTACTCCGAGCTATACACCTATTTCCGAGCCCACTGGCTCGGTCGCACTGGACTCGGCCGCAAGGCTTTCCAGGCACGCACCGACGCACTCAAGCAGACCATGTACAGTGACGCGCTGGTCTTCAGCGGTAACGAAGAGCAGGGCTATCTGGTCTTTCCTGCCCTCGATGACGATGTCGCCGAGATTGAGGTCCATATCCAAAACATCGCCCTGCGCTTCGACTATACTGACGCCCCAGTAGAATCAATAGATTTGAGCTTCGCCTTCCAGCGCGATATATTGCAGGGTCGCACCCGAACGACCGCTGTACGACGCAACTGAGCCAGCAGAAACCGCCTTTCCATGCGCGCGATCCTTTCCCATCGCAAGGTATTCATCACCGCACTTACGACGGTATTTTCCACTGCTGCCCTCGCCCAGATCGATGTCTGGCACATCGGCAAGGGTGGACTCGACTGGGCCTCGCAGGCCGAGACCCAGGTCGGCGCGCTGGACAGCGATGGGGCACTGCAGCCGCTCGAACTGCAGGCGAACGAGAATCTGATCCAGCTCTTGCGTACCTCGGGCCAGCGCTTCCTAAACGGGCGACCAACCGACTTCGTCCTTGGCGGGCAGCCGCGGGCCTGGTCTAACGACGGCTTCTTCAATCAGCTAGTCGGCAATCTCGACCTGCTCGACGGCGACCCTGGCACCTCGTCGGAGGGCGTATTCAAAACTGCGCAAAGCCAGGCAGGAGCGACTTTCTTCTGGGATCTTGGCGCTCCTTTTCCAGTCAACCGCATCCGTTTCTTTCCCGATCCCAACGACATCGACGCCTTCATCAAGGCCTTCGAAGTGCGGGTCAACGACGGCGAGAGCTACAACAATATCAACCGTCCCGAATACGAACTATTACGACGAGTTGAAGTAAACCGCAACTCCACTGTCGACATCGAGTTTGCTCCCCTGCAGGTCCGCTTCCTGCAATTATTAGTGCTATCCAAAACGGCCTTTAACCTCTCCGAGGTCGAAGTCTACGGCCAGGGCTTCGTGCCCATCGCCAGCTACGAGTCGACGCTGCACTCCTTCGGGAGCGCGGTCAACTACGGCCGTCTACGCCTGCATGCTACCCGTCTCGGCGACGACGCGGATGCCGCACCCGTCGCTATAGTACAAATGCGCACTGGGGCTGACGAGACGCCACTATCGTACTTCCGCCGCGACCGCGATACGGGTTCGCAAATCGAGGTCAGCTCCGCCGAATACAACGACGACCTGCCCCGCCGGGTGCTCTTCCGCCAAGACGCCGAAACCGGAGCCCTGCTGGGCGAACTCGATAGAGCTGCCTACCTCGAACTGCCCGTCGAGGAACAGGGGCCGGTGCACGATTTCGTCAAAGGAGATATCCGTGCAGACGCCGACAATTGGAGCGCCTGGTCGCCCGAACTGCACATCGATGCCACCGGCTCTATCGATGTCCCGATCGACCTGCCCAGTCCGCGCGAATTCATGCAGTTCCGCGTACTCTTCGACGGAGATGCCAATAACGCCATCCGCATAGATACCTTTCAAGTAGAGCATTCGCCCAGCCTAGTCAGTGCGGCTATCGGTGAGGTCGCCCTCGTCGATGACCCCATACCCGCGAATGGCTTGCTCGAAGTTGCAGGAGGCGTCGACACGACCTTCGTCTACGATATTCGAACTGAATTTGCGGATGCCGACCTGGCTGGTTACCACGGCATCCGCATCGAGGCCTTCCCACCGCCGATTTTTGCTGGCCTGGAAGGAGGCGATCCCCCGCTGCCGGTAGAAGATTTTACCGTTGCCGAGACCGCCAACGGCTTCGATGTGCTCTTCCCACCGGTCAGTGCCGATAATAACAGGCCCCTGCGCGTAGTGTTCCGCCTGCGCTTGCTCGAATACAATACTCCAATCAACGCTTGGCTCCTAGCCAATACCAATGTTCCACCACACCCGGTCGCACCCGGCAACGCCAGCGACCTGGTCGGCACTGCCACTATCAATGCTTTTGCCACCCAGTCTAAACCCGAAATTCAGATCAAAGTCTCAACGCCGTTTATCACCCCCAATGGCGATGGCGTCAATGACGCAGCAACCATCGAACTGACGATGTCTCAATTCGCCGACGCCACCGATGTCGAAATCGCCCTCTACGATCTAGGCGGCCGTCTGGTACGCCGCCTAGTCGTCGCCCCGCGCGCCTCCGGAGCCTTCAGCGATACCTGGAACGGCCGCAATGACGCCGGTTCCACGGTGCCCCCGGGTCTCTACCTCTGCAGAATCGGCGTCATTGCCGATGCCGAGACTTTCGCCACCACCCAAGTGATCGGAGTAGCGCATTGAGCAGGCTAATCCGCACTGCACTGGTGCTGAGCATAGCTCTGACAACCCAAAGCGGAGCCCAAGCACCGGTCCACTGGGTGGTCGGTGGCCAGAGCGGTGAGCCCTGGTCTCAGGCAGTTGAGCGCTGGATCGCCCTCGACGATACGACCAATCTGGGCTCGATCCAGCCGCAGCAAATTCCTCGTGGACACACCATCACCCGCCAGCAAATCCGAACTGGTATTGCCACCACCCAACGCAATGTCTTTGGCTACCGTTGGAGCCTGCACAAGGGGCCAAGACAGATTGAGGCCGATACTCTAGAGATCGGCTGGCACCCGCGGTTGTGGCCCGGCGGCAGGGCCAACGCCTTCGCTCCTCAAGTCTGGCGCGGACTGATTGACGGCGATGAACTGACCGCAGCCTATACGCACCGGGCCCGCTACGACGGCCGTCCTAATTCCGTCTCATTCCTGACCCTCGACCTCGGGGTCCCAGTTCCCATCGACAGCGTCGTATTTTTTCCGCCGCAGACCGGGCTAACCAGTGACAACCAACGCCAACGCGACCTCCTCGCTCGCGGCTATGAGGTCAGCCGCACTAATGTACCAGCAGAATGGCTGATCTTTGAGGACGAGACCTTATCGACCGGTTCGACCGGTTATCATCCACTCGATGAAATCCTCGGTAGCACTTTCTCCAACAACAAGAGCGTGGTCTCACTGACGCCGGAGTTGCGCTTTACGCGCTTTTTGCGCTTCAAGTTCGGCGAAGTCACTTCGACCACTCTGCTGGCCGAAATCCAGGCTTTCGGTCGCGGCTATCCGCAAGAAGCTCGCTACATTTCTCTGCCCCACGCCTTTGACGAAGGCGTCAGCCTGGGCCGAGTCACCTGGTCATTTACCCGCTACCGCCAGGCGCCCTCGGGCGAAATCTTCGCCGACCCGACCGCACCCGTATCGCTTAACTTGCAGACCCGCGCTGGTTTCGACGACGAACCCAAGACCTATTTCCTCTTCGACGATCTCGGCCGTCACAAAGAAGTCGATGTCAAGACCTATTTCGCCGCTCCGCGCGTGGTCGAGCGTTTTTCCGAAGGAATCGCCGGTTTCCGCGCCCGTCGGGGCGACGACACCAACAACTGGAACAACTGGTCGGTATCCTATCAAGCTTCAGGCGACCAGATCCGTTCCTCCGACGGAGCGCGCTTTTTACAATTCCGCCTCAACATTACCACCGAGGATCCACTAGCATTCGGCGTACTCGACAGTGTGGCCTTCGAAGTCGCACCGCTCCTAGCCGACAGCGCACTGGCCGAGATTTCGCTTCTCAACGCGGACCAGGTGCCGGGCGCAGTGGAAGTAGCCCTGGGAGTCGAGCGCAACTTCGCCTACGATATCCGCACCGTCGCAGGCACACTATCGGGTTTCAATGGCATCGAACTCGACCTACCACCAGCTGCCCGCTTCACGGGGCTAGAGATCGACGGCGCCGACGCGGTCGAGGGCGAGGACTTCGCACTCGACGTGGTGGAAGGCCGCTTCCGCTTCGAATTCCCCGCAGTCTTCGCCGCAGACAAAAACTTTCGGATCCGCTTCGTCAGCGCCATGTTCCAATCATCGGTCTTCGTCGAGGGACGTCTCCTCAACACCGCCGCCGGCGGCCTACCGCAATCAATCGAAGCAGGAGACGCCCGTTTCGACGTCGGCAGCGACCGCCTCCAGGTCGTGGCCAGTGATATCCGCCTGCGGGTCCTGGGCGCCCTCAAGATCTCCAGCCGCTTGGTCACGCCCAACAGCGATGGTATCAACGACCGGGCTAAGGTGGCCTTCGATCTTTTCAATATCAATGGGGGCCAGGTCCGCGTCGACGTTCACGATCTGGCCGGCAGCCACGTCGCCACCGTATTCGAAGCGATCGCCACTGCCGGTCCCTATGCCCCGATCTGGGACGGCCGCGACAGTCAGGGCCGCACGGTTGCACCTGGCATCTACCTGATCCGCGTCACCATCGACGCAGATCTCGACACCTTCACCCGCGTCGCCCAAGTCGGCGTCGCCTATTGAGCGCCAAACCCTGGAGGTCAGCATGAAACACATCCTGGTTTTTGCGTTCGCCGTATTGCTCTTCGCCAACCCCGCCCGCGCCCAAGACCTGGTCTTTACCGGAGAAGAGTTCGCCGAGTGGAGCCATCCGCAAGGTCTGGTCACCGTCCGGCCCGATGGGATCGAAGTCAAACGCTTCGGTAGCAGCTTCAATGCCGTAGCCAACGCACGCGATTTCAAACCTCGCCCCATCGGCGACTACGGCCTGCGCTTTGCCCGCGCCGCATCCAATCAGCGCCAGGCTCCCCTCGTCGGAGACCAAGATCCAACGACCTGGTGGCAGCCCGACCCAGCCGACGGGGTCGAGGACTGGTGGCTGGAAATAGACCTCGGACGCACCGTGGTCGCTGACAAGGTGCGGGTGATCTTCCCCGACGAGGAGGGCGCCCGCCCCTTTAGCTTCTTCTCAGTCTACGTCAGCCCCGGCATCGCAGTCTTCGGCGGCCGCACCGAGCGCATCAACTACCGCCGCCTCGGCCGCCCGGTAAACAACAACACCGATGCGGTGATTGAATTCGACCTCGCCACAACCAAGCTGCCCCAGGCCGTCGGCGAACACCTGCTCGCGGAGGAAACGCTCGACTACGATATGGTCCGCTTCATCCGCTTCAAAGCCGCCGGCCTGACTTCGGATGCCGCCCTGGCCGAGATCGAGGTAGACGGCCAGGGTTTTAATCTGGCGACAATGGTGGCGACCCCCGACCGCATCGAGGACGGACGGCCGCACTGGGGCGGACACACCTGGACCTCCAAGGCTCGCGATTGCTCCGGCTGCGGCAAGGGCAGCGGCGCCGAAGCACTGATCGACCAGGACCTCGGCTTCCGCGGCTGGAATATCGAAGCCTCCGACAAGGGCAACTGGCGCAACTCCGGGGTGTGGTCGGTGATAGACTTCGGCAGCGTCTTCCGCGTTGATCGCATGATCTGGCTACCGATCGTCTCCGGCAGCGGCCCTTTCCTCTACGGCTACCAACGAGACAAGCAAGGTTCCTGGCGCGCATTCGATTTCCTGACCTCCGACGGCACCCCCAGCAATAGCGCCGACCCCGAGGTCGAAGGACCCTTCCACTACGAGCTGCTATCGGCGGTCGACAACTCGGTGCGCAACTACCTCTTTGACTTTCGCTTTCCGCCGCAACCACTGCGCCTCTTGCTGTGGCGGGTGACGCGGCCCGAACAGCACAACCGCGCCGCCCAACTCTTCGTCTTCCACAGCGAGGGCTACCCGGTACAAATCGAACTGGAGTCGCAGGATATCTTCCTCGGCGGCGCCCGCAGCATCCGCTTCGTCGAGTGGGACGCCGACCTGCCACCCAACACCCGAATCGAGGTCCAGACCCAGACTGGCAACGGCTTCGAGACCCTTAAGCGCTACTTCCTCGGCAACGGCAAAGAAGTGACCAAGGAGGCCTACGAAGCAGCGAAAAAACGCAACCGCGGCGACATCGTCGAAGAACGGGTCCGCGACGACACCTGGAGCAGTTGGAGCGAGCCGCACCGCTTTTCGGGCCAGGAATTCCTCTCGCCGACCCCCCGCCAGTGGCTGCGAGCCAAGGTCCGTTTGATAAGCGACACCCCCGAGGCCTTCCCGGACCTGCGCACTCTGACCTTTGCCGCCGACCTGCCTTTGATCACCGCCGGACTGACCGGCCGGGTCTTCCCACGCGAGGCGGCGATCGATTCGCTGCAGTCCTTCCACTACACCATTGTCCCCGGGGCCTTCGACCGCAACGACGACGGCTTTGACCGCGTGATCATCACGCTGCCCCCAGGCAGCGAGGGCGAATTCCTCGGCGCGTCAGTGGGCGGTAGCGCCGTCGCCGCCAACGGTCGCGTCAGCAGCGACTCTCTAGTCGTCGACCTACCGCCCCCGCTGGTCCGCCGCGATTCGGTTGCCGTCTCATTCGCCGCACGGGTGGCACAGAGCCCAACGACCTTCGCCGCCTTCGTCGTCAATTCCGCCGCCATCGATAATCTCCAAGGCGTGGTCCCCGCCGAATTCGGCGCCGACCGGGTCTTCGTGCCCGGGGCTGTCGACGGCAGCACTCTGGTGCGCAAGATCGCGCACACCGGTGCCTTTACCCCCAACGGCGACGGCATCAACGACCACTACGAGTTGAGTTTCACCCTGGTCAAGACCAACCGCGTACCCCAGGTCAGCGTCTTCACCCTCGCCGGCCACCTGGTGACCGAATTAGTCAATACCGGGGGCGACCGAGCCCTGTACCGCTGGGACGGCCGCGGTCCCGAAGCCGCAGTGCCACCCGGAATTTATATCGTCCGCATCGCAGTGGACTCCGACGCCCTCACCGAGCGCGTGCACCGAGTGGTGCACGTCGCCTATTGAGCGCAAAAAGACGCGGCGAGCAGGCCGCATATTGGAATTAAAATATAGCAAGGGAGAGTGATGTGAAACGCCTGATGCCCGCAGTGCTGGGTTGCCTGGTCGCCTGGGCCGCCCCTCCGCAAGCCGCGGCCCAGCGGCCAACTGGCTACGAAAACCCCTACTACACCACCGGCACCGAAATATCACCGGCGACGCTGGTTCCCTCGGTGCGCAAATGGTATTTGCCTCAGCGCCTGTACTCGCTCTACGACTGGCGGCAGGAAGAATACTCCAACTACGCCCGCTACAATTATGAGCGCTATACCGATGTCTTCCTAGAGGGATCGCCATTCTACGACGTCTATGGCGACTACATCACCCAGGGCTGGCTCGTCTACGACTGGACAGAGGACTATCCCGTCAGCAACGGTAGTATCATCACCAAAAATCCCCGTTTCAGTTCGTGGTTCAACAACCTGCTGATCTCGTCCAGCCACTCCGGAGAATTCCACTCTTCACTGATGGTCGGCGACGGCATCCGCACCACTCTGACCCCACTGACTTTCTCCAAACCGCGTTTCGACGGTATCCAGTGGGATATGATGACGGATAAGTACGCCTTTACCCTACTCTCGTCGCGGGTCAGCAACACCGGCGAGATCTCCTCCAGCGAAGTCGGCGGAGGCGTCCAGGCCAACACCTTCACTTCCCTGATGGCCGCCCGCGGCCAGGTCCAGGTCGGCGATTTCGCGGCCATCGGCGCAACCTTCGTCAACGCCGCCCACCGCAACTCCGACCTGCCCTTTGGCGACAATGCGCTCAGCGGCCTGCTCAGCGGCCCGATGAACACTGATTTCGTGCGCTCAATTGTCGTCCGCATCTCCGACGACAGTCCAGAGGACGGCGAGGGCGGCGCACTACTCTCGCGCTGGCGCATCTTTGTCAATGGTATCGAACACACCGACGACATCGTGCCTACCGTGGAGGGCGGCGTGCGCCGCCGTGGTGTTATCGAGGCCAGCGGTACCGATATCATCACCCTCACCTACAACATCGAGGATTTCTCGCCCAGCGTTGAGGACGAAATAAACGACTTCCGCGAAATCGAACGCGTCGAAATCGGTCTGGTGCTAGCCAACGACTATCGCGTCGATATCACCTCCAACAAGCAGACCAACAATATCGGCACTCCGGTATTCCTGCCGGTGCTGCGCGCCTCCGGCAATGTCAAGGACGGCTCCAATCAGGCATTCCACCGCTTCAACTACGGCCTACCCACGGGCAACCGCATGTTCGGCTTTGACCTGGCGGTATTCGACCTAGACGGCTTTGACCTCAAAGGCGAGTACGTACGCAATTTTCAGTACCGCCGCTTCGCCAACGAAAATATACCCACTGCCCAGGCTCTGGCTACCGAAGAGGCCGACGCCTTCTACCTGACCGGGCAGAAGCACAGCTATCCCTGGACTTTCTTCGGAGAGGCCTACTCAGTCGATGCCAACTACACCACCCGCGCCTTCATGCCCAACGCCGAGGGCCAGGTCTTCTACGACAACGAACAGCGCCATTTCTACGAGTTCGTAGACGACAATGACGACCAGGACGAATTACCCGACTGGCCGCGCCGTAACTTCGGCAGCCGCGTCAACACCCGTCAGGGGCAGGCACTACTGACCGACGCGGCAGTCTTTCCCGGTATCGACGAGGACAACGACGATATTTCCGACTTCAACCGCAACTTCAACACCCAGCCCGACTACGAGGAACCCTTCCTGCGCTTTGAGGTCGACCCGCCGGAATTCCTCTTTGGCATGGATATGAATAGCAATGGTGTTATCGACCGCTTTGAGGACGACAACGAGGCCGACTACCCCTACAAACTGGGCCGCCGCGGCTACAACGTCTATACCACCGTCGAACTCTTGCCCCGTACTACATTGATGGTCGGCTATCTCGACCAGCGCTTGCTGAAGACCGCGCGTGAGAACACCGCTGCCTATTTGCTAGTGACCGCTAAGAAAGAATGGCCGGAAAAAGATCTCAGCGCCTGGTTTATCGCCAATCCGCGCAAGGTTAAGGACGATATCCCCGACGACGTGCTGCTTTGGCGGGATTTACCCGGCACGCGGGGTCGCTCGGTGTTCACCCGCGACCTCCTAGCCGCCCGCGACGCCTTCATCAACACCACCTACCTCGAGGTTCACTATGACCGTTATCTACCACTGACGGCCAAAATCAAGCACGAATTCTACAACCAGGGCGAAGCAGCCGGAAATGAATTGCGGGACCAGAGTTTCTTCGGGATCATCACCAAAGGCGAATACTCAACCGGCATCGCCAAATGGGATCTGATTCCCAAGTGGAAGCAGATCTTCCAGAGCCGCACCCCAGCCCAGCGCAACTCACTCGAGATCCGCGAACTGACCGAGATCTTCTCCTTGCAAGCGGTGCGACGCATCAACCGCAATATGAGCTTTATAGCCGGAACCGAATACGAAATCTTCAACAACCTGCGCGACAAGCCCGACCCCCTGCCTTCGGGCTACCTGCTCGACGGCACCACCTGGGTATTAGCCGGCCAGATCGCCAACGAATCAGCCTATCTTGGCTACGCCCTGACCACTAACGTCGGAGTGCGTTGGATCCGCAGCGATTTCGACGAGTCGCCGGCGTCATCGGAGCTTTTGTCGTTCATCAGCGTCTACGCCGGTCTGGGTACTGACCGCTAAACGACAAAAAAATTCACAAGGCGACCTCCACATGCCCGGCCATACCGGAACGACGGAAACTTTTTGTATTTCCGAGTTCAAGGTGTATCTTCCGGCGATAATCCCCAGTCGCCGTCGGCAAAACTTCGATCAAGCGCGGCGGGCCAAATCTCGATTTGGTCGTCGTATTGCTCTTTCAATTCGGCCAGCAGGTCGTCCATCGCCCCGGCCTTGGCCTTTTCGCGCAGCGCCCCCAGGATGCTTTCCTTTAAAAATTCAAATTCAGAGACCTTACCATCCTCGCGGATAAACTCGTCGATATTTTCCTCGTAAAAGGCGCGCGCCTCTGCTTCGGTGACCGCGCCCACCCGCTGCCGGGTCTCGACCTCGAACAACCGCTTGACCATCAACGAACTCCGCTCCTTATCCACCACCGCTATAACTTGCGGATCGCGATCAAGACCCAAGGCGCGGGCCTCGGTCGCCATGATTTGCTTGCCGGCCAGGTTATCCATGGTCTTGTACAATAGCGCACTATCGGCCCTGGCCGGATGCGGTGCCCCACCCCGCTCAACCTCAGCCATATAGTCCCGCGCACTCACCTGACCATCGCGCCACGACAAGAGCACCCGGTCCTCCATCTCCGACCAAACACTCACATCAGGATCCAGCTTGCGCAGCGCAGCGAAAACCTCGAAGTCGAAGTCCAAACCGTAGCGTTGGCGCAAATTCCCCACATAGCGCTCCATATCGGCGGCCCGAGCATGGAGCAATACCTGCGACTCAACCCACTCGCGCGATGCAGCGAAATCGACCGGTCGCCGTTCCTTTAGTCTGAAGACGTGGAAACCGACATGAGTCCGGACGGGTTCGGGATAGAGCGAACCCGGATCCATTGTGCTCAAAGGCTCCTTGAGATTCTCAAATAGATCCCCGATTTTGAACCAGCCGACCCAACCGCCTGGTCCAAAACGCTGTTGGATATTGGGCACCGAATGCTCGTGCACCAGAGACGCGAACGACGCACCCCCTTTCAATTTGTCGATCACCTCCCGAGCTTCCTCCTCAGATTTGCAGACGATATGCTGGCTATAGACCTCAGTATCGAAGTGCTTCTCGACGAAGAAGGACTGCAATTCTCGTTCACTGAATACATACTCGGGCCGTACCGCCTCCTGTTCATAGAGCTTGCGGATCGTCTCTTTGCGGCGAGTTGCGTCGATCGCCTCGGCGATCGCGAGTTCTCGATCGTAACCACGTCTTTCTCCTTCCATGATCAGCAATTCGCGAGCGATAACCCCATCGAGCAACTCCTGTTTACCCGCGTGATCCAGCACTTCAATGTGCATATAGCCAGACTGACGTAATCCCCGCGCCATTTCTTCGAAGTGCCCGATCGAAATGGCCTTGTCGCCGATGCGCAGCACTGTTTCGTCGTCGGCAAAGATCGCGCTAACCATGAGCATCGACCCAACACAGATGAATACTATCCAGTTCTTCATAATGCACATTTTCCTTTTTTCAACTCGAACGAAAACACGGCAAAGACTCCGGACTTTTCACTGCACCGGCTCCCGCACCACAATAGCCCGGTCCGCCTCGATATCGACCAGTGTTTGCACTGCCCCGCTCGGCCAGTATACCTGGAGCGTATCTACCCGCTCATGCGCACCAAGGCCAATGAGCAGACGCCCGTCGTTGGAACCCATATACCCGTAGCCACGGCGAATCTCCCGCGTCTGTACCAGACCGTCTGCCACCGCCCGTACCCGAGTTCC
Source organism: uncultured Gemmatimonadaceae bacterium (assembly GCA_964520345.1). GTDB lineage: Bacteria > Latescibacterota > UBA2968 > UBA8231 > UBA8231. The sequence continues at coordinate 33,440 of CAZFMY010000016.1, read as the reverse complement.
TATTCCATCGCGGTTGCTTCGGGTGCCAAGTGCCTCGACCTGTAAATAGTGGTTGCTGTTGCCGCCGTCATTGCGCAGCAATGTACAATGGGGCGTATCCGAATCCGAAACGAAAATATCTACATCGCCATCGTTGTCCCAATCGCCGAATATTGCGCCGTGACTGACGCGCTCAATCAACATCCCCGGTCCACTCTCGTTGCTAAAATCGGCGAATGTTCCGTCGCCGTTATTGCGGAAGAGCTGATTCTGCTGTGGATAGGTAGTCGAAGGATCGTAGTCGGCCACGTTCTCGTCAAGGTGACCGTTGCTGACGAAAAAATCAAGCCAGCCATCGTTATCGTAGTCGAAAAAAGCCGCGGTCATGCCGAGAAAGGGCACGCTGGCCACGCCCAGCCCGGCGGCAAAGGTCAAGTCGGTGAAAAAGCCATCACCATCGTTGTGGTAGAGTGTATTGGGCAGCCACTGGAAAGTCGCCACCGCGATGTCGAGCCGACCATCATTGTCATAATCGGCCACGTCCGCGCCCATCGCCGACTCGGCTAGACCCTCTTCATTATAAGCAACCCCGGCGATCGCACCCTCTTCGGCGAAAGTTCCATCGCCCTGATTGACGAAGAGAAAGTTCGGCTTCTTATCATTAGCGACAAAGAGATCAGGATCACCATCGCTGTCTATATCGCCGAAGACTGCCGCCAGTTGCCGCCCAGAGTCATCAGCCATGCCAGACGCTACGGTTCGATCGGAGAACACGCCGCCGTCATTCCGGTAAAGCACCCCGGCCTGGCCCGAATAGGTCGTCGGTCCGCAATACGCCCTCTCGGTTCCGGCGAAACACTCCTCATTGGCGGCCGGTTCGAATTCCATATAATTGGCCACGTACAAGTCGAGATCGCCGTCGAGGTCATAATCAGCGAAAGCCGCATGCGCGCCCCAGCCCGTATCACCAGTGCCAGTGGCGACCGTACGATCTTCAAACGTTCCATCACCGCGATTGTCGTAGAATACATTGGTGCCATAGTTGGCCAGGTACAAATCCGAATCCCCGTCGTTGTCGTAATCGCCCACTGCGACACCCATGCCGAAGCCGCCGTCCCCGGTACCGACCGCGCTGGTGATATCGGCGAAGGTCCCGTCGCCCCGGTTGCGGAAATGAGCATTGCTCGCGGGTGATCCCTGATAGCCCGGTAGCGCCGCGCCGTTAACAATGTAGAGATCTAGCCAGCCGTCGCCATCGGCATCGAAAAAGGCTGCTCCTGAGCCAACAGCCTCGGCCATGTACTTCTGGCCACTCGCCCCGTTGACATATCGAAACTCAATACCCGCCTGACGGGTGACTTCGACGAATTGTGGGGTCGCCGCACCGACTGCAACGACGATCCAGCCCAAAAAACCGGCGATAATCCAGGCGCGCATCCTCAACCCCCACCCGCCGCGATCTCCTGCGCCAACGCGAGATTGCGGCGCAGTTTGGCGTTGTCCGGATCGTGGCGCAAACCCTGCTGGAAGTGGGCGATGGCTCGAGTGAATTCCTTGCGCAACATCAATGAGTTACCCAGCGCCAGGTGTGACAGAGCATAGGTCGAATCTGCCCATAGCGCGCGTTGGAACAACTGCACTGCCGCAGCCATCTGCCCCTGTCGCAGATAGATATTGCCGAGGTTGTGATAGGCCGGCGCAAACGTCGAATCTCGCGCCAACGCCTGCAAATAGCGAACGCGGGCCTGTGCGTATTGGCCGCGCTGTCCATAGAGCACGGCCAGGTCGTGGTAGGTCGCGGCATCGTCGGGCCGCGTCAGTAGTGTGGTCTTCATCGACTCGATGAGGTTCTCCTCTTCGTCGAGTTCCCTGTAGATGGCAATATGGCGCCGCCCCTCTTCTTTGTGTCCACTGCGCAATAGCGCATTGCCAAGATTGAAGTGAGACTGGGCAAAGAGCGAATCCAATTCGACCGCACGTCTGAATTCTGTAACAGCGGCCGCATAGTCGCGCCGACGATAAAACACGCCGCCCAGTCCATCGCGGAAGCGCGCTGCCGTCGAATCTGCGGCCACGGCCTGGCGATAGGCCTTTTCGGCGGCGATATCGTCGTTTTGCTTGCGCTGGACCTCACCGAGATTGAACCACGCCTCACCGTAGTCGGGCACCGCCCCTATCGCGCGCTCGTAGGCGGTAACGGCCTCTGGATAGCGTCCTTCTTTGAAGTGCAGCAGCCCCAACACCAGATGCGCCCAAGCGTAGTCCGGCCGATCTTTGACCGCCTGCTCCAATTGCAAGAAAGCCTCGTCGCGACGATCGAGCCGATTGAGCAATAACGCCAATTCGGTCCGCGCTTTGGCGTAATCGGGTTTCAAGGTAATGGCTTTTTCGTAGGTTGCCACCGCCTCGGACACCTGCTCATTTTGGGCGTAAGCATCGGCCAGTTTACGCAGCACTTCGGGCGATTCGGCCCGGTACGCAATAGCGCGTAGATAGGAATCGATTGCCGCGACGTAGTTTTTACCGCGGACCCAACGATCTCCCCGACTTTCGCTTTCCAACGCTGAATCAGGAGCGACAACCGGAGCGGAGTCAGGCTCTTCCGTGCAGGCACTCATTCCCAGCACCACAAGCACCAGTATGCGGCCTGTATGTACCAAAAGGAAAAAGTGTTTCACCGCCATCTATAAATAATATGGGACACTGCGAACGCCGACAACTGGACGCTACGGGTACGTACCCTTGACTGCTACCTCATACCGGACTATCTAGGGAGGAGACACATCAACGCGGAGCGATCAATGCAAAGACGGGATTTTGTCAAAGGGCTAGCCGCGGTCGTGGCCACAGCCGAACTCAGTGAAGCCCTGCAAAACCAGATTGATCTGATGAGAGCCGATCTGGCGAAATCGACCAATGAAAGCAGCATATGGAAACGGGTGCGCCGCGAATTCGCACTCAATCCCGGGTTGGTACACTTCAACTGCGGCTCTATCGGCACCCTGCCGCGAGTGGTGGTCGATGCAGTGTGCGATCACATCCGCCGATCCGAAACCAACCCGTATAACGGTACCTTCGTCAACGCAGTCGAGGTACGCGAAAAAGCAGCAGAGTTTCTCGGAGCGGAGATCGACGAAGTCGCCCTAACCCGAAACACCACCGAAGGTATGGACTGCGTGGCCACCGGTCTGCACCTGCAAGCAGGCGACGAAGTGCTAACCACCAACCACGAGCATAGTGGGGGCATGATCTGCTGGCAGTATCTGGCCAAGCACCACGGCGTCAGCATGAAGTACCTCAAATTACCCAAAATTGTCGATAGCGCCGACCAGATCCTCAACCTGATCGAGCAGAACCTCACCGAGCGCACCCGCGTATGTAGCCTCAGCCACATCGATACCATCACCGGCATGCAGATGCCACTGGCCGCGATCTCCGCGATCACCCGCCCTAGAAACATCCTGTTGGTCTGCGATGGAGCCCAGGCGCCTGGCATGCTCGATGTCGACGTCAAAGCACTCGGAGTCGACACCTACGCATCCTCGAGTCACAAGTGGATGCTCGCACCTCGCGGCAGCGGTCTCCTCTATATTCGTCGCGAGGTTCGAGACCGAGTGCAGCCGATAATGTTCCATAAAGTCGACAGTGAAGACCACGACTACAGTGCCTATGGCGCCTCTTCGGGCACCCGCAATATGGCCAATATTCACGGGCACGGAGTCGCGATGGACTTCCACAACGCCATTGGCCGGCAGCGCATCGAGATGCGCTGCCGATCACTGAGCCGCCTGGTGCGCGAAAAGCTGAGCTCCATACCTGCACTGACCCTGCTAACACCACAACAAGAGGAACTCTGCTCAGGTATCGTCAGTTTCGCCCTCGATCCAGCCAAGGGCACCAATTCCGAAATCGTCTCGCGCTTCCGCGATGAGTACAGTACGATCCTTAAACCTGCAGCGGGCACATTGCCTGCCGTACCCGCCACACACGTTCCACCCCCACACGAAAACTACAATGCCATCCGCATTTCGACCCATATCTTCAATGACGAGGTCGAAATCGAGCAGCTGGCCGATCGCATGGCGATGATCTTGGGCTGATGACCAGTGGGCACTTACGGGTACGGGAAAAGTGCTGTGATAACTTGAGAAGCGCTCCAACCGGCCGCTTATAGCGCAATTCATAAAGAAGTGTGATAAAACACCCCCCATTCGCTCCTTAGCGCCGATTCCCCCCTTCCGGTCCAATATCCCCGGCGCTCAATCCCACCGCCGTCAGCACCTCGCTATACTCCGGATAGGTCACTGCGTACTTAAACCCCTCGTCGGTCCCAGCCGCTCCGTAACGCCCCTCTTTGTCCAGTGCAACGAAATTGAGGTGCAGATCCTCAATCGGGCGAGGATCCAACGAAACGATGCGATGGATGGTCTCGACACAGGCCTCCTCCGGATGCATGCCCTGACGCATGAACTCTACCGCGAGAAAGGTCGCGCAATAGCGCATTACATTTTCACCCAACCCCGTGGCCCCGGCCGCACCCACCTCCCCATCGACGTAGAGCCCGCCGCCGATAATCGGCGAGTCGCCTACGCGGCCCGGCAGTTTGTAGCCCCAACCGCTGGTCGAACACCCCCCGGCAATACGGCCCTCACCGTCGAGGCCAAGCAGGGCGATGGTATCGTGGTTATCGGCCTGCCCCTGCTCTTCGCGCCATTTCACCCAGGCTTCGCGCTGCTTTTCGGTCAGCAATTCAACGCTCTCAAAACCCTTTTCCAACGCGAATTGCCGCGCACCGTCTCCGACCAGCATCACGTGCTTGGTCTCATCCATCACCCGCCGCGCCACCGAAATCGGGTGCAGAATGCCCTCGATCCCGGCGACACTGCCAGCGCGCTGGCCCTGACCATCCATGATGCAGGCATCGAGCTGTACCACCCCGGCTGCATTGGGGATCCCACCCAAACCCACCGAAGCATTATCCGCGTCGGCCTCGGCCACGTGGATGCCGCGCTCGACCGCATCGAGCACCGAACCGTTGGTCTCGAATGTGGCCAGCGCCTCTTCGTTCACCTCCTTGCCAAAAGACCAGGTCGAGACGAAAAGTGGTCTGTCTGCATTCATCGGAACGTCCTTTCCAGCATGCGCTTGGCTCGTCAGGGCCAAACCCCCAGCGGCCAGCGCGGTCTTGTGCATGAAATCACGTCGGCTCAGGGGCATATCATTCCTCGTCGCCGTCGTCGTCCTTGTACGCGATCGCCGCGATCTCGACCTTGAAATCGAAGACGATCTGCGCTCCGCCGGTACAGGCGCGCGCCGGAAAGTGCTTTTCGAAATACGAGGCGTAGGCCTTGTTCATTTCGTGGTAGTCTTCTATGTCGTTGAGCCAGACGGTAACATTTACCAAATCGTCGAAGCTATAATCGTGTTCTTTGAGGATACGGCCAATATTCTTCATGATCTGGTGCGTCTCTGCCGCCACCGACTCCTTGACATCGGCACCGTCGGCGGTTCGAGCGATCTGACCGCTGATAAAGAGAAAATCATCGGCTTTGCGAGCAGCGCTGAAGGGTAATGTCTTGAGCGCAACCGCCTCTTGGGCTGCGGTCGACGAGGCTAAAAACATCAGCGCAGATAAAGCGCAGATACTGTATTTCACGATGGATTTCCCATCTGACAAATCAAACTTCACGATGAACCTCCTAGTTTGTTAAAAGAACTGCAAATAAAGCCAATGATCCAGCCCATACCGATCGCGCGCGCACGGATTTCGGGTGACGCCAATCCTCACGAAGTATCGAACCGACACCTGTCCGGAATCGACAACCGACAAAATATCCTCCGCTAGCATCGCAATACTCCAAAGCGTCGTGATCGTCCCAGTGCACGCCCGCGCACGATATCGCGATTCCGCATGCTTTCTAATAGCCCATTGCCACAACGCCACCCGCTTCCTTAGCTCAATATCCCTTCCGCTTATCGATCACACTCAAGAGCGCCTCCCCCGCCAGATAGCGCCGTAAGTTCTCACAAAAGAGCGCTACAATCCGCCCGTCGCGATTGGGTGATCCCCCGGCGGTGTGCGGCGTGACGATCACATTATCCATCCGCCAAAGCCGATGGTCTTCCGGCAGTGGCTCTTGCGGTACCACATCCAGCCCCGCCCCTCCGATCAGACCTTCTTCCAGAGCCACCAACAACGCATCTTCATCGACGATCTTACCCCGGGTGACATTGATCAAGAGCGCATGGCTCCGCATCCTCGCGAATGCCGCCCGATCGAATAATCCCACAGTCTCCGCAGTCAAGGGTGCACAAACCGCCACTACATCGGATTGTTCCAATAAATCGCCGAAACGATCCATCTGCCAACAGACCTCGACTTCCTCCGGCACCTCCACCTGTTCTGGATCCACCGCGATAATCCGCATCCCGAACGCTCGCGCCCTCTGAGCCAGATCCCGACCGGTCCCTCCCAACCCCACGATCCCCATCGTCCGGTCGATCAATTCCCAGGAAACCGCACGAATAGGGAAACGCAGATCCCAATTCGGCTCGCGTACCGCGGTGTGAATTCCCCGAGTCAAGCCCAGCAAAAGCGCCATCGCATGTTCGGCCAAATGCACGCCCACCGTCCCCTTGGCACTGCAGAGCACCACGTCGCTCTGCACCAACTCGGGATGCAGCACCCCATCGACACCCGCGCCCCAACTCTGCATCCACCGCAGCTTCTCCCTGCGCGCGAAAAGTTCTCGACTGATCTCTCCGCAGACCACTTCGATTTCAGGCATAGCTTCGATCGCAGCTTCGACCGAGTCCACCTGAACAACCTCCACCTCCTCTCCCACCTGCCGAATCCGCTCCACCAACTCGTCCGCCAACTCCATCGTGACCAGGATTTTCATACCATTTCCCCTTTCACGTATTCAGCGAATCTCTGTCCGCAAGACTGCTCCTGCAACCAATATCCGACCGGGTTGCACGGTCTACATTGCTTTGCTCAGTGGACCTTTTTTCACTCTACCGATAGCAAATCACTTCGATTGTTTTTTGCGCCGTTCTAGTGCGCATAGAATTGTCCACTGCCAGAGCAGACCTTATAATCTATCTCTGCTATTTATCCACTAAACGAGACCGCTAACTACGGAAGCAAGGAATGACCAACCACATCGTCAAGACCCACGCCGACGGAACCGTACTCGCGCGCCAAGAACAACTCGCCTGGAAGATCGCCCAAATGGCCACCGACAACGGTCGAGCCGATGCCGATGTACTCGAGATGATCGGCAACCGACTCATCGACAACGCATCCGTCGCCATCGCCGCGATCAACCGCCGACCCGTACGCAACGCCCGACTCCTCGCCCTGGGTTATCCGCACCCGCACAACAAGGGCGCCCGCCTCTTCGGCGCGGCCAACGACCGCACCTTCCACTGCGAGTGGGCAGCTCTCGCCAACGGCGTCGCCGTGCGCGAACTCGACATGCACGACACCTATCTTGCCGCCGACTACTCGCACCCCGGCGACAATATCCCCGGACTCCTCGCAGTCGCGCAACAGACCGGCGCCAACGGTCACGACCTGAGCCTGGGCATCCTCACCGCCTATGAGACCCAGATGGCCCTGGTCTCAGGCATCTGCCTCCACGAACACAAAATCGATCACGTCGCCCATCTGGCTCCGGCAGTCGCCGCCGGTATAGGCACCATGCTCAAGATGCCCACCGAGGAAATCTACCAGGCCGTCAATCAGAGCGTGCATCTAGCCTGTGCTACCCGCCAATCTCGCAAAGGGGATATCACCTCGTGGAAGGCCTACGCTCCAGCCCAGGCCAATAAGATTGCAATCGAAGCCGTCGGTCGCGTCCGCCTAGGCGAAAAAGCCCCCTCGCCGATCTACGAGGGCCGCGACGCGGTTATCGCCTGGATGCTCTCCGGCCCCGACGTCGAATATACCGTGCCCCTGCCCGAGCCCGGCGAACCCATGCGTGCGATCATTCGCTCCTATACCAAAGAGCATTCCGCCGAATACCAGGCCCAGGCCCTGATCGATATCGGCTTCGGCCTGCACGCGCGCAAACTCGACCTCGACCAGGTCGACGAAGTGGTGATTCGGACCAGCCACCACACCCACTACGTAATCGGCACCGGCTCTAACGACCCGCAGAAAATGGACCCCAATGCCAGCCGTGAGACCCTCGACCACAGCGCGATGTACATTCTCGCCGTCGCCTGGATAGACGGCGCCTGGCACCACGTCCGCTCCTATGCTCGCGAAACTGCCCATCGCCCTTCGACCGTCAACCTATGGCACAAGATCCGCAGCGAGGAAATCTCCGCGTGGACCCAGGCCTATCACCACCCAGATCCCGACCACAAGAAATTCGGCGCCGAAGTCGTCGTCCGCTGCAAAGATGGTGCAGAACTCGTCGAACGACTGGATAACCCCAACGCCCACTATCTCGGCGCCCGGCCGTTTTCGAGATCCGATTATATAAATAAACTTGAAGTATTAACGGAAGGTTTAGCCGAACCAAGCGAAGTCGACCGCTTCCTCGGATTGGTAGATAACCTGCAAGACCTCTCGCCTGAACGAGTGGGCGAATTGAATCTGGTGATACCCGAAGAGAGGCTGGAGGACGCGCACAGCGACCGGGTCGGGATCCTTTAGTTTTGCTCCTTTGTCTCATCCAGACACAGACCAATTGGAGGACCTGACCCCAATAAACTCTTCCGCCCTACCCGTACAACCGCGAGCCCTTACTCTCCCGCCGATACTGCGGTGCGGATATCACCGCCTGCTGCTCGGCCGTCAACTCCTCGTAGAAATCCGGCGGGGTCCAGGTCCCCATCAACGATTCCCCCTGCACCCCGTGGTTATAGCGGATGATCACCGATCGCCGCTGGTGCACGGCCCGCCACGGCAAAGCCCCGTGCATCAACGTCTCGACGAACAACACTGCATCCCCTGCCTTAGCCGGCACCGACACGATCCGATCGCGGTGCGCCTCGTAGAGCCGAATCTCATCCGGGCAGGGATAATTGGCCTTGTGACTCCCGGGCAAACAGGCGAAACCCCCATCCTCCGGTCCGACATCCGCCAGTTGCACCGCGACATTGGTCATCCCACAGAACATCCGACCGTTGCGGTAGTAGAAGCCCCGTGAACGGTCATGCGGTTCCCCACCCTCGTGAAACCAGAACCCTTCCGCGCCTTCGTCCATGGTGATGATCCCCAACCCCTCGAGACGGAACCCCGGCCCCAGCAACTCCTGCAGATAAGGTGCGAAGACCGGATGGGCGATCATCGCGCGAAACGGATCGCAATACGGTTTTTCCCAGCTTAGCATCCCACCCAGATCGCCACGACCCTGCGAACCTTTGAGGGTCTGCGATTCGTGGGCCAGGTCGTTGGGACGGATCCCGATCTGGTCGGCGTGGTGATCAATCGCCGCGTTGGCCGCCGCCACCTCGTCCGGTGTGAACGCCCCTTCGATAACCAGATAGCCGTGTACCTCGAAGAGATATTTTTCGCTTGGATTCATATCGCCGGATTCCTTCAGGCCAAAGCCCGTAAAAAGTCTAAACTGCGCTGCGCCGCTTCGCGAAATCCCGCCTTGCGGTAGACCTTAACCGACGCGAAACCATCGTAACCAATCTCATCCAGCGTCTCCAGCACCGCCTTGAAATCGATATGGCCACTGCCCAGCAAAGCACCATTGCTTTCGCAGAGGTGCACATGCCTGAGCGCTGCGCCGCAGGCGCGAATCGGTTCGATCAGCGAAGTTTCTTCGATATTCATATGAATCGTATCGACCATCAGCTTGAACGCCGGAACATCGATCGCGGCAACCAGGTCCCGCACCTCATTTACCGAGTTGTGAAAACCCACCTGCAAATGATTGATCGGCTCTACGACCAACTCGACACCCTCATCGACTGCGGCCAACCCCACCTCGCGCAGCCCATCGGCGATCCGCGCGTTGGCGAGTTCCACATCGGGCTCATCTTGAGTCAACCCCTGCAGCAGCCCGACAACCAGGATCGCATCGAAACGACGGGCGAGAGGCAGATAACTCTTCAACCGTTCCACCGCACCCGCGCGCCGAGCCGAATCGGCAACACTCAGGCAGAGGCCTTGCTGATAGGCAGCACCAGTTAGGAAGGAGGGCACGGCCAATCCACGCGCTCTACAAAGGCCTTCGACTTCGTCCAACCGCTCCAATAAGTCGGGAGTGAGATTGAGTTCTACAGCGTCGTACCCGCATTGCTGGATAAAATCCAGATTGGCCCCGAGATCGTCGCCGATCGTCGAAAAATCGATCACCATATAGCTGTAACGCATCACCTTCTCCCTCTACTCAGGCAGCACCGCGCGCAATACGCGTAGATAGTTGTCGCCGCAGATCTTCGCAACATCGTCCTCGGCAAAACCCGCGTCTAATAATCCCTCCACCACCCAGGGCAAGACCGCGCTATTGAAGTGAGTACCGATCCCCACCCCCTCGACCCCCATCAGGTCGACTGCGTAGCGGATCTGCACCAGGGTCTCTTCCAATTGGTCGGCGTCGACCCCAGTGTAAGGCGCATCACCATGCGGACGAGTGATCGGTGGGGGAATACCCAGGATCCCCCCCTTTTGCACCAACGCCCGCATCACCTCGTCGGGAATCGCCCGGTCGTCATCGGCCAGTGCCCGAGGACCAGAATGCGAATCGACTACCGGCTTCTCCGAAACCTCGATGATGTCCAGCGCACAGGGGTCATTCGAATGAGCCAGGTCAATGAGGATCCCATTGGCGTTCATTTCCGCAATCATCCGCACTCCCAACTCGGTCATCCGCCCGCCCGACCGCGTCTCGTTGGAGGCATCCCAACCCAATTCGCGAGTGGCTTGGCCAATCGTGATCATTCGCAGTCCCAACCGCGCAAACATCCGCAGCACACCGGGCCCATCACCGAACCAGTCGCTGCGGTTGGCTCCCATCAAGACCGCAACTTTGCCCGCCTCGCGCGCGCGGTCGAGATCACCGACCCTGCGAACCAACAATACCCGGTCGGTATTGGCCTCGACGTTGAGCAGGAAGCGGTCGAGTACCCCCAGCACCAGTTGAGTTGGGTTCTTGATCGCCAGACTCAGAAACATCTCCTCGCTGGCACGTCCAGGGCGCCATTCCGGCTCCCGTCGCCAGAGCGGCTTATAGTTGTCGTCGTACTGAGCTGCACCGCCTTTGCACATCACTAGATCCAAGCCCCAGTCTGCAAACTTGGGAAAATCGCCGCGACAGTTGCTCGAGTCCCTTTTACCCAGGTCTATATCGTCGATGACAAAGCGGGGGTGCGTCAGATTCAGCCCCAGCATATCGCAAACCGCATGCGGCCAGGTCCGCCCGGAGGGCAGTTTCATATCTCCTCTATTCACCGAAAACCTGGTCGAAGTCTCGCCCGCAATCAGCCAACACCTTTGCAAGAGCAAAATCGCCACCATAGGCCAGGATCTGCGCACCCTGCCCTCGGTACTTGGCCACTAGCTCTGGCGTCCCTGCAGGAATCCCCCAGGCCACGCCTTGCGCTTGCGCCGTCTCCGCGACCTGAGCAATCGCCTGGTCCAGATCTGTATCGCCTCCAGCCAGACCGAGCCGCAGTCCCAAATCCGCTGGCCCGACAAAGAGACCATCCAGTCCCTCTATCGCAGCAATTTCCTCGACATTGGCCAGTGCCTGTGGAGTCTCTACCTGCACGACGACGAAGGTCTCGCGATTGGCATCCTCAGTATAAGTACTTCCTTCGTTCCACACCCCGATGCCAAAATCACCATCCAGCCCCGCCCCATCCATACCGCGGTTACCTACGGGTGGAAACTTTACTGCTTCGACAATCTGGCGAGCCTGTGTTGCATCGGCAACCAGCGGGACCATCAAACCGGTTGCGCCATCCTCAAAATAGCGATAGAGGCGAGTCCTCTCGAGTGTCGGAGTCCGCAACATGCAGTCGATATCACAGGCATGGCACAGGGCCAGCAAGCTCTGTACCTCGCGCGGGTCCATCGCCCGATGCTCCAGGTCTAGCCAAATACCGTCATAGCCGCTCTGCGCCGCATAGCGGACAAAAAACGGCAAGTAATGCCCCAACCCGCAAATTCGGGCACATCGTCCCGTACGAATTTTTCCCAGTACTTTGCTCTGCCTCATTTTTCCCTGCTTTCACCAGATGAATTGCGCTTCTTCTTCCACCTCGAACCCAAACCATCGCGCGCAATCATACCCTTTGCACCCGGGACCGTCAAGGGGCTACATTGCACGGGCGGTATCGATACCGAGTGCAAAAAGACCCATATCTGCCCCATCCGAATCGGTGAGAATAACATATATAGCAAAACCGGAAAAAAAGATCATATATTATATGTATGGCGATGAACAAAAATAAAAGCCTATTCTCTATAATTGCGATTTTCTTTAGTGGATGGGTGCTATTTGTCTGGTGGTACGAAAACTCCGTTTTAAACTCCGTCGAAAAAGATCTTTACCAATACGGGCGCTACCTCGAAGTTTCTCTCTGGGATTTGAACCAAGAACAGGCCATCCAGCATCTGCACCTGATCGGTCAGGCCGGGTCTTACCAATCGCTAGCGGTTTTTGACCTCGACGACTCAGAGTTTGCCAAGATCGACATTGCCAAGGACGATTCTTGGCTTAGTCAGGTTCTCCGTTCGATCCATTTTATCAACGATCAAAAGATCGTTCAGCCCATCTACCACAACGGTACCCTCCTCGGCCGTATTGAAGCCAAATGGATCAATGACCTGATATACACCCATCTACTCGTGGCGTTGCTCTTCGCCCTTTGTACTAAAATAGTCCACTACTATATCCGCCTCTCGACCAATCGCCATGAACTCGAACTCAACAATATAAACCTGATTGAGAGCGAAAAGAGACTGCGAGAGAGTCAAAGTCAACTGCAGCGGATCGCCGATACCCTTGATGAAGGACTGGTACTTACCAACCTAGAAGACCAGATCCTCGATCTCAATTCTCGCATGCTGGAATTGACGGGGTTCTCTCGCGAGGAGTTACTAAACCGCACAGCTTCTGAAATGCTGGTGCCGGAGGAACAACACGCTCAGATGGCTGAGCGCAATAAAGAGCGAGGACGGGGGATCTCGAGCACCTATGAGATTCAGCTTTGCCGCAAAGACGGTAGCCAATTCTGGGCTGAGATCCACGCGGCACCGTTTCACAATAGCACAGGCGAAATCACCGGTTCCCTGGGCGCCATAAGCGACCTCACCGAGCGCAAGCGCCTCGAAGCCCATCTGCAACAGGGGCAGAAGATGGACATCATCGGACAACTCACTGCCGGTATCGCCCACAACTTTAACAATATGCTGATGGGGATCATGGGCAATATCGAGTTTGCCTTAGAAGACGGTCCCAATACCATCAAACCTTTTCTAAACGAGAGTTACCGCATCTGTGGACAGGCGGCAGATATGGTCTCCCAGTTAATGGCCTACTCTCGCCGGGGCACCCATTCCCCTCATGCCGCGGTCTCGCTCGAGGCTACAATTGAACGAACGGTCGCAATCTGCAAAACCACCTTCGATCGCAAAATCAACTTTACGACCGAGATCGGGAGCGAAACACCTCATGCCTTCGGCGATGCGATCCAACTCGAACAATCTCTGCTCAACCTGTTGATTAACGCCCGCGACGCCCTTAGCTCAAGCGATCGAGATAATCCTACCATCCATGTTAAAGCTGCAAGGATCGAAATAAATGACCGCACCGAGTCGACATCGACCGATGCCTACGAAGGAACCTTCATCTGTGTAGAGGTCCGAGACAACGGAATCGGTATCGAGGCAGAGAACCTTGACAATATATTCGACCCGTTTTACACCACCAAGGCAGTCGATCAGGGCACGGGATTGGGGCTCTCGACCGTTCACGGCATAGTGGGCCTGCACAACGGCTGGATCGAATGCCAGAGCGAATTCGGCCAGGGAACGACTTTCTTTATTTACTTACCAGTGGCACAGGAAAACCTCACCGCAAACGAGCCAACCTCGGCCCAAGCATTATCCACGGGCACAGAAAAAATCCTAGTTATCGATGACGAGGCACCCGTGCGCAGGATTCTCTCGCGGGCACTCACCGACCTGGGCTATACCATAACTCTGGCCAACAATGGCCAAGTAGGTATAAAACTCCTGCAGGAATCTCCTTTCGACTTAGTGCTCTTGGACCTATCGATGCCCCTGACCTCCGGCCAGGAAGTCCTAAAGCAATGGCCCAAACACTCTAGAGCCAAAATCATCGTCTTAACCGGCTATACCGCGTCCAAAGATCAAGATGACCTTAGTAAGGTCGATGCGGTGGTTAAAAAACCAATCAAAATCGCCGAGCTATCACACAAAATTCGCGAGATCATAGACAGCTGAGTTTAGCAATACTGCGACCTGCTCTCCTCCCTTGAACAACACCGATCTTCACACCTAGCCATCCTGCCACTACCAAGCGAATTTATCCGCAACTTACTCGCCGGTTCTCGCAGCCCGAGGTTGACTAACCACAAAATCCTTGTCTAAGTTTATCCACTTGCAAATAGGATCAAAAAGACCATGGCCAAGGGAGGCCCTGTGCAATACAGAAGATTCGGTAAAACAAACTGGCAAGTCAGCGAGATCTCCATGGGCGGATCGTGGTTCTACGGCCGTCCCGAATACGGCCTACTACCCGTATCGCACGGGGTCGCCATGGTCGAACGCGCGCTCGAATTGGGCATAAATTACTTCGACACCGCTCCGCTCTACGGCCAGGGACGCAGCGAAAAAGTCCTCGGCCACGCACTCAAAGGCGTCACGGAACCTTATTATCTCGCAACCAAAGTCGGCTACTTTCCCGCGCCCTACGACTATACCCGCGACACCATCTGGCGCGGCTTCGAAGCCAGCCTGCTGCGACTGCAACGCGATTCGGTGGATCTGGTGCAAATCCACGAGGCCGAGCAGGCCGGTTGGGACGGAATCTTCGGCCGGGGACGAACCCTCGAAACCCTACTCGAGATCCAGGAACAGGGCCTGGCCAAATATATCGGCCTCACTGGTTCCGACCTCGTGTTGATGCGCGATGTACTGGCTGAGTCGGACGCATTCGTCTCGGTAATCACTTTCCTCAAATACGACCTGCTAGAACAAAGCGCCAAGGAAATTTTGCTGCCCACCGCTGCCGAGCGCGACGTCGCCGTCATCTGCGCCTCGCCGCTGCACGCTGGATTGCTCGGCTCCAAGCGCAACCGCTGGATCGAGGAAGGCCGCTACACCCATCTGCACCCCAAACTGGAAAAAATCGAAGCACTCCTCGCCGAAGAGTCGGGGGATATTCCCGATTTAGGCCTCCGCTATCTGCTCTCCGACCCTCGAGTCTCGATCCTCCTCACCGGCGCCGCTACCGTCGAGGAACTCGAATTCTCCACGGCCGTCTCCGATGGCCGCCACCTAGCCACCGACCTTATTTCCAAGATCGAATCAATCGATATATAAGAAGGATCAACCATGAAACCCGTCCGCGTTGGCTGTATCGGCCTCGGCTGGATTCCCAACCAGGCCCACCTCCCTGCACTCAGTGCACTCGTCGAAGAGGGCCGGATCGTCTTCCAGGCATTCTGCGATAAAAGCGAAGAAACGCTCCAAACCCAGGCAGCTGCCTACAAACCTCGGTCGACCTATACCGATCATCACGAGATGTTCGACAAAGAGGAACTCGATGCGGTCTATCTGTGCATCCCTCCGACCGTGCACACCGACGAGTTGCTAATCACTGCAGATAAGGGGATCCCTCTCTTCGTCGAGAAACCACAGACCCTCGACCTCAAACAAGCCGTCGAATTCAACGCTGCGATAGAAAAATCCGGCATCATCTCCCAGGTCGGCTTCGTCTACCGCTACGAGCCCTCCTCCGCACCAACCCGCGAACTCCTCTCAAAACGCACCCCGCGCCACGCCCAGCTACAAAATTTCTACAGTGGTCAACCGATCCGCTATTGGACCAGCCGCTACGAACTCTGTGGTGGCTCTTTCGTCGAAAACACCATCCACAGCGTCGATCTCCTGCGCTATTTCCTCGGCGATATCGAAGCTGTATCCGCCTTTTATGTCGAATCGCTGCCCGAAGAGCGAATCGAGCCGATGAATCTCCCCCATGTATACAATGTCAACTACCGTTTCAAAGAGCGTATAACCGCCAACGCCAGTATCTCGCGAATCATGAACAACGTCTCCTACTCCAAACGCGAAGTCCTGGTCGTCAGCGACGATTCGATCATCGAATGGTCCCCAGGTCAGGTGATCGAAAATGGCGAAGTAGTATGGGAAGCGAGCGACGAGCAGGTACGGGGGAGAGGTGCATTTTTCGCCCAGGCCCGCGCCTTTATCGAAGCGGTCGAAGCCGCAGATCCCACCATGCCGCGCAGCCCCTACGTCCCCTCGCTCAACAGCCTGAGCGCAGTACTTGGAGCCAATGCCTCGGCCGAAAGCGGCGGCCAGCTGGTCGTCCTCGACGATCTGGTTAACGCCCATATATGAACGGCCGCCCCAATATTCTCTTTGTGCTCGCCGACGACCTCGGCTGGGGCGACCTCAGCCTGCACGATTCGCCGATCCGCACCCCGACCATCGACCGGCTGGCCCGGGAAGGAGTCGAACTCGGGCAGCACTACGTCTGCCCGATGTGCACCCCGACCCGCGCCTCGCTGCTGACCGGTCGCTACCCGGGCCGCTTCGGCCCCCATGCCACCGTCCCCAGCAATGCCCCGGTCCTGCCCGATGGCTACCAGACACTGGCCACTCTCTTGCGCAATACCGGCTACGATACCGGCCTCTTCGGCAAGTGGCATCTGGGCTCGTCTCCGCGCTTCGGCCCCAACGAATACGGATTCGAAACCGCATACGGCAGTCTGGCCGGCGGCGTCGATCCCTATAACCACTTTTATAAACGCGGAGAGTACTCAGTGACCTGGCACCGCAACGGCCAACTCGTCGAGGAAGCGGGCCACGTCACCGATCTGATCACACGCGAAGCAGTCTCCTGGATAGAGCGCTGCCAGCGTCCTTTTTTCTGTTACGTCCCCTTCACCGCGGTCCACGTACCGGTCAAACCTACTCAGGATTGGCTCAACGCCTACCAGGATCAGTCCTTCGACCGCGACCTGCTCAAGGATGCCTCATTCAGAAAGTACGCCGCCTACACCAGTCATATGGACGCGGCCATCGCCCAACTCCTCGAAGCCCTGGAACGCACCGGACAACGCGAAAACACCCTGGTAATCTTCAGCTCCGACAACGGCGCGATCAATGAATCGCCCCTGCACGGCACCGATAAATATCCCGGTTGGCAGGAGGCCTACCCGCGCCTGGGTTCCAACAGCCCCTTCCGCGGTGTAAAAGCTCAACTCTACGAGGGCGGAATCCGCACTCCGACCATCGCCAACTGGCGCGGCCATCTGGCACCCGGCACCATGGATCATCCAGTACAAATCGTCGATTGGATGCCAACCCTGAGCGCACTGGCCGGTGCCTGTCCCGAAGCCGATCCTCATTGGGACGGGGTCGATATCTGGCCCCTGATCGACGGCGACGAGAGCCCAAACCCGAAGCGACATATCTACTGGAACTTTCGCGGTGGAAAAAATCTCGGCCTGCGGCTGGGAGACTGGAAGCTCATCGACCGCGAAGATGGAAACCAGCGCCAACTGGAACTCTTCAACATCAGCGAAGACCCCCAAGAGCAACACGAAGTGGCTTGCGACTATCCCGATCGAGTCGATGAACTCTATTCCCGAATCAGAGCCGAATGCCAACTCGACGGGAGCAGCAAACGCGACGACGTGGATTCGCCACAGGTGCACTGAATGCCTGCCGCGTTGCTTTCCGCAATCCTCCTCACAGCAAGCCTCGCCTACCCTGCCAATCTCGAGATAGAAGCTAGAACGGCCCTAGAAAAAGCGAACTCCTATCTCCAGTCGATCACCACCAACGGCGGCTATCTCGGCATCTACTCACTGGATCTGCAAAAGCGCTATGGTGAAGGTCTCTATGAATCGGCCAGCCATGGCGAAATTTGGATCCAACCGCCAGGCACCCCCAGCGTCGGCCAGGTTTTGCTCAGAGCCTATCGCGCCACCGGCGATGAGCGCTATCTGAACGCAGCCCGAGCCGCCGGCCTCGCACTGGCCTGGGGTCAACGCCAGGCCGGTGGCTGGGACCACAAAGCAGAAGTCTCTTCACTGACTCCATCAAGCCCTCCACAAAAAGTGAAAGGGCACTGTACCCTCGACGACCGAATTACCCAGGGCGCCCTGAGTTTCCTGATGGATCTCGGCGATAGCATCGACGAGATTTGGCTGAGCGAGGCCGTGGATCTCGGACTCCGCTTCTTGCTGCAAAGCCAGTACCCGAACGGCGGCTGGCCACAGTGGTATCCCCTGCGCGGCGGATACCACGACTACTACACCTTCAACGACAACACCATCAACGACTGTATAGCGGTGCTGCTGGAGGCGCATCGACGCTATGACCGGGAAGCGTTCCTGCAGAGCGCCCGCAAAGGCGGCGAATTCATCCTCCACTCCCAGCTGCCTGCTCCCCAAGCAGGCTGGGCCCAACAGTACGACCGCGATCTCCAACCGGCATGGGCCCGCAAATACGAACCGCCCGCCGCTTGTAGCGCCGTAACCGCTCGCAATATCCGCACCCTGTTAAATCTTTACCTCTATACCGACGACAACCGCTACCTGGCGCCGATCCCCGCTGCGATCGATTGGCTGGAGCATTCCCAACTCGCCCCCGAGCACTGGGCCCGCTTCTACGAATTGGAAAGTAACCGGCCGATCTACGGGGACCGGGACGGACGCATCCACTACGACTACGACGAATTGAGCAGCGAACGCAAAAAGGGTTATGCCTGGCAGGGACATTTCGGCGTCCCCGAAGCAGTAGCACGCTATCAGACGATCAAAGAAGCAGGTTCCAACACCGATCCAGCCCGAATTGCAGATTCGAATGCGCAAGGCCCATCAGCAGCACTGATCGCCAGAGTCGAAAAGATCGTCCAGAGCCAAGACCAAGAGGGCCGTTGGACGAGCGATATGCTCTATATCCACGACTTCGTCCGCAATATGAACGTACTATGCACTTATCTCGAAGCGCTCGCTCCGCATTGAGCAGCATTCATTTTGCTATTCAGTCCGTGCGAATCTTGAGCGACTGGACCTCGATGAGTTCGTGATCCGATGCACGCGCACGGCGCAATGCGTTTTCGGTCAACGGCAGAACGTAGTGAGTCTCGGCGTTGGCCTTGATGAAACCCTCGGCATAGGCGCATCCCCCGCTCATGCCGAATGCGCCATCGCTGGTTTCGATCCGCTTGCGTGCATAGGCCCCGCCGTAGCCCTGGCTTTCCAAGCAATCCAGCGACGCTAGTTTCTTATCGACCACATCGGTGATATCGATGAAAACATCGTTGTAGTAGCCCCCCTCCGAATCCCAGACGCTTCTCGGAACCGCCGCTGCTCCGGTGCCGAAATAAAAGACTTGAGCGACTTTGTGCGGCGGGCGGCTATCACCCGGATCGACCCCGCCCGCCAGCGACATCGCATGCATCGCGATCTGCCCGCACAACGCATGGGGATTGGTCAACCCATCGCCCTCCCTAGGAAAATGAGTCAGCACGATATCCGGCTTTAATTCGCGCAAAAGCTGCGCCAGACGACGCACCAACTCTTCGGTCACCAGCAAGACCGCATCGTCGGCGCCAAAAAAATAGAGATCCTCGACACCGAGTATCGCACAGGCCCGGCGCACCTCCTCAGCCTTGATATCGGCCCGTTCCGCCATCAGCGCCTCGAGTTCATCACTCTGCGGCACTTCTTCCCGGTGAAACATATCATCGCTGATCACCTTGTCGTGGACTCTGGCCCCATGTGTCAGTACCACACAGCCGACCCAGTCGCCACGAGCAACGTGATGCGCCATAGTGCCACCCGACTGGTCGAAAATATCGGCCGGGTGCGCACCAATAGACAACAACCGCAACTTTTCACTCATTTCCGTCTCCTTTCGCGTACCATACGTGACACAATAGAGCGCCCAATCTGATGCCGGGGCCTTTTACCCCAGAGATAGGCGCAACAGGTATTTCATGAAGCCTCATAGATTCAGGCCAAGCACCTGATACATTCTTTTTCCGCTGCTTACCTCAGCTCTCCGCGCGGTAGTATAGTCGCTTGTCACCCCCAGATCAATCTTCTATTCTTCGCTTTATATCGGGGCAAGAAAGCCAATTCCGACCTCGCGATCAGAACAGCATTCCAACTATAGCCGCCCCCTTGCAAACCGTTTACCAAACTGCTAATTTAGCCGACCAGAACAGGTCAATCTGCAATCCAGGACCCGATGCACCAACACATGCCTAAGAGGCCCGCCGAATGATGTCTCCCGAAAATCGCTACTTCTTCGACCTTACGGGCTATCTTCACCTGAGCAATGTGCTCAGCGCAGAAGAACTCAAGGCCGCCCAAAAAGCCGCCGATCGCTATATCAACATGGCACCCGAGGAGTGGCCACCCGAATTCGGCGCCGATCTCGAACGTCGCGATCTCACTGGCTACCAGCACGGCTTCGCCTTTGACAAAAGCCTAGAAGCCCTCACTCGACACCCCACTACCTGGCCGATCCTCATGGAATTGACCGACCGCCGGCCCCGTCTCAACGGCGGAACGCTCGGCCACAACCATCATCGCCATATCTTTCACAAACTACACGCCGGATGGCAACCCTCCAAACGCCCCGACGTGCGGCGCTATTACGTCGAAGACAGTCAGGTGCGCTGCACGGACTTTGTCTTCTTCTTCTATCTGACGGATGTATTCCCCGGCGATGGTGGACTGATCGTGCTGCCCGGCTCACACAAGGCCCACTTCGACCGACCGCGCGAAATGTTCTACCCGGGCGACGACGACGAGGACTACATCGCCGATACCGTGCCGCCAGGCGTATACAATGCCTGTCCCCGTGCCGGCGACGTTTTCATCATACCCGAACACCTCATGCACGGCGCTCTGACCTGGAAGCCCACCGACCGCGACCGACGCTTCTTGATTATACGCTACAATGTCCAACACATGCTCACCGGCCAGCGCCATCCCTTTCCCGATGCGGTCCGCGAACGGCTCGACCCCGAAACCATCGATCTCATCGAATTGGCACCTTATTACGAATACAAGGATATCGTCAAGAAACGAGAAGGACTCGAATAGCCGATGGCCACTCTTAATTTCAGCCCTCGCGTCCCGGTCTTCGACGCCAATATCGGCGTCGGGCACCGCCACGACCGCCCCTCTCCCTTTAACAATCCCGCCGAACTCTGCGCGGAAATGAACCGCCACGGCATCGAGCGCGGCCTGATCTATTGCCTCCAAGGCGAATCGATCAGTGCCATCGAAGGCAACGAGGCACTGGCACAATGGCAACACGATGCCCTAGTCCCACAGTGGGTCGCCGGACCCGGGGCCGATTCACTGGAGCAATTGCGCCAGTTCCACAGTTCCGGCCAGGTCCAGAGCGTTCGCTTGCACAACACCGAAGAGTGCCGCATCCCCTTTGTCGACTGGATCTACGGCGATTTACTGGCCTGGCTCATGGCCGAACGGATCCCCTTATGGATCTCCCTGGCCGATACGGCTGTGGTCGAGATCATGGGTACGCTGCGCTCTTTCCCGGACTTAACCATCGTGCTCCTCGGCGGTCATTATACCCACACCGTGGCTCTGCCTCCCCTGCTCAAGGCATTGCCAAACGCCTATATGGAACTGAGCCGTTTCGAAAACCTGGGCGCCATTGAAAGACTCATCGAAGAATTCGGCACCGAGCGCTTCCTCTACGGCTCCTTCTATCCCCGCTATGCTATGGGCCCGATGCTCTTTTACCTGCACCACATCGACATCGACAACGAGGCGCTCACCGCCATCTGCGCAGGCAATCTTGAACGGATTCTGGAGACCGCGCCATGATAGCAGAAAATCTTATCATCGACTTCCACGGCCATGTGGGCCGTTGGGACTCACTCGGTCTTCTCGACGACCCGGCCGGGATGCTGCGCGCCATGGATGCCTGCGGAATCGACAAGAGCTGCCTCTTTAATATCTTTCATCCCGACGGCAAATCCGGCAATGACCAAACCGCAGCTTTTGTCGCCCGCCACCCCGATCGTTTTATAGGCTTTGCCTATGTTTCTCCCACTATGCCCGACACGGTGCGACCCGAATTGGAACGAGCGATCGACGAGCTTGGTTTCAAAGCCATCAAGATCTACCCCCCCTACACTAAATACCCACTTGACGACCCGGCCTGGGATCCCGTCTACAGCTTCGCCGATGAACGCGGTCTGGCCGTCATCGCTCACACCGGCAGTGAACCAGTCTCTACCCCTGCGCAGTTCGGCCGTGCTGCACCCCGTTTTCCCAATGCCCGTTTTGTCGCCGGTCACAGCGGCAATACCGAGCCCTACCGCAGCCAGGCTTTAGCTGCAGCAAAAAACTCTCCCAACTTCTTCCTGGAAACCTGCTCGACCTTCCGCACCCCCGGCGTCATCGAAGCACTCGTCGCCGAAGCTGGAGCCGAACGGGTGCTCTTCGGCTCGGATATTCCGCTCATGGACCCTCGTCCACAACTCGGCAAAATCATTACCGCCGATATCGACGACGATGCCAAACGCCTCATTCTTGGCGAAAACGCCCGCCGTCTGCTCAAGCTCTAGTTGCTATCGACTAATAACTCTATAATCCTCTGTATGTTGCGGCCACTTCAAAACGAGCATCCATGAGCAGGCAAAAGATCCTCATCACCGGTGTCAGTGGCCTGATCGGCAGCACCGTCTACCAACATCTGACCCATAAGCCCGACCACTACGATCTCTACGGCTTCAGCCAGCAGCGCACCCGCGAGCCCTATCACTCCATCGCCACCGGAGCATACGGCAGGGACCCCAAAGATTTTGCCCGGGTCACTGCCGCCGAACCTGCCGAACCCCGAAATCTCTACGCCGCCAGCAAGATATGGGCTGAAAGCCTGGACCGGGCCGAAGATTTTTTCGAGACTCATAAAACGAGAGATTGAGCACAATGATCTATCACTTCCGCCTCTGCGGATACACCTGTCACGAACTCGTTTTCAGCAACACGCCATGCGCATCCATATAATCGGCGCCGGGATCTTCGGTCTGGCCACCGCTTTAGAGCTGCGCAGCCGCGGCCATAGTGTCTGCGTGTTCGAGCAAGACATCGTCGGCGGCCTGCGCGCTTCGTCGACCGACCTCTGCAAAGTGATCCGCCGCACCAATTACCAGAGCCCCTACCTCGAACTCGTCGAAAGAGCCACACGCCAGTGGCAAACCTGGCACCAGCAGCTCAGCGGCGCTATTTACTACCAAACCGGCAAGCTCACGATCTCGCGTGATTTCGGCAAAGAGAGCCCGCTGTACAAAAGCTGGGAAGTGCTCGGCGAAGGCGCAGAGGGTCTGCAAATCCTCTCCCTGGCCGATGCCCAACGCCGTTACCCCGCCTTTGCCATTCGCCCCAGCGACACCCTGATCTTCGACCCATGGGCCGGCTATCTGCGCAGCTCTCAAGCGCTGGAAGACCTGGCCGGTCTCGCGCGATCGCTCGGCGTGCAGATCCGCGAGCAAACGCCCGTTCTGGACCTGTCGGAGCAAGGAGCGAGTGTCGCCGCCAGGTGTGGCGACACTACCGAGCATGCCGAGTTCGCCGTCGTCGCCGCCGGCCCCTGGGTCGCCCAGCTCTGCCCCGATCTCGGACAGAACCTGCGCGTCTCTCACCAGCAGATGGCCTTCTTCAAACCCGCCGACCCGACCCCCTATGCTGCCGCGACCTTTCCGGTCTGGACCCTTCCCACCGCCGACGAACACTGGTATGGTTTCCCCTATCTGCCCGAGGGCCTGGTCAAAATTGCCGGCGACCGCAAAGGTCCCACGGTCGATCCGGATACCGACCGCGACCCGACCCCCGATTTCCTCACCGCCGCCCGGAGCTTTGTCGAGGAGCGCATCCCCTCTTTGGCCGACGCCGAACTGGTCGGTGGCCGCTCCTGTCTGTACACCAACACCCCCGACAACGATTTCGTCGTCGACCGAGTCTCGCCGCGAATCCTCGTCGCCGGGTGCGGCAGCGGCCACGGGTTCAAATTCGGCGGCTCTATAGGTCCGCTGGTCGCCGATATGCTCGAAGACAAAGACAATCCTCTGGGCGACGCCTTGCGTATCGGCCAGCGCTTCGACCAAGCCCATACTCGATCATGAATATCGCTACCCCTTGCCCACCGCACTGCAATTCCCCATCAATCGGCTGAGTCAACGAGCAATGAGCAGATAGACCCGGAGCAGTTCATGAATACCAGCGAGCTCTACGCACAAGCCGTCGTCATCGACGGTCTAAATGTCAGCAACTGGGAAAGTCCTACGGTCTATTCCAGCCTGCGCCAGGGCGGTTTCACCGCCATCAATGCCACCGTGGCCACCTGGGAAAATTTTCAGCAGACCATGGACCACATCGCCGTCTGGCTGCGCCGTTTCGACCAACGCGATGACATTCTCCAGATCAACGAGGTCGCGGATATCCACGCCGCCAAAGCCGAGGGCAAAACAGGCATCATCCTCGGCTTTCAGAACGCCTCGCCCATCGAAAACCATCTCGAACGCCTCCGCCTCTTCCGCGCGCTCGGGGTGCGGATCATCCAACTCACCTACCACGAACGCAACCTATTGGGCAACGGCTCTTACGAACGCCGCGACGACGGCCTGAGCAATTTCGGTGTCGATGCGATCCGACTGATGAACGAGCTGGGCATCCTCATCGACCTTTCGCACGTCGGCGACCGCACCACCCTCGAAACCATCGACGAATCCGCGCTCCCGGTCGCCGTTACCCACGCCAATTCCAATACCTTCTGCGACCACCCGCGCAACAAAGCAGACGAGACGCTCAAGCGCCTGGCCGCCCGGGGCGGAATCGTCGGCGCCACTTCCTTCGCCCCCTTTCTGCCCCATGGCTTCGACGCCACGCTCGCTGATTTCGTCGACGCCCTCGACTATATGGTGCAGCTCGTCGGTATCGACCATGTGGCCTTCGGCACCGACAATACACAGGATCAACCGCTCGCCTTCTGGCATTATATCGGCGCCCAACAGGGTACTAAGTACCCCTCGACCTTCGCCAATACCGCGCTCGCTTATGAAGCGCATTGTTTCCAGCCCAAAGGGCTGGAAACCCCGGCCCAATTTCCCAAACTCGCGGAAGCGCTCGCCGACCGCGGCTATGGAGAACGGGATATGCTCAAAATACTCGGCGGCAATTGGCTGCGGATTTTCTCGGAGGTGTGGCAATGAACGACCACGGCAGACAGGTCATCGATCTCTATCACCAGCTCGTCGACAGCCACCTGCGTCAAACGCCCTTCGACGCCTCGTCGCGACCGGCCTTTCAGGTCTGGCAACGCAAAGCGCGGCGGATTCTGCGACGGATCATCGGCGAACTCCCCGCCGAAAAAATCGACTTCGGGCTCGAGCGCCGGGTGGTCGAGGAACATCCGCAGTACCTGGTCGAAGAACTCGTCTACTGGACCCGCCCCGGCCTACAGGCCAGCGCCTATCTGCTGACGCCGCACAAAATAGAGCTCCCGGCCCCTGCCGTACTCTGCCTGCACGGCCATAGCCATCCGGGCAAAGACGATGCCATCGACCCCGATTCGGCTTACGGCAACTTCGCCCGCCGCTTTGCCGCCAAGGGCTGCATCGCCCTCTGTCCCGAACAGATCGGCCTGGGCGGACGCACCCTGCCCGAAGACAAGGTGAGCTACCAGGTCCTGATCCACGG